>NZ_JBXAJS010000002.1:0-778269 GCF_058797535.1 Pseudomonas sp. GW823-FHT02E01 | reverse complement strand
TGCTGATAATCTGTTGACTAGCAGTCTGACCCCACAAGCACCCACACGAATTGCTTGATTCAGTTGTTAAAGAGCGGTTGGTTAAGATCTTTCGTCTCAACCGAGGCGCGCATTCTACAGCAGCCTCATTTGCTGTCAAGTGATTATTTTCAGAAGCTTTCAAAGTTTCCTTTGTAACTTCAACCACTTGCGCTTCAGATCTCTCATCAGCGGGAGGCGAATTCTACAGCGTTACACGCTGCTGTCAACACCTCTTTTTCAACTCCCTTTCGGCTTCGATGAACTGAAGCAACCCGCTATCGAAAACTGCGTAACTCTTTGTTTATCAAGGAGTTTTCCGTTTCGACTGCGCCGGAAGTGGGGCGAATTATAGGCCTCTAGAATTCGCCGTCAACCCCTTATTTCAGCTTTATTCGGATTTGAGCGTAATACGCGCAAATGCCTTCTTCCCGGCCTGGCAAACATGGGTCGCGCCCAGTGCGTATATAAAGGTGCGATCGACAACCTCACCATCTATACGTACACCACCGGAACCCAGGAGATCTCGCGCCACCGCCGAGTTCTTAACCAACCCCGCTTTATTAAGGACAGCAGCGATCGGCATGTCTTCGGCAGCAGTCAATTCGATTTCCGGCAGATCATCCGGCAACTCGCCATCCTTCATACGGTTACCGGCGGCACGATGAGCATTGGCCGCAGCCTCCTCACCATGGAAGCGCGCAACGATCTCCTCAGCCAACTTGATCTTGATATCGCGCGGATTGGCACCCGCCTCGACATCAGCGCGGAACGCATTGATCTCATCCATGGAGCGGAAGCTGAGCAACTCGAAGTAACGCCACATCAGCGCATCCGGAATGGAAACCAGCTTGCCGTACATCACACCCGGCGCCTCCTGGATGCCAACGTAGTTACCCAAGGACTTGGACATCTTCTTCACACCATCCAGACCTTCAAGCAGCGGCATGGTCAATATGCACTGGGCTTCCTGACCATAACCACGCTGCAGCTCACGCCCCATCAGCAAGTTGAACTTCTGATCGGTGCCGCCGAGCTCCACGTCTGCGCGCAGAGCCACAGAGTCATAACCCTGAACCAGCGGATAAAGGAACTCATGAATGGCGATTGGCTGATTGGTTGTGTAGCGCTTGTCGAAGTCATCGCGCTCGAGCATACGAGCCACGGTGTATTGCGAAGTCAGGCGAATGAAGTCGGCCGGCCCCATCTGATCCATCCAGGTGGAGTTGAATGCCACTTCGGTTTTTGCCGGATCCAGAATCTTGAAGACCTGAGTCTTGTAGGTCTCGGCATTCTCGAGGACTTGCTCGCGAGTGAGCGGTGGGCGCGTGGCACTCTTGCCGCTCGGGTCGCCGATCATTCCGGTGAAGTCACCAATCAGGAAGATCACCTGATGCCCCAGCTCCTGGAACTGGCGCAGCTTATTAATAAGCACGGTGTGACCCAAGTGCAGATCCGGAGCCGTTGGATCGAAGCCCGCCTTAATACGTAGCGGCTGGCCACGCTTGAGCTTTTCAATCAGCTCGGACTCGACCAACAGTTCTTCCGCACCACGTTTGATCAGCGCTAGCTGCTCTTCAACCGACTTCATAACAGACCCGCAAGGCTCAGATTCAAAGGGAACCAACCATACAAGATCGCGCGTCAAATACAAGGTTTGCCCGGCGCACGGACGCCAATCCGCAGACAGAGTGCCTACGGACTTGCTTCAGAGATGATTTGGTTATATTTTATACAGTTATTTCATCTTCATCATGTCATTCATCTTTTCCAATTCATCTTTTTTCAAAGTCAAAACCACTTATGACCACAGAATCGTCTAAAGCGCCGCCGCTTTACCCGAAGACCCACTTGCTTGCTGCAAGTGGCATCGCCGCCCTTCTCAGTCTGGCGCTCCTGGTATTCCCTTCCAGCGATGTCGAAGCCAAAAAGACAACCCTGAGTCTTGAACTGGAAAGCCCTGCTGAACAACTGACACAAGAACAAGACGCTGCTGACGCCGTTCAAGCCACAAATGAACCAGCAACCTCCCCCTTCGCGCAGATCGACAACAGTGCCGAAGACACCCAGGAAACCGCTCAAGCCGAACCTGCACCGGTGCCGGTCGTCGAAGAAAAGAAGCCGGCAAGCCACAGGGAAGTGATCGTCACCAAGGGTGACACCCTCTCTACGCTGTTCGAGAAAGTCGGCCTCCCGGCCACCTCAGTGCACGACGTGCTGTCCAGCGACAAGCAGGCCAAGCAGTTCAGCCAGCTCAAGCACGGGCAAAAACTCGAATTCGAACTGAGTCCTGACGGTCAGTTGACCAACCTGCACAGCAAGCTCAACGACCTCGAAAGCATCAGCCTGACCAAGAACGACAAGGGCTATACCTTCAACCGCATTACCGCAAAACCAACCGTGCGCTCGGCTTACGTTCATGGCGTGATCAACAGCTCGCTGTCGCAGTCCGCAGCCCGGGCCGGCTTGTCTCACAGCCTCACCATGGACATGGCCAGTGTGTTTGGCTACGACGTGGACTTCGCCCAGGATATTCGTCAGGGCGACGAGTTCGACGTGATCTACGAGCAAAAAGTGGTCAACGGCAAGGCCGTCGGCACTGGCCCGATCCTGTCGGCGCGCTTCACCAACCGCGGCAAGACCTACACCGCCGTGCGCTACACCAACAAACAAGGCAACAGCAGTTACTACACTGCTGACGGCAACAGCATGCGCAAGGCGTTCATCCGCACACCGGTGGACTTCGCCCGCATCAGCTCGAAATTTTCCATGGGCCGCAAACACCCGATCCTGAACAAGATCCGCGCCCACAAAGGCGTCGACTACGCTGCACCGCGTGGCACGCCGATCAAGGCTGCCGGTGATGGCAAGGTGTTGCTGGCCGGCCGCCGTGGTGGCTACGGCAATACCGTGATCCTCCAGCACGGCAACACCTACACCACGCTCTACGGCCACATGCAAGGCTTCGCCAAAGGCGTGAAGACTGGCGGCACGGTGAAACAGGGCCAGGTGATTGGCTATATCGGCACTACCGGCTTATCCACCGGTCCGCACTTGCATTACGAGTTCCAGGTGAATGGCGTGCACGTCGACCCGCTGGGCCAGAAAGTCGCGATGGCCGATCCGATCTCCAAAGCCGAGCGCGCACGCTTCCTGGCACAGAGCCAACCGCTGATGGCGCGCATGGACCAGGAAAAAGCCACTCAGCTGGCTTCGGCCAAGCGTTAAGTCATGGCGCTTTATATAGGTGTGATGTCCGGGACCAGCCTTGATGGCCTGGACATCGCGCTGATCGAGCAGACCCCGGCGATCAGGCTGATCGCCACGCACTACATCCCCATGCCCGATTCCCTGCGTACAGAGCTGCTTGGCTTGTGCGCCAGCGGTCCGGACGAGATTGCCCGCTCCGCCATCGCCCAGCAAAACTGGGTAAAGCTCGCGGCACAGGGCATCAATACCCTCCTCGCTCAACAGCACCTCATCCCTGACGATATCCGCGCGATTGGCAGCCATGGCCAGACCATTCGCCATGAACCAGCGCGCGGTTTCACGGTGCAAATCGGCAACCCGGCGCTGCTGACCGAGCTGACGGGTATCACCGTGGTCAGCGACTTCCGCAGCCGCGACGTAGCCGCCGGCGGTCAAGGCGCTCCGCTGGTTCCAGCCTTTCATGAAGCCTTGTTCGAAGAGCGGGCCGGCAACCGTGCCGTACTGAACATCGGCGGTTTCAGCAACCTCAGCCTGATCGAGCCCGGCAAACCGGTGGCCGGTTTCGACTGCGGCCCAGGGAATGTGCTGCTGGATGCCTGGATTCATCAGCAGCGCGGCGACACCTATGACCGTGACGGCCAATGGGCCGCCAGCGGCAAGGTTGAACCCGATCTGTTGAAGGCACTGCTCAGCGACCCCTTCTTCGTCACCCAAGGCCCGAAGAGCACCGGCCGGGAAGTCTTCAACCTGCCATGGTTGATGCAGCACCTGGCGCAGCTGCCGACCTTCGCTGCCGAAGACGTACAGGCAACGCTGCTTGAGCTGACCGCACTGACCATCATCGAATCGCTGCAAGGCGCCCAGAAAGAGACTCAAGAAGTGCTGGTCTGCGGCGGTGGCGCGCATAACGCCGCACTGATGAATCGCCTGGCCAGTCTGCTGCCGAAGGCGAAAGTCAGCAGCACATCAGCATATGGCGTCGATCCTGACTGGGTCGAAGCCATGGCGTTTGCCTGGCTCGCTCACTGCTGCCTCGAAGGCATCGCCGCCAATCGCCCAAGCGTTACCGGCGCCCGTGGATTACGGGTCCTCGGCGCCATCTACCCCGCATAAATACCAGACAGCAAAACGCCGCAAGGCCCTGAGGCCGTGCGGCGTTCTGTGAAACAGGTGCGCCGATCAGATCGAGAACGAAGAACCGCAGCCACAAGTGGTGGTCGCATTCGGGTTCTTGATGACGAAACGCGACCCTTCCAGACCTTCCTGGTAGTCCACCTCGGCACCTGCCAGGTACTGGAAGCTCATCGGATCGACAACCAGACTCACACCTTCGCGCTCGACGATGGTGTCGTCATCGGCCACTTCTTCATCGAAGGTGAAGCCGTACTGAAAACCTGAACAACCGCCGCCCGTAACGAATACGCGCAGCTTCAAGCGATCATTCCCCTCTTCATCGACCAGGCTCTTCACCTTGTGCGCGGCACCGTGGGTGAATTGCAAAGCCGTGGGGGTGAAGGATTCGACGCTCATGCTGACTATCTCCCGGCGTTACGCCGTCATATTGCGTGATGACGCGCATTATCCGCTTCTCCTAGAAAAGCGGTCAACTATTGTTATGGTATATCAACCAATCCAGTCGCCGGCCCGGAATGCAAAAAGGCCCGTCAGACGGGCCTTTTGCTGTACGCGATAACGCTTACGGCAGCATGCCGGCGTGGGACAGGCCCAGACGCTCATCCAGCCCGAACAGAATGTTCATGTTCTGCACGGCCTGACCCGAAGCACCTTTGACCAGGTTGTCGATCACCGACAGCACCACCACCAGATCACCGTCCTGAGGGCGATGCACGGCAATGCGGCAGACGTTGGCACCCCGTACGCTACGCGTCTCCGGATGGCTGCCGGCCGGCATCACATCGACGAACGGTTCGTTGGCGTAGCGCTTTTCAAACAGCGCCTGCAGGTCCACCGAGCGATCAACAACGGTTGCGTAGAGTGTGGAGTGTATGCCACGAATCATCGGCGTCAGGTGCGGAACGAAGGTCAGGCCGACGTCCTTGCCTGCTGCGCGACGCAGCCCCTGGCGAATCTCTGGCAGGTGACGGTGACCTTTGACCGCATAAGCCTTCATGCTTTCCGACGTCTCGGAGTACAACGAACCTACGGAAGCGCCACGACCGGCACCGCTGACGCCGGACTTGCAGTCAGCAATCAGATGCGCGGCATCGGCCAGGCCGGCTTCGAGCAATGGCAGGAAACCCAATTGCGTTGCAGTTGGATAGCAGCCCGGCACGGCAATCAGGCGCGCTTTCTTGATCTGTTCGCGATTGACTTCCGGCAAGCCGTAGACCGCCTCGTCCAGCAACTCCGGTGCACCGTGCGGCTGCCCGTACCACTTGGCCCATTCATCCGCATCTTGCAGACGGAAGTCCGCCGACAGGTCGATGACCTTGGTCCCGGCCGCCAGCAACTCACCCGCCAAGGCATGGGCAACACCGTGCGGTGTGGCGAAGAACACCACATCGCAGGCACCCAAGGTCTTGATGTCCGGAACGCTGAACGCCAGGCCGTCGTAATGGCCTCGCAGGTTCGGATACATGTCGGCCACGGCCAGGCCAGCCTCGGATCGGGAAGTGATGACAACCACCTCAGCTTGCGGATGTTGCGCCAACAGACGCAGCAGTTCGACACCGGTGTAACCCGTGCCGCCGACGATACCGACCTTGACCATAAACCTGCCCTCAACGAACCCACTGGAAAGCCGTCGATAATAGGGGCCGCGCGCCCCTGCGACAACCGTCAAGGTGACGTGCGGACGCTCAACCCCCTACTATTCCCACTACCGTGAATTGGGGAATAACCAAAAATGCTCTATCTGTGGCTCAAAGCGTTTCATATCGTCAGCGTCGTATGCTGGTTTGCCGGCCTGTTTTACTTGCCACGACTGTTCGTTTATCACGCACAAAGTGAAGACACGATCAGCAAGGAACGCTTCAGTGTCATGGAGCGCAAGCTGTACCGGGGCATCATGGGCCCGGCGATGATCGCCACGCTGATCTTCGGCGGCTGGCTCATCTACCTCAATCCAGGCATCTTCAGCCAGGGTGGCTGGATACACGCCAAACTGACCCTGGTCGTGTTGCTGATCGGCTACCACCACATGTGCGGCGCCCAGGTAAAACGTTTTGCCCGTGGCGAGAACACCCGCAGCCATGTCTTTTATCGCTGGTTCAATGAAGTGCCGGTTCTGATATTGCTGGCTATCGTAATTCTGGTCGTCGTTCGGCCGTTCTAAATCCACCAGGCACAACTTACCCGGGGTACTTCCAATGTCGCTGCCCGCTCTGCTCGAAGAACGTTTGCGTCTGCCCGTAGTGGCGGCGCCGATGTTCCTGATTTCCAATCCGCAATTGGTACTCGCCTGTTGTCGCCAGGGCGTGGTCGGCAGCTTCCCGGCGCTGAACCAGCGCGAAAGCAGCGGTTTCAAGGCTTGGCTGGAAGAAATCGAAGCCGGGCTGGCGACAATGGAGAATCCCGCGCCTTATGCCGTGAACCTGATCGTCCACAACAGCAATCCTCGTTTACAGGCGGATCTGCAGATCTGCGTCGAGTACAAAGTGCCGATCGTGATCACCAGCCTGGGCGCCGTGAAAGAACTGGTCGACGCGGTGCACAGCTACGGCGGCCTGGTGTTCCATGATGTGACCACTCGTCGTCATGCCGAGAAAGCGGCCGAAGCAGGCGTGGATGGCTTGATCGCCGTGGCTGCCGGCGCCGGTGGACACGCGGGGACCTGGAGCCCGTTCTCACTGATTGCCGAAATCCGCCAGTTTTTCGACAAGACACTGTTACTGGCCGGCTGTTTGAACCACGGCCACGAAATTCTTGCCGCTCAATTGCTCGGCGCGGATCTGGCCTACTTTGGTACACGATTTATCGGCACGACCGAAAGTCACGCGCCCGACGCCTACAAAGAAATGCTGCTGACATCCAAAGCGGCAGACATCATCCATACTCCAGCCGTGTCGGGTGTCCCCGCGAGCTTCATGCGCAAGAGCCTGGAGGCCGCCGGTTTCGACATGGCCGCCTTGCAAGGCAAGGGCGAGATCAACTTCGGTTCCAAGCTCAAACCCGTGAGCGATGAGGCCAAAGCCTGGAAGACCGTTTGGTCTGCAGGCCAGGGCGTGGGAGAAATCGAAGACTTGCCGAGTGTCGAGCAGTTGATTGCGCGTCTCGACGCGGAGTACCGCCAGGCCCTGGAGCATGCCGCCCAGTTGCCAAAACGCTGGCCGCGCTGACAGCAAACCTTGGCTAGTCTTGCCCGGCTGGACTTACACTCGCCCGGGCACAACATTGTTCTTTCAACCTCTCGCGACAAGGATGCTTCGCACATGGGCGAAAATCATTTCAAAATCGTATTCGAGGGCGCCTTGCTGCCCGGTGTCGACATCACCACGGCAAAGCTCAATCTCGCCGATTTGTTCAAAAGCGATATCACGGCCATTGAGCGCCTGTTCACCGGGCGTCCGGTAGCGCTCAAACGCAACCTGTCGCACGCCGATGCCCAGACCTATCTCCAGGCGCTGAGCAAAACCGGTATCGACGCCCGCATCGAAGCGGAAACGCCGATCGAGCTGAACCTCGCCGACGTTCATGACCATGCTCCGGCCGGCAGCCAGGCGCCTTTTGCAGATCCGCAGTCCCCTTACGCGCCGCCGCGCGCGCCCGTCGGCGAAGCCGTAGCGGAATTCGCCACGCTCAAACCCTTCAGTTTCGATGGCCGTATCGGCCGCTTGCGCTACCTCGCCTGGACGCTGGTGCTGTCAACTGTGCTCCTGGCCGTTTGCGGGGTGTTTGCCTTGGTCGCCCTGGCTATCATTGGCGCGGATTCGACCGCCGGCCTGATATTGGGCAGCTTGCTGGCCTTTATCCTGTTCATCGGATTTGTATTCGTCAGCATCCAGATCACCGTTCAACGTTTGCACGATGTCGGCTGGTCCGGCTGGCTGTGGCTGCTGAACCTGGTGCCGTTCGTTGGCAGTTTCTTTCCGTTCGTGATCATGGTTGTGCCGGGCAACGACACCGCCAACCGCTACGGCCCGCCCCCTCCGCCGAACAGTACCGCAGTCAAGGTACTGTCTTCGCTGTGGCTGATCGTTATCGCGCTGGTTCTGTTCGGCTCGCTGGCCGGTGGCCTCACGGCGATACGGGAAGAATACAAAAGCGCCGCCCAGAGCAGCTACGACAGCAGTTCGGTCACCACCGATGAAATCGAAGTCGAGGTCGAACCGATGCCAAATTCCTCCGACGATGCAGCCGAAGGGGCCCAGCCCCCTGTAGACTCTGCGAAAGAATGAACAGCGCTCCTGGCCCCTGACACCTGCGTCGCGGCGCGGAGCTGTTGCGATGGAGAACTGCATGACCCGTTACGCTCTGATCACTGGCGCCTCCAGCGGCATCGGCCTGGCAATGGCCGAAGCGCTGGCCCGGCGCGGCCGCAGCCTGATTCTGGTGGCCCGACAACGTGATCAGCTGGAAAGTATTGCGATTGAACTGACCCAACGGTTCGGCGTGGAAGTGCTGTTCCGTGCTTGCGACCTGGGCGAACCGCTGCGCCTGTCCGGATTCCTGCTGGAGCTGGAAGAAGGCGACCGGCAAATCGATCTGCTGGTCAACTGCGCCGGTATCGGCACATGCGGCCCGTTTCTGGCCCAGGACTGGATGACCGAGCAAGACCTGATCGAAGTGAACATCCTCGCCCTCACCCGCCTGTGCCATGCCATCGGCAACAGCATGGCCCTGCAAGGCGGCGGGCAGATTCTGAATGTGGCCTCTGTGGCGGCGTTTCAGCCGGGGCCGTGGATGAGCACCTATTACGCCAGCAAGGCGTATGTGCTGCACTTTTCCGAAGGATTGCGCGTCGAGCTGAAAAAATGTGCGATCAAGGTTTCGGTGCTCTGCCCCGGGCCGACCCGCACGGCGTTTTTCCGTACCGCGCAACTCGACAGCGAAAAGCTGACCAACAGCAAACTGCTGATGAGCCCCGAGGAAGTGGCGCTCTACACCGTGCGCGCACTGGAAAAGAATAAGGCGATCATCATTCCCGGGCGGCGCAACCGCTGGTTCGCCTTCCTGCCGCGGCTTGGCTCGCGGTGGCTGACTCGCACAATCGCCGGCATGGTCAACAAGGCCTACTGCCCGCGCTGATCCAACCCAAGGTAAAAGGCTGGGCGCAGGCATACGCCATGAGTACACTCAGGCCAGCCCAAACAACGGAGAAAACAGCTGTGGATACTCTGTTCACCAAGATCATCAACCGGGAAATCCCGGCGAAGATCATTTACGAGGACGACCAGGTTCTGGCCTTCCACGACATTGCCCCACAGGCACCGGTACATTTCCTGGTGGTCCCGAAGAAACCCGTTCGCACCCTGAACGACCTGACCGAGGACGACAAGACATTGGCGGGGCACATCCTGTTCACCGCCCAGCGCCTGGCAAAGGAACTGGGTTGCGAAGACGGCTTCCGCGTCGTCATGAACTGCAATGAACTGGGTGGGCAAACTGTCTATCACATACATATGCACGTACTGGGTCAGCGCCAGATGCACTGGCCGCCGGGCTGATTACTGCTTCCCCCTGTGGGAGCGGCGGTGCGGCGACCCGACTTGATCGCGAAGACGGAGTATCAGCCAGCATGGATGCTGAATGTCAGACCCTCTTCGCGAGCAAGCCCGCTCCCACAAAAGGCATCACGACACTGTCACAGTCTCTGCATCACAATGACCCAGCGCAAACCTTCCCCGGCCGATTGGGTTAAACTGGCCGCCGAAATTCCCCCGGAGGTCAGCATGACAACCCAACGTCACTACTCGCCAATTGACCGCCTTCTGCTGCAAGCCGATGCCGCGATGCGCACACTGCTGCCCTTCAGCGGCCAGCCGTACCGTCCGTCGCCCGCCATCGTGCAGCCGGATGCGAAAATGAGCGACGAAGACACGCGCCACGTTGCCGGCCTGATGCGCATCAACCACACCGGCGAAGTCTGCGCCCAGGCGCTGTACCAGGGACAGGCGCTGACCGCCAAGCTGCCGCAAGTGCGCGCTGCGATGGAGCATGCCGCCGAAGAAGAAATCGATCACCTGGTCTGGTGCGAACAACGCATCCATCAACTGGGTAGCCACACCAGTATCCTCAACCCGCTGTTTTATGGCATGTCGTTCGGGATTGGCGCAGTGGCCGGCCTGATCAGCGACAAAGTCAGCCTGGGGTTCGTTGCGGCAACGGAAGACCAGGTGTGCAAACACCTGAACGAACATCTGGAGCAATTGCCGGCCGAGGATGAAAAATCCCGGGCGATTCTTGAGCAGATGCGCATCGATGAAGAACAGCATGCCGAAAGTGCGCTGGATGCTGGCGGGTTCCGCTTTCCGGCACCGGTGAAGTTCGGGATGAGCCTGATGGCCAAGGTGATGACCAAGAGTACTTATCGGATCTGATTTCAGATTTTTGTAGGAGCGAGCTTGCTCGCGATAAACCTAAGGGCAACGCGTTTACCCAGAAAACACGCGTTATCGTTAACGTCCATCGCGAGCAAGCTTGCTCCTACAAGGACAAGACATAAAAAAGGCGACTGCCGTGAGGGAGTCGCCTTTTTTGTGTCCGAAAATCTTACGCCATATTGCGCGCGTAGAAGATTTCGAGCATTTCGTGTTTCACCCGCTCGGTCACCTGGGCGCGCTGCTCAGAGGACAGGTTGCTGGTGGCGTCGCCGAACAGGTAGTTATCCAGTTCGAAGTTCTTCAGCAGCATCTTGGTGTGGAACAGATTTTCCTGATACACGTTTACGTCGGTCATCTGGTACGCGTCGTAAGTGTCATCGGAGAGGTAGTTCTGGATCGAATTGATCTCGTGGTCGATGAAGTGTTTTTTGCCTTCAACGTCACGGGTGAAGCCGCGCACACGGTAATCCACGGTCACGATGTCCGAATCGAACTGGTGAATCAGGAAGTTGAGCGCTTTAAGCGGTGAAATGACCCCGCAAGTCGACACGTCGATGTCCACACGGAAGGTTGCAATGCCGTCGTCCGGATGGATTTCCGGGTAGGTGTGCACCGTGATGTGGCTCTTGTCGAGGTGGGCCAGGATGATTTCGGGCAACGGGCCCGGGGACTCTTCGATCTGGCTATCGGTCGGGGTCACCGGTTCTTCAGAAATCAGAATCGTGACGCTGGCGCCCTGTGGCTCATAGTCCTGACTGGCAATGTTCAGGATGTTGGCACCAATGATATCGACAACTTCCGTGAGGATCTGCGTCAGGCGTTTCGCGTTGTACTCTTTATTGATGTACTCGACGTAAGCCTGCTGGTCTTGCGGAGTTTCCGCGTAGCAGATGTCATAGATGTTGAAGCTCAAGGTCTTTGTCAGGTTATTGAACCCGTGGAGCTTGAGTTTGCTTTTCACCGTTAAAAACTCTCTATGTGTTTGCGGCCCGGCCGCGTGATCAAGCATGCCCGTCAGATGCGAACAACGCACCTGCGTAGGACGGTTAACACCTCTTCGCGATGGCGATTTTGGTTGTCTGTTCGGGTGCGAGGCCTGTCGGCTGACGGGCCACTACCCTGAAAAAAGTGGCGCATTATGCAGACGTCAGCTTGGGATCGCCAGAGTCTGCACTGCTTTTATGATAGTTGAATGTCGATTCAACCGAGCTCGATGATTTCGTAGTCGTGAGTAATCTCGACACCGGCCGCGCCGAGCATGATCGAGGCCGAGCAATACTTCTCGGCAGACAGCTCGATGGCACGTTTGACCTGGGCTTCTTTCAGTCCGCGGCCCTTGACCACGAAATGCATGTGGATCTTGGTGAACACCTTTGGATCTTCGGTCGCGCGCTCGGCTTCGAGGAAGGCCTCACAGCTTTCGACCGCCTGGCGGGACTTCTTGAGGATGCTGACCACATCGAAATTGCTGCAACCGCCGACACCCAGCAGCAACATTTCCATCGGCCGGACACCCAGGTTACGTCCGCCGGCATCGGGCGGACCGTCCATGACCACGACATGACCGCTACCGGATTCGCCGAGGAACATGGCTTCGCCAGCCCATTGGATGCGTGCCTTCATCGCCAAGACTCCACTGTATAAAAAAGGGTCGCCAGCTTAGCACAGGCCCCGTGATTGACAGCGCCCGGCGTCCTAGGACATATCCCACCGCCTTGTAGGTAAATGCTCGAATATTGCAGGAAGTGTCTGTTAAGCTGACGCCAATTCAATGGCGCATGGCCAGCTTTACTCCAGCGTTCACTATTCATAAAAACCAAACACACCGTGCAGTCTTTTCGGGATACAACCATGGTTGCTATTGCCCCCAACCCCAAGATCAAGAACCTCGACAAGCTGTTGATGCATTGCCAGCGCCGCCGTTATCAGGCCAAGAGCAACATCATTTGTGCCGGCGACCGCTCGGAAACGCTGTTCTTCATCATCAAAGGCTCAGTCACCATCCTGATCGAAGATGACGACGGCCGGGAAATGATCATTTCCTACCTGAACCCCGGGGACTTTTTCGGCGAGTTGGGTCTGTTTGAGCAGGCCGGCCTGGAGCAGGAGCGCAGCGCCTGGGTGCGGGCCAAGGTTGAATGCGAAGTCGCAGAAATCAGCTACGCGAAGTTCCGCGAGTTGTCCCTGCAGGATCCGGATATTCTTTACGTCCTCAGCGGACAAATCGCACAGCGCCTGCGCAACACTACGCGCAAGGTCGGTGACCTGGCATTCTTTGATGTAACCGGTCGAGTCGCCCGCTGTCTGCTGGAGCTGTGCAAACAGCCAGACGCCATGACGCACCCCGATGGCATGCAAATCAAGGTGACCCGTCAGGAAATCGGGCGGATTGTCGGTTGTTCGCGGGAGATGGTCGGTCGCGTGCTCAAGGATCTGGAAGAACGCAACCTGGTGGACGTCAAAGGCAAGACCATGGTGGTCTTCGGTACGCGATAAGCTCGAAAACCTAGCCGCTGAACATCTGCGCCAGCATCAACCGGTAGAGTTCGTCCAGACGTGCCAGTGCATGGGGTGCCGCGAACTTCTCATGCAGCGCGATGTGGCTTTCGGCGCGTACCCGTTGCTCCAGACCGCAGGCCTCGTTGAAACGATTGACCGCGGCGACCATTGACGCTCGCTCGTTATCGATCAGCATCGCTCCGTGCACCAGTCCTACCGGACGCTGCCCCCCCTGACTCTGGCGCCAGCGCTGGGCGGTTCCGACCATTTTGCGTCCATCGAGGTTGACGTTGAAGCGACCGTCACAGAAAGCGCCTTCGATTTCACCCAGGGACGAAGTACCACCCAACTCATCCAGCAACTGACAAATCGGATCGCACAAACGGTGGTAACCGGTTTCGATGCGATTCAGATCCCCTTCGCTGCGCGGCGGCGCGTAAACCAGTGCGATATTGATCGTTGAGGCCGATTGCGGCACCGGCTCGCCACCGGTTTCACGCAACAACACCGGCCAACCTGCCGCCGCCGACACTTCACATGCAGCCTCGAAACCGGGCAGGCGGTTCAAACGGCGCGGCATGACCAGCGCCCGATCGCTCGGCTGCCAGAACAGCACGCCGAACTCCGCGTCGCCAGCGCATACCGATGCCAGCAAGTCCTGTTCGGCTTGCAGGCCGGCTTCGATGGTCAGGGAAATAGGTGAGGTCATAAGGTATTCCGTAGGACATAAAGTCTGTGGTGCTTCTTATGCCGCTATCGCGAGCAAGCTCGCTCCCACATTTGATCCCGGCAGCTCATAGATTTTGTGGCCACCATCAAACCCTGTGGGAGCGAGCTTGCTCGCGATGCTTTTTAGTCTAGGGTTGAGCCGCTGACGGGAATACCGCGCTCAGGGAAGAACAGACGCTGCAACTCGGTACCCGGGCTTTCGGCACGCATGAAGGCTTCACCGACCAGGAACGCGTAGACGTCGCTGATTTCCATCAGCTCGACATCGGCGCGGTTGAGGATGCCGCTCTCGGTGATCACCAGCCGATCACGCGGGATACGCGGCAACAGGTCGAGAGTGGTTTCCAGGCTGACATCGAAGGTGTGCAGGTTACGGTTGTTCACGCCAACCAGCGGAGTATCGAGGGTTTTCAAGGCCCGCTCCAGTTCGTCGCCGTCGTGGACTTCCACCAGCACATCGAGGTTGACGCTTTTGGCCACGGCTGCCAGCTCGGCCATTTTCACGTCATCCAGCGCGGAAACGATCAAAAGCACGCAATCGGCCCCCAGGGCCCGGGCTTCGACGATCTGGTACGGATCGATCATGAAGTCCTTGCGGATCACCGGCAGGTTGCATGCCGCACGGGCCTGCTGCAGGTAGGCATCAGCGCCCTGGAAATAATCGATATCGGTGAGCACCGACAGGCAGGTCGCACCGCCCTTCTCGTAGCTTCTGGCGATGTCGGCGGGAACGAAGTTCTCGCGGATCACGCCTTTGCTCGGCGAGGCTTTCTTGATTTCTGCAATGACTGCCGGTTGCTTCAACTTGGCCTGGGCCAGCAACGCCTTGGCAAAACCGCGGGGTGCATCGGCCGCCTTGGCCAGGTTTTCCAGCTCGGCGAGGCTGACGCGAGCGCTACGCTCGGCGACTTCCTCAACCTTGCGCGCCAGAATCTTTTCCAGAACCGTCGGTACACTCATCCCTCATTCTCCACTTTGAATACCGCGGTAAATGCACCCAGTTCCTCAAGCTTTTCTCGAGCGAGGCCGGTGTGCAGCGCATCGTGCGCCAAGGCAACGCCTTCTTTCAGGCTGCTGGCAAGGTCGGCCGCGTACAGTGCGGCACCGGCATTGAGCACAATCATTTCGGCGGCTTTCTGGCCGTTCTCGGTTTTGCGCTTGCCCAGGGCATCGCGAATCAGTTCCAGGGAAGCCGCCGGGCTTTCCACGGCCAGGCCATGCAGGCTCTGGCTCTTCATGCCCAGATCTTCCGGTTCGACCCAATACTCGGTGACCTGGCCGTCCTTCAGTTCAGCGACAAAGGTCGGCGCGGCCAGGCTGAATTCGTCCAGGCCATCCTTCGAATGCACCACCAGCACATGCTTGCTGCCCAGGCGCTGCAACACTTCCGCCAGCGGCCGGCACAAGGCCTGGGTAAATACGCCGACCACCTGATGCTTCACACCGGCCGGATTCGTAAGCGGGCCGAGCATGTTGAACAAAGTACGCAGACCCAGATCCCGACGCGGGCCGGCGGCGTATTTCATCGCGCTGTGGTGAGTCTGGGCAAACATGAAACCAATACCAACATTGTCAATGCAGCGCGCCACCTGCACCGGCGTCAGGTTCAGATAGATACCGGCCGCCTCCAGCAGGTCGGCACTGCCGCTCTTGCCCGAGACTGCACGGTTGCCGTGTTTGGCGACCGTACAACCGGCCGCCGAAACCACGAAAGCGGAAGCGGTCGACACGTTGAAGATATTGGCGCCGTCACCGCCGGTGCCCACCACATCGACCACACCGTCGAGGGTCTTGAGTTCGACCTTGTCCGCCAGTTCGCGCATCACCGACACGGCACCGACGATTTCGTCGATGCTTTCGCTCTTCATGCGCATGGCCATCATGAACGCGCCAATCTGCGCATCCGAGCATTGCCCGGTCATGATCTCGCGCATGACATCGCGCATTTCATCGGTGCTGAGGTCGAGGTGATCGACGATACGGCTCAGGGCTGTCTTGATGTTCATGAAAAGTCCTTAGCGCGTGCCGCCGGTTTGTTTGAGGAAGTTGGCGAACAGTTCGTGGCCCTGTTCGGTGAGGATCGACTCAGGGTGGAACTGCACGCCTTCGATGTTCAGAGTCTTGTGACGCAGGCCCATGATCTCGTCGACCGAGCCGTCTTCGAGCTGGGTCCACGCGGTCAGCTCCAGGCAATCGGGCAAGGTTTCGCGCTTGACGATCAATGAATGATAGCGGGTCACCGTCAGCGGACGATTCAGGCCTTCGAATACACCCTTGTCCTCGTGAAATACCGGGCTAGTCTTACCATGCATCACTTGGCGGGCGCGCACCACATCACCGCCAAAAGCCTGGCCGATGGATTGGTGGCCGAGGCAGACGCCAAGAATCGGTAGCTTGCCGGCGAAATGCTTGATCGCTTCAATCGAGATGCCGGCTTCGGTCGGGGTGCAAGGACCGGGGGACACAACGATGCGTTCAGGGTTGAGGGCTTCGATTTCAGCGATGGTCAGTTCATCGTTGCGCACGACTTTAACCTGGGAGCCGAGCTCGCCCAGGTACTGCACAACGTTGTAGGTAAAGGAGTCGTAGTTATCGATCATCAGCAACATGGCGTTAAGAACCTCTTGAATTCACTGACTTTAAAGATGGCCTTCGAATGATTTACCCGCAGAACGCTGCACTTTGTCAGGTGCCGGTGTAGCGCCAGCAAAGCGGCATTTCAAACAGGTAAAGAAGGCAAAGCGGTACAGGTCCGGCGAAGCCGGCAAAAGAATTCAGGCGCGCCAACGCCAGCGGGCGTGTGCCTTGATGACTTGATCCAGGAGTTTACTGATGATCAACACGGGGAAGGTCTCGTTCGTACGTCCCGGCACAGTAACTTAGCTGGGCAGAGCGCGCAATATCACCGGGGGTGCTGCCCGCGAAACTATCAAAGGCTTCGCGACAGATGGCAAAAGGCCGGAAGTTTTTGGTACTGTCGTTTCGTTCACTAAAACAATAAATAAACGGACTTGCTCATGATCAAACAGACGTTGTTTGTACCGCTCGCAGGATGCTTGCTCGCGATCGCATGCGCCCAGGCGAACGCCGCACCTAATCCTTATACAAATTTCGTTGTCTTCGGGGACAGCCTCAACGATGCAGGGACCTTTGCCGACACGGGCGGGCCTGCCGGGGCGACGCAGCGCTTCACCAACCGGACCGGGCCGGTGTACCTGGATGGCAGCGGCGAAGTCCGCTCGCTCAACTCCACACAGATTCTGGGCGGAAAACTGGGGTTCTCGGCGGACCAGACCGCTTCATCATCTTCGGCGGTACGCGCCAACAACGGCCAGCCCGATGGTAACAACTGGGCTGTAGGCGGCTACCGTACCGACCAGATTCTTGATTCGATTACCAGCACCTCCGCCACCGGCGAACGCACCCGGGCCGGCTATCTTCCATCCAATAACTTCCGTGCCGACCCGAACGCACTGTATTACCTGTCAGGTGGCGGTAACGACTTCTTGCAAGGACGCGTCACCAGCCTGCCACAGGCCAGTGCCGCCGCCGACCGCCTGGCCGATAGCGTGCAGACGCTGCAAACCGCCGGCGCCAGATACGTCATGGTCTGGTTGCTACCCGATATCGGCTTTACCCCCGCATTCAACGGCACCCCGCTGCAAGCGTTCACGTCCCAGCTCAGCGCCCAGTTCAACACTGAACTGGTAAGCCGACTGCAAAACATCAATGCCGAAGTCATCCCGCTGAACATTCCGGTATTGCTCAAAGAGACGTTCGCCAACCCGGCACAGTTTGGCCTGGCCACCGACCAGAACCTCATCACCACCTGCTTCAGCGGCAACGGTTGCACCGAGAACGCCCGCTACGGCATCAACAGCGCCACGCCGGACCCGACCAAGCTGATCTACAACGACTCGGTACACCCCACCGAAGCCGGGCAGCGCCTGATCGCCGATTACGCGTACTCCCTGCTGGCGGCGCCGTGGGAGCTGACCCTGTTGCCGGAAATGGCCCAGGGCACCGTGCGCGCGCATCAGGATGAATTGCGCAACCAGTGGCTGGCCGATTGGGAAAACTGGCAGGGTGTCGGCCAATGGCGAGCCATTGTTTCCGGCGGCGGACAGCATCAGGACTTTGACGGTCAGGACAGCATGGCAAGCGCCGACGGCAACGGCGCCAACCTGAACATCGGCGGCAGCTATCGTCTCGACGATGCCTGGCGTGTTGGTCTGGTCGCCGGTTTCTATAACCAGGAACTCGAAGCCGGCAACAACGACTCCGACTACAAGCTCAACACTTACCTGGGCACGGCATTCGCCCAGTACCAGCAAAACCGTGTGTGGGCTGACGCGGCGTTGACGGCCGGGCATCTGGATTACGACAGCCTCAAGCGTAAATTCCAGCTGGGCGTCAACGAACGCGGCGAAAAAGGCGATACCAGCGGCTACGTCGAAGCCTTCAGCGCACGCGTGGGTTACGACATTGCGCAACAAGCCAGCAGCCCCTGGCACCTGTCGCCGTTTGTCAGCGCCGACTTCTCCAAGGTACAAGTCGATGGTTACTCGGAGGACGGCAACAATTCCACGGCGCTGACCTTTGCCGATCAGGAGCGTATTTCCCGGCGCCTGGGCGCTGGCCTGCAGGGCAAATACCAGATCACCCCGCAAACCCAGGTGTTCGGCGAAGCGGCAATCGAGCGTGAGTACAACGACGACACCCAGGACGTGGACATCAACCTCAACAGCCTGCCGAACAACCAGTTCATGCTGGAAGGCTACACCCCGCAAAGTCACTTGCAGCGTGTGAACCTGGGGGTGAGCCACAACCTCACCAAGGACCTGGCACTGCGCGCCAGCTATAACATTCGCAAGGACGACGACTTCACCCAACAAGGCATCAACGTAGGTGTTGCGCTGGACTTCTGATGTGCAGGCAATAAAAAACGCGGCGCCCTCACAGGCGCCGCGTTTTTTTGAGTGAATACATTTTGTGGCGAGGGGGCTTGCCCCCGTTGGGTCGCAAAGCGACCCCTTGCATTCTTTCAGCCTTATCGAGTCGACAGCGTTTGCGACTGCTTCGCAGCCGAACGGGGGCAAGCCCCCTCGCCACAAAAGCTCCCTCGCCACAAGGTTAGCGGTGAACTCAGCTTTCCGGGGTCTGTTCGGCCAGGGCAACGGCACGGAACATCGCGCGGCGCTTGTTCAGGGTTTCTTCCCATTCCAGCGCTGGCACCGAGTCGGCGACGATGCCGCCACCGGCCTGTACATGCAGCTCGCCGTTCTTGATCACCGCCGTGCGGATCGCAATGGCGGTGTCCATGTTGCCGTTCCAGGCAAAGTAACCGACCGCACCACCGTAGACGCCACGCTTGACAGGCTCCAGTTCGTCGATGATTTCCATCGCGCGAATCTTCGGCGCACCGGACAAGGTGCCTGCCGGCAGAATCGCCCGCAGTGCATCCATCGCCGTCAGCCCGGACTTCAATTGCCCGGTGACGTTGGACACAATGTGCATCACGTTGGAATAACGCTCGATGACCATCTTCTCGGTGAGCTTCACCGAGCCGATTTCCGATACGCGACCGGTGTCGTTACGACCGAGGTCGATCAGCATCAAGTGTTCGGCGATTTCCTTGTCGTCCGACAGCAGGTCTTCTTCCAGCGCCAGGTCTGCCTCTTCATTGGCTCCCCGTGGACGGGTGCCGGCAATCGGGCGCACGGTGATCAGGTTGTCTTCGACCCGTACCAGTACTTCCGGCGAACTGCCGACGACGTGGAAGTCGCCGAAGTTGAAGAAGTACATGTAAGGCGTCGGGTTGAAGCAGCGTAGCGCGCGATACAGATCGATCGGCGCCGCCTTGAAATCGATCGACATGCGCTGGGACGGCACGACCTGCATGCAGTCGCCGGCCAGGATGTATTCCTTGATGGTGTCGACGGCTTTTTCGTAATCGTCCTGGGTGAAACTGGAGCGGAACACCGGGTCAGCCGATTGTTGCTTGCTGAAGTCCAGGCCACGGCGTGGGGTGATTGGTTGACGGAGTCTTTCCAGCAACTCTTCCAGGCGTGCCTGACCTTGCTCGAAGGCGTCATCCTGGGACGGGTCGGCCAGGACGATGGCGTGCATCTTGCCGGCCAGGTTGTCGAACACCACCACGGCGTCGGACACCATCAGCAGAATGTCCGGTACGCCCAGCGGGTCCGGGTTCGGGCACTTGCCCAAGCGCTTTTCCACATAACGCACGCAGTCATAGCCGAAGTAACCCACCAGGCCGCCGTTGAAACGCGGCAGGCCGGCAATGGTCGGCACGTTGTAGCGAGCCTTGAAGGTTTCGACGAAGGCCAGCGGGTCTTCCACATCGTGGCTTTCGGTCTCGACGCCATCGACGGTCACGCTGACGTGATGATCGTGAACCCGCAGCACGGTACGGCACGGCAGGCCGATGATCGAGTAACGGCCCCACTTCTCGCCGCCCTGTACGGACTCCAGCAAGTAGGAATTGGGCTCGTCGGCCAGCTTCAGGTAGATCGACAGCGGTGTGTCGAAGTCGGCCAGGGTTTCGCAGGCAAGCGGGATGCGGTTGTAGCCGGCAGCGGCCAAACGCAGGAATTCTTCGCGGATCATGAGGTGCCTCGTGGCTTGAGGATCGAACAGTCAGGTATGCAAACGCGCCGGAAACCGGCCAGGATCAAGTCAGGCGCGCCAACGCCAGCGGGCCAGGGCCTTGATGACTTTCATCCAGAGTTTGCGAGTGACCACCACGATGGCGTTTCCAGAAGGGGGTTTGACAGCGTCGGCCAACGTTATCTCAGCGGCCGGATCCAGGCAACCGGGAATTAGTTTGCGCAGGTCGTCGATCACCAGCGCCGGCGATTCTTCCGCGATCGGTCGGCCGTGGTTATAGCCGTAGCTCAGGGCTACGCACTTGACTCCCGCCGCTTTCGCCGCCAGCACATCGCTGCGCGAATCGCCAACGAACAACGACTGAGAAGCCGGAATATTGGCCATTTTCATCACGAAGAACAGCGCGGCCGGATCGGGTTTTTTCTGTGGCAGGGTGTCACCGCCGATGATCCAGCGGAAATAACGGCCGATTTTCATCTGATCCAGCAGCGGCGCGACGAAACGCTCCGGCTTGTTGGTGATCAGCGCCATCTCGACGCCCTGCTTCTGCAGCCATTTGAGGGTGTCGCGAACGCCGGGGTAAACCACGGTCAACTCATGGCTCTCGCCATAAGCCTGCATGAAATACTCCAGCGCCCGTTCGGCCTCGTCGTTATCGACCGCAGCATGATCAAGACCGCCAGCCAGCGCCCGACGCACCAGCACCGGCGCGCCATTGCCGACCCATTCGCGCACTGCTTCCAGACCGGCGGATTGGCGACCGAGTTTGAGCAGCATCTTGTCCACAGCCACTGCCAGGTCCGGGACCGAGTCGATCAACGTACCGTCCAGATCGAACATCACCAGCCGCGGCAGTTGCCCCGGGAACAGCTGCTCAAAACCACTCATGGGCGAGCCAGCGCCAGTTCGGAACGCATCTTGTCGATGACTTCCTGATAGTTCGGCGCATTGAAGATGGCCGAGCCGGCGACGAAGGTATCAGCGCCAGCCGCAGCGATTTCGCGAATGTTGTTCACGTTCACGCCGCCGTCGATTTCCAGGCGAATGTCACGGCCCGAAGCATCGATCAGCGCCCGCGCTTCGCGCAATTTGTCGAGGGTGCCAGGGATGAACTTCTGCCCGCCGAAGCCCGGGTTGACGCTCATCAGCAGGATCATGTCGACCTTGTCCATCACGTACTTGAGCACGTCCAGCGGGGTTGCCGGGTTGAACACCAGGCCCGACTTGCAGCCGCCTTCGCGGATCAGTTGCAGGGAACGGTCGACGTGTTGGGTGGCTTCCGGGTGGAAGGTGATGTAAGTCGCGCCGGCTTCGATGAAGTCGCCCACGATGCGGTCCACCGGGCTGACCATCAGGTGCGCGTCGATCGGCGCGGTCACGCCGTACTTACGCAGTGCCGAGCAAACCATCGGGCCGATGGTCAGGTTTGGCACGTAGTGATTGTCCATGACATCGAAGTGCACGAAATCGGCGCCGGCGGCCAGGACGTTGTCCACTTCTTCACCCAGGCGGGCGAAGTCGGCGGAGAGAATCGACGGAGCAATTACGAAGGGCTGCATGACGCACCTTTACTGAGCAGAATCACGATGGCGCGCATTGTATACCTCATGCTTTGACGCGCGCACCGTGAGCGCGATGATTGGACCTTGCCATCATCCATCAACGGCAATGGCTCTAGTACGCCGCGCGATAGATCTTTTCGATATCGACGGCACTCAACTTGCGCGGATTGTTGCGCATCAAGCGCTCGATCCCCGCTGCTTCCACGGCCATGGACGGGATGGCGTCCTCGGGCACACCGAAACTGCGCAGGCCCTGGGGAATTTCCACGGCGGCACACAGTTCGGTCATGGCTTGCACGGCCTTGTCGGCCGCTTCGTTGAGACTCAAATGAGCGGTCTTCACGCCCATGGCCTCTGCGATATCCTGCATGCGTTCGATGCAGGCCATCTTGTTCCAGGTCATGACATAGGGCAGTAGCAAGGCATTGCTGACCCCATGGGCAATGTTGAAGCGCCCGCCCAGCGGATACGCCAGCGCATGCACCGCGCCAACGCCGGCGTTGCCGAACGCCATGCCGGCCATCAGGCTGGCAGTGGCCATGTCTTCCCGGGCTTGCAGGTTCGACGGGTTGGCGTAGGCCTTGGGCAAAGCCTTGGCGATCAGCTTGATGGCGCCGATAGCCAGGGAATCGGTAATCGGCGAGGCGTTGACCGACAGATAAGACTCGATAGCGTGCACCAGTGCATCGACACCGCTGGCCGCCGTGACGCTGCGTGGACAGGTCAGGGTCATTTGCGGGCTGACCAGCGCCACGTCCGGCAACAGGTAGTCGCTGACAATGCCTTTCTTCAGTTGCGCGACCTTGTCGGAAAGGATAGCGACGTTGGTCACTTCCGAGCCGGTGCCGGCTGTGGTCGGGATGGCAATCAGCGGCGGGCCTTTGCGCGGGACCTGATCGATACCGAACAGATCCTCCAGCGCACCGTGGTACCCGGCGTAGGCTGCCACGCTCTTGGCAATGTCGATGGCACTCCCGCCGCCCAGGCCGATCAGCCCATCATGCCCGCCGTCGCGGTAAACCTGCATGCAATCTTCGACGATGGCGATTTCCGGGTCCGGCAGCACACGGTCGAAGATTTCGTAGGAGCGGCCACCCAACTGCGCCAGTGCCAGTTCTACCGTGCCGGACTTGACCAGGGCGACGTCGGTGACGATCAGCGGATTGTCGATGTCCAGGCGTGTCAGCTCAGCGGCCAGCTGCTCGATGGCACCTGCGCCGGTGATCAGTTTGTGAGCGATTTTGAAAGAGGAAAGACTCATGTGCGCAGCCTCTTATAGATAGGGGAGCTGGGCACAATAGTAGCTGGGGATTTGGAGTTGGCTGGTATTCAGGTCATGAATGACCGGAGAGTCCCGAAACCACACAAAACACCTGTAGGAGCGAGCCTGCTCGCGATGAACCTGAGAGCGACGCGGGCATTCAGAAGGCCCGCGTTATCGTTGGCGACCATCGCGAGCAAGCTCGCTCCTACAAGTTGCAGTGGATCGGTGTGTGGCTTCAGACCTGCGCAGTTCGCAGTTTCTCGCTACGCCCACGCAACCATTCCAGGGTCAGCAACAGGATCACCGAGAAGGCAATCAGCAGCGTCGCTGCCGCGGCGATGGTCGGGCTGAGGTTTTCGCGGATGCCGCTGAACATCTGCCGTGGCAGGGTCGCTTGCTCTGGGCCGGCGAGGAACAGCGTCACCACCACTTCATCGAACGAAGTCGCAAAGGCAAACAGCGCCCCGGAGATCACGCCCGGCGCAATCAGTGGCAAGGTCACCCGGCGGAACGTGGTCAGCGGCGAAGCGCCCAGGCTCGCAGCAGCCCGTACCAGGTTGTGGTTGAACCCCTGCAAGGTCGCCGACACGGTAATGATCACGAACGGCACACCCAACACCGCATGCACCACGATCAGCGAGAAGAAGCTGTTACCCAATCCCAACGGAGCAAAGAACAGATAACTGGCCACACCGATGATCACCACCGGCACCACCATCGGTGAAATCACCAGCGCCATCACCAGCGCCTTGCCGGGAAAGTCGCCACGGGTCAGGCCGATGGCCGCCAGCGTACCGAAGACCATGGCCAGCACCGTAGCCGCCGGGGCGACGATGATGCTGTTCTTCAGGGCGCGCATCCATTCCGCCGAGGCGAAGAAATCGTGATACCACTGCAATGAGAAGCCTTGCAGCGGGTACACCAGGAAACTGCCGGAGTTGAACGACAGCGGAATGATCACCAGCACCGGCAGGATCAGGAACAACAGAATCAAGCCGCAGAGAATCCGCAAGCTGTAGAACCACACCCGTTCGATGGGCGACATATAAGGACTCAGCATTTCGTTCTCCCCTTAGCTCAGGCGCAGGCGGCTTGCGCCTACCAGCCAGCTGTAAATCAGATAAAGCACGACCGTCGCGAGCAACAGCAGCCCACCAAGTGCGGTCGCCATGCCCCAGTTGATGCTGGTGTTGGTGTAGAAGGCGACAAAGTAGCTGACCATTTGGTCGTTCGGGCTGCCCAGCAATGCCGGGGTGATGTAGTAGCCGATGGCGAGGATGAACACCAACAGGCAACCGGCGCCGACACCGGCATAGGTCTGCGGGAAGTACACCCGCCAGAAGCTGGCAAACGGATGGCAGCCGAGGGAAATCGCGGCGCGCATGTAGGTCGGCGAGATGCCTTTCATCACGCTGTAGATCGGCAGGATCATGAACGGCAGCAGGATGTGCACCATCGAGATGTAGACACCGACGCGGTTGAACACCAACTCGATCGGCTTATCGATGATGCCCATGGCCATCAGGCCGCTGTTGATCAGGCCACCCGATTGCAGCAACACGATCCACGCCGCGACTCGTACCAGGATCGAGGTCCAGAACGGCAACAGCACCAGAATCATCAGCAGGTTGCTCTGGCGCGATGGCAGGTTCGCCAGCAGGTAAGCCAGAGGATACGCCAGCACCAGGCAGATCACGGTGATGATCAGGCCCATCCAGAAGGTGCGGGCGAAGATGTCGAGGTAGATCGCCTGGTCCGGGGTGGCCGGGGCGATTTCGCCGAGGTCGTCGATGCGGTGATCGACAGCCGCCAGCAGGTAATACGGGGTGATGCTGCTGGTGTTGCGGCGCACCGCTTGCCAGTAGGCCGGGTCGCCCCAACGCTCATCGAGGCCTTCCAGCGCTTCTTTATAGGAGGCCGGTTCAGTGGCAAGCGGCAAGGCGCGGGCCGTTTTGGTCAGCAGGCTGCGATAGCCGGCCAGTTCCATGTTCAGGCGCTTGGACAGATCGCCCAGGGTCTGATTCTTGCGAGCCTCGGCGAGGTCTTCGGCCGCTGCTTTGTAAACCGGTTCAGCGGGCAGGCCACGGCCGTCCCAACTGGCGATGGCAGTCACGGTGCGCGGCATGCCGCCGACCACTTCCGGGTTGCCAACGCTTTTGTAGAGCAGCGCCACGATCGGCACCAGGAACACCAGCAACAGAAACAGCACCAGCGGCGCGATCAACGCCTGGGCCTTCCAGCGGTTGACCCGCTCGGCGTGCTTGAGCCGCTGCTTCAAGGTGGGGCTGGTGCCCTCGTTCAGGGGAACGGCGATAGCCATGACGTACTCCGCAAATCTTTGATCAATCGTTAATGTGGGAGCGAACTTGTGGCGGGGGGGCTTGCCCCCGTTGGGTCGCGTAGCGACCCCGAAACCTGCATTCCCGATGCATCAGATGCACCGCATGCAATGGTTTTACGACTGCTACGCAGCCGAACGGGGGCAAGCTCCCTCGCCACAAAAGCTCGCCCTCACAGGAGGGCGAGCCCTCTGCTTATTTCGCAGCCCAGGAATTGAAGCGCTGCTCCAGTTGCTCGCCGTTGTCAGCCCAGAAGCTGACGTCGATCTGCACCTGGTTGGCAATGTTTTCCGGGGTGGTCGGCATGTCTTTCAGAACATCCTTGGCCAGCAGCGGCACGGCTTGGGTGTTGGCCGGGCCGTAGGCGATGTTTTCCGAGTAGGTCTTCTGCTGCTGTGGCTGTACCGAGAAGGCGATGAATTTCTTCGCCGCTTCGGCACGTTTGGCATCCAGACCTTTTGGAATGGCCCATGCGTCAAAGTCGTAGATGCCGCCGTTCCAAACGACTTTCAGGTTGCTTTCTTTCTGCACGGCAGCGATACGACCGTTGTAGGCCGAACTCATGACCACGTCACCGGAAGCGAGGTATTGCGGCGGTTGTGCGCCAGCTTCCCACCACTGGATGTTCGGCTTGAGCTCATCGAGCTTCTTGAACGCGCGGTCCTGACCGTCCTTGCCAGCCAGCACTTTGTAGACGTCTTTCGGCGCAACGCCGTCGGCCATCAGTGCGAATTCCAGGGTGTACTTGGCGCCCTTACGCAGGCCACGCTTGCCCGGGAACTGCTTGGTGTCCCAGAAGTCCACCCAGCTGGTCGGTGCGGATTTCAGTTTGTCGGCGTTGTAGGCCAGCACGGTCGACCACACGAAGAAACCCACGCCGCAAGGCTGGATGGCGCCCTTGACGTAGTCTTCGGTCTTGCCGAACAGCGCCGGGTCCAGTTGCTCGAACATGTCTTCGTCGCAACCACGGGACAGTTCCGGCGATTCAACCTCTACCAGATCCCAGGACACGCTCTTGGTGTCGACCATGGCCTTGACCTTGGCCATTTCGCCGTTGTACTCGCCGGCCACGATCTTGCCGTTGCCTGCCGCTTCCCAAGGTGCGTAGAAGGCTTTGACCTGAGCCGCCTTGTTCGCACCGCCAAAGGACACCACGGTCAGATCCGGGCCGGCCGCCATTGCGTGTGCCGCGCCCATCATGCCCAGTGCCAAAGCGGTGAATTTCAGGGATCTCAACATTTATTGTTCTCTCCACGTGCAGGGTTGGTGTTGGTGTTGCCGGGGCGATCAATGCGCCTCTAAAAGTGGATCGAGCGCGCGAACGTGCTCGACCTGCCAGCCAAGCGGTACCACATCGCCGACGGCGAGCGAGGGATCAAGCTCGGCAATTGGCTGTTTCACGAAGAAGTCGGTCTTGCCGCAGACTTCCATGCGAACCCGGACGTGGTCGCCCAGATAGATGAATTCCTCGACTCGCCCGGAGAAGCGGTTGACGCATTGGTCGCTGGAGCCGTTGAGGCTCACTCGCTCCGGACGAATGGACAGGGTCACCGGCTCGCCGGTCTGGCCAACATTGACCGCCAAGGCTTCCACTTTCTCGCCGCGCCCGAGTTCCACAATGCAACGGTCGCCGGTTTGGCTGTGCAGGCGGCCATTGAGGCGGTTGTTCTCGCCGATGAAGTTGGCGACGAAGGTGTTTTTCGGCTCTTCGTAGAGGGTGCGCGGCGGAGCGATCTGCTGGATTTCGCCCTGATGGAACACCGCCACGCGGTCGGACATGGTCAAGGCTTCGCCCTGATCGTGGGTCACGTAGACCACAGTCACGCCCAGGCGCTGGTGCAGGTGCTTGATCTCCATCTGCATGTGTTCACGCAGCTGCTTGTCGAGTGCGCCGAGGGGTTCGTCCATCAGCACCAGTTGCGGCTCGAACACCAGCGCACGGGCCAATGCCACACGCTGTTGCTGACCACCGGAGAGCTGCGCCGGGTAGCGCTGGGCGAAGGCATCGAGCTGGACCATGCTCAGCACGCGCTTGACCCGTGCACTGACGTCGCTCTTGTTCATGCCACGCACGGTCAGCGGGAACGCCAGGTTCTCGGCCACCGTCATGTGCGGGAACAGCGCGTAGTTCTGGAACACCATGCCGATGTCACGCTTGTGCGGCGGCACGTTGTTGATGGCGCGCCCGGCCAACAGGATTTCGCCCGCGGTCGGCGTTTCGAAGCCGGCGAGCATCATCAGGCTGGTGGTCTTGCCGGAGCCGGACGGCCCGAGCAATGTGAGGAATTCGCCCTTGCGAATATCCAGGTTGAGGTCCTTGACGATCAGGTTCTCGCCGTCGTAGCTCTTCTGCACTCCACGAAAGCTGACCAGAACATCATTGGCCCCTGCGCTTGAATCGACCTGGCTCATACCCACACCTTTGTTATTGATGACTGCTGTGGGGTTAAGCCTAGTGGACGCTGGGGACCGCGCAAATCGGGGCGCAAGAGAGATTCGCCTCAGCCGGATGGAAGGTTGGGGGTAGGGATTTCCCTACAAGGATGGCGGGGATGGATAGGGCAGCAGCACGCTTCAAGCTGCAAGCCGCAAGAATCGGCAAAGCCGCTGCAAAAACATGTCGCTTTTGGATATGCCGGTAATCGGATACTTGATGGAGATCCCTGTGGGAGCGAGCTTGCTCGCGATGGCAGCATCACATTCAACATCGATGCTGAATGACCCGCCGCTATCGCGAGCAAGCTCGCTCCCACAGGTACAGCGATGTGCTTTAGAGGAGCTTGTGTTCCATCGCGTACTTCACCAGTTCCGCCAGCGAGGTGATGTTGAGCTTCTGCATCAGCCGCGCCTTGTGGGTGCTGATGGTCTTGCTGCTCAACGCCAGTTGCTGGGCGATGTCGTTCACGTTGGCGCCTTGGGCCAGGCGTTCGAACACGGAAAATTCGCGCTCGGAGAGCAACGAGTGCAATGGACGCGAGTCGGTAAGACCGACCTCGAAAACCATGCGGTCGGCCAGTTCCGGGTCGATGTAACGCCCGCCTGACGCCACTTTGCGAATGGCCGTCAGCAACAGTGCCGGATCGCTGTCCTTGGTCGCATAACCGGCAGCCCCGACCTTCAGCGCCCGGGCGGCCATTTGCGCTTCATCGTGCATCGACAGCACCAGGATCGCCGGCGGATTGTTCAGGGCGCGAATCCGCGGAATCGCTTCCAGGCCGTTGACGCCCGGCATGGAGATGTCCAGCAACACCACTTCGCAAGGCACATTACGCAAGGTGTCGAGCAACTGCTCGCCATTGCTCGCCTCCCCCACCACCAGCAAGTCCTTGGCCAGGCCGATCAACTGCTTGATGCCTTCGCGGACAATGGTGTGGTCTTCGGCTACCAGTACACGGATCACGTTCTTCTCCAGGTTCAAGATCATTCGCGAGCAGGCTCGCTCCCACATTTGGAATACGTTTCCCCTGTGGGAGCGAGCTTGCTCGCGAAGGCGTCAGCACAGACACCACAAATTCTTCAGGCTTCGTCCAGAGGTACTCGCACTTCTAACGTCGTCCCCTCACCCGGCTCACTCTCCAGCGACAACTCGCCGCCCAGGATCAACACCCGCTCACGCATGCCGACGATCCCAAAGGACGTTGGCCTGCCAGGCGCGGCGACAAATCCTACGCCATCATCGCTGACCGTCAGACACAATTCGTTGCCTTCAAGGGTCAGTGTCAGTTCAACAGTATGCGCCTGGGCGTGCCGCATGACATTGGTCAGCGCCTCCTGAAGGATTCGAAACAGGCCGATTGCCTTCGCATCGCTGAGCACTGGCAAATTGTCCGGCACCTGCACCAGACACGGGATCTGCGTGCGCGCCTCGAACCGGCGGGCCTGCCATTCAATGGCCGAGGCGATACCTGCGTCGAGAATCGGCGGTCGCAATGCCGTGGCCACATCACGGACCAGCTGAAACAATTGAGCGATCAAGCGCTTCATGCTGTTCAAGCGCTCGTTAAGGCCAGGGTCGAGCTGGGCGTACGCCAGTTCGCACATGGACGTTTCCAGCTTCAACACGGTGAGCATCTGCCCCAATTCGTCGTGAACTTCCCGGGCAATGCGCGCTTTTTCTTCTTCGCGCACGCTTTCTAGGTGCGCGGACAACTCACGCAGTTGTTCCCGGGAGCTGGCCAGTTCAATTTCGATGCGCTTGCTCTCGCTGATGTCCCAGACGATCCCGTCCCAAACATAGGCGCCGTCTTCCAGCCGGCGGGTGATGGCCTTGATTTCCGCCCAACGCTGCTCGCCCTGACGCGTGAGGATTCGCCCCTGCCACGACCAGTCGCTGTCGGTATCCAGCGCATGATCCTGGGTCTGGTGATAGCTGACCTTGTCATCCGGATGCACGAGGCTGCGCAGGCCTTTATCGCGATGCGCCAGCGTGGCCGGCGAGTAACCCACCAGGCTTTCGCTGCCTTCGCTGATGTAGGCAAAGTCGATCTGACCGGTTACTGGCGCCCGCTCCAGCCGGAAAACCAGTCCCGGAACGTTGGCGGCGATGCCTTGCAGCCGCGCCTCGCTTTCCTGCAAGGCCGCCAGGGCGCGGCGCCGCTCGGTGACATCGTTGAGGTAAACCACCAGGTATTCGCCATCGCGAAAGCGCAGGAAACTCAACGAGACATCGGCCGGCAGGATGCTGCCATCGGCCCGCACGCAATTGGATTCGAAACTTTGCGGGCCCTCCTCACTGGCCCGGGCGCGCTTCCACAGGTTCAGCCAACGGTCCATGTGCAGGCCAGGCTCGAAATCGATCAGGGGCCGATCGATGATCCCTCCGGCCGGATAGCCCAGCATGCTTTCCGCCGCGCGGTTGGCGTAGCGCACATGGCTGTCCCAGTTGACCCAGAGGATGCCGACGGTGCTCTGGTCGATGGAAAACTGGGTGAGCCGCAAGGCCTCTTCGCTGGCGGCGCGCAAGGCAATGTCTTCCTGCGCGGCCAACAGGCGCTGCTCCAGGTTGTGCTGCTGGCGACGCTGCCAGACCACGATGACCATGCAACTCATCACCAGCACGGCCAGCAGCAGGCAGAGGTTCTGCCAAAACCCCGGCGACTCGGTGAGCCGCGGATACTTGGGCTGCAGCCATTGATTGTGCAGTTGCTCCAGATCCTTGGCCGGGATCGCCCGCAATGCACTTTCGACAATGCCCGCCAGTTCCGGTTTGTCACGGCGCGTGGCCACCCGCAGCAACTGCGGCAGGCCGACATCCCCCACCACCACCAATCCGGCGAACTCCGGTTCGACCGACAAGCGTCCCAGCTGCGCCTCATCGACCACCGCATAAGCCGCCTGCTGGCCCGCCAATAATTGCAATGCCTGGCGCTCCATCGGTACGCCTTGCAGATTCAGGTGCGGGTAGTTGCTGCGCAGGTAATCGGCGATGGCACTGGGCATGCGCACGGCGACGCGGGTCTGGCTGTCGAGTTTTTCCAGCTCGACCGCGCCAGCGCTTTTCTGATCGCTGACCACCAATTGCGGCACCCGCATGTAGGGGTCGGAAAACTGCCAGAGGCGCAGCCCGCCAGGGGTCTGGGTCAACCCCGGAGCGATGTCGATTTCGCCCTCGCGGGCCGCGGCTTCCAATTGCTCAAGATCGGGAAAATTGCGCCAGCTCAGTTCGACATTGAGGTTTTTTGCGAGCCACTTCATCAACTCGACGTTCACCCCGGACAGGCGCTGCAAGCGGCGATCGTATTGCGCATAGGGCGCCTGCAACACCACGCCGACCCGCAACTCGCCCTGCTGCGCCAGCCAGTGCCGTTGTTCCGGGGACAGTTGGGCAGCGGGCGCCGGGGGCGCGGCGGCCGCCCAGCCCATCAAGGGAAACCACAAACAGCCGATAACCCACAGGCAGCGAAAAAGCATCATTGAACTCTCACACACTGACAAATACTGACCAACCCATTAGGCTGCCGGAACAACTTCTGGCCTGGAATACCCGATGCCCTCTGTCTACCGCCTGGCACTGCCAGCATTGTGCCTGTCGCTGATCCTGCCTTGCGCTTTTTCCGTCAAGGCGGCCGACCCGGCGCCCGCCGCGGAGGAAAAAACCGCCGAAGAAAAATCACTCGAACGTCAGCCGCTGCCTGAGCGTAGTCAGGAAGAAGCGACTGCACTTGAGCGAAAAATCCCGGCTCAGGAACAGCAACAACTGCAAGCAGGCTCCGACACCTTTCTGGCCTTGTGGAAACCGGCCAATACCGCCGAACCTAAAGGCGCGGTGATTATCATCCCGGGCGCCGGTGAAACCGTTGACTGGCCGCAAGCGATCGGCCCTTTGCGGCGCAAATTACCGGATGCCGAGTGGAGCAGCCTGAGTATCACCTTGCCGGACCTGCAAAGCGACGCCATTGCGCCACGAACCGTGGAAGCAGCGCCGGCTACCAAGCCCGCCGAAACCGGCAGTAAAGACTCGACCACCGCAGCCCCTATCGAACAGGTGGCCGGAGGCGAGGCCGATGTGGCCGACAAGGCCGTCATCGAAACCACCGAAGAACAGTCCAAGGCAGATGCCGAGCGCATCTTCGCCCGGATCGACGCCGCAATTGCATTCGCCGAACAGCAAAGCGCCCGCAGTATCGTGGTGTTGGGGCATGGCACCGGCGCTTATTGGGCGGCGCGCTATTTAAGCGAGAAGCAGCCTTCGCAAGTCGAGCGCTTCCTCATGGTCGCAGCGCAGACACCTGCTCAAGCGAAACCCGAGCTGGATGAGCTGGCGCCGAATCTGAAACTGCCGACCGCCGACATCTTCTACATGGACAAGCCGCTGGATCGCAATGCGGCGCTAGCCCGTCTGCAGGCCAACAAACGGGTGAAAACGTCGGCATTCAACCAGGTCGCACTCAAGGCGTTGCCGGATACCAAGGCCGAACAGGAGCAACTGTTCCGTCGAGTGCGGGGTTGGTTGAATCCGCAGAACCCGGCGGGCTGACAGACCGAGGCGCCTTCATCGCGGGCAAGCCACGCTCCCACAGGTTTTATGCCGATCACAAAATTGCGGACGACATAAACCTGTGGGAGCGAGCTTGCTCGCGATAGCGGTATCACTGGCGAAGCGAGTTTTCCGGGCTAGCGAAAATCCCGCCGCTCCCGAATCAGCGTATAGGCGTTATGCAGTTCACGCGTTCGCTCGGTGGCCTCACGCACCTGCATCGCCGTCGCGCCACTGCCGGCAATCTTGTCCGGATGATGACGACTGAGCAGGCGCCGGTATGCACGCTTGATCTGCGCCGGTTCAGTGGTGGCCGACACCCCCAAAAGCCTCAACGCGTCCTGATAACTTGGCACACTGTTGCCCAATGGCCGTTTCTGCGGCTCATAGTCGTGGGCCAACGCCTGCACCTGATGGGGCGTCCAGCCCAGCCATTTGCCCCATTGGCCGATCAATTGACGTTCACTGCTGCCGGCACGACCATCGGCCCAGACCATTCGCCAGCAGGCGCGCAACACACCTTCCGCCGCATGGGGCTGGGCACTCAGGCGACGCAGATAACCGCGCAGGCGGTCATTGCCCGATTTGCCACGATTGAACGCGGCAATCGCTCGACGCTGGGCCGGCTCGGACATTTCCAGCGAGCGCATTTCCGCCCGGGCCTGCTGGATGTGGCCATCCACCACCCGCCCGTCGCACTTCGCCAGACGTCCCAGTAGCACGAAGAGCAACTCATCGTTGCGCAGCACCGGACGACCACCAAGCTTTTCCAGCAAATGCCCCCAACTCTGCAGGTGCAAGCGCCGGTCCAGCGCCTGCCCCAACAACGCGCCGAGAATGGCCCCCGGAATGCTGGCTATGGCAAAGCCTGCTCCGGCTCCGATCAGAGTCCCTGGCCACAGCATCTCAGCGGCTCGCTTCTATTAATGTTTCAACTTCGGCCAGACGCTCGTGAGTGCCGACATCGACCCAGTGCCCCCTCAACTGCTCGCCGGTCACCTGCCCGTCAGCCATGGCCTTGCGCAACAGCGGAGCGAGCTTGAAGGCCCCCTCGGTGCAACCGTCGAACAACTGCGGATGCAACACGGCGATACCGCTGTAGGTCAAGGTGCCAGCCCCTGGTTGACCGTCGAGCACCCGCGTTTCTACCAGGCCAAAGTCCCCGGCCGGATGATGGGGCGGGTTGCTGACCAGCACCAGGTGCGCCAGGCCGTTGATGGGCTGATGCAGCACGCTGAAGTCGTAATCGGTCCAGATGTCGCCGTTGACCACGACAAACGCTTCATCCCCCAACAATGGCAACGCGCGGAAAATTCCGCCGCCGGTTTCCAGGGGTTCACCTTCGGCCGAGTACTGAATGCTCACGCCATAACGCGAACCATCACCCAGATAGTCTTCGATCTGCTGACCGAGCCAGGCGTGATTGATCACAATGTCGGTGAAGCCGGCGGCGGCCAGTGCTCGCAGGTGATACTCGATCAGCGGCACGCCGCCTGCACGAACCAGCGGTTTTGGCGTAGTCAGGGTCAGCGGGCGCATGCGCTCGCCTTTGCCCGCGGCCAGAATCATTGCCTTCATGCTTTCACTCCGGCACGCAGACTGGCCAGCAATACATCCAGCTCGGCCAGTTCAGGGCGGCGCGCAATCACCGCGTCTATGTACGCAAAGAAACGTGGCACATCACCAAGGTAACGCGGTTTGCCGTCGCGATGGCAGATGCGCGCGAAAATGCCGATGACTTTCAGGTGACGTTGCACGCCCATCAAGTCGCTGGCACGCAGGAAGTCCTCGAAGTCGGGCTGAACCGGAATCCCGAGGGCACCCGCTTGCTGCCAGTAGCTTTCGAGCCAGCCGTGCACGCGCTCCTCGGGCCAGCTGAGGAATGCGTCCTTGAACAGGCAGGTCACGTCGTAGGTCACCGGGCCATACACCGCATCCTGGAAGTCCAGCACACCGGGATTGGGTTCGCTGAGCATCAGGTTGCGCGGCATGTAGTCGCGATGCACCAGGACTTTTGGCTGTGCCAGGGCGCTGTCGATCAACAGTTCGCTGACCTGCTGCCAGAGCACTTGCTGCGCCGCGTCCAGTTCGATGCCCAATTCGCGCTTCACGTACCACTCGGGGAACAGCTCCAGCTCGCGACGAAGCAAGGCCACGTCATAGCTCGGCAGAGGCGCAACCATCGGCAGCTGCTGGAAAGCCAGCAACGCTTGCAGGGCATCCTTGAACAAATCGTCGGCGTTTTCGCTTTCGATAACGTCCAGGTAGGTCTTGTTGCCCAGGTCATTGAGCAAAAGAAAGCCGCGTTCGAGGTCTTCGGCATAAATTTTCGGCACATTTATTCCGGATTTCGCCAGCAAAAAGGCGATATCCACGAAGGGTTTGCAGTTTTCCTGGGGCGGCGGCGCGTCCATCACGATGAAACTTTTGTCACTGCCTTCCCAGCGGAAATACCGCCGAAAACTCGCGTCGCTGCTGGCCGCAGTCAACGTGGCCGGGGGTACGACGCCCCAGCCCTGCTCGGCAAAAAGGGTCGCCAATTGTTCATCGAGCCAAACTTTCAGGTGTTGCAAGCGTACATCTTGATCAGGCATTGCAAGGGTCTCCGACGGCGCTAGCCGTCAAGCGGGTCATGCTTTATTATCCAGCATCTTTTTCAGACCATCGAGAGGCGTGCGGCCCACACCGCGGGCAGATGGCACGCAGGAAGCCCGGACTAATAAGATGGCATTGAAATCCCCCGCGTTTCGTAAAAAATTTCCGTTGTTGGTTACCGGCAGTTTGCTGGCGCTGCAACCCCTTGCCACTTCCTACGTGGTCGCCGCGGAACAGTTTGACTGCTCAGTCTCTGCTTCGGGTTCCTGGGACTGTGCGCCAAAGACGCCGGCGGCTGCATTGCCACCGCGTCCCGTCCATGACGGCAGCGCAGTTTCCGCCACCGGCGAAGCCCCGGCCGAAAACGGTTCCAGCGAAGACGCCGGCGCCAAGCCGGTGCTGGTTACCGAATCCAAAGGCCGTGGCCTGAAGTCGCGTAGCGCAGACTACAGTCACCTCGACTGGGTTCCCCGCGAGCAGCTTACCGCCGCACAATTGGCCGAAACCGGTCCTTATTGCTCCGGTTCCTATATCGAACCGATTCGTCCTGGCATGGATGACAAGACGGATAAAAGTGACGCTCCAACCTTTATCGGCGCAAAAGCCTCCCGCTATAAGCAGGATGAGCAAGTTGCGACCCTGGCCGGCGACGTTGTCATGCGTCAGGGCAGCATGCAGGTCGAAGCCGACGAAGCCAACCTGTATCAGGCCGAAAGCCGTGGCGAACTGAACGGCAACGTGCGCATTCGCGACAACGGTGCCCTGATCGTCGGCGACCACGCCGACGTGCAGCTCGACACCGGTGAAGCCAAGGTCGACAACGCCGAATACGTGATGCACAAATCCCGCATCCGCGGTAATGCGCTGTACGCCAAACGTGCCGAGAACGCGATCATCCGCCTCAAGGATGGTACGTACACCACGTGCGAACCGAACAGCAACGCCTGGCAGCTCAAGGGCAACAACATCACCCTGAACCCGGCCACCGGTTTCGGTACGGCGACCAACGTGACGCTGCGAGTCAAGGACATTCCGGTCCTGTACACGCCGTACATCTACTTCCCGATCGACGACCGTCGCCAGTCGGGCTTCCTGCCGCCGACCATCGGCACCGGCAGCGATACCGGCTTCATGCTGGTCACCCCGTACTACTTCAACCTGGCGCCGAACTACGATGCCACGTTGTACCCACGCTACATGGAAAAGCACGGCTTGTTGATGGAAGGCGAATTCCGCTACCTGACCAAGTCCAGCGAAGGCCAGTTCGGCGCGGCGTACCTCAACGACGAAAGCGACGAACGCGACAAGCAGAGCGACGCCGAAAAAACCCGCTACATGTACAACTGGCAGCACAAGGGTGGTCTCGACTCGCGAGTACTCACGCAAGTCGACTACACCAAGATCAGCGATCCGTATTACTTCCAGGATCTGCAGACCGACCAGATTGGCATCAAAAACAACGACTACGTGAACCAGCAGGGTTCCGTCACCTATCGTGGCGACAGCTATTCCGCTCGCGTGAACGCCCAGGCATACGAACTGGCGAGCGTGTCGAACATTACGCCGTACGATCGCCTGCCGCAGCTCACCCTCGACGGCATGCTGCCTTATCATCCGGAAGGCCTGGACTTCACGTACAACACCGAGCTCGTGCGGTTTGACCGGGATTTGCAGAGCGGAACATATTTTGACGAAGACGGTGTCGGCTCTCCCCGTCTTGATAACAACGTTCAAGGTCTGGCCCGCGCCAATGGCGACCGCCTGAATCTCGCGCCCGCCATCAGCCTGCCGATGAACACGACCTACGGCTTCCTGACACCGAAGCTCAAGTACCAGTACACCCAGTATCAACTGGACCTGGACAGCACCGGCAAAGGTCAGATTGCGAATCAGACCGCAGAACAGGACAGGCTCCTGGGAACATTCGACAGCAACCAGAACCGCGGCGTACCGATCGCCAGCATCGACAGCGGCCTGTACTTCGATCGCAATACCCAGTATTTCGGCAAGAACTACCGCCAGACCCTCGAGCCGCGCCTGTTCTACCTGTACGTGCCTGAGGTCGACCAGGAAGACATCCCGATATTCGATACCAGCGAATACACCTTCAACTATGCGTCGCTGTTCCGTGACAACCGCTTCTCCGGCTCCGACCGTGTCGGCGACGAGAACAAACTGTCCCTGGGTGTGACCAGCCGCTGGATCGAAGACAATGGCTTCGAACGTCAACGCCTCAGCGTCGGCCAGGCCTTGTACTTCAAGGACCGCGAAGTTCAGTTGCCGGGTATCGATGCAAAAACCCGCCAGGATACGCAAGCCAACGTGTCGCCTTACGCCCTGGAATACGAATATCGCTGGAACCGCGACTGGCGCACCACGGCCGATTACAACTGGGACCCGGACAGCCGCAGCCCTCGCTCGGGCAGCGCAATGTTCCATTACCAGCCTGAAGACAACCCGAACAAGGTCATCAACGCCGGCTATCGCTATCGCAATGACCAGGTCCGTTACGACCAGAACACCGGTCAATGGAGCGTTGGTGGCGGTGACTACGGCACCCCTGGCCAGCCTGGCTACGTGAAGGATTACTACAAGATCAAACAGCACGACTTCTCGGTGATCTGGCCGATCGTGCCGCAATGGAACGCCATCAGCCGTTGGCAGTATGACTACAACCGTAACCGTACCCTGGAAGCCTTCGGTGGCTTCGAGTACGACAACTGCTGCTGGAAACTGCGCCTGATCAACCGTTACTGGGTCGCTTATGACGAGTTCAGTCAGGAAGCACCGCAAAACGAAAAAGGCGACCATGGCGTCTTCCTCCAAATTGTTCTGAAGGGACTCGGCGGCCTGACTGGCGCCAAGGTAGAGAGCTTCCTCGACAAAGGCATTCAAGGTTATCGTGAACGTGAAGACCAAGCTTTCTGATTGTCTGCGCCCGCTGATGCTGGGCGCGCTGCTCCTGAGTACGGCGGCGAGCGCCGCCGTACAGTCCATCGATAAAGTGGTGGCCATCGTCGACAACGACGTGGTCATGCAGAGCCAACTGGACCAACGCGTTCATGAAGTTCAGCAAACCATTGCCAAGCGTGGCTCTGCCGTGCCGCCGGCCAGCGTGCTGGAGCAGCAGGTACTTGAGCGCCTGATCGTCGAAAACCTGCAATTGCAGATCGGCGAGCGTTCCGGCATCCGCATTACCGATGAAGAGTTGAACCAGGCTGTCGGCACCATTGCCCAGCGCAACAACATGTCGGTCGAGCAGTTCCGCGCCGCCCTGACTCGCGACGGCCTGTCCTACGACGACGCACGTGAGCAGATTCGCCGCGAAATGGTCATCAGCCGTGTACGCCAGCGTCGGGTTGCCGAACGCATTCAGGTCTCCGAGCAGGAAGTGAAGAACTTCCTGGCGTCGGACCTGGGCAAAATGCAACTGTCTGAAGAGTTCCACCTGGCCAACATCCTGATTCCTACGCCGGAAAGCGCCAACTCCGACGCGATTCAGAGTGCAGCCAAGCAGGCCGATGCGATTTACCAGCAGCTCAAGCAAGGCGCTGACTTCAGTCAGTTGGCGATCGCCAAGTCCGCCAGCGAAACCGCACTGGAAGGTGGTGACATGGGCTGGCGTAAAGCCGCTCAATTGCCGCCGCCGTTCGATCGCCTGCTGAGCACCATGCCGGTGGGCGATGTCACCCAGCCAATGCGCACCCCGGGCGGCTTCATCATCCTGAAGATTCTCGAAAAGCGTGGCGGCCAGACCCAGATGCGCGATGAAGTGCATGTGCGCCACATCCTGGTCAAACCGAGCCCGATCCGCGACGAAGCAAAAACCAAGGCCCTGGCTGACTCGCTCTACAGCCGTATCGAGGCTGGCGAAGACTTCGGCGAGCTGGCGAAAAGCTACTCGGAAGACCCGGGTTCCGCCCTCAACGGCGGCGATCTGAACTGGATCGACCCGAACGCACTGGTGCCCGAGTTCCGCGAAGTGATGGCCAGTACCCCGCAAGGTCAGCTGTCCAAGCCGTTCCAGACTCAATACGGCTGGCATGTCCTGGAAGTCCTTGGCCGTCGCGCCACCGACAGCACCACACAGGCTCGCGAGCAGCAAGCAATGACCGTTTTGCGTAACCGCAAATACGACGAAGAGCTGCAAACCTGGCTGCGTCAGATCCGTGACGAAGCGTACGTGGAAATCAAACTCCCTGGCGCCGACCAGGCAGCGCAGTGAAACCCCAACTTTTCGCGCTGACACCCGGCGAACCGGCCGGCATAGGTCCCGACCTGTGCCTGCTGCTCGCCTCGCAAGCCCAGCCTCACCCCCTGATTGCCATTACCAGCCGCGACCTGCTCATTGAGCGGGCCGCGCAACTGGGCGTGGCTGTCGATTTGCTGCCGGTCACACCGGACAGCTGGCCGGATGTACCCGCGCCAGCCAACAGCCTGTATATCTGGGATACACCGCTCAACGCCAAGGTCGTCGCCGGGCAACTGGACAAGGCCAACGCTGCCTTCGTACTGGAAACCCTGACCCGCGCCGGCCAAGGCTGCCTGAGCGGAGATTTCGCCGGCATGATTACCGCGCCGGTGCACAAAGGCGTGATCAACGAATCCGGCATCGCCTTTTCCGGGCACACGGAATTCCTCGCCGACCTGACCCACACCGCGCAAGTGGTGATGATGCTGGCCACGCGCGGCTTGCGCGTAGCCCTGGTGACCACTCACCTGCCCCTTCGCGAGATTGCCGATGCAATCACGCCGGAGCGTCTGGAGCGCGTCACGCGAATCCTGCACGCCGACCTGCAAAACAAGTTCGGCATCGCCCGGCCACGCATCCTGGTTTGCGGGCTCAACCCCCATGCCGGCGAAGGCGGACACCTGGGCCATGAAGAAATCGATATCATCGAACCCACATTAGAGCGCCTGCGCGGCGAGGGCATGGACCTTCGTGGCCCCCTGCCCGCCGACACTCTGTTTACCCCCAAATATCTGGAGCACTGCGATGCAGTGCTGGCGATGTACCACGACCAGGGCCTGCCGGTGCTGAAGTACAAAGGCTTCGGCGCGGCAGTCAACGTGACCCTCGGCTTGCCGATCATCCGCACATCGGTCGACCACGGCACCGCCCTGGACCTGGCCGGCAGCGGCAAGATCGACACCGGCAGCCTGCAAGTCGCCCTGGAAACCGCCTACCAGATGGCCGAGACCCGTTTATGACCGAGCAATACCAACACAAGGCGCGCAAACGCTTTGGCCAGAACTTCCTGCACGATGCCGGCGTTATCGACCGCATCCTGCGCTCCATTCATGCCAAGGCAGAAGACCGCCTGCTGGAAATCGGCCCGGGCCAGGGCGCACTGACCCAAGGCCTGCTCAGCAGCGGCGCGCAACTCGACGTGGTGGAGCTGGACAAGGACCTGATCCCGATTCTCAACCAGCAGTTTGCCGGCAAGAGCAACTTCAACCTGCATCAGGGCGATGCGCTGAAGTTCGACTTCAATAGCCTGAATGCCGCGCCTGGCAGCCTGCGCGTGGTCGGCAACCTGCCGTACAACATCTCCACGCCGCTGATTTTTCACCTGCTGCACAACTCGCACCTGATTCGCGACATGCACTTCATGCTGCAAAAGGAAGTGGTCGAGCGCCTGGCTGCCGGCCCTGGTGGTGGCGACTGGGGTCGCTTGTCGATCATGGTTCAGTACCATTGCCGGGTCGAGCACCTGTTCAATGTCGGCCCGGGCGCGTTCAACCCGCCGCCGAAAGTCGATTCGGCCATCGTGCGCCTGGTACCCCACGCGGTACTGCCACACCCGGCCAAGGATCACCGCCTGCTGGAACGCGTCGTGCGCGAAGCTTTCAACCAGCGCCGCAAAACCCTGCGCAACACTCTCAAGCTGCTGCTGAGCAATGCCGAAATCGAAGCAGCCGGCGTCGATGGCAGCCTGCGTCCCGAGCAACTCGACCTGGCCGCGTTCGTGCGCCTGGCCGACAAGCTCAGCGAACAAAAGCCTACCGCTGACTGACAGGCGATGAGCGCTATCGGGTAGGACGCCACTCTGGTCTACTACCCGATACTTGGCCTAGACTGAACCCCAACAGCTACGCCCCGCGTCCCGCTTCGTTTTTAAGGCCCTTTGCATGTCCGATCCTCGCTATCAGGTCGACGTCAGCGTCGTCACCCGCTATCTGGCAGAACAATCGCAACCCGAGCACGACCGCTTTGCCTTCGCCTACACCATCACCGTGCAAAACAACGGTGAAATGCCCGCCAAACTGCTTTCACGGCACTGGGTCATCACCGATGGTGACGGGCATGTCGAAGAAGTGCGCGGTGCAGGCGTGGTCGGCCAGCAACCGTTGATCGAGCCCGGCAAGAGCCACACCTACAGCAGCGGCACGGTCATGACCACCAAGGTCGGCACCATGCAAGGCACCTATCAGATGCTGTCCGACGACGGTAAACATTTCGATGCCATCATCGCGCCTTTCCGCCTGGCGGTGCCCGGAGCCCTGCACTGATGGCAACGTACGCTGTCGGTGACCTGCAAGGCTGTCTTCAGGCCCTGCAATGCCTGCTCAAACAAGTGGCGTTCGACCCGAAACGCGATCGTCTGTGGCTGGTGGGCGACTTGGTGAACCGCGGCCCGCAGTCGCTGGAAACCTTGCGCTTCCTCTACAGCATTCGCGAATCGCTGGTGTGCGTGCTCGGCAACCATGACCTGCACTTGCTGGCGGCCGGACGCAATATCGAACGCCTGAAGAAGGCCGACACCCTGCGCGAGATCATTGAAGCGCCCGATAGCGCTGAACTGCTCGAATGGCTGCGCCAGCAAAAACTCATGCACTACGACGAACAGCGCAACCTTGTACTGGTCCATGCCGGCATTCCACCGCAGTGGTCGCTGCGCAAGGCCTTGAAATGTGCCGCCGAAGTCGAGGCTGCCTTGCGTGACGACAACCTGTTGCCGCCCTACCTCGATGGCATGTACGGCAACGATCCGGCGAAATGGGACAACGACCTCAAAGGCGTGACGCGCCTGCGGGTGATCACCAACTATTTCACCCGCATGCGTTTCTGCACCGCCGAAGGCAAACTCGACCTCAAGAGCAAGGAAGGCCTCGATACCGCACCACCTGGCTACAAACCCTGGTTCCAGCACAAGGAACGCAAGACCAAGAATCTGAAAATCATTTTCGGTCACTGGGCAGCGCTGGAAGGCAACGTCGAAGAGCCGGGTGTTTCGGCGCTCGATACAGGCTGTGTCTGGGGCGGCGCCCTGACCCTGATGAACGTCGACAGCCTTGAGCGCCTGTCCTGCAAATGCGACGAACACGGCCATGCCGTGCCGCCAGTCGCCTCATCCATTCCCCAAACATCACCAGCCAGCGCCCCGCGCTAGACTGCCCATTCAGCCGAGCCACAGGAGCCCGCCATGAGCGAATTCAAACGTATTCCCCCGGAACAGGCCCAAGCCCTGCGCGAACAAGGCGCAGTGGTGGTCGACGTCCGCGACCCGGCCACTTTTGCCGCCCTGCACATCGCAGGTTCCAAGCATCTGGACAACCATTCCCTGCACGCTTTCATCCAGGGTGCCGACCTCGATGCACCGACCGTGGTGGTCTGCTATCACGGCAATTCCAGCCAGGGCGCGGCCGCTTACCTGATCAGCCAGGGCTTCTCCGACGTCTACAGCATGGATGGCGGATTCGAGTTGTGGCGTACGACGTATCCTGCGGAAACGGCGCAAGGCACCACTGAATAATTTTTTTGTAACGTTGCAGGCCCCGGCTCCCGCGGGCTAGCGTGGTGGCAGACGAACGGTCTGCCACAACTAATTACGTATCTCGCCTTTACCTCCCGAATTCCCAACTATCCTTAAGCCCAGGCCATCCAAAACAGGGGAGAGCCGGTACACCGGCGCACGGGTCATCGGGAGTAGCTTTCGGAGTAGTCAGCTCCGGGAGAGTTCTGGGGGGTAAACAGCAATCGCCTGTTCGGTTGCTGCCAGCATCGACTGAGTGATCCGGCGTCGGCTCCACGTATCGAGCGAGGTGACGTCATGAGTATCTTTAGCCACTTCCAACAACGCTTCGAGTCCACACGCCAGGAAGAACTCTCTCTGCAAGAGTATCTTGAGCTGTGCAAACAGGACCGCAGCGCCTACGCCTCCGCCGCCGAGCGTCTATTGCTGGCCATCGGTGAACCGGAACTGCTCGACACCTCGACCAACTCGAGACTGTCGCGCATCTTCTCCAACAAGGTCATCCGCCGCTATCCGGCCTTTGAAGACTTCCACGGGATGGAAGAATGCATCGACCAGATCGTGTCGTATTTCCGCCATGCCGCTCAGGGCCTGGAAGAGAAGAAACAGATCCTGTACCTGCTCGGCCCTGTCGGTGGCGGTAAATCGTCCCTGGCCGAGAAGCTCAAGCAACTGATAGAAAAAGTGCCCTTCTATGCAATCAAGGGCTCGCCGGTTTTCGAGTCGCCCCTGGGTCTTTTCAACGCCACCGAAGATGGCGCGATCCTCGAGGAAGACTTTGGCATTCCACGGCGCTACCTCAACACCATCATGTCGCCATGGGCGACCAAACGCCTGGCCGAATTCGGTGGCGACATCAGTCAGTTCCGCGTGGTCAAACTCTACCCGTCGATCCTCAACCAGGTCGCTGTGGCCAAGACCGAACCTGGCGACGAAAACAACCAGGACATCTCGGCGCTGGTGGGCAAGGTCGATATCCGCAAACTGGAGGAGTTCCCGCAAAACGACGCCGACGCCTACAGCTACTCGGGCGCCCTGTGCCGGGCCAACCAGGGCCTGATGGAATTCGTCGAAATGTTCAAGGCACCGATCAAGGTGCTGCACCCACTGCTGACCGCCACCCAGGAAGGCAACTACAACAGTACCGAAGGCCTCGGCGCGATTCCGTTCACCGGGATCCTGCTGGCGCACTCCAACGAATCGGAGTGGCACACCTTCCGCAACAACAAGAACAACGAAGCCTTCATCGACCGGATCTACATCGTCAAAGTGCCGTACTGCCTGCGGGTCAGTGACGAAGTGAAGATCTACGACAAGCTGCTGTTCAACAGTTCGCTGGCCAAGGCCCATTGCGCGCCGGATACCCTGAAGATGCTGGCCCAGTTCACCGTGCTCTCGCGCCTCAAGGAGCCGGAAAACTCCAACATCTACTCGAAGATGCGCGTGTACGACGGCGAGAACCTCAAGGACACCGATCCGAAAGCCAAGTCGATCCAGGAATACCGCGACAATGCGGGCGTCGACGAAGGCATGAACGGTCTGTCGACCCGCTTCGCGTTCAAGATCCTGTCGAAAGTGTTCAACTTCGACCCGCACGAAATTGCCGCCAACCCGGTGCACCTGCTCTACGTGCTTGAACAACAGATCGAGCAGGAACAGTTCCAGGCCGAGACCCGCGAACGCTATCTGCGCTTCCTCAAGGAGTACCTGGCACCGCGCTACATCGAATTCATCGGCAAGGAGATCCAGACCGCCTACCTCGAGTCCTATAGCGAGTACGGCCAGAACATCTTCGATCGTTATGTGCTGTACGCCGACTTCTGGATCCAGGACCAGGAATACCGCGACCCGGAAACCGGCGAGATCCTCAACCGCGTAGCGTTGAACGAAGAACTGGAGAAAATCGAAAAACCGGCCGGCATCAGCAATCCGAAGGATTTCCGCAACGAAATCGTCAACTTCGTACTGCGCGCCCGGGCCAACAACAACGGCAAGAACCCGACCTGGCTCAGCTACGAAAAACTGCGGGTGGTCATCGAGAAGAAAATGTTCTCCAACACCGAAGACCTGCTGCCGGTCATCAGCTTCAATGCCAAGGCCAGCAAAGAAGACCAGCAGAAGCACAACGACTTCGTCACACGGATGGTCGAGCGCGGCTACACCGACAAACAGGTACGACTGCTGTCCGAGTGGTACCTGCGGGTCAGAAAATCACAGTAACCCGCTGCCGGTCAGACCGGTTGTCGTCAGCCAGAGGCCTGTGTACGCGTTTTCTGTTACACAGACCTCTGGAAGGTGTTCGAAAGTCGGTAGCGAGGTACAGGCAGCATCCAAAAGCGCTTGGGGGAGCGTGAACATCCCTTGGCACCGGTCCGATGCTGCATAACCGCTCGCCCCTTTCAGGACAGCTTCTAAGGAGCAGTCATGAGCTATGTGATCGACCGACGTCTCAATGGCAAGAACAAGAGCACGGTAAACCGCCAGCGATTTCTGCGGCGCTACCGTGATCACATCAAGAAGGCTGTCGAAGAGGCGGTCAGCCGGCGCTCCATTACCGATATGGAACACGGCGAACAAATCAGCATTCCCGGCCGCGACATCGACGAGCCGGTGCTTCATCACGGTCGCGGTGGCAAGCAGACGGTCGTGCACCCGGGCAACAAGGAATTCACCAGCGGCGAACATATTGCCCGCCCACCGGGAGGCGGTGGCGGCCGAGGCCCCGGCAAGGCGGGCAATTCCGGCGAGGGGATGGACGAATTCGTCTTCCAGATTACCCAGGAAGAGTTCCTCGAGTTCATGTTCGAGGACCTCGAACTGCCCAACCTGGTCAAACGCAACCTGACCGGCACCGACACCTTCAAGACCGTGCGCGCCGGGATCAGCAACGAGGGCAACCCGTCGCGGATCAACATCATCCGCACCCTGCGCTCAGCCCACGCCCGGCGCATCGCCCTATCCGGCAGCAGCCGCGCAAAACTGCGTGAAGCCAAGGAAGAACTTCTGCGACTCAAGCAAGAAGAACCGGACAACTTCGGCGATATCCAGGAAATCGAAGCAGAAATCGAAAAACTCAGCGCGCGCATTCACCGTATACCGTTTCTCGACACCTTCGACCTCAAGTACAACCTGCTCATCAAACAACCCAACCCCAGCTCCAAGGCCGTGATGTTCTGCCTGATGGACGTGTCCGGCTCGATGACCCAGGCGACCAAGGACATCGCCAAGCGCTTCTTCATCCTGCTGTACCTGTTTCTCAAGCGTAACTACGACAAGATCGACGTCGTGTTCATCCGCCACCACACCAGCGCCCGCGAAGTGGATGAAGAGGAGTTTTTCTACTCCCGGGAAACCGGTGGCACCATCGTCTCCAGCGCCTTGAAACTGATGCAGGAGATCATGGCCGAGCGTTATCCGAGCAACGAGTGGAACATCTACGCCGCCCAGGCCTCAGATGGTGACAACTGGAACGACGACTCTCCGATCTGCCGCGACATCCTGATCAACCAGATCATGCCATTCGTGCAGTACTACACTTACGTTGAGATCACCCCGCGCGAACACCAGGCCCTGTGGTTCGAGTACGAGCGCATCGCCGAAGCCTTTTCCGATACATTTGCCCAGCAACAACTGGTCTCGGCCGGGGATATCTATCCGGTCTTCCGTGAACTCTTCCAGCGCAGGTTAGTGACATGACCGCCAAAGAGCAGAAACGCCAACCCATTTCCACCGGCTCCGAATGGACGTTCGAGCTGATCCAGGCCTACGACCGCGAAATCAGTCGTATTGCGGCCGGTTACGCACTCGATACGTATCCCAACCAGATCGAAGTGATCACCGCCGAACAGATGATGGACGCCTACGCCTCGGTCGGTATGCCGCTGGGTTATCACCACTGGTCCTATGGCAAGCACTTCCTCAGCACCGAAAAGTCCTACACCCGCGGCCAGATGGGGCTGGCGTACGAGATCGTGATCAACTCCGACCCATGCATCGCTTACCTGATGGAAGAAAACACCATCTGCATGCAGGCGCTGGTGGTGGCCCATGCCTGCTACGGGCACAACAGTTTTTTCAAAGGCAATTACCTGTTCCGCACCTGGACCGACGCCAGTTCGATCATCGATTACCTGGTGTTTGCCAAGCAGTACATCATGCAGTGCGAAGAACGCCACGGTATCGACGCGGTCGAGGATCTGCTCGACTCCTGCCATGCGCTGATGAACTATGGTGTCGATCGTTACAAACGCCCTTATCCGATCTCCGCGGAGGAAGAACGTCGCCGGCAAAAGGACCGGGAAGAGCATTTACAGAAACAGATCAACGATCTGTGGCGCACCATTCCCAAGGGCGCGGACAAGTACAGCGACAAGGACAACGCACGCTTCCCCGCCGAACCCCAGGAAAACATCCTGTACTTCATCGAAAAACATGCGCCGCTGCTGGAGCCATGGCAGCGGGAAATCGTGCGTATCGTGCGCAAGATCGCCCAGTATTTTTATCCACAGCGTCAGACCCAGGTCATGAACGAGGGTTGGGCCACGTTCTGGCACTACACACTGATGAACGACCTGTACGACGAAGGCCTGGTCACCGACGGCTTCATGATGGAGTTCCTGACGTCCCACACCAGCGTGGTGTTCCAGCCTGGCTTCGATAGCCCCTACTACAGTGGCATCAACCCCTACGCCCTGGGGTTTGCCATGTACCGCGACATCCGCCGCATGTGCGAAGAGCCTACGGAAGAAGATCGCCGCTGGTTCCCTGACATTGCCGGTACCGACTGGCTGGCAGCCATCAAGTTCGCCATGAGCAGCTTCAAGGATGAGAGCTTCATCCTGCAGTACCTGTCGCCCAAGGTGATCCGCGACCTGAAGCTGTTCAGCATTCTCGATGACGACCAGAAGGACGACCTGCTGGTGCCCGCCATTCACGACGAAGGTGGCTACCGCATCATCAGGGAAACCCTCGCGGCACAATACAACCTGGGCAATCGCGAGCCCAACGTGCAGATCTACAGCATCGACCGTCGCGGTGACCGCTCCCTGACCCTGCGTCACCAGCAGCACGACCGCAAACCGTTGGGGGACTCGACCGAAGAAGTGCTCAAACACCTGCACCGCCTCTGGGGCTTCGACATTCACCTGGAAACCCTGCAAGGCGATCAGGTCATGAAAACCCACCATGTGCCGCCCAGAAGCGAGCACAGCGAAGGTGATTACGGCCGCCTGGACCTGGCCGTCATCCATCTTTGATCCGGTTTGTGCCTCCGAAAGCTCGATGCAACGGTTATCCTGTCGAGCTAACGGAGGTTTTTTATGCGTATTTATAAAGTCGGCGGTGCGGTACGTGATCGCCTGCTGGGCAAACCGGTTACCGATATCGACTGGGTTGTGGTCGGCGCTACCACCGAAGAAATGCTCGCCAAGGGCTTTCGCCCGGTGGGCGCGGACTTCCCGGTGTTCCTTCATCCCAAAAGCGGTGAGGAATACGCCCTCGCCCGCACCGAGCGCAAAAGCGGACGCGGTTACGGCGGGTTCACTTTTCACGCCAGCCCTGAAGTCACCCTCGAAGAAGACCTGATCCGCCGCGACCTGACCATCAATGCCATGGCCGAGGACGATCAGCAGAACCTGACCGACCCGTACCACGGCCAGCGTGATCTTGAAGCGCGCCTGCTTCGCCATGTTTCCCCGGCATTTGCCGAAGATCCACTCCGGGTCCTGCGTGTTGCCCGCTTCGCGGCGCGCTACGCGACGCTGGGTTTTACCGTTGCCCCGGAAACCCTGGCGCTGATGCGCCAACTCAGCGAGTCAGGCGAACTTGAAGCGCTGACCCCCGAGCGCAGCTGGAAGGAAATTTCCCGCGCCCTGATGGAAGATCAGCCACAAGTATTTATTGAGGTTCTGCGCGCATGCAGCGCACTCAAGGTTCTGATGCCCGAGGTCGACGCGCTGTTTGGCGTACCGCAACCACCCGCCCATCACCCGGAAATCGATACAGGCGCACATACCCTGAGCGTGTTGCAGCAAGCCGCACTACACAAACAGCCACTCACCGTGCGCTGGGCGTGCCTGCTGCACGACCTGGGCAAGGGACTGACGCCAGAGGATGAATGGCCGCGACACATTGCCCACGAGTTCAAGGGCCTGAAGCTGATCAAAGCGGTCAATGAACGCTTCAAGGTGCCGAGGGACTGCCAGGAACTGGCGCTGCTGGTGGGCGAGTACCACACCCATGGGCATCGCGCCCTTGAGCTGAAGCCATCGACATTGCTGGAATTGTTGCAAAGCTTCGACATTTACCGTCGGCCACAGCGGTTCGAGGAGTTCATCGCCGCATGCGAGATGGATGCACGTGGGCGCAAAGGGCTGGAAGAAAGAAGTTACCCACAGGCGGATTACTTGCGCGGTGCTGCAACTGCGGCGCGTAGCGTGGCGGTTCAGCCGTTGCTGGAGAAAGGCTTCAAGGGGCCGGAGCTGGGGGAGGAGATCAAGCGCGAGCGGCTCAAGGCGCTGAAGGCTTACAAAGAGGCGACGTCTGTCTGAAAAGCTTCGCGAGCAAGCCCGCTCCCACAGGAATTGCATCGTACCTGTGGGAGCGAGCCTGCTCGCGAAGACGTCAGTTAGGTCACAACAAATCTGAAGGTGTGAGCTGTTCACCGCGCCATTCGAACGCTACTGGCGCCAACACCTGATCGATCTGCGCTTCAGCCCACAAAGTCGCAAAACTCTTGCCTGCGCCCGGGTGCACGCGATCCGGCGCTATCAACGACAACGGCCACAGAACGAACGCATTTTTCAGAATTTCTGCCCGCGGCAAGATCAAGCCATCGAAATTGCCCACCTGGTCACCGAACAACAATACGTCGATATCCAGCGGCAAACCTCGGCGATCCGGTGCGTAACGACCGTTATCCGCCTCAATGAACTTCAATCGACGATCAAGTTCCATCAGCGGCAGATCGGTATACGCCGACACCACGAAATTGAAGAACGGCCCGCTCTTGATGCCCACCGGCTGGCTTTCGAACACCGCCGAACAGCGGATATCGACAAGGAATGCCGCCAGAGCATCGAGTCCCGCCCGCAAATGGGTTTCACGCTCGATATTGCTACCGAGCCCGAGGTACACCTGAGTCAGCGACATCCGCGCTCGATCTCCACGCCCACACCGCCGGTGGCAGCCGGGACGGCCCCGGGCTTGGTCAGCTTAAGGCGCATCCAGGTGATCTTGAATTCGCTCATCAGCACTTCAACCAGGCGCTCGGCAAAGGTTTCCACCAACTGGAATTGCGCCTGCTCGGCAAACGCCTGGATGCGTGAGGAAACACTGGCGTAGTCGAGCGCCAGGGTCAGGTCATCACCGGCTGCGGCCGGGCGATTATCCCAGGCGAAACTCAGGTCAAGACGCAAGCACTGTCGGATGCCTCGCTCCCAGTCGTAGGCACCAATCACCGTGTCGACTTCCAGGCCCTCGATAAACACTCTGTCCAAGCACTTCTCTCCGCTACACGACAAGGGCGCAATGCGCCGTTAGAATCAGGGCTTCCTCGCCCGGAATAGTTAGCATGTTTTGGTTATTGGCGATCCTCGCCTACCTGCTCGGCTCTCTGTCCTTTGCCATTTTGCTCAGCCGCATGACCGGTAACCCCGATCCGCGAATGAGTGGCTCGGGCAATGCCGGTGCCACCAACATGTTGCGCCTGGCCGGCAAGAAGCTCGCCATCCTGACCCTGCTCGGGGACCTTTGCAAAGGCCTGCTGCCGGTACTGATTGCGCGTCTTGCGGGTCTTTCGCAGCAGGAACAGGCCTGGATCGGCGTCTATGCCGTCATCGGCCATCTGTTTCCGTTGTACTTTCGCTTTCGCGGCGGCAAGGGCGTCGCCACCGCTGCCGGCATGTTGCTGGGACTGTACCCGCCCGCTGCCCTTCTGGCGGTCTGCACCTGGCTCTTGACGTTCTACCTGACCCGCACCAGCTCCCTGGCCGCCCTCATCGCCACACCGCTGACCTTGCCGTTGCTGGCCTGGCAAGAACCGGCCGCCCTGCTGCCCATGAGCACGCTCACCGGGCTGATCGTCTGGCGTCATCGCGGCAATCTACGCGACCTGTTTGCCGGGCGCGAACGGCATTTCTAGCCGCCGGACATGAGCACCGCTCATCACAATGCGGTCAACTGCTCCATCGGCCAACGCGCCTGCACGCTGATCGCCAGGCTTTCCTGCTGACCGGCCTGCAAGCGCTGGCAGCCGGCAAAGGCAATCATCGCGCCGTTATCGGTGCAGAACTGCGCACGGGCATAAAACACATCGCCCTTCATGTCGCCGAGCATTTTCTCCAGGGAAGTGCGCAACGCCTTGTTGGCACTGACGCCCCCTGCAATCACCAGACGCTTCATGCCAGCGGCCTTAAGGGCACGCTTGCACTTGATGGTCAAAGTCTCCACCACGGCCTGCTGGAATGCCAGCGCGATGTCGCAACGGGCTTGCTCTCCGTCGTCCCCGGCGTTGACGCACTGTTGCCAGGTGTTCAGCGCAAAGGTTTTCAGGCCACTGAAGCTGAAATCCAGGCCCGGACGGTCGCACATCGGCCGCGGGAAGACGAAACGCCCTGCAATGCCTTGTTCTGCAAGGCGAGCGATCTCCGGTCCGCCCGGATAATTGAGCCCCATCATCTTGGCCGTCTTGTCGAAGGCCTCTCCGGCGGCGTCATCCAGGGTCTCGCCCAGAAGCGTGTACTGACCGATTCCGTCGACCTGAACCAGTTGCGTGTGACCACCCGACACCAACAAAGCGACGAACGGAAATTCCGGCGGTTGCGACTCCAGCATCGGCGCCAGCAAATGGCCTTCCATGTGATGCACGCCAAGGGCCGGAATGCCCCAGGCAAAGGCCAGCGCCTGAGCACAGGAAGCCCCTACCAGCAAGGCACCCACCAGGCCAGGACCCGCGGTGTAGGCGATCGCATCGATCTCGGTCGGCACGCAGTCGGCCTCGGCCAACACCTGACGAATCAAGGGCAGCATGCGTTTGACGTGATCGCGTGAAGCCAGCTCCGGCACCACGCCACCATAGGCACGGTGCAGGTCGATCTGACTGAACAACGCGTCGGCCAGCAGGCCGCGTTCACTGTCATACAATGCGACACCAGTTTCGTCGCAGGATGTTTCTAATCCCAGTACTAGCATGGGTTTGCGCCTTGTTTAGGCTGAATTCGAAGGCGCGCATAATAGTCGTCGCGTGATGCCCCTACCAGCGGTTTTCGATCAGAGGCTTTGCATTCCGAGCGTTGAGGGGTTAACATCCGCAACCCTTAAAAACCGACGTCTTCAAGTGCTCTTTTGCCGCGAGGATGTTGACCCCGGTAATGAATGAAGGTAGCTCTGGATGCCAGCCGTCAAAGTAAAAGAGAACGAACCCTTCGACGTAGCTCTGCGTCGTTTCAAGCGCTCCTGCGAAAAAGCCGGTGTACTGGCTGAAGTTCGTAGCCGCGAATTTTACGAGAAGCCAACTTCTGAGCGTAAGCGCAAAGCAGCAGCCGCTGTTAAGCGTCACGCCAAGAAAGTTCAGCGCGAACAGCGCCGCGCCGTTCGTCTGTACTAATACACAGACGATCGTAGCAAGCTTCTGCCAAGCCCGGCCCTCAGCCGGGCTTATGGCATTTGCGTAAAACGCTTGATGCTTCACTGTCAAAGCCGCAGACGCGACCGAGACAAATCTGCTTCACCGCGTCAGACCTGGCTCTTTTGCCAGCGGTGCACGTCTTTTCTGACGAGCCTTTCAAGGCTACTGACGAGCACACCCACTGATTCCTCTCACGACGATCAGCCCAAGGCACCTGCTTGCGTGCCAGATGATGAGCTATCCGGGGCCTGTGATTGGCCACAGCGGATTCAGCGCAACACATTCAAACAGTCGAATACTGATTGGCATTAACGTCAGTGGATTTTCGGCAGATACACTTCCCGACAGCGATTACGCAGACGACACTGGTCGAGCCGCACACTTTGCGCGCCTCAAACAATGACCGCGTTCGGTCGCCGTACGTTTCGGGTTCCTTTTCAGCGCAGATGACGAGAACGCCATGGCCGGGCTAATTCCCCAGAGCTTCATTGACGACCTTCTGAACCGCACCGACATCGTCGATGTGGTCAGCTCGCGCCTGCAATTGAAAAAGGCCGGCAAAAATCACACTGCCTGCTGCCCGTTCCACAAGGAAAAGACTCCGTCGTTCAGCGTCAGCCCCGACAAGCAGTTCTATTACTGCTTCGGCTGCGGCGCCGGCGGCAACGCCCTCGGCTTCATCATGGACCACGACAACCTGGATTTCGTCCAGGCTGTCGAAGAACTGGCCAAAGCCGCCGGCATGGAAATCCCCCGCGAAGAAAGCGGCCGGCCGCACAAACCGCGACAGCCGACCGATTCGCCGCTGTATCCGCTACTGAGCGCCGCTGCCGACTTTTATCGCCAGGCCCTCAAAAGCCACCCATCGCGCAAGGCCGCCGTGGAATACCTGAAAGGTCGCGGGCTGACCGGCGAAATCGCCCGGGACTTCGGCCTGGGCTTTGCTCCGCCGGGCTGGGACAACCTGTTCAAGCACTTGAGCAGCGATACCCTGCAACAAAAAGCCATGATCGATGCCGGCCTGCTGATCGAAAACGCCGAAAGCGGTAAACGCTACGACCGCTTCCGCGACCGCGTGATGTTTCCGATCCGCGACAGTCGCGGGCGCGTCATCGCCTTCGGCGGCCGGGTATTGGGCGACGACAAGCCGAAATACCTGAACTCCCCGGAAACCCCGGTTTTCCATAAAGGCCAGGAACTCTACGGCCTGTATGAAGCGCGCAAGACCAACCGCAACCTCGACGAGATCATCGTCGTCGAGGGCTACATGGACGTCATTGCCCTGGCCCAGCAAGGCCTGCGCAATGCCGTCGCGACCCTGGGCACCGCCACCAGCGAGGAACACCTCAAGCGGCTGTTTCGCGTCGTGCCCAGCGTGCTGTTCTGCTTCGACGGCGACCAGGCCGGCCGCAATGCGGCATGGCGGGCGCTGGAGGCGACACTTTCGAGCCTGCAGGACGGTCGTCGCGCACGCTTTTTGTTCCTGCCCGAAGGCGAGGACCCGGACACTCTGGTCCGCTCCGAAGGCACCGACGCCTTTCGCGCACGGATCAACCAGCACGCGCAGCCACTGGCCGATTACTTCTTCCAGCAACTGACGGAAGAAGCCGACCCGCGCTCGCTTGAGGGCAAGGCCCATATGGCCACCCTCGCCGCGCCGTTGATCGACAAAGTCCCGGGCGCCAACCTGCGCACCCTGATGCGTCAGCGCCTGAGCGAAATCACCGGCCTGAGCGGTGAAGCGGTCAGTCAGCTGGCACAAAGCGCCCCGCACGAAGCACCGCCGGCCTACGACCCGGGCATCGATTACGACGCGATGCCCGATTACAGCGACTATCATCAGCCGCAGGCACAGGAAATGTATGTGCCGCAGCAGGAATGGACGCCGAAGAAACCCGGTGCAGGAGGCAAGAAATGGGACAAGAAACCGTGGGACAAGAATGGCAAACGGGGCGGTGATCGTGATCAACCCCGCGCGCCACGGGTGCCCGCCGCCGTAGAACCGCCAACCCTCGCCGCCTTGCGCACGTTGCTGCATCACCCGCAACTGGCCGAAAAAGTCGAGGATGCCGGGCACTTCGCCGCCGAGGATCACACCAACACGCAATTGCTGGTGGCGCTGCTCGAAGCTGTACAGAAGAATCCCAAGCTAAACTCAATTCAACTGATTGCGCGTTGGCACGGCACAGAACAAGGCCGCTTGCTCAAGGCCTTGGCGGAAAAGGAATGGCTGATTGATGGAGATAACCTTGAACAACAGTTTTTCGACACCATTACTAGCTTGTCAGCCCGCCAACGCGAGCGAAACCTGGAACAACTTCTGCGAAAAGCGCGTCAAAGCGAATTGACCAGCGAAGAGAAAAATCAACTGCGCGACCTCTTGAGTCGCAATGTTTCCGCATCAAACCCGACCTCAACTGGCGCGTGAGGTCATAGCTCAGGTATAATCCTCGGCTTGTTTTTTGCCCGCCAAGACCTTCAGTGGATAGGGTGTTATGTCCGGAAAAGCGCAACAGCAGTCTCGTATCAAAGAGTTGATCACACTTGGTCGTGAGCAGGGCTACCTGACTTACGCGGAGGTCAACGACCACCTGCCGGAGGATATTTCAGATCCGGAACAGGTGGAAGACATCATCCGCATGATCAATGACATGGGGATCAACGTATTCGAGGTTGCGCCAGATAAGGATTCCCTTATGCTGGCCGACGCCGATACCGACGAAGCCGCAGCCGAAGAGGCCGCTGCAGCGTTGGCTGCGGTCGAGACCGACATTGGTCGCACTACCGACCCGGTGCGCATGTACATGCGCGAAATGGGTACGGTGGAGCTCCTCACGCGTGAAGGCGAAATCGAAATCGCCAAGCGTATTGAAGAGGGCATCCGTGAGGTGATGAGCGCAATCGCGCACTTCCCTGGCACGGTTGATCATATTCTCTCCGAGTACACCCGCGTCACCACCGAAGGTGGTCGCCTGTCCGACGTTCTGAGCGGTTATATCGACCCGGACGACGGCATTGCGCCGCCTGCGGCAGAAGTGCCGCCGCCGATTGACGCGAAAGCCGTCAAGGCGGATGACGATTCCGACGACGAAGAGGGTGAAGCCTCCGATGACGAGGAAGAAGCCGAAAGCGGTCCGGATCCGATCATCGCTGCACAGCGTTTTGGCGCTGTGGCCGATCAGATGGAAATCACCCGCAAGGCGCTGAAAAAGCACGGTCGCAACAACAAGGCAGCGATTGCCGAGCTGTTGGCCCTGGCCGAGCTGTTCATGCCGATCAAACTGGTGCCGAAGCAATTCGAAGGCCTGGTCGAGCGTGTTCGCAGCGCCCTGGATCGCCTGCGTCAGCAAGAGCGCGCAATCATGCAGCTCTGCGTTCGTGATGCGCGCATGCCGCGTGCCGACTTCCTGCGCCAGTTCCCGGGCAACGAAGTCGACGAAAGCTGGAGTGATGCCCTGGCCAAAGGCAAAGGCAAATACGCTGAAGCCATTGGTCGTCTGCAGCCGGACATCATCCGTTGCCAGCAGAAGCTGACCGCGCTGGAAACCGAAACCGGTTTGACCATCGCCGAGATCAAGGACATCAACCGTCGCATGTCGATCGGTGAGGCCAAGGCCCGCCGCGCGAAGAAAGAGATGGTTGAAGCCAACTTGCGTCTGGTGATCTCCATCGCCAAGAAGTACACCAACCGTGGCCTGCAATTCCTCGATCTGATCCAGGAAGGCAACATCGGCTTGATGAAAGCGGTAGACAAGTTCGAATACCGTCGCGGCTACAAATTCTCGACTTATGCCACCTGGTGGATCCGTCAGGCGATCACTCGCTCGATCGCCGACCAGGCCCGCACCATCCGTATTCCGGTGCACATGATCGAGACGATCAACAAGCTCAACCGCATTTCCCGCCAGATGTTGCAGGAAATGGGTCGTGAACCGACCCCGGAAGAGCTGGGCGAACGCATGGAAATGCCTGAGGACAAGATCCGCAAGGTATTGAAGATCGCTAAAGAGCCGATCTCCATGGAAACCCCGATCGGTGATGACGAAGACTCCCATCTGGGTGACTTCATCGAAGACTCGACCATGCAGTCGCCAATCGATGTTGCAACCGTTGAGAGCCTTAAAGAAGCGACTCGCGAAGTACTATCCGGCCTCACTGCCCGTGAAGCCAAGGTATTGCGCATGCGTTTCGGTATCGACATGAATACCGACCACACCCTTGAGGAGGTTGGTAAGCAGTTCGACGTGACCCGTGAGCGGATTCGTCAGATCGAAGCCAAGGCGCTGCGCAAGCTGCGCCACCCGACGAGAAGCGAGCATCTGCGCTCCTTCCTCGACGAGTGATCACAGAACCCCCGGCCCAGGCCGGGGGTTTTGCTTTGTACAGATTAAATCCCCCTGCTTCCCCCCTCCGCCCTGTAGCCGTCTACACTCGAAACATTCCCCCGAGCCATAACGAGACCGTTATGCCCAGACTGCCGACCGTGCTTTTTTTGCTGTCGCTGATGACCTGGACCGCAACGGCTGGCGCGCTGACTCTCACTGACGAAGAACGTAGCTGGCTGGCGGCTCACCCGGAATTGCGTCTGGGTGTCGATGCGTCATGGCCGCCCTTCGAGTTTCGTGACGATGAGGGCCGCTACCAGGGCCTTGCCGCGGATTACATTGAGGTCATCCGCAAAAGGCTGGCAACCCGGCTCACGCCCATCGAGCCGGTGAGCTGGACCGCCGTCCTGGAACAGGCTAAGAAGGGCAAGCTGGACCTGCTGCCGGGAATCATGTCGACCCCGGAACGCCAGAATTACCTGTCGTTCACCCGCCCCTATCTGGATTTTCCGATTGTCATCCTGGCCCATGTCGGGGGTCCTCAACCACATAACCTGAAAGACCTGTACGGCCTGAAAATCGCCGTGGTGGAAAACTACGCCCCCCACGAACTGCTGCGCACCCACCATCCCGACTTGAACCTTGTGGCGATGCCCAACGTCAGTTCGGCGCTGCAGGCGCTGGCCATCGACGAAGTAGACGCAGTGGTAGGCGATCTGGCTTCCAGCGTCTGGAGCCTGCGCCAACTCAAGCTCGATGGGTTGTATGTCAGCGGTGAAACACCCTATCGCTATCAACTGGCCATGGGTGTACCCCGCAACAACAAAATGCTGGTCGGCATTCTCGACAAAGTCCTGGCGGACATGAGCCCGGCTGAAATCAGCGCCATTCAGGAGCATTGGGTCGGTAACGTCCTCGATCATCGAACTTTCTGGAGTGACTTGCTGGTGTACGGCCTGCCCGGATTGCTGCTGCTGACTACCGTGCTGGCGGTGGTTATCCGCATCAACCGCCGCTTGAGCTCGGAAATCGCCCGCCGGGTCGACCTTGAACAGGAACTGCGCAGCAGCGAATACCACTATCGCGGCCTGGTGGAGAGCCTGTCGGCCATCGCCTGGGAAGCAAAAGTCACGGACTTCACCTACAGCTATGTATCGCCCCACGCCGAAGACCTTCTCGGTTATCCCCTGTCCCATTGGCTGATTCCAGGCTTCTGGCGCAACATCATTCACCCCGCCGACCTGACCCGAGCCCAGACCTTCTGCGATCACGAAGTACTGGCCGGGCGCGATCACCGCCTCGATTACCGGGTGATCACCGCCGACGGCCGCTGCCTGTGGGTGCGAGATATCGTCAGCCTGATCGAGCACGGGCATGAGCCGGTGCTGCGCGGCTTGATGATCGATATCACCGACGCCAAGCGCACTGAAGAAGCACTGCGCCTGTCGGAACAGAAATTTGCCTCCGTGTTCCAGCAATGTCCGGACATTCTGGTGATCGCGCGCCTGAGCGACGGTTGCCTGCTGGAGGTCAACGATGCGTTCGAGGAGCAAATCGGCCTCAAGGCCGAGGACGTCATTGGCCAGACCGCCACCAACCTGAACATCTGGGGGATTCCCGGTGTCGGGCCGGGCCTGCTGCAACGCTTGCAGGCCGGCAGCATCCGCAACCTGGAAATGCCCTTTCGCCGCAGCAACGGCCATGTGTTTACCGGCCTGATCTCCGCCGAGCCGTTCGACCTCGACATGACACCGGCGCTGGTGGTCGTGGTGCGGGACATCACCCAACTCAAGGAAACCCAGCAACAGCTGCAAACATCCGAAGAAAAGTTCGCCAAGGCCTTCCACGCCTCCCCCGACGGTTTGCTGCTGTCACGGCAAAGCGATGGCTTGCTGTTGGAGGTCAACGACGGTTTTAGCCGCATCACCGGGTTCAACAGCGCCATGTCGGTGGATCGTTCGGCGCTGGACCTGGGGATCTGGGTCAACCTCAATGAACGCAAGCAAATGCTCGATCTGCTGCGCCGCGATGGCTTTGTCCGCGACTTCAGCTGCCATATCCGCCGCAGCGACGGGCAGATCCGACTCTGTGAAGTATCCAGCCGTCCACTGCCGATTGGCGATGACGACTGCATGCTGACCATCGCCCGGGACATCACCGAGCGGCACCTGATGCAGGAAAAACTGCAACAGGCCGCCACCGTGTTCGAAAGCACCGCCGAAGGCGTGTTGATCACCGATACCCAACAGCACATCAGCGCGGTCAACCGTGCTTTCACCGAAATCACCGGTTACAGCGAAAGCGAAGCCCTGGGCCACACGCCACGCCTGCTCGCCTCGGGCCTGCATGACAGCGCGTTCTACGCGGCCATGTGGCATCAATTGACCGCCGAAGGCCACTGGCAAGGCGAGATTTCCAACCGACGCAAGAATGGCGAGCTGTATCCAAGCTGGCTGACCATCAGTGCCGTGCGCAACCGGGAGAACTTCATCACCCACTTTGTCGCGGTGTTCGCCGACATTTCCAGCCTCAAGCACGCCCAGGCCAAACTCGACTACCAGGCACACCACGACCCGCTGACCGGCCTGCCGAACCGTACGCTGTTCGAAAGCCGCCTGCTGACGGCGCTCAACAGCCAGCAGGAAAACGGCGGCCAGGGCGCGGTGCTGTTCCTCGACCTCGACCGCTTCAAACACATCAACGACAGCCTCGGCCACCCGGTCGGCGACCTGCTGCTCAAAGGCATTGCCGTGCGCCTCAAGGAGCAGTTGCGTGACATCGATACCGTGGCGCGCCTGGGGGGTGACGAATTCATTATCCTGCTGCCGGGCCTGCAACAATCCAGCGATGCCGACCACATCGCCACCAAACTGCTCAACTGTTTCGCCGCGCCGTTCCAGGCCGGTGAACACGAGTTTTTCATCAGCGCCAGCATCGGCACCAGCCTCTATCCGAAGGATGGCTGCGACGTTGCCACACTGATCAAGAACGCCGACGCCGCGATGTACCGCTCCAAGGCCAAGGGCCGCAACCGTGTCGAAAGCTACACCCGCGACCTAACCGCCCAGGCCAGCGAACGCGTGGCGCTGGAACACGAACTGCGCCGTGCCATCGAGCGCAACGAGTTGCGCCTGTGCTACCAACCGAAAATCAGCCTCGAAGACTACAGCCTGGTCGGCGCCGAAGCCCTGATCCGCTGGCACCATCCGACCTTTGGCGACGTGCCGCGGGAACACTTCATCCCGCTGGCCGAAGAAAACGGCATGATCCTGCAAATCGGCGACTGGGTCCTGGAAACCGCCTGCCGGCAGATGGCCGAATGGCACCGGCTGTACGAAAATCCCGGCCCGCTGTCGGTCAACCTGGCCGGCGCCCAACTGCGCCAACCCAACTTGCTGGGCCGCATCGAACAGTTGCTCAAGGACAACGGTCTCAACCCCGGTTTCCTGCAACTGGAAATCACCGAAAACTTCATCATGAGCCAGGCAGAGGAAGCGCTGGCGGTATTGCATCAACTCAAACAACTGGGCGTGCAACTGGCCATCGATGACTTCGGCACCGGCTACTCGTCCTTGAGTTACCTCAAGCGCCTGCCGCTGGACATCCTCAAGATCGACCAGTCCTTCGTCCGCGGCCTGCCGGACGATCCCCACGACGCGGCGATCGTCCGCGCCATCATCGCCCTCGGACGCAGCATGCAGTTCACCGTGATTGCCGAAGGAGTCGAGACCCACGCGCAACAGCAATTCCTCGCCGCCGAAGGCTGTGAACAAATCCAGGGCTACATCGTCAGCCTGCCCCTACCCCCCGACGAATTTGCCGCAACGTTTCTTCGTACAGCAGTAAAGGCTTTTTCGGATAGCACAGTCGCAAAACCGTCGCTATAATCCGCGACCTACTGAGGGCCTATAGCTCAGTTGGTTAGAGCAGAGGACTCATAATCCTTTGGTCCACGGTTCAAGTCCGTGTGGGCCCACCAAACAAGAAAGCCGCGCAATGCGCGGCTTTTTCGTGCCTGGCGTTTAGTTTTGTTTACTTAAGCTCTCGCTTTATCGGATGACGCCCGCAGACCTTGTAGGCAAACTCCGAATCTTCTATTTGGGCACTTTGCCGCCTTGTTGCCCTTTTCTTCGACGGGATAGTCTCCGGACGTCGCTGACCATTCAGCGATCGGGCTTGGAAACCCGCCGAACTCTAGCCGCAACAGCGCCCTCATCACGATTGCTTGTATTGTGTGATCCTGAGTTATGACGGCTGTGCGTGGGACGCCTTCGGGCGTGCCGGTTCCTAGGTTCCCGGTTTTCCAACCTGCGTACAGCCGTCACCCATTCGCTTGGAAACGATTGTGGCGGCTCCTAGAACCCAGGAGTAAAACCATGACTGAAGCAGATTCACCCGCACCCTCAGACCTGAAAACCGCCGGCTTCACACCCTTCCTGTACCTCTCGGATCAACCTCTGTTCCACGTCTGCCGCAACGTCCCCATCGCCGACGCTCTGGCCCAAGCCTCCGACCTGCTGTTCCTCGCCAAATCCCTCATCGTGGACGCCGCCTACTCCCAAGACTCCGACCGCCACGCCTGGGCCGCGCATTACCTGACGACGATGAGCAAAGCGGTGATTGATGATGTGGTAAAGGTGCTGACGCGCCGGCCTGTTCAAATGAGAAAGGAAGCAGACCCATCGAAAAACACATAATCACGGCAAAGTTGATAATTCCCAAAAAGGGACCTATCGTTCCCTTTTTGGGACTTATAGAGCCGACCATGCCTGCCATCCCGCTAAGCGATGCTCTCTTTACTGCCACCCAGCAAAAAGTGCTGGGCATGTTGTATGGCAAACCGGATCAGAGCTTCTATGCCAATGAAATATCCCGCTGGGCGCAGGTCGGCAAGGGCAGCCTGATGCGTGAGCTGGAGCGTCTGCATAGCGCAGGCATTCTCACCATGAGTCGACGGGGTAATCAGACGCACTACCAAGCCAACCCTGAGTGCCCCATCTATGCAGAACTGCTTGGGATAGTGCGTAAGACTTTTGGCATTGCAGAGCAGCTGCGTGCGGCCTTGACTCCGCTGAATGATCAGTTGGTATGGGCGTTCATCTATGGCTCCATTGCCAAGGGTAACGAGCACGCAGGCAGTGACATTGACCTGATGCTGATTGGTGAAAATCTCAGTTACAGCGACTTGATGGAACGGGTACTGCCCGTAGAGGAACAGCTTGGCCGCACCATTAACCCAACGCTCTACACACTGGTCGACTGGCAAACCAAGAAGGCGGCCGGCAACAGCTTTGTAGTGCGGGTTGAACAACAGGACAAAATTGATTTGATTGGCCGCAATCCAGCAGAGGTAGCCGATGGGCAGTAACGAAAATCTGGAGAACCTGGTGCGTAGCGGCGGCCTCAAAGCCGAACCTCCAGATCGCAAGGAATGTGAAGGGCTGCTTAGATCGGCCACGGACCGTTTGAAGGATGCTCACAGTTCGGCCCTGTCCTTCGCCAGTCGCTTCGACCTCGCCTACAACGCTGCACATGCCCTGGCACTGACGGCCATGCGTCTACAGGGTTTTCGCTCCGACCGCCGCTATCTGGTATTTCAGTGCCTTGTACATACTCTCGGTCTGAACAAAATCCAGGTACGCCTGTTCGCACTTTGTCACGAGCGCCGCAATCTGGCTGAGTACGAAGGTTATCTGGATGTGGACGAAACCCTTCTTGCCGAACTGTTGGCGGCAACTGATGCACTGTTGCCATTGGTGCAAGACGCTATGCTCGCGAGCAAGTAACGCTTCGACCCTTCGTTATTTCCAGTGCTGAACGGCATCACTGCAACTGTCAGTCCAAACACGCAACGAAGGGATGGCCTGCACCACCCGCAGTCGCTCCAGCATCTGCCCCGTCAACACCACCTCATACGTATCCGCCCCCCGCCCCCATTGCTCAACGAGCACCATGCCGTCGACCAATGTCGCCGCCAATTCGGCAATCGTCCCGGCCTGATCTTCGATAATTCCTTGAGTCCGAATCCAAACCCGATCTGTCATCGCTTTAAGCTCCGCCGCTATCTGCTCAGACGACGTGGGATCGGTATCGGGGCAAGTGATATTGCGCAGCAGATGCTGAAGCTCCCTGATTTTTGCGTAATCCTGTTCAGCCCCCTGCTCGCCTTTGAGGATGGCTGTGGCTTTCGGCTTATCGACGCGTTTGGCGGCTGAAGTTTTTGAAGGGAGTGTCTGCGCCATTGCGCCAGCCAGGAGCACCATCATCCGGGCTTCCAGATGCTCCTTCATGGCTTCCATCGACGAAATTGGGCGCACCAGCGTAATGCAGGCCCCTCCCTGGTGCCGCAGATCCATAGTCACCGTCAGGGTCACGCCGCCCGTTTCAAACCCCAGGGCGCGGGCCACGACGTAGTGGCCCATTTCGTGATGGGCGATCTGCAGGGCATGATCGCGTACTGCGGGGGGCATCTTCCTCGTCATATCCATTGCCTCGGAACCTTCGTTCTCGCATTCGACTACGAGTGACGGTCGCTGTCCATCCTGATGCCCCGCGCAATGTGGGAGCGAGCCTGCTCGCGATGGACTTGAAAGCACCGCGCCCATTCAGACAGCACGCGTTATCGTTCACGACCTTCGCGAGCGAGCTCGCTCCTACGGCAAAGCATAGGCAATCACATAATCCCCACGATCGGTCGACTGCCGCGCACCACCCACCGTCAGCAGGATGTACTGCTTGCCGGTTTTCGGCGATACGTAAGTCATCGGCCCGGACTGGCTGCCCACTGGCAAACGCGATTTCCAGATTTCGTTGCCGTTGCCGGTGTCGAAGGCGCGCAGGTAGAAGTCCTGTGTGCCAGCGAAGAACAGCAGGCCCGACTGGGTGGCCAGCGATGCGCCGAGGGTCGGCATGCCGATCGGGATCGGCAGGTGCATGCGGATGCCCAGCGGGCCGGTGTCTTGCACGGTGCCGACCGGGACTTGCCACATCAGTTTGTGGGTCTTGAGGTCGATGGCCGACATGGTGCCGAACGGTGGTTTCTGGCACGGAATGCCGACCGCCGAAAGGAAGCGCTCGCGCATGGCGCCGAACGGCGTGCCCTCCTGCGGTACCACGCCCATTTCGATACCACTGGCCCCGGCTTTGATCTTGTCGCGCGGGATCATGTAGTTGGCCAGGCCCAGGCGCATGTCGTTGACGAACATGTAGTGGGTGTTCGGATCAACCGAGACGCTGCCCCAGTTCATGCCGCCCAGCGAGCCCGGGAATTGCAGGGCGCGGTCCATGCCCGGCGGGGTGTAGACACCTTCGTGACGCATGCCTTTGAACTGGATGCGGCACATCAACTGGTCAAACGGCGTGGCGCCCCACATGTCGGATTCGGTCAGGGTCTTGTTGCCGATTGACGGCATATCCACCGAGAACGGCTGGGTTGGCGAGTAGTGTTCGCCAGGCACATGGCCCTGGGGCACCGGACGCTCTTCAACGCGAGCGATCGGTACGCCGGTTTCACGGTTGAGCAAGAAGATCTCGCCCTGTTTGGTAACTTGCGCCAGCGCTGGTTGGGTGCCGCCCTTGTCATCCGGCACGTCGTAGAGCAACGGTTGCGCCGGCAGGTCGAAGTCCCACAGATCGTTGTGGGTGGTCTGGAAGTGCCAGCGCACCTGGCCGCTCTTCACGTCGATGGCGACGATGGATGAGTTCCACTTGTTGTCCATCTCGGTGCGCTGACCGCCAAAGAAGTCTGGGGTCGCGTTGCCAGTTGGCAGGTAGACCAGACCGAGTTTGGCGTCGTAGGACATGGCCGACCACACGTTCGGCGTGCCACGGGTGTAAGTCTCGCCGGCCGGTGGGCGTTTGGTGGTGTTCGGGTTGCCCGGGTCCCATGCCCATACCAGCTCACCACTGCGCACGTCGTAGGCACGCACCACGCCCGGCGGTTCGCCGGTGGAGTAGTTATCGGCCACGCGACCACCGACGATCACCACGTCCCCAGCGACCAATGGGGTCGAGGTTTGCTGGTAGTAACCGGGCTTTACTTCGCCCATGTCAGTGGTCAGGTCAACGGTGCCTTTGTTGCCGAACTCTTCGCAGGGCTTGCCGGTGTCGGCGTTAATGGCGATCAGACGCGCGTCGCCGGTCGGCAGAAACAGACGTTTCGTACAGGCGGTTGGCTGATTGTCCGAAGACACCGGGGTTTCGGAGTAACCCAGGCCACGGCACCGCTGCCAATTGGGCGCAGTGCCTTGCGGGTCGAACTTCCAGCGCTGGGCGCCGGTGTCGGCATCCAGGGCGAAGACTTTGCCGTAGGCGGTGCAGGTGTAGACGGTGTCACCGATTTGCAGTGGAGTGTTCTGGTCTTCGGCGCCGGCACCGGTGCTTTGCGGAATATCGCCGGTGCGGAAGGTCCAGGCGACCTGCAATTTGTCGATGTTGCCCTTGTTGATCTGGTCCAGGGCGGCAAAGCGATTACCGGCGGTAGTGTTGCCCCAGTGCGCCCAGTCTTTCTGTTCGGTGCCCGGAGTGACCGGCGTTACCGCAGGTTCGGTGGTGGCCTTGACCACGTGGGTTGGCACGAACATGTAGGCCATCGTCGCAACGACTGCGACACCCAAAATGCCAGCCAGACCATAAGCGCCACGCCCGCCGGTCGCGCCCGAAGCACGGACCAGGGTCGGATAGATCAGCGCCACAACCAGACCGATCACGGCAAAGGTCAGTATCCGTGAGACCAGCGGCCAGTATTCAAGGCCCGCATCCCAAACGGCCCAAATCGCAGTGAGGACCAACGCTACACCATACAGCCAGGCGCCGAGCGGCTTGCGCCGGGCAATCATCAACCCGGACGCCAGCATCGCCAGCCCCATCAGCAGGAAATACCAACTGCCGCCCAGCGCGATCAGATAGCCACCGCCACCGGCCAGGCCGAGGCCGATCAGTGCAATCAGCACACCCAGCCCCGCCAGCAACCATTTACTGCCGGCGGCAGCCTCAGAATTGTTCATGTCGGAAATTTCCCCATTTGTGACAAGGGCGGAATAATGTACTACCTAGTTACTTATGGCAATTTGTCGCAGGCAAAAATGTCATGAACGGTATTGAGGCTAGATCAAATCTCCGTCGCGAGCGTCCTGCAGAATCTGCCTGTAACATGCTTGCGCACTGATCCATGCCGCTGGAGATAACCCTTGCCTGACACTCGCACGCCTGTTCTCGATGAAATCGACCGCCAACTGATTGCCGCCCTGCAGATCAACGCCCGCGAGAGCGTGGCCATGCTCGCCCGGCAATTGGGCATTGCCCGCACCACAGTGACTTCGCGCCTGGCGCGGCTGGAAAAGGCCAAAGTGATCACCGGCTACGGCGTGCGCCTCGGGCAGCGGGTGGTGGATGGCGGGTTGCAGGCGTATGTGGGGATCACCGTGCAACCACGCTCCGGCAAGGAGGTGCTGCGGCGCCTGAGCGCGATGGCGCAGGTGCAGCAGTTGTGTGCGGTGAGTGGCGAATTTGATTATGTGGCGTGGTTGCGCACCGATTCACCGGAACAACTGGATCAGTTGCTGGACCAGATTGGCAGTGTGGATGGGGTGGAGAAGACCACGACTTCGATCATCTTGAGCAGCAAGATTGATCGGGGGCAGCCGGTTTGAGTTTCTGCCTGTAGTTTTTTGGGTGCCAGAGCTGGCCTCTTCGCGGGCAAACCCACTCCCACAGTGGTCAGTGTGTATTGATAGATCGTCATACTGATCAAACTAATAGCAAAATGACGACACTTTGCGTCTTATTAACGTGTTCCGTGCTCTCTAGAATGGCTGGCATCTTTTCCTATACTCAGATGCGCATTGCGCGTCGGTCGCCAGCAAGGTCAGCCATGAACAAGAACAATCGCCATCCTGCAGACGGTAAGAAACCAGTCACCATTTTCGGCCCGGACTTTCCTTTCGCCTTCGACGACTGGATCGAACACCCGGCCGGGCTGGGCAGTATTCCCGAGCACAATCACGGTGCCGAAGTGGCGATTGTCGGCGGCGGGATCGCCGGCCTGGTGGCGGCGTATGAGTTGATGAAGCTGGGCCTGAAACCGGTCGTCTACGAAGCTTCGAAAATGGGTGGCCGCCTGCGCTCCCAGGCATTCAATGGCGCCGAAGGCATCGTTGCCGAACTGGGCGGGATGCGCTTCCCGGTGTCGTCAACCGCGTTCTATCACTACGTCGACAAACTGGGGCTGGAAACCAAACCTTTCCCCAACCCGCTAACGCCCGCGTCGGGCAGCACGGTGATCGACCTCGAAGGTCAGACCCATTACGCACAGAAGCTGTCGGACCTTCCTGCACTGTTCCAGGAAGTGGCTGACGCCTGGGCCGATGCCCTGGAAGCCGGCTCGCAGTTCTCCGATATCCAGCAAGCCATTCGCGACCGCGACGTACCGCGCCTCAAGGAACTGTGGAACACCCTGGTGCCGCTGTGGGATGACCGCACCTTCTACGATTTCGTCGCCACGTCCAAGGCCTTCGCCAAGCTCTCGTTCCATCACCGTGAAGTGTTCGGCCAAGTCGGTTTCGGCACCGGCGGCTGGGATTCGGACTTCCCGAACTCGATGCTGGAAATCTTCCGCGTGGTGATGACCAATTGCGACGATCACCAGCACCTGGTGGTCGGCGGCGTGGAACAGGTGCCACAAGGCATCTGGCGCCATGTGCCGGAGCGTTGCGCGCATTGGCCGGCCGGCACCAGCCTCAGCTCGCTGCACAACGGCGCACCGCGTACCGGCGTGAAGAAGATTGCCCACGCGCCGGGCGGCCGTTTCGCCGTCACCGACAACTGGGGTGACACCCGCGAATACGCGGCCGTGCTGACCACCTGCCAGAGCTGGCTGCTGACCACCCAGATCGAATGCGACGAAACCCTGTTCTCGCAAAAGATGTGGATGGCTTTGGACCGCACCCGCTACATGCAGTCGTCGAAGACTTTCGTGATGGTCGACCGCCCGTTCTGGAAGGACAAGGATCCGGAAACCGGCCGCGACCTGATGAGCATGACCCTCACCGACCGCTTGACCCGTGGCACTTATCTGTTCGACAACGGCGACGACAAGCCGGGGGTGATCTGCCTCTCGTACTCGTGGATGAGCGACGCGCTGAAAATGCTGCCCCAACCGGTGGAAAAACGCGTGAAACTGGCGCTGGATGCACTGAAAAAGATCTACCCGAAAGTCGACATCGCCGCGCGGATCATCGGCGACCCGATCACCGTTTCGTGGGAAGCCGACCCGCATTTCCTCGGCGCGTTCAAAGGCGCCCTGCCCGGCCACTACCGCTACAACCAACGCATGTACGCCCACTTCATGCAGGACGACATGCCAGCCGAACAGCGCGGGATCTTCATCGCCGGTGACGACGTTTCGTGGACACCGGCCTGGGTTGAGGGTGCGGTACAGACCTCGCTCAACGCGGTGTGGGGCATCATGAAACATTTCGGCGGTGCAACTCACGCCGAGAATCCGGGTCCAGGAGATGTGTTCAACGAGATCGGACCGATCGCCCTGCCCGAGTAAGAGGAATCCGAAATGCGCGTAGCCCTTTACCAATGTCCGCCGCTGCCCCTGGATGTCGCCGGCAACCTGCAACGCTTGCAGCAGCTTGCGCTGGAGGCAAAAGGCGCCGATCTGCTGGTGCTGCCGGAGATGTTCCTGACTGGCTACAACATCGGCGTCGATGCCGTCAGCGTGCTGGCGGAGGTGTACAACGGTGAGTCGGCGCAGCAGGTTGCGCGCATTGCCAAGGCTGCCGGGATCGCCATTTTGTATGGCTATCCCGAGCGCACCGAGGACGGGCAGATCTACAACGCCGTACAGTTGATCGACTCTGACGGCGAGCGCGTCTGCAACTACCGCAAGACCCATCTGTTCGGCGATCTGGATCACTCGATGTTCAGCGCAGGTTCCGACGAGTTTCCCATCGTTGAACTCAACGGCTGGAAGCTCGGTTTCCTGATCTGCTACGACCTGGAATTTCCGGAAAACGCCCGACGCCTGGCCCTGGCCGGTGCCGAGCTGATCCTGGTGCCGACTGCGAACATGATTCCGTTCGATTTCGTCGCCGATGTCACCGTGCGCGCCCGCGCCTTCGAAAACCAGTGCTACGTGGCTTATGCCAATTACTGTGGGCACGAAGGCGACATCCACTACTGCGGCCAGAGCAGCATCGCTGCGCCGGATGGCAGCCGCATCGCTCAGGCGGGACTGGATGAATCGCTGATTGTTGGTGAGCTGGATCGACAGTTGATGCTCGACTCCCGCGCCGCCAATCGCTACCTCCTCGATCGCCGCCCCGAGCTTTACGGCGAGCTGAACAAGTCCTAATCCGCTAGCATTGGCACTTCACTGTTCTGGAAGTGCCCATGCCCGCGCTGAATCACCCTCGCCCCCACACTGAAACCCTGGCCAATGGTCTGCGGGTGACGCTGCGTCATGCCCCGAATTTGAAGCGTTGCGCAGCAGCGTTGCGGGTCGCCGCGGGCAGCCATGATGTGCCGCTGGCGTGGCCCGGTCTGGCGCACTTTCTTGAGCATCTGCTGTTTCTGGGCACTGAGCGTTTTCCCGCCGGGCAAGGGTTGATGGCCTACGTCCAGAGTCATGGCGGCCAGGTAAACGCGCGGACCAGCGAACGCACCACGGACTACTTTTTCGAACTGCCGCCCCAAGCGTTTGCCGGTGGGCTGGAGCGTTTGTCAGACATGCTCGCCCATCCGCGTATGAATCCGGACGACCAGCAGCGGGAACGGGAAGTGCTGCAGGCAGAGTTTGTCGCCTGGTCGCAGGATGCCAAGGCGCAGCAGCAATTTGCGCTGTTCAATGGCCTGGCCGAGGCTCATCCACTACGGGGTTTTCATGCCGGCAATCGCGACAGTCTGCCGCTGCAACAACCCGAGTTTCAGCAGGCGTTGCAGGATTTTTATCAGCGGTTTTACCAGACCGGGCAAATGACCTTGAGCCTGGCCGGGCCACAGAGTCTCGTTGAGTTGAAGGCAATGGCCGAAGCCTTTGGCAGTGTCATTGCCAAAGGCCAGACAGCCACTCAACTGCCCCCAGTACCGCTGATGGACGCCTCAACCAACAGTTATCAACAGACTGGCGAGCGACGCCTGGATCTGCTGTTTGCCCTTGAAGTGCTACCCGATTTCTCTGCCGATGCGTTGGCGTTCCTGTGCCACTGGCTGAACCTGGCAAAACCCGGTGGCTTAATGGCGGACCTGCGCGAGCGCGGGCTGGCCGATCACCTCAAAGCCCAGCCGCTGTACCAGTTCGCCGGGCAAGCCTTGCTGCATATCGAATTCACCCTGCCCACCGCAAACTCGGCAACAGGCATCCGCGAACGCTTGATGGACTGGCTCGGTTTCTTTGCCGCGCAAGACTGGAACCAATTGCGTGAAGAGTACGCCACCCTGCTCCAGCGCCAGCAGCAAGTCAGCGGCGCCTTGCAACTGGCCCGACTGGACAGCGAACAACGCGAAGTCGGGTTATCCGAGCCAGGTGTTACAGCCCTCAAGCAAATCCTTCAACAAATCGACGCTGTGGATAACTTCAGCGGCCCATGGCAATTACCAGCACCCAACCCGTTCTTGTGCTCCGAAGCACCGGCAGCCAACGCCGGATTGATTCGCGGCCAGACCAGCGCCCACCGAGGCCTGCGCACTTTTGCCCAGGACCGTTCGCGCAGCCGTCGTGAACGTTCGCCGATGCAATTCAGCCAGGCATGGCCGGACAACGGTGCTGAAGGCGCGATTTATCTGCGCTGGCGCCTGGACTCGGCTCCCGGCAGCCACCTTCAATCACGGCTGGAAAACTACCTGCAACCGTTGCGCGAAGACGCGCACCAGGCCGGTGTGGAATTTTCCTTCAGTGCATCGGGCAACGAATGGCTGCTCAAACTGAACGGGCTGCAGGAACCGATGCCCAGCGTCCTGGAGCATGTGCTGAAAGAACTGACAAAACCTGACGCCGCTGTCTCACAAGCCGAATCGACGAGCGTTGCGCCAATACCGATTCGACAACTGCTCAAGGCATTACCCGAACACTGCCTCGGGCAGTCCGCGAACTCGAATGACGTGCAGCCACTCTGGTCGAGTGCGCGATGGGATGGGCTGGCCATCGGGTTATCGGCTCAGACTCAAGCGGCTATGGGCTTGGCCTTGAGCCGCATACCCGGCACGCCGGACAATCAACTGACGCCGCCCTCTTCGATCCTTGCACGGCATCTGTGGAGCACTGTCGATACCGCCTCCAGCGAGCACGCGTTGCTGCTGTTCTGTCCTGCAGCCACCCAGGAAATGGCCGACGAAGCCGCGTGGCGTTTGCTCGCGCATGTCTGCCAGACACCGTTCTACCAACGCCTGCGGGTGGAGTTGCAACTCGGCTATGCGGTGTTCAGCGCCCTGCGGCAGATTCACGGGCAAACCGGGGTGCTGTTCGGCGTGCAATCGCCAAGCGTTGCACCTGTGGAGCTGCTGCAACACATCGAGCAATTCCTGAATCGATTGCCGGAACTGATCAACGCACTCGACGACACCACCTTCAATGCTCAACGCCAGGCCCTGGCGGATCAGTTTTGCAGCGCTGCGCTCACCACGGCTCAAGCGGCCGAATTGCTCTGGCAAAGCAAACTGGCCGGCCGCTCGTCGGATTATCTGACGCACCTGCCCGAGGCCATTGTGCGCATTGACCGGAGCGTTCTACTGGCTGCGGCCCAACGCCTGAATCAGGCCGAAGGCGGCTGGCTGTGCCTTGCCAACAGCATTACCCCGGGTGCGCCATGGCAAGCGGCAAAATGATCATTACCGGGGCTGCAAGGAGCTTTCTCAAAGTTTCACGGGCAATTTCTTTGAAATTTTGAGTAACATAGCAACCTAACTATCTGGAACCTCTCTGATTTGAGGTGGACTATACCTATAGATAGCGCTGTCCTACCCTACCTGAAGGAGTTCAATTTATGGCTTGGACCAAACCGGCTTACACCGACCTGCGTATTGGCTTTGAAGTCACCATGTACTTCGCAAGCCGCTAATCTCAGCTTTGGCAGAGATGCAGCACAACGCCTCGGTTATCCGAGGCGTTTTATTTTCAGCGTTGAAATGATGGAGCGTCCATGTTTGTCCAGATTCTAGGTTCCGCTGCCGGCGGCGGCTTCCCCCAGTGGAACTGCAACTGCGTGAACTGCGCGGGCTTTCGCGACGGCAGCCTGCGGGCCAAGGCGCGGACGCAATCGTCCATCGCGATTTCCGATGACGGCGTGAACTGGGTGCTGTGCAACACCTCCCCGGACATCCGCGCCCAACTCCAGGGCTTCGCCCCGATGCAGCCGGGCCGCGCCCTGCGCGATACCGGGATCGGCGCGATCATCCTGATGGACAGCCAGATCGACCACACCACCGGCCTGCTCATGTTGCGCGAAGGGTGCCCGCATCAGGTCTGGTGCACCGACATGGTCCATGAAGACCTGAGCACCGGATTTCCGCTGTTCACCATGCTCAACCACTGGAATGGCGGGCTGACCTGGAATCGCATCGAACTCGACCAGAGCTTCAGCGTACCGGCATGCCCGAACCTGCGCTTCACCCCGCTGCCGTTGCGCAGTGCCGCGCCGCCGTACTCACCACACCGCTTCGACCCCCATCCGGGCGACAACATCGGCCTGATCGTCGAAGACCTCAACACCGGCGGCAAACTGTTCTACGCACCGGGCCTGGGCAAGGTGGATGCAGGGCTTCTGGAAATCATGGCCGGCAGCGATTGCCTGCTGGTCGATGGAACGTTGTGGGATGACGATGAAATGCAGCGTCGCGGCGTCGGCACCCGCACCGGTCGGGAGATGGGACACCTGGCGCAGAGCGGCCCCGGTGGCATGCTCGAAGTGCTTGAGCAATTGCCCAACCAGCGCAAAGTACTTATCCACATCAACAACACCAACCCGATTCTCGATGAAGGCTCGCCAGAACGCGCGGAACTGGATCGGCGCCAGGTTGAAGTGGCGTATGACGGCATGAGTATTGTGCTGTAGCGGATGCCCCTATCGCGAGCAAGCTCGCGATGAGGCCGGCAGCAGCAACACATATCCTGGTTGTTCCCCGGAGAACCGCAATGACTGACACCCCGATGTCCCCCGCCGAATTCGAAGCGGCTCTGCGCGCCAAGGGCGCCTACTACCACATCCATCACCCCTATCACGTGGCGATGTACGAAGGCCGGGCCACCCGCGAACAGATCCAGGGCTGGGTCGCCAACCGTTTCTACTATCAGGTGAACATCCCCCTGAAGGACGCGGCCATTCTGGCCAACTGCCCGGACCGCGAGATCCGCCGCGAGTGGATTCAACGCCTGCTGGACCACGACGGTGCGCCCGGTGAAGACGGCGGCATCGAAGCCTGGCTGCGCCTGGGCCAGGCCGTGGGCCTCGACCCGGACCAACTGCGTTCCCAGGAGCTGGTACTGCCCGGCGTGCGCTTCGCCGTGGACGCCTATGTCAATTTCGCCCGCCGTGCCAGTTGGCAGGAAGCCGCGAGCAGCTCGCTGACCGAACTGTTCGCCCCGCAGATCCACCAATCGCGCCTGGACAGTTGGCCCCAGCACTACCCATGGATCGACCCGGCCGGCTACGAGTATTTCCGCACGCGCCTGGGCCAGGCACGGCGTGATGTCGAGCATGGTCTGGCGATCACGTTGCAGCACTACACCACCCGTGAAGGCCAGGAGCGCATGCTGGAAATTCTCCAGTTCAAACTGGACATTCTTTGGAGCATGCTTGATGCCATGAGCATGGCCTACGAACTGAAACGCCCGCCGTATCACAGCGTGACCGGGGAACGGGTCTGGCACAAAGGAATCACCTTATGAGTTTCGATCGCAGCAAGACCCCGACCTGGCGTCCCGGCTACCGCTTCCAGTACGAACCGGCGCAAAAAGGCCACGTGCTGCTGTACCCGGAAGGCATGATCAAGCTCAACGAAAGTGCCGCGCTGATCGGCGGTTTGATTGATGGTGAACGGAATGTCGCGGCCATCATCAATGAGCTCGACCAACAGTTTCCCGGCGTGCCCGAACTCGGAGACGACATCGAGCAATTCATGGAGGTTGCCCGTGCGCAGCACTGGATCGAACTTGCCTGATTCATCAAGGCAAGTACCGCCCAAACCCGAGGTCGGCTTGCCGCTGTGGCTGCTCGCCGAGCTGACCTATCGCTGCCCGCTGCAATGCCCATACTGCTCCAATCCGCTGGATTTCGCCGAGCAAGGTAAAGAGCTGAGCACCGAGCAGTGGATCAAGGTGTTTCGTGAAGCGCGGGAAATGGGCGCCGCGCAGCTTGGCTTTTCCGGTGGCGAACCGCTGGTGCGTCAGGACCTCGCCGAGCTGATCGTTGAAGCGCGCAAGCTGGGTTTCTATACCAACCTGATCACCTCCGGCATCGGCCTGACCGAACAGAAAATCAGCGACTTCAAGAAGGCCGGCCTGGATCACATCCAGATCAGCTTCCAGGCCAGTGACGAGCAGGTGAACAATCTGCTGGCCGGCTCGAAAAAGGCCTTCGCGCAGAAACTGGAAATGGCCCGGGCGGTGAAGGCCCACGGTTATCCGATGGTGCTGAACTTCGTCACCCATCGGCACAATATCGACCAGATCGACCGCATCATCGAGTTGTGCATCGCACTGGAAGCGGACTTCGTCGAGCTCGCCACCTGCCAGTTCTACGGCTGGGCGCAACTCAATCGCGTTGGGCTTTTGCCGACCAAGGAGCAATTGGTGCGCGCCGAACGCATCACCAACGAATACCGCGCAAAACTGGAAGCCGAAGGGCATCCGTGCAAGCTGATTTTCGTCACGCCGGACTATTACGAAGAACGCCCGAAAGCCTGCATGAACGGCTGGGGCAGTATTTTCCTGACGGTCACGCCAGACGGAACCGCCCTGCCCTGTCACGGTGCCCGACAGATGCCGGTGCAGTTTCCCAACGTGCGCGACCACAGCATGCAGCACATCTGGTACGACTCGTTCGGTTTCAACCGCTTTCGCGGGTACGACTGGATGCCCGAGCCGTGCCGCTCCTGTGACGAGAAAGAAAAAGACTTCGGCGGCTGCCGCTGCCAGGCGTTCATGCTCACCGGCGATGCAAGCAATGCAGACCCGGTATGCAGCAAGTCGCCACAACACGGCGTGATCCTCAAGGCTCGCGAAGAAGCCGGGCACGCGACCCAGACCATCGACCAACTGGCCTTTCGCAATGAACGAAACTCACGCCTCATCGCCAAAAGCTGAACCTTTCAGCGCTGCCAAAGCCGTGGCCGCCGGTATCGACTTTGCCGAACTGCAGGTCGGTCGACAGGGCCTGTTCTGGAACGAATACCGCCCCGAAGACGCTGCGTGCCGGATCTGGCATTGGCGTGACGGCGCAGCGAAATGCCTGACGCCACCAGAGTTCAGCGTGCGCAGTCGGGTGTACGAATATGGCGGTGGAGCGTTTTGTCTGACGGACGATGGAATCGTTTTCGTCAATGAGGCCGACCAGCAGTTGTATCGGCAATCACTGCAAGACGAAGCGCCCGAAAGGCTGACGTCCGGAGCGTGCCGTTATGGCGATCTGCAGTTCGCCAACGGGCAAGTGCTGGCGGTCGAGGAGCACCGCGATCAACACCGATTGGTGGCGATCGATCTGTTGGATGGCGCACGTCACTTGCTGGCCGAGGGTGCTGATTTCTACGCGGCACCGACACTGAGCGCGGATGCCCGGCGCCTGGCCTGGATCGAGTGGAGTCGCCCGAATCAGCCATGGACAGCGACCCGCTTGATGGTTGCCGAGCGCCTCGCCAACGGCGGCTTTGCCGAGCCCCGTTGTGTGGCGGGCGAAGGCACTCAAGAGTCTGTGCAACAACCGCGGTTTGATGCCGGCGGTCGCCTGTATTGCCTGACGGATCGCGCGGGTTACTGGCAGCCTTGGAAAGAATCTGAAAAAGGCCTGAGCCCATTGCCAAGTGCCAGCGCCGACCATGGCCCCGCGCCCTGGCAACTCGGCGGCAGCACCTGGTTGCCGCTTAGCGACAACAGTTATCTGGCCAGTTGGACCGAGGGCGGGTTTGGCCGACTGGGCATAGGCGGCGACTCCAGCGCCGACTTTACCGGCGACTACAGCCGCTTCCGCCATCTCGCCGTGGATGAGCAGTTCATCTATTGCATCGCGGCGTCGCCCGTCAGTTCAACCGCCGTCATCGCCATCGACCGTCAGAGCCGGCAAGTGCAAGTGCTGGCCGGCGGCATCGCACCGCTTGCTCCCGAACAGATCAGCCGCCCGCAAACCTTGCGCTACCCAAGTGGCTCAGGCGAAGCACACGGCTTCTTCTACCCGGCGATGACCGGCGAGGCGAAGCCGCCATTGGTGGTGTTCGTCCATGGCGGACCGACTTCGGCGTGTTACCCGATGCTCGATCCGCGTATCCAGTACTGGGCACAGCGGGGCTTCGCCGTGGCTGATCTCAACTACCGCGGCAGCAGCGGTTACGGCCGGGCCTATCGCCAGGCACTGCACCTGAGTTGGGGTGACGTTGATGTGCAAGACGCCTGCGCCGTGGTCAGTTACCTCAAGCAGCGAGGCTTGATCGACGGCGATCAGGCGTTCATTCGCGGCGGCAGCGCTGGCGGCTACACCAGCCTTTGCGCCTTGGCCTTTCACAACGTGTTCCGCGCCGGCGCCAGCCTGTATGGGGTCAGCGACCCGGTGGCGCTGGGGCGCGCGACCCACAAATTCGAAAGCGACTATCTGGATTGGCTGATCGGCGATCCGCAACTGGATGCCGAACGCTACGCTGCCCGCACGCCGCTGCTGCATGCCGGCAACATCCGCGTGCCGATGATCTTCTTTCAAGGAGAACTGGATGCCGTGGTCGTCCCGCAACAGACCCGCGACATGGTCACGGCACTGCAGGACAACGGCATCCTGGTCGAAGCGCATTACTACGCCGATGAACGCCATGGCTTTCGCAAGGCCGGTAACCAGGCCCATGCGCTGGAGCAGGAGTGGTTGTTTTATCGGCGGGTGATGGATTCAGTGGACTGAAGCCTGCGTTCATTGCCGAAACGGTAGCGTCCCCTTCGCGGGCAAGCCCGCTCCCACAGGTTCTGCTGCGTGCACAAATCCTGTGGGAGCGGGCTTGCCCGCGAAAGCGATCGATCTAACGCCGCAAAAATTCAGCGCTTGGCGATGATGTACACCGCATGCACGATCCCCGGAATATAACCGCACAACGTCAGCAGAATATTCAGCCAGAACGCTCCGCCGAATCCTACTTGCAGAAACACGCCCAATGGCGGTAACAGGATGGCGATGATGATGCGAATAAAGTCCATGGGACAGCTCCTGATTGGGGGTGGACTCGTTCGAGCCCTACAGCTAATCGACCTGCGCCGTTTGTCAGGGTTCAGCCCGATTCCTCAGGCCAGTATCTCCAGACCGTGTTTGCGCACGATACTCAGCAACTTCAACGCCATGCCACTGGGGTGCTTATCCCCTGCTTCCCATTGCTTGACCGTGGAAGCACTGGTGTTCAGGTAGCGCGCGAACACCGGTTGGCTGACATTGTTGCGCTCGCGCAGTGCCTTGATCTCCTGCGCGGGAATCGCATCCGGCACTCTTGCAAGACAGGACTCATCGAACTCACGCATGGTCGCCTTGCTGATTGCACCTATGGCGTACAAGGCACTGGCCGATTCGTGGATCGACTCCGATAGCTCACTTTTGAATTTTTTACTCATTTAGTATCTCCACAAACTCCTTTGCATCCAGCAATTGCTGAATTTCCATTTCGGTCAGTCCACCATATGTCTTGGCCAACTCTCGCAAGTCGAGCAAATGCCTGGGACTGATATTGCTCTGATCTTTTTTTGCGTACAGAAACTGATAGACCCAATGAGCACCGCCCCTGGCCAGGATAATCGAGCGATGGCGGTTGGCATTCAAGCGCTTCTTCCAGACCCCGCCACCCAAATTGTCAGCCTGACCATTGAGCATTTCGGTGAATGCCTCCCTGAGCTCGTCATCACCGATCCAGGCCTTGGCAGCCTGCATTGCGAAGCGCTTTGTCTTGAACAGCCTTGGTGACATGGGCATCCCTTCCATAAAACATACCACTCAGTGGTATAGGAATCAAAACCAACGCGACAGCAACACCGTTTCGCTGGCACCGGCACTCCCTGCCGATGCACGCTAGAAAGCCATTAATGTGTTAACCGCTCAAGCCGAAACTGCCTTTGGAAAAAACCGGCCACAAAAAAACGCCCCACGCCAAAAGTATCGGGCGTGGGGCGTGCGTATTACCGCGAGACGGTTCTGGAATGTGTACAGGGCGCGTCTGATCAGACGGCAATCCCTTTGCGGCACTGCAATTGTGCGGTTCGCACTCGGGAGAAGGCGCGCGCCAGGCGCAGGAGCATTTCATCGATGTTGGCGTTGCTGACATTTAGTGCAGGGGTAAAGCGCAGGCAGTCGGGTTGCGGAGCATTGAGCAGCAAGCCTTCGTACAGCGCGGCCTTGACCACCGCGTCAGCGGAGTCGTCCGACAGCGTCAGCCCCCACAGCAGCCCTTGTCCGCGCAACTCGCCGTGACCGTAACGATGGGCCAAACGCCCTAACCCTTCACGCAGGTGTTGACCGGCCTCTGCGACGTGCTTGAGGAAAGCCTTGTCCTGCACGGTATCGAGCACTGAAAGCCCCGCCGCGGTCATCAACGCATTACCGTGATGAGTACCCGCCAACTCGCCAATGTCGAAACAGCAAGCCTTGCCCCGCGCCAGCAGCGCGGCCAATGGCACGCCGCCGCCCAAGCCTTTGCCGAGCACGACGATATCCGCCGTGACACCGCAGGACTGTTCCGCGAGCAAGGTGCCACAACGGCCGATGCCGGTTTGCACTTCGTCGAAGATCAGCAAAATGCCGAGTTCACGGCACAGGCGTTCAACGCCCTTGAGATAGTGCACGGTGGCCGGGACCACGCCGGCTTCGCTCTGGATCGGCTCGAGCATGATCGCTACGGTCCGTTCATCCACGGCCGCATGCAACGCTGGCAGGTCATTGAACGGAACACGACTGAAGCCTGGCAATTGCGGCTCGAACCGGTTGGCCAATGTCGAACTGTCCGACGCCGAAATCGTCGCCAGGCTCCGGCCGTGGCAACCGTTGTTGGCCACAATGATTCGCGACGCACCGCCGCGATGCCGTTGACCCCATTTACGCGCCAGTTTGATCGCCGCCTCGCAGGCTTCGCTGCCGGTATTGAGCAGGTAGGCCTGATCACTGCCGGTGCTGGCACACAAATGTTCGGCGAGGCTGAGCATGCCGCGGTTATGCAGGCCAAAACCCGGGTTGATCAGCGACTGAGCCTGGGCTGTGATTGCATTGACCAGTACCGAAGGGCTATGACCGAGGCTGTTGGCCCCGCCGCCCTGGGAAAAATCCAGGTACGCACGATCATCGCTGTCCCACAACCATGAACCCTGGCCACGCACAAACACCTGTTTTGGCCGCTCGACACTGGGCATCAAGTACTCGCTGGAAAGGTTAACGCCTTGGGATGGCAGGGAGGCGTCCATGACCAGATCATCAAGACTGGGAGGACTGCGGCGCAGACTGAACAGATTCATCTGAAAAAAACCTTTTTGAGGTTTTTTGCCTTACCTATGTAAATACCATCGAAGCAAAGGGTATTCATCGCGCTCTGTGGCCCTGTAAGCCCTGTGAATGCGGTTAGACTAGGCTCAGGCGAGGCGTTCAGCCATTTCGATTTCCCAGCATTTTCGATAAGTAATACTTATGGATTTCAAGCAACTGCGTTATTTCGTCGCGGTCTATGAAGAAGGCCACGTGGGCCGGGCCGCCGAGCGTCTGTCCATCTCTCAGCCGGCGCTGTCCCAGCAAATCCGCCACCTCGAGCAAAACCTCGATGTGAGCCTGTTCGAGCGCAGTAGCAAACGCCTGTTGCCGACTCTCGCGGCCCACACGCTGTACAACCATGCCCTGCCTTTGCTCGATGGCCTGCAACGGGCACGGGAAGCGCTCGGCAACTTCAAGGGTCAGGCGCTGCGCACCCTGGCCATCGGTGTATTGCAAACCGTGCACACCAGCCTCGTTCCGCAGATGCTCGAGCGGGTGCGCAAGGCGCAGCCGCATCTGGTGGTGCAGATCTACGAACTGACCGGCCTGGAAATCGAGCGGCGACTGCTCAACGGTTCTCTGGATATCGGCATCAGCTACCTGCCACCCCGCCAGCCTGGCTTGCATGGCGTGATGCTGTACGAAGACGAACTGACCCTGGTCATCCCGGCAGAGCATCCGCTGCGTGAATTCAAGAAAGTGTCCATGAGTCAGGCTGCCGAACTGCCGATGTTGCTGCTGGGCGAAGAGTTTCAGATCAGGCAGATCTGGCAGGCACAGCTGACAAGCCTCGGACGTCGCCCACAGGTGCAAGCCGAATTGAACAACATGGCCGGCATCCTCGACAGCCTGCCCCACACGCGCCTGGCGACGGTACTGCCCGGTCGCTCGCAAAAGACCCATGGCAACCACGAACTGCTGTGGAAACCCCTGAGCGAACCGCGAGTGCCGCTGAAAGTCGGTTTGGTGTGTCGGGATGTGCAACGGCAGCAGGCCTCGCTGGCATTGCTGCGGACATTGCTGGAAGAAGTGATAAATGGCCCGGACGGGCGCTTGAACAGCGCGCAGGCTCTGGATGGGCCAAGCTGAAAACTTTTCTTCAGGCAAAAGAAAACCCCGCCGAAGCGGGGCTTTGCAGACTGTTTCCCTGACATCCATTTCACTCCGCCGTCCTGGCAGAATCCTACGTGTCCCTGTTGTTGCTTTGCGCTTCCTGCGCTACGTCCATGAGAAGTAGATTAGCCGTGGATCCAATTTGCATCTATGGGAGAACAGCAGCACGTTATGTAAGAGAATGCTTACATAACGTTACTTCATCAGAATTGTCCCGCATCCAGCAGGAACAACGATTCGCTACCAGCCTTCACCGACGCGCTCAACGAGTGAATGCGCGGCAGCAGGCGGGCAAAGTAGAAGCGCGCCGTGCCCAGTTTGCTGGCGTAGAAATCGTCTTGCGCTTCCTTGCCGAAAGCCGCCTTGGCCATCAGGGCCCACATGTAGGCGTAGGCCACGTAGCCGAACACCTGCAGATACTCGACCGACGCCGCGCCGATTTCGTTCGGATTGCTCTTCGCCCGGTCCAGCAACCACGCAGTCAGTTCATCGAGGGAGGTCACGGCGTCGTTCAGCGGCTTGGTGAATTCGGCGAGGTCCGCGCTGGCGGTCGCTGTGAAGTGGCGGATCTCGTCGGCGAACAGGTTGTAGAACGCCCCGCCGCTACCGACGATCTTGCGCCCGACCAGGTCCAGCGCCTGGATGCCGTTGGTGCCTTCGTAGATCTGGGTGATGCGCACGTCACGCACCAGTTGCTCCTGGCCCCACTCACGGATATAGCCGTGTCCGCCGAAGACCTGCTGGCCGTGTACAGTGGTTTCCAGGCCGAGGTCGGTCAGGAACGCTTTGGCCACCGGGGTCAGCAACGCCACCAGGTCTTCCGCACGCTTGCGGGTGGCGGCGTCTTCGCTGAACTTGGCGGTGTCCAGTTGCATCGCCACGTAGGTGGAGAATGCACGACCACCTTCGTTCGAGGCTTTCATGGTCAGCAGCATGCGTCGCACGTCCGGGTGGACGATGATCGGGTCAGCCACTTTGTCCTTGTTCTGCGCGCCAGTCGGCGAACGGCTTTGCAGACGGTCGCGGGCGTATTCCACGGCGTTCTGGTACGAGCGCTCGCCCGTGGCCAGGCCCTGGATACCAACGCCCAGACGCTCGTAGTTCATCATGGTGAACATCGCCGCCAGGCCTTTGTTCGGCTCGCCGACCAGGTAACCCACGGCTTCATCGAAGTTCATCACGCAGGTGGCGGACGCCTGGATGCCCATTTTGTGTTCGATCGAACCGCAGTTGGCCGGGTTGCGCGCGCCCAGGCTGCCATCGGCATTGACCATGAACTTCGGCACCAGGAACAGCGAAATGCCTTTCGGCCCCGCCGGTGCATCCGGCAGCTTGGCCAGCACCAGGTGGATGATGTTTTCGGTCAGGTCGTGTTCGCCACCGGTGATGAAGATCTTGGTGCCGCTGACCTTGTAGGAACCGTCAGCCTGAGGCTCGGCCTTGGTGCGGATGATCCCCAGGTCGGTACCGGCGTGCGGCTCGGTCAGGCACATGGAACCGGCCCAGATGCCGGCGTACATGTTCGGCAGGTACGCGGCTTTCAGTTCTTCGCTGGCGTGGGCGTTGATCGACAGGCAAGCACCGGCGGTCAGCATCGGGTACAGGCCGAACGACAGGCTGGCGGAGTTGACCATTTCCTCGACCTGGGCCGAAACGGCTTTGGGCATGCCCATGCCGCCGTAGGACGGATCACCACCGACACCGACCCAGCCGCCTTCAGCGTAGGTCTGATAGGCCTGCGGGAAACCTGCCGGCGTGGTGACGGCACCGTCCGCCCAATGGCAACCTTCTTCGTCAGCGGCACGGCTCAGCGGTGCGATGCTTTTGCTGGTGACTTTGCCGGCTTCTTCCAGGATGGCTTGGACGGTTTCTGCATCCACAGTCTCGGCCAGTGCAGGCAGTTCGGCCCAGAGTTTGGCGACCTCGAAAACTTCATTGAGGACGAAGCGCATATCGCGCAGGGGCGCTTTGTAGTCAGCCATGGCAAACCTCGCAAGATCTATACAGGTGATTCACAGGAAGAGTGTTTTCGTTGGGTCGGAGTGTACCTCAACAACTTTTGCGACACATAGGGTCAACTCATGACCGTTTTGTTATTTTTAGTCATATAATTGTGTAGGAGCGAGCTTGCTCGCGAAAAATCCGAAGACGCCGCGGGCATCTGGTTTTACGCGTTATCGTTCACGACCATCGCGAGCAGAGCTCGCTCCTACAGAGGGCGATGTCAGAGCGCAAACATCTGCGCCGGCAGTTGCATCAGGCAATCGCTACCTGCTTCGACGGCCGCCCGATGAGCGGCAGTGCGTGGCAACAGACGCTTGAAGTAAAACTCGTTGGTCGCCAGTTTGCCCCGGCAGAAGTCACCATCACCGCTGCCCGCATCGAGCTGCGCCTGAGCCACCAGCGCCATGCGCAACCACAGGTAGCCGAGGATGATGTAACCGCTGTACATCAGGTAATCCACCGACGCAGCACCGACTTCGTCCGGGTTTTTCATCGCCGCCATACCGACCCTGGTGGTCAATTCACCCCACTGCTGGTTCAGTTGATTGAGCTGCGCCACATACCCGGCCAGTTGTGGATGTTCAGCGTTCGCCGCGCAGAACTTGTGGACGATTTTGGTGAAGCCACGCAGCAGTTTGCCCTGGCTGCCGAGTACCTTGCGCCCGAGCAAGTCCAGCGCCTGAATACCATTGGTACCTTCATAGATCGGCGCGATCCGGCAGTCACGGACCAGTTGCTCCATACCCCATTCGCGAATGAAGCCGTGGCCGCCATAGACCTGCATGCCATGGTTGGTCACCTCCAGCCCGGTGTCGGTCATGAAGGCTTTGCAGATTGGCGTGAGGAACGCCAGCAAGTCTTCGGCATCCCGGCGCGCCGTTTCGTCCGGGCTCAGGTGTGCAACGTCGAGCAACTGTGCGGTGAAGTAAGTCAGCGCGCGGTTGCCCTCGTTGAAGGCTTTCATGGTCAGCAACATCCGCCGCACATCAGGGTGCACGATGATCGGGTCGGCGGCCTTTTCCGGCGCTTTCGGGCCGGTCAGCGAGCGCATCTGCAAACGGTCGTTGGCGTATTTGATCGCGCCCTGGAAGCTCGCCTCCCCCAGACACAGCCCTTGCATGCCGGTGCCCAGTCGCGCGTGGTTCATCATGGTGAACATGCAGTTGAGGCCCTTGTTCGGCTCGCCGATCAGGAAGCCCTTGGCCTCGTCGAAGTTCAGCACGCAGGTGGCCGAAGCCTTGATGCCCATTTTGTGTTCGATCGAGCCGCAGGACACGCCGTTGCGCTCACCCGCTTCCCCCGTCGCATCAGGCAGGAACTTGGGCACGATGAACAGTGAAATGCCCTTGGTTCCGGCCGGTGCGTCCGGCAATTTGGCCAGCACCAGGTGAATGATGTTGGCGCTCATGTCGTGCTCGCCGGCGGAGATGAAGATCTTGCTGCCGGAGATCGCGTAGCTGCCATCGGCCGCAGGCACGGCGCGGGTCTTGATGATGCCCAGGTCGGTGCCGCAATGGGCTTCGGTCAGGCACATGGTGCCGGTCCATTGGCCAGCGGTGAGCTTCTTCAAATAGGTCTGCTTTTGCGCCTCGGTACCATGGGCGTGGATCGCCGACATCGCACCGTGGGTCAGACCGGGGTACATGCCCCATGAGGTGTTGCTGGAAGCCACCATTTCGCTGATCACCAGGCCCAGAGAGATCGGCAACCCTTGACCGCCGTAAACCGGATCCGCCGCCAGGCCATGCCAGCCGCCCTCGACATATTGGGCGAATGCCTGCTTGAAGCCCGCGGGTGTCGTGACCACGCCATTGTCGAAATGGCAGCCTTCTTCATCGCCACTGCGGTTCAGCGGCGACAGTACGTTTTCGCAGAACTTCGCCCCTTCTTCGAGGATCGCATTGACCATGTCCGGGCTGGCATCGGTGGCCCCCAGCGCGGCGTAGTTGCTGTGAAAGTCGAAGACGTGGTCGATCAGAAAGCGCATGTCGCGCAAGGGAGCTTTGTACTCGGGCATGGTCATTCTCCGTCGGCAGATTTCTCCAACCTACTGCTGCCGACCACGCCTCACAATCACTTTGCGCTCGCTGAATGCGCCATCATCACTCAACCGTAGCGGCGTCCATGCGCACGGCGCCACGGCGGTTCTGCCCGAACGCCATCACGCAGTTGCGCCCGGCGCCCTTGGCGCTGTAGAGCGCCTGGTCAGCGGACTTGAGCACCTCTTCGGGGGTGCGTTGTTCGATCCGTTCGGCAACGCCGATACTGACCGTCACCGACACACTCGACGCACCGGAACCGGCACGCCGCTGGCGCCCCTGATTGTCGTCCTGTGGGCGGTTTTCCTGATTGCGCAGTTGAATGTTGTAAGTGGCAATGGACTCGCGGATGACTTCCAGGTGCGGCATGCACTCTTCGAGGGTCTTGCCTGCAAACACCAGGGCAAATTCCTCGCCGCCATAGCGATACGCCTTACCGCCACCGCCGATTTTCGACAGCTTGCTGGCCACCAGTCGCAGCACCTGGTCGCCGACGTCGTGGCCGTGGGTGTCGTTGAATTTCTTGAAGTGGTCGACGTCGCTCATGGCCAACACGTAGTTGCGCCCCAACCGTTGCATGCGTTCATTCAACGCGCGACGGCCCGGCAGCCCGGTCAGTTCGTCGCGGAACGCCATTTGATAGGCCTCGTGGGCAACGGCGGCTGCGATCATCAGCATCACCTGGCTGCACATGATGTTCAGCGTGAACGGCAGGATGAAGGTTTTCGGCAACATCCAGAACAACCCGAGCAGCCCCACCCATTGCGCGGCATGCAGCGGTCGCGGGTTGCGCCAGTATTGCCAGGCCAGCAACAGGAACGCAGCGATGAACACCGGATAGGACAACTGGATCAGGCTCATCCAGGCGCCATGCAAGGCAGGCCAGCGAATCTCCGACAGCCAGATCAGCAGCGCGTGTGGATAACTTTGCTCAAGCCCCAGCGCCACGCTGCCGACCGCCAGCAAGACCGCGAAGCGCGCCACCATGTCCTGGAACAGATGGGTGCGTTCCTGCCACGCCGCGAACACGCCAAACAGCAGCGGCAGCAGCAGGCAACACAAATGAAAGACCACCGCGGCGTCGTCACGCACCTTGCCGTTGTCGCGGTAATAGTCGGTCTGGGTGTCGAGCAGGAAGTAGGCGATGTACACCGTGACCATCAGAAACAGTTCACGCTGGCGTCGGTACACCGCGCAATAGGCGCCACCGAGCAACAACACCAGGGTGGGCAGCACGTTGAACAGCGACGTGAAGAAGACGTTCAGATCCTTGATGTAAGCAGCCGCAAGCCCCGCCACCAACAGCAGCAATGACGGCAGGAAATGACTGAAACGTACAGCAGATGAGCGCGGCAAGGGTAAAGCTCCGACCCGTCAAATCAATAGATGGCAATGTGCCAACTACTGTAACGGCAGGAAGCCCGAGTTACTGAGTGAATTACTGAGGTATTTTTCAAAGGGCGTTGTAAACATTTTCCACCGCCAACCTTTAAAGCAAAAAAGCCGCTGTTCCCGAGGGAGCAGCGGCTTTTTCAAGTACTTCGCTAAGGCTTAGTAGCCCAGGTCGAAGTTCTCTTCTTTCATGTCCATCAGGTTGTTGGCGCCCGACAGCATGGTTACGACGTGAGTGCGGGTACGCGGCAAGATGCGCTGGAAGTAGAAGCGCGCAGTCTGCAGCTTGGCGGTGTAGAACGCCTCTTCGGAAGTGCCGGCAGCCAGTTTCTCGGCAGCCAGGCGCGCCATGTCGGCCCAGAAGTAGGCCAGGCAGGCGTAACCGGAGTACATCAGGTAGTCCACGGAGGCTGCGCCGACTTCTTCGCGATCTTTCATGGCGGCCATACCGACCTTCATGGTCAGCTCGCCCCATTCCTTGTTCAATGCGGCCAGCGGAGCGACGAACTCTTGAACCGCTTCGTTGCCTTCGTTGGTCTGGCAGAACTTGTGGACGATCTTGGTGAAGCCTTTCAGAGCCTCGCCCTGGGTCATCAGCACTTTACGGCCCAGCAGGTCGAGTGCCTGGATGCCGGTGGTGCCTTCGTACAGCATCGAGATACGGCTGTCGCGGACGTTCTGCTCCATGCCCCACTCGGCGATGAAGCCGTGGCCGCCGTAGATCTGCACGCCGTGGTTGGCCGATTCGAAACCGACTTCGGTCATGAAGGCTTTGGCGATTGGAGTCATGAACGCCAACAGTGCGTCGGCTTTCTTCTTCTCTTCTTCGTCCACGCCGTACTTGACGATGTCGACCTGCTTGGCGGTGAAGTAAACCATCGCGCGGTTGCCTTCGGCGAATGCCTTCATGGTCAACAGCATGCGGCGTACGTCAGGGTGCACGATGATCGGGTCAGCGGCTTTGTCCGGCGCTTTGGGACCCGTCAGCGAGCGCATCTGCAGACGGTCGCGAGCGTATTTCAGGCCACCCTGGAAACCGACTTCAGCGTGGGCCAGGCCTTGCAGCGCGGTACCCAGACGTGCGGTGTTCATGAAGGTGAACATGCAGTTCAGGCCTTTGTTCGCCGGGCCGATCAGGAAACCGGTAGCGCCGTCGAAGTTCATCACGCAAGTAGCGTTGCCGTGGATGCCCATCTTGTGTTCCAGGGAACCGCAAGATACGGCGTTACGTGTGCCAACCGAGCCATCAGCGTTCGGCATGAATTTCGGAACGATGAACAGGGAGATGCCTTTGGTGCCAGCCGGTGCATCCGGCAGGCGGGCCAGCACGATGTGGACGATGTTGTCGGCCATGTCGTGTTCACCGGCCGAGATGAAGATCTTGGTGCCGGAAACCTTGTAGGAACCGTCGGCCTGAGGCTCGGCCTTGGTGCGCAGCATGCCCAGGTCGGTGCCGCAGTGCGGCTCGGTCAGGCACATGGTGCCGGTCCACTCGCCGGAAACCAGCTTGGTCAGGTAAGCCTCTTGCTGCTCAGGGGTGCCGTGCTCGGAGATGGTGTTCATCGCACCGTGCGACAGGCCTGGGTACATGCCCCACGACCAGTTGGACTCGCCAACCATTTCGCTGATGGCCAGACCCAGGGACTCCGGCAGGCCTTGGCCGCCGTGCTCTACGTCGTGAGCCAGGCTTGGCCAGCCACCTTCGACGAATTGCTTGTAGGCTTCCTTGAAGCCAGTCGGGGTCTTAACGCCGGACTCGCTCCAGGTGCAGCCTTCGAGATCGCCCACGCGGTTCAGCGGAGCCAGTACCTGCTCACAAAACTTGGCGCCTTCCTCAAGAATGGCGTCAACCATGTCCGGAGTTGCGTCGGCACAAGCCGGAAGGCTCTGATAGTGCGCTTCGTAGCCGAGCAGCTCGTCACGAACGAAGCGAATATCACGCAAGGGGGCCTTGTAGTCAGGCATAGCGATAAACCTCTGCTGATGTAACCGGGAATGAACGACCGCATTGATTTGTTGTTGCGATCAAACAGTTGTTTGAAACATACGTTTACGCCCAAATCTTGTCAAGCGTCGATCTTTTTCCGTTCGTCACCGAAGATCAGGCACATCTGCGCGCAACCGCACGACGGACATTGACCGAGCGAGCCACCATGCAGAAAAGATTAGTTGAGTGAGAAGGACTTACGCAGAAAAACGCCGCGAACAGGCGCGGCGTTGGAGAGACGGATTCAATGAGGATCAGGCGAAAGTATCGATCAGCGTTCCGAGCACTTCGTCGGATGCCTTGGCGACTTTGGCGCCCAGTTCGACCTGAAATTTGCCTTGGGCCATTTCGACCACATTGCTGGCCAGGTCCGATCGCAGACGATCGACCTGCGCCTCGGAGGACTGGCTGGTGACCGAGCGCTCGATCGTCGTGTTGGCGATCTGCCCGGCGGCTTGATCGACACGGTTCTGCCCTGTCTGAAGAGTGCTCAGACCGGCATAAAAAGCGGTGTTTCCTGAGATTTCCAAGGGAGAACTCGTCCTTTCAAAGGATCAACAGTGACCATTGAAGCAGAGTGGCCAGCAAAACACTCGACAAAAACACTAATGGCACAGTGCCTTCCCATAGGCAAAGCCCGCAGCCACTCGCCTCAGTCCAACAGGTCCAGTTGCAAGTGCTCGGCCACTGCCTCGGCCGTAACGGCCTTGAGTTTAGGCACACGCCCCAGGCACGGTGCCGGGAGGCGCTCGGCCAGGGTAGCCAGGTTTTCTTCCAGCCGCGAGGTCTTCGGTTCGATGATGTTGGCCACCCACCCCGCCAGTTGCAAACCGTCCCGGGCAATCGCTTCGGCGGTCAACAGGGCATGGCTGATACACCCCAGGCGTACACCGACCACCAGGATCACCGGCAGCTTCAACGCGATGGCCAGGTCTGACAGGTTGTCCTGATCCGCCAGGGGTACGCGCCAGCCACCAGCGCCTTCGATCAGGGTAAAGTCCGCCTGCATGCCCAGAATCTGCCGCATCGGCGCCAGCAACGACTGCACCGTCAGCGCCACGCCCGCCTCTCGCGCCGCCAGATGCGGGGCAATGGCCGGTTCGAAGGCCATCGGATTGACCTGTGCGTAGGTCAGCGGCAGCGAACACTGCGCCAGCAAGGCCAGCGCATCGGCGTTGCGCAGGCCTTTAGGTGTCACATCGCAACCGGACGCGACCGGCTTGCCCGCCGCCGTGCTCAAACCCGCCGAACGCGCCGCATGCAGCAGCCCCGCAGCGACCGTGGTTTTACCGACATCGGTATCCGTGCCGGCGATGAAATAGGCTGCGCTCATAAGGGTTTCTCCAAAACGGCGTACACCACTTGATAAGTCGCCGGCAGTCCCTGGGCCTGACGAAACTGTTCGTAAGCCTCGATCAAACCCAAAATCCGCGCCCGGCCGGTCAAGCCACCCGGTCGCCCGGGATTGAGATTGTGCGCACCCAACGCCTTGAGTTCATGGGTCAGGCTGCGCACATCCGGGTAATACAGCACGTGCGCAAGGTTTTGCAGACTGACCATCCTCAAGCCGCTGGCCGCACACAGTTGTTGATAAACACCAAACTCCCGGAAGCGGTTGACGTGCACCATACCGTCGACTTCGCGCCAGCTGTCGCGCAATTCAAACAACGTCCCTACACACAGACTAGCAAACGCGAAAATGCCGCCCGGTTTCAGTACTCGAAAGGCTTCACTGAGCACCGAGTCGAAGTCCGCGCACCACTGCACCGCCAGGCTGGAGAAGATCAGGTCGCAAGACGAATCCTGCAGTGGCAGTCGCTCGGCATCGCCGGCCACGAAGTATGTGGCACCCCCCAATGGCCGGGCGTGGTTGAGCATGCCCTCGGCAATGTCCAGCGCCACCCCGTGGCTGCCCGGAAATTGCTCACCCAGGGCACGACTGAAATGCCCGGTGCCACAGCCCAGGTCCAGCCAGCGCTGCGGTACGAAGTCCTGCGGCAAGCGCCCGAGCAATTGGCTGCCCACATCACGCTGCAGCTCGGCCACGCTGTCGTAGCTTGCTGCCGCGCGGGAGAATGAGGCTGCTACCTGGCGCTTGTCGGGCAAGGCGCCGGGCAGGTTGGGAAGGGATAAATCAGTCATCGCCGGACTCATGCAAAAAGGCCTGGATCGCCCCCGCCACACCGTGGGGATCCTCCAGGAGAAACACGTGGCTGGCCTGTTCAATCAGACCGATTTCGACATCCGGCAGCAATGCCAACAACTCGCCCGCCGCTTCCACCGGCACCAGCCCATCGAGGCCGGCGAACAGATGCAGTTGCGGACCACGGAACGATTGCAGCGCCTGTCGTGTATCCAGTTGCGCGAGCACTTGCAGACCACTCAGCAACACCGGCGCAGCGGTGTTCGGGGCACCGCCGAGCAACAACCGCGACAATCCGCGTGGGTCTTCGGCGCCTTGGGCGCAAAGCAGTGAAAAGCGTTTCAAGGTCGCGCGCGGATCGGCTTCACATCCCGCCAGAAACGCATCGAAGGTTTCCCCGGACATGGCGCTTGTCCATTGATCATGAGCGACAAAAGAAACGTTGCTGGCCAGGGTGAACACACCACAGCAGCGATCGCCACGCCGGGCCGCCAATTCGCAGGCGAGCATGCCGCCCAATGACCAACCGCCCAGCCACACGTCTTGCGGCAAGGTCGAATCAAGCTCATCGAGCCACTCCTCAAGATCGCTCGACTCCAGCTCCGGCAACGGCTCGATTTCGACGCGCAGGTGCTCATCAAGACCGCGCAGGGCCGCCGCCAGAGGCTCCAGCGGTGAAACGCCAAGGCCCCAGCCGGGCAGCAGAATCAGACGATCACGCATGGCTTGGCTCCGGCTTCAGTTGTTGAAAACAATCGGCCAGTCCGTTTAACAATAGCTGTACCTGAGTCTCACTGTGGGCAGCCGTCAACGTGACCCGCAGCCGGGCACTGCCGGCGGGTACGGTTGGCGGGCGAATCGCGGTTACCATCAACCCGCGTTCACGCAGCATTTGCGAAAGTCGCACCGCTCGCCCCGCGTCACCGATCATGATCGGCTGGATCGGCGTGAAGCTGTCCATGAGTTCCAGGCCAATCTGCTCGGCACCTTTGCGGAACTGGCGGATCAGCGTCTGCAAATGCTCGCGGCGCCAGTGTTCGCTGCGCAGCAGTTCCAGGCTTTTCAACGTGGCGCAGGCCAGCGCGGGGGGCTGGCTGGTGGTGTAGATGTAGGGGCGGGCGAACTGGATCAGGCTTTCGATCAGCTCTTCGCTGCCAGCCACAAAGGCACCTGCCGTACCGAATGCCTTGCCGAGGGTGCCGACCAGCACCGGAACGTCATCCTGGCTCAAGCCAAAGTGTTCGACGATGCCGCCACCGTTGGCACCCAGCGGTCCAAAACCATGGGCATCGTCGACCATCAACCAGGCGCCTTTGGCCTTGGCTTCTCGGGCCAGCGCCGGCAAGTCGGCAAGATCACCGTCCATGCTGAACACGCCGTCGGTGACCACCAGCGTATTGCCGGTGGCTTTTTCCAGGCGCTTGGCCAGGCTCGCCGGGTCGTTGTGCAGATAACGATTGAACCGCGCGCCGGACAACAGCCCCGCGTCGAGCAGCGACGCATGATTGAGCCGGTCTTCGAGCACCGTATCACCCTGCCCCACCAATGCCGTGACCGCACCGAGGTTGGCCATGTAGCCGGTGGTGAACAGCAACGCCCGCGGGCGACCGGTCAGGTCGGCCAACACTTCTTCCAGGGCATGGTGCGGGGAACTATGGCCGATGACCAGATGCGATGCCCCTCCGCCCACACCCCACTTCGAAGCGCCGGCACGCCAGGCTTCGATCACTTGCGGATGATTGGCCAGGCCCAGGTAGTCGTTGTTACAGAACGCCAGCAACAGCTGGCCATCAACCACCACTTGCGGCCCCTGCGGGCTTTCTAGCAGCGGGCGCTGGCGGTAGAGGTTTTCGGCACGACGGGCGGCAAGGCGTGCGGCGAGATCGAAAGACATGCAGGCCTCGAAGTTCAGATCACAGAAATCAAAATGAATGCGATCCCTTTGGGAGCGAGCTTGCTCGCGATGGCGGCGTCACATTCAACATTGATGTCGACGGACCTGACGCAATCGCGAGCAAGCTCGCTCCCACAGTGTTTTGCATTCCAGCCAGAGAAGTCGGTGGATGACTCAAACAGCCGCGTTGTAAAACTGCTCGCTGCTCTTCTGCTCCACCAGCGCCTGCTCGATAGCTGCCTGATGCACCTCGTCGGCGTGCTCTTCGCGGGCTTCCGGCAGGATGCCCAGGCGCGAGAACAGTTGCATGTCCTTGTCGGCCTGCGGGTTGGCGGTGGTCAGCAGTTTGTCGCCGTAGAAAATCGAGTTGGCACCGGCGAAGAACGCCAAGGCCTGCATCTGCTCGTTCATGGCTTCGCGGCCGGCGGACAGGCGCACGTGGGATTGCGGCATCAGGATGCGCGCGACGGCGAGCATGCGGATGAAGTCGAACGGATCGACGTCGTCGGCATTTTCCAGCGGCGTACCGGCGACTTTCACCAGCATGTTGATCGGCACCGACTCCGGATGCTCAGGCAGGTTGGCCAACTGGATCAGCAGGTTGGCGCGGTCGTCCAGCGACTCGCCCATGCCCAGAATGCCGCCGGAGCAGATCTTCATCCCCGAATCACGCACGTACGCCAGGGTTTGCAGGCGTTCGCTGTAGGTGCGGGTGGTGATGATGCTGCCGTAGAACTCCGGCGAGGTATCGAGGTTGTGGTTGTAGTAGTCGAGGCCGGCCTTGGCCAGCGCTTCGGTCTGCTCCTGATCCAGGCGACCGAGGGTCATGCAGGTTTCCAGGCCCATGGCTTTCACGCCTTCGACCATCTTCAACACGTACGGCATGTCCTTGGCCGACGGATGCTTCCACGCCGCGCCCATGCAGAAGCGGGTCGAACCGATGGCCTTGGCGCGAGCGGCCTCTTCGAGGACCTTCTGCACCTCCATCAGTTTCTCTTTTTCCAGGCCGGTGTTGTAGTGACCGGACTGCGGACAATATTTGCAATCTTCCGGGCAGGCGCCGGTCTTGATCGACAGCAGGGTCGACACCTGGACGCGGTTGGCGTCGAAATGCGCACGGTGCACCGTCTGCGCCTGGAACAACAGGTCATTGAATGGCTGAACGAAGAGTGCTTTGACTTCGGCCAAAGTCCAGTCATTACGCAGGGTGGCAGTGGTGCTGGCGCTCATGGGCGTTTCCTTTGAATTATGCTTTGGCAGTCGGCTGGGTAATGGAGTTTCACAGCCGCTTCACAGATGTTTCGGCATATTTAAGGAAGAGCGATGCGCTGTCAACCACGATACGAAGGGCCGGTTTACATCTGGTCAAAAAACAAACAATCATGCCTTTTGTGCGATGAAACGGCCGACGGCATCCCTCCTGTCTGCACGGCCTGCGAAATCGAGTTGCCCTGGCTCGGTGATCACTGTCTGACCTGCGCCCTGCCGCTCCCGGCCGCAGGACTGACCTGCGGCCATTGCCTGAAGCAGCCACCGGCCTTCGAACAAGTGATTGCGCCCTGGACCTACAGCTTTCCGGTAGACAGCTTGATCACCCGCTTCAAACACAACGCCAAGTGGCCGTTTGGCCGCCTGCTCGCCGAACTTCTCGCTCAATACCTGCAACATCGCTTCGAAGACGATCTGCTGCGACCCCAGGCGCTGATCCCGGTGCCGCTGGCCAATCGGCGCCTGCGCCAGCGCGGGTTCAATCAGGCGGCGATGCTGGCTCACTGGTTGAGTGCGAGTCTCGATATCCCTTGCGACGAACGGTTGCTGCTGCGCACTCAAGACACCGACGCCCAACAGGCATTGAACGCCGAAGCCCGCCTAAGGAACCTGCGCAATGCTTTCGCCCTGGCACCCGGCGCGGTCGTCAAAGGCCGGCACCTGGCTCTGGTCGACGACGTACTGACCACCGGAGCCACGGCCCAGGCCCTGGCTCGCCTGTTGATGGACGCCGGGGCGGCGAGGGTCGACGTCTATTGCCTGGCCCGCACGCCCAAACCCGGCGAGACACCCTGACTTGACTCGCGCGGCCCAAGCGACCAACGTCCTCACCATCGTCACCACCCAAAGCGACTTGTCATGTCTTTGCCAACCTTGCTGTCCCAGCACATTGTCCGCCGTCCGCAGCGCATCGCCCTGCTGCAGCACATCGCCGAACAAGGCTCGATCACCCGCGCGGCAAAAAGCGCGGGCCTGAGCTACAAGGCTGCCTGGGATGCGATCGATGAGCTGAACAACCTGGCGCAGAAGCCGCTGGTGGAGCGGATTGTCGGCGGCAAAGGCGGCGGCGGTGCGCGCCTGTCCAACGAAGGCGAGCGGGTGTTGCGCCTGTACCAGAAGCTGCAAGCCTTGCAGGCCCAAGTGCTGGAAGCAACTGAAGACGCGAGCGATCTGGATCTGCTCGGGCGCCTGATGCTGCGCACCAGCGCGCGCAATCAGTTGCACGGCAAGGTGATTGCGATCGAACCTCAGGGACGCAACGACCTGATTCGCCTCGAAGTCGCCGAAGGCGTGATCGTCGCCGCGCAAATTACCCACGACAGCACCGAGCGCCTGGAACTGCAAATCGGCACTGAAGTCGTGGCATTGATCAAGGCCGGCTGGCTCGACGTGCTGCAAATCGACTCAGTCGAAACGCCTGAAAACAATTGCCTCAGCGGCATCATCGAAAAAATTCTCGACGCCGACGACGGTCCCAGCGAAGTGCGCATCACCCTACCCAACGGCCTGACTCTATGCGCCTTGGCCGAACCGAGTCATCTGCAAGCATCGGGGCTGACGTGCGGCAAACCGGTGCGCGTGGAGTTTTCGCCGTCCAGGGTTCTGCTGGGCACACCACTGTAAGCAGAACTGCAATAAAAGGTTCATGACTCATCTTTAAGGTGTCTGCAAAATCCGCAGGGAGCCTGAAATGAGCCTATTAGAAGAAAACCAGTCCACCGACCTCGAAACCATGGTCGGCCTCAGCCGTCGCGGCTTCATCAGCGCAGGTGCCCTGTGCGGCGCGGCGATGTTCCTTGGCGGCAACCTGCTGAGCCGCAGCGTGATGGCCGCCAGTGTCAGTGCCGGCAACAGCCAGTTGCTGGGTTTCGACAGCATTGCCGCCGCCACCAGCGACACCATCACCCTGCCGCCGGGCTACAAGTCCTCGGTGCTGATCAGCTGGGGCCAGCCCCTGCACAAGGACGGTCCGGTGTTCGACCCGAGCGGCAACGGCAGCGCCGAACATCAGGAAGTCCAGTTCGGCGACAACAACGACGGCATGAGCCTGTTCGAGTTTCCGGGCGAAAAAGACCGGGCGCTGATGGCGATCAACAACGAATACACCAACTACCGCTACCTCTACGCCCACGGCGGCATGCCGCAATCGGCGCAAGAAGTGCGCAAGGCGCTGGCCTGCGAAGGTGTGTCGGTGATTGAAGTGCAGCGCAAGAACGGCCAATGGCAGTTCGTCCAGGGCTCACGCTACAACCGCCGCATTCACGGCAACGCACCGATCACCCTGAGCGGCCCGGCCGCCGGACATGCCCTGCTCAAAACCAGTGCCGATCCGCACGGCAAGAACGTCCTGGGCACCTTCCAGAACTGCGCCAACGGCAAGACGCCGTGGGGCACCTATCTGACCTGTGAAGAGAACTTCACCGACTGCTTCGGCAGCAGCAACGCCGAGCAGAAGTTCGACCCGGCGCAAAAACGCTACGGCGTGGTGGCCACCAGCAAAGAAATCAACTGGCACCAGCACGACGAGCGCTTCGACATGGCGAAGAACCCCAACGAGCTCAACCGTCACGGCTGGGTGGTGGAGATCGATCCGTTCGATCCGAAATCGACGCCGGTCAAACGCACGGCCCTGGGCCGCTTCAAGCACGAAAACGCCGCACTGGCCGAAACCGGCGACGGTCATGCCGTGGTGTACATGGGCGACGATGAACGCGGTGAGTTCATCTACAAATTCGTCAGCCGCGACAAGATCGACCACAAGAACCCCAAGGCCAACCGTGACATTCTCGACCACGGCACCCTGTACGTGGCGCGGTTCGATGCCGGCGACGGCAACGTCGATCACCCGAAAGGCCAGGGTGAATGGATCGAACTGACCCACGGCAAAAACGGCATCGACGCCAGCAGCGGTTTTGCCGATCAGGCCGAAGTTTTGATTCACGCGCGTCTCGCCGCCAGTGTGGTGAAGGCCACGCGCATGGACCGCCCGGAATGGATCGTGGTCAGCCCCAAGGATGGCCAGGTCTACTGCACGCTGACCAACAACGCCAAACGCGGCGAAGACGGGCAACCGGCGGGCGGGCCGAACCCGCGTGAGAAGAACGTCTACGGCCAGATCCTGCGCTGGCGCACCGAGCGTGACGATCACGGCTCGAAAACCTTTGCCTGGGACCTGTTCGTCGTCGCCGGTAATCCGGGGGTTCACGCCGGCACACCAAAAGGCGGATCGTCGAACATCACGCCGCAGAACATGTTCAACAGCCCGGACGGTCTGGGCTTCGACAAGGCCGGACGCTTGTGGATTCTCACCGACGGCGATTCGAGCAACGCCGGAGACTTTGCCGGCATGGGCAACAACCAGATGCTCTGTGCCGATCCGGTAACCGGTGAGATTCGTCGCTTCATGGTTGGCCCGGTAGGTTGTGAAGTGACGGGGATCAGCTTCTCGCCGGACCAGAAAACCCTGTTTGTCGGGATTCAGCATCCGGGTGAAAACGGCGGTTCTACCTTCCCCGAGCACCTGCCCAACGGCAAGCCGCGGTCTTCGGTGATGGCAATTTCGCGGGAAGATGGCGGGATCGTCGGCGCCTGACAACCCCTCATCGCGAGCAGGCTCGCTCCCACAGGATTGGCGCGATTTCATATCTGGCGCATGACCTGTGGGAGCGAGCTTGCTCGCGATGGCGTCAGCACATACAACGCACACCTCAAGCCCACCCCCTAAAGCCCCCCGTCTGCGCTACCATGCCTGGCCGGACGCAGCAGCCTGCTGCGCGCAGGAGTCAGCATGGCCCACCCGTTTGAAACCCTCACACCAGACCTCGTGCTCGATGCCGTCGAAAGCATCGGCTTTCTCAGCGACGCGCGCATCCTGGCGCTCAACAGCTACGAGAACCGTGTCTATCAGGTCGGTATCGAAGACGCCGAGCCGCTGATCGCCAAGTTCTACCGGCCGCAACGCTGGAGCAACGAAGCGATTCTGGAAGAGCACCAGTTCACCGCCGAACTCGCCGACTGCGAGGTGCCGGTCGTGGCGCCGTTGATCCACAACGGTGAAACCCTGCACGAACACAACGGTTTCCGTTTCACCCTGTTCCCCCGCCGTGGCGGCCGAGCACCGGAGCCGGGCAACCTCGACCAACTCTATCGCCTGGGCCAGTTGCTCGGGCGCCTGCATGCGGTCGGCTCGACCCGGCCGTTCGAGCACCGTGAAGCGCTGGCGGTAAAAAACTTCGGCCATGACTCGCTGGCCACACTGCTCGACGGCAACTTCATCCCCCGCAGCCTGCTGCCGGCCTACGAGTCAGTGGCCCGCGATCTGCTCAAGCGTGTGGAAGATGCCTACAGCAACACGCCGCACCAGAACATCCGCATGCACGGTGACTGCCACCCCGGCAACATGATGTGCCGTGACGAGATGTTCCATATCGTCGACCTCGACGACTGCCGCATGGGTCCGGCGGTACAGGACATCTGGATGATGCTCGCCGGCGATCGTCAGGATTGCCTGAGCCAGTTGTCGGAACTGATGGACGGCTACAACGAATTCCACGACTTCGATCCCCGTGAACTGGCCTTGATCGAACCGTTGCGCGCCCTGCGCCTGCTGCATTACAGCGCCTGGCTCGCCCGCCGCTGGGACGATCCTGCCTTCCCCCGCAGTTTTCCGTGGTTCGGCACCGAGCGTTATTGGGGTGATCAAGTGCTGGCGTTGCGCGAGCAGTTGGCGGCGCTCCAAGAAGAGCCACTGAAGCTCTTCTGACCCACCCTGCCCCCCTGTAGGAGCGAGCCTGCTCGCGAAGAACGCAAGGGCAACGCGTTTATTCAGACAGCACGCGTTATCGTTGACGTCCATCGCGAGCAGGCTCGCTCCTACAGATACCGATGTTCACAAATGTCCTACCTATTCAGTCAGGACATTCGCAGACAAATCTCCTTACAATCCCCTCTTTGTTAGCTGCCTAAGCAAGGATTCTGCATGCAAGCCGCCAACCCGCGTCGCGGGTACATACTGGGCCTGAGTGCCTATATCATCTGGGGGCTTTTCCCCCTCTACTTCAAAGCCATCGCCAGCGTGCCCGCAGTGGAAATCATCATCCACCGGGTGCTGTGGTCGGCGCTGTTCGGCGCCTTGTTGCTGATGGTCTGGAAGCATCCCGGCTGGTGGCGCGAGCTGCGGGAGAACCCCAAGCGACTGGCGATCCTGGCCCTGAGCGGCGCGCTGATCGCGGCCAACTGGCTGACCTACGTCTGGTCGGTGAACAACGGCCGCATGCTGGAGGCAAGTCTCGGTTACTACATCAACCCCTTGGTGAACGTGTTGCTGGGCATGCTGATCCTCGGCGAACGGCTGCGGCGCATGCAATGGATTGCCGTCGGCCTGGCGGCGGTGGGTGTGGCGCAGCAGGTCTGGCAAGTCGGCAGTCTGCCGTGGGTGTCGTTGGTGCTGGCCCTGACCTTCGGCTTCTATGGCCTGATTCGCAAGCAGGCACCGGTCAAGGCACTGCCGGGGCTCGTGGTGGAAACCTGGATGCTGGTGCCGATTGCCCTTGGCTGGTTGCTGCTCAATCCGACGGCCAGCAGCGCCCAGGCCGAATTCTGGACCACGTCCCAGGCCTGGTGGTTGGTCGCCGCCGGCCCGATCACGCTGGTGCCGCTGGTCTGCTTCAACGCTGCTGCACGGCATTTGCCCTACACGACACTGGGGTTTCTTCAGTACCTGGCGCCAACCCTGGTTCTGCTGCAAGCCGTTCTGCTGTTTGGCGAGCACCTGTCGTCCAGCACCTTGGTAGCGTTCATGTTTATCTGGGCCGGTCTGGCGGTTTACAGCATCGATGCGTGGATAAGTTTGCGCCGCCGCAGCTGATCAAAAAACACACAAAAGCCTACAGGCCACGTCTCCCGTGGCCTGCATCATTCCTTCCCAAGGTTATCCACAGCGTGATCCCCGCCGATTGTGCGCAAGTGGCTGAAACTGCTGGTTTTTTGATCAGATCATGAAGAACCCCGGTCGGCGTGGCCTGGCGGGGTGTCTCTACAGGTTATCCACAGGCCGGTGCACGTTTAACTTGGATAACCTGATCAGGGATCACTGCGTAGCACCAACTCGACCATCAGATCGTCCGCCAGGGTTTCCAGGCGCGATTGCAGCACGTCCAGCGACAGCGTCAGCGGGACGGCAAGAATCGCTTCGGCATGGAACAACGGCTCGCTGCTCATCGGGGCCGGGCGCACTTCGGTGACCAGCCGTTCCAGACTCACCCCCTGCTCGCTCAACAAGCGGGTGATGTCACGCACGATCCCCGGACGATCATTTCCCACCAGTTCCATGGCGATCGGCTTCCAGGTGCAGGATTGTTCGATGCTGCTTTCGGCGACCAACACGCGAATGCCCTGGGCGGACAAGCCCTGCAGGGCATCGACCAATTCGTCGTAGGCCTCGGCCGGCACGCCCACCCGCAGAATGCCGGCGAATTGTCCCGCCATGCGCGACATGCGGCTTTCCAGCCAATTGCCGCCGTGCTCGGCAATGCATTGGGCAATACGCTCGACTTGCCCGGGCTTGTCCGGAGCAAAAACAGTGAGTACGAGGTGGTCCATGGCGCAGCCCTCCAGTCATGACTTTTGTTATAGAGAACCAAGTATAGGCAAGGGGAACATTGTGGCGAGGGGGCTTGCCCTCGTTCGGCTGCGCAGCAGTCGCAAAATGAACGGATGTAATTTTTCGTGGTACATGCACGGGAGCGGCTTCGCCACTCAACGGGGGCAAGCCCCCTCGCCACAAAAACAGGCACCCCATAGCAGAGCACCAAAGATAATGTGTACAACTTTTGATATTTAACTGGAACAATCCAATAGTTTTTTGAGAACATCACGCTCCCCGACGTGACCGCAATGCGTCATGGGGTCGCAGAACGACGTAATTAGTCTAATTTTCACAACCGCAATTCATCATGTAGTATGCCGCAGCGCGCACTACATAACGTTGGATCGATGTCTGCCGCAGGCACGTTCGCAACCCTGAAAGCCCTGTCAGCAAGGCCCCAAGCCGTTGATTGGTCCCAACCCAGCCGCCTGTCATGGGCATGTACTGGTAGAGGGGTTTGTGGTTTAAATGGCCAGAGGCTTCATTGTTAAATTGAAGAGCTGAAAAGCGAAATAGCTGAGCAGAGTGAGGCAAGCAATGACTGAACACGTTCAAGTCGGTGGCCTGCAGGTCGCCAAAGTCCTGTTCGACTTCGTGAACAACGAAGCCATTCCCGGTACCGGCCTCACCGCCGATAAGTTCTGGGCCGGTGCCGACAAGGTCATCCATGACCTGGCACCGAAGAACAAAGCCCTACTCGCCAAACGCGATGATTTCCAGGCTCGTATCGATGCCTGGCACCAGGAACGTGCAGGTCAGGCGCACGACGCCGTGGCCTACAAAGCTTTCCTGCAAGACATCGGTTATCTGCTGCCAGAAGCGGCCGATTTCCAGGCAACGACGCAAAACGTCGATGAAGAAATCGCCCGCATGGCCGGTCCACAACTCGTGGTGCCGGTGATGAACGCCCGCTTCGCTCTCAATGCTTCGAACGCCCGCTGGGGTTCGCTGTACGACGCGCTCTACGGCACCGACGCCATCAGCGAAGCCGACGGCGCGGAAAAAGGCAAAGGCTACAACAAGGTTCGCGGTGACAAGGTCATCGCTTTCGCCCGTGCCTTCCTCGACGAAGCGGCGCCTTTGGCGGCCGGTTCCCACGTCGACTCCACTGGCTACAAGATCGTCGACGGCAAACTGGTGGTCGCCCTCAAAGGCGGCAGCAACACCGGCCTGCGCAACGATGCGCAACTGATCGGCTTCCAGGGCGATGCCGCTGCACCGACCGCGATCCTGCTGAAAAACAACGGCCTGCATTTCGAAATCCAGGTCGACGCCAGCACCCCGGTCGGCCAGACCGACGCGGCCGGCGTCAAAGACATCCTGATGGAAGCCGCGCTGACCACCATCATGGACTGCGAAGACTCGGTTGCCGCGGTCGATGCCGATGACAAAGTGGTGATCTACCGCAACTGGCTCGGCCTGATGAAGGGCGATCTGTCGGAAGAAGTCGCCAAGGGCGGTCAGACCTTTACCCGCACCATGAACGCCGACCGCACCTACACCGCCGTCGATGGCAGTGAACTGAGCCTGCACGGTCGTTCGTTGCTGTTCGTGCGTAACGTCGGTCACCTGATGACCATCGATGCGATCCTCGACAAAGACGGTAACGAAGTGCCTGAAGGCATTCTCGATGGCCTGGTGACTTGCCTGGCATCGATGCACAACCTGAACGGCAACACCTCGCGCAAAAACACCCGCACCGGCTCGATCTACATCGTGAAGCCGAAGATGCACGGCCCTGAAGAAGCGGCGTTCACCAACGAGCTGTTCGGTCGCATCGAAGACGTGCTGGGCCTGCCGCGCAACACCCTCAAAGTCGGGATCATGGACGAGGAGCGTCGTACCACGATCAACCTCAAGGCCTGCATCAAGGCGGCGAGCGAGCGTGTGGTGTTCATCAACACCGGCTTCCTCGACCGCACGGGCGATGAAATCCATACCTCCATGGAAGCCGGCCCGATGGTGCGCAAGGCGGACATGAAGGCGGAAAAATGGATCGGCGCCTACGAGAACTCCAACGTCGATATCGGTCTGAGCACCGGCCTGCAAGGTCGCGCACAGATCGGTAAAGGCATGTGGGCCATGCCGGACCTGATGGCGGCGATGCTCGAACAGAAAATCGCTCACCCGATGGCCGGTGCCAACACCGCCTGGGTACCCTCGCCGACCGCTGCTGCCCTGCACGCGCTGCACTACCACAAGGTTGACGTGTTCGCCCGTCAGGCCGAACTGGCCAAACGTGCCCATGCTTCGGTAGACGACATCCTGACCATCCCGCTGGCGGTGAACCCGCAGTGGACCGCCGAACAGATCAAGAACGAACTGGACAACAACAGCCAGGGCATTCTCGGTTACGTGGTGCGCTGGATCGACCAGGGTGTCGGCTGTTCGAAAGTGCCGGATATCAACGACGTCGGCCTGATGGAAGACCGTGCAACGCTGCGTATTTCCAGCCAGCACATCGCCAACTGGCTGCGTCACGGCATCGTCACCGAAGAGCAAGTGATGGAAAGCCTCAAGCGCATGGCGCCGGTGGTTGACCGTCAGAACGCTGGCGACGCGCTGTACCGTCCGCTGGCCCCGAACTTCGACAGCAACATCGCCTTCCAGGCGGCGGTCGAACTGGTGGTCGAAGGCACGAAGCAGCCGAACGGCTACACCGAGCCGGTCCTGCACCGTCGTCGTCGCGAGTTCAAGGCTGCCAATGGCCTGTAACTGAGCGTCTGCGCCGGACATGAAAAAGCCCTGATCGAAAGATCAGGGCTTTTTCTTTTTGGGCTGTCCGCGATCTCCCACAGAGGTAGTTCAGGGCTGACAGGCTTGGACTAAGGCTCCACCCCAAGTTCATGCTTGACCAGTTCCAGCAGCTTGCCGGCATCAATCGGCTTGAGCAGAAAGTCCACCACATTCAAATGCATCGCGGCGATCGCATCTTTCACGTCGGCATCACCCGAGACGATGATGATCGGCAACGCCGCCCGTACCGACTCGCGCACCTGTCGGATCAGGTCCAGGCCGTCGACGAGGCCCATGCGCAGGTCGGTAATCACCAGTCCGATCGAAGGTTTCTCCTCCAGCATCTTGAGTGCTGCTTCGCCACTGGCCGCCGTCATGCAGTGAATACCGTCAAGCGCCAGGATCTCTGACAACAGTTCCCTGGCGTCTTTATCGTCATCGACGATCAGCACCCGTTGTGGCGGCAGGTCAGGTTCCAGCATGACGGCGCTCAAGGCTTCGCGCTCGGCGTCGCTCAAAATATCGTGGTCGGACATGGCTTTCTCTACATGTTCAGTTCATTTCCCTAGCACAGTGACGAGACATCGCTAAGCAGGCCTTAAATGTGCGCTTCGTCGGATATTTTTCCAATAGGGGGACAGAGAGGTTTTTCGCACAGTTGCGTAGGATTCTTCCGACATTTCAGCATACCAATCGCCTACCTAGACTTACGTCCAATGGGCACTCCGGCCACAGGGGTCGACCATGTCTGGGTCATCCGACAACAACAATTCAAAAAAGACTGCGGTAATGGTTATGAGTAAAGCGGACGCCTTCACACAGGCAGGGAAAACCGCGGTGTTGCAGAACATCCAGGGCACGTTGCAATTCCTCCAGCGCTTCCCACCTTTCAATCAGATGGAACACGCTCACCTGGCGTATCTGGTCGAGCAATGTCAGATGCGTTTTTACGCCCCCGGCGAGAGCATCATCAAACCCGCTGACGGCCCGGTCGAGCACTTCTATATCGTCAAGCAAGGCCGGGTCGTGGGCGAGCGTCCGCATACGGTAAACGGTAGCACCGAAACGGTCTTCGAGATCACCACTGGCGAATGTTTCCCTCTCGCGGCGTTGCTGGGTGAACGGGCGACCCGCACCGAGCACCTGGCCGGCGAAGACACCTTCTGCCTGCAACTGAACAAGCCGGCATTCATCCGCCTGTTTTCGCTATCGGACACCTTCCGCAACTTCGCCCTGCGCTGCGTCAGCAGCCTGCTGGATCAGGTCAACCAGCAAGTGCAGCAAAAAGCCGTGGAAACCCTGGGCACCCAATATTCGCTCAATACCCGACTGGGCGAATTGGCCATGCGCCACCCGGTGACATGCGCCCCGCAGACGCCATTGCGCGAAGCCGTGACGTTGATGCACGAACAACAGGTCGGCAGCATCGTGGTGGTCGATGACCTCAAGGCGCCACTGGGGATTTTCACCCTGCGCGACCTGCGCCAGACCGTGGCCAACGGCAGCAGTGATTTCAACGAAGCCATCGAAGGGTACATGACCCGGGCGCCGTTCTTCCTGTCGCCGGATCAGAGTGCATTCGACGCGGCGATTGCCATGACCGAGCGGCACATCGCCCATGTCTGCCTGGTCAAGGACCAGCGCTTGTGCGGCGTGGTTTCCGAGCGTGATCTGTTTTCCCTGCAACGGGTCGACCTGGTGCACCTGGCGCGCACTATCCGCAATGCCCAGAAAGTGGAAAACCTGATGGCGCTGCGGGGCGAAATCGGTCAACTGGTCGAGCGCATGCTGGCCCACGGCGCCTCTTCGACGCAGATCACCCACATCATCACCTTGCTCAACGACCACACCGTGTGCCGAGTGATCGAGCTGACTCTCGCCGAAAAAGGCGACCCCGGCGTGCCGTTCAGCTGGCTGTGTTTCGGCAGCGAAGGCCGTCGCGAGCAGACCCTGCACACCGATCAGGACAACGGCATTCTGTTCGAAGCCAGGGATGCGGCCCATGCCGCCGAGATTCGCGGCAAACTGTTGCCCATTGCCCAGCAGATCAACCAGAGCCTGGCGCTGTGCGGCTTCACCTTGTGCAAGGGCAATATCATGGCTGGCAATCCTGAGCTGTGCCTGTCCCGGGCCGAATGGGCGCGGCGCTTTGCGGCGTTTATCCGCGAGGCAACCCCGGAGAACCTGCTGGGTTCGAGCATCTATTTCGATTTGCGCGTGGTCTGGGGCAGCGAGCAAGGCTGTGAGCAATTGCGCCGGAGCATTCTCGACCAGGTCGGCGACAACCGCTTGTTCCAGCGCATGATGGCTGAGAATGCGTTGCGCAATCGCCCGCCCGTAGGGCGTTTCCGCGAGTTCGTACTGGCGCGAAAAAATGGCGAGAAGGCCACCCTGGACCTGAAGACTCAGGGTCTGACACCCTTTGTCGACGGCGCCCGGTTGCTGGCCCTGGCCCACGGTATCGAAACAAACAACACGCTGGAGCGTTTTCGCCAGTTAGTCGACAAGGAGGTCATCGATCCCCTGGACGGCGCTGCGTACGAAGAGGCCTATCACTTCATCCAGCAAACACGCATGCAGCAACATCAACTACAGACCCGAGAGAATTTTCCTTACTCAAATCGGGTCGATCCCGACAGCCTCAATCATCTGGACCGGCGCATCCTGCGTGAGTCCCTGCGCCAGGCACAGCGCCTGCAAAGCAGCCTGACCTTGCGGTATCAGATATGAGCCTGTTTTCATGGCTGCGCCCGGCCGGCCCGAGCTTGTCCGCAGACCTGCAACAACGTCTTCAACGCCTGCCGACGGTCACCGGATTGAGTGAATGCAGCCTGCGCGAGCAGCGCTGGGTAGTGCTCGACCTGGAAACTACCGGGCTGAATATGAACAAGGACCGGGTACTGTCCATCGGCGCCGTGGTGATCGAGGATGGCGCGATCGATTTCAGTCGACAGTTCGAGCGAACCTTGCAATGCGGCGAACTCAAACTCGGCCCCAGTGTGCTGATTCACGGCTTGGGCCCCAGTGCAATTGCTGCCGGCAGCGATCCGGCCGAGGCGCTGCTCGAACTCATGGAGTTTGTCGGCGACAGCCCGGTGCTGGCCTTCCATGCGCCGTTCGACCAGCACATGTTGGCGCGCGCCCTGAAGGATCATCTGGGTTACAAGTTGCAGCATGCCTTTCTGGATGTGGCAGATATTGCGCCACTGCTATGCCCCCAGGCGCACATTCGCGAGGCCGGGCTGGACGATTGGATCGACTGGTTCAAGCTCGTAGTCTTCGAGCGCCACCACGCCAGCGCCGACGCCCTGGCCACCGCCGAACTGGCACTGATCCTGTTCAGCCGTGCGCGGCAGCAGCAGATTCATAGCCCGTTGAATTTGCAACAGCGCTTGAGTCAGTGGAAGCGCCGGCAGCAGGCGCCTTCCTTCTGACCTTCAGGACCCTCCTGTAGGAGCGAGCTTGCTCGCGATGGTCGTGAACGGTGACGCGTGCTGTCTGGAAAAATGCGTCGCCTTCAAGTTCATCGCGAGCAAGCTCGCTCCTACAGGGGCCTTCGCCAAATCCCCACCCGACCAACGCCAATTGCTTACCTCCCTCGCCTCTGCCACAATCGCGAACAATTCTCGTTAGTTAATATTTCCCAATCGGTGATGCGGCGTGTCGTCAGTCCCAAGCCCTCAAAGTGAGCTCGTCGGTGCGTTATATCGCGACCATCGCGGTTGGCTATTGGCCTGGCTTCGACGCAACGTCGCCTGCCCGCAGCGGGCCGAAGACCTGAGCCAGGACACTTTCGTGCGTTTGCTGGGCCGTGAGGAATTGAAGGCACCGCGCGAGCCGCGGGCGTTCCTGGTGGCGATCGCCAAGGGCCTGCTGTTCGATTATTTCCGTCGCGCCGCGCTGGAACAGGCCTACCTCACCGAGTTGATGCTGATTCCCGAAGCCGAACAACCATCGGCGGAAGAACAGCAAATGATCCTCGAAGACCTGAAAAACATCGACCGCTTGCTCGGCACGCTTTCCAGCAAGGCCCGGGCGGCATTCCTCTATAACCGCCTCGACGGCCTCGGTCACGCGGAAATCGCCGAGCGCCTCGGTGTGTCGGTGCCGCGGGTGCGCCAGTACCTGGCCCAAGGCATTCGCCAGTGCTATATCGCGCTGTATGGTGAGCCGACATGAACCCGGTCAGTTCCAAACCGGTATCGGCCAGCGTGCTGGACGCGGCGATTGCCTGGCAGCTGTCCATGGACTCCGCCAACCCGGTAGAGCGCGAAGAGTTCGCCAAGTGGCACGCGGCCCACGAAGAGCACGCCCGCGCCTGGCGCCAGTTGGGCATGCTCGACCAACGCTTCAGCGTGGCCAGCGGCCCGGCCCGCACTGCCTTGCTGCAATCGCGCGAAGGCATTCGTCGGCGAGTGCGCAAGCTTGGCAACGGTGTCGCCAGTTTCGTTGCCGTGGTCGGCCTGGCCCTGTTCGCCGGGGATCGTTACCTGCCGATCGACTATTGGCTGGCCGACCAGCGCACCGCCGTTGGCGAGCAACGCACCCTGCGTCTGGCTGACGGCACGCTGATCAATCTCAATACCCACAGTGCGCTGGATGTGCGTTTCGATGAAAAGCAGCGGCGCATCGTGCTTCAGGAAGGCGAAATACTGGTTGAAACCGGCCATGGCGATCCCCGGCCGTTCATCGTCGAAACCCGCGAAGGCAGCATGCGTGCGCTGGGTACGCGGTTTCTGGTCAAGCGCGAGGAGGACGGAACGCGCTTGAGCGTATTGCAGTCGGCGGTGGCGGTTCACCCTGAGTCCAACCCTGACGAAAAGATTCTGCGCGAAGGCCAGCAGGTACTGATCCGCAACAACGGCCTGGGCCCGGTTCTGGCCGTCAACCTCGGTGCGGATGCCTGGACCCGCGGCATGCTGGTGGTGGACAACACACGGCTGGAAGACCTGGTGCATGAAATCGGCCGCTATCGAAACGGTTACGTCGGGGTCGCGCCGGAAGTGGCCGACCTGCGCATCACCGGCAGTTTCCCGCTTCGCGACACCGACCTGGCACTCAACGCCCTGCTGCCGACCCTGCCGGTGCAGATCGAACAGCACACGCAGTGGTGGGTGAAGGTCGTGGCCAAGGCCGATACCAAGCCCTGAATCCGCACACAGAACCCTGTGGCGAGGGGGCTTGCCCCCGTTGGGTCGCAAAGCGGCCCCCGCATTTTCCAGTTAAACCGCATTGGCTGATTTTGCGACTGCTACGCAGCCGGACGGGGGCAAGCCCCCTCGCCACAACTGCGCACGACTGAAGCTTTTTGATAACGACTCAGTATCTGAATCGAAATTATTTTCATCCAGCCCTATCACTTTTTGATTTTCGTACGGCACACAGGCAATTGAGAAATGTTTCCATTCAGGAGCCGCTGTATGCCTCGTTCGCTAGACTCCCTGTTACGCCGCAGTTTGCTGGCGGTTGCCATTGCCCTTTGCACCCCTTTGGCCAGCAGCCAACTGGTCGCCGCTGAACAGGCGTCCGGCGTCCGCGCCTACAACCTGCCGACCGCTCCACTGGTCAACACCCTGAACCAGATTGCCAGCCAGGCCGGTCTGGCCCTGTCGTTGAATCCATCCCTGGCGGCGGGCAAGGCCTCGGCGCCGGTCAAAGGCCAGTTCGACGCAGCCGGCGCCCTGCGCGAAGCCCTGCGTGGCACCGGGCTGCAACTGGAACAGAGCAGTGCGGGCACCTACAGCCTGGTGGCCGTGCCCGAGGGCGTGATGGACCTGCCAGTAACCAGCGTGATTGGTGTGCAAGACACTGAAAGCGCCTGGGGCCCGGCACAGGGCTACCTGGCCAAGCGCACCGCCGCCGGCACCAAGACCGACACCGCGCTGGTCGAGGCACCGCGTTCGATTTCGGTCGTCACTCGCGAGCAGATGGACGACCGCAACGCACACACCCTCGACGATGCCGTGCGCTACTTGCCGGGCATCACCTCCAGCAGCTTCGGCAGCGACACCCGCGCCGACTGGTTGCGCGTGCGCGGTTTCGAGCCGACTCAATTCCTCGACGGCTTGCCACTGCCAAAAGGTGTGTACTCCAACCCGAAACAGGAAACCTGGAACCTCGACCGCCTGGCGCTGCTGCGCGGCCCGGCCTCCTCCGTGTACGGCCAGACCCCGCCGGGCGGCCTGCTGGACATGGTCAGCCGTCGCCCAAGCGCTGAAGCCAGCAGCGAGGTCCAGCTGCAATACGGCAGCGACAATCATCGCCAGATCAACTTCGCCAGCACCGGCAAGATCGATGACGAAGGCCAGTTCCTTTACAGCCTCAGCGGCGTGCTGCGCGACGGCGGCACCCCCATCGACCACATCGATGACAAGCGCTACAACATTGCCCCCAGCCTGACCTGGAACATCGACGAAGACACCAAATTCACCCTGCTCACGCAGTTCACCCGTGACGATACCGGTATCACCAGTCAGTTCTATCCGATCCAGGGCACCAAGATCGACATGCCGTTCGGCGATATCTCCCACCACAAGAACCTGGGTGACCCGAACTACGACTTCTACGACCGCACCTACTACGCACTGGGCTATGCCTTCGAACACCGCTTGAACGATGTCTGGCAGTTCCGCCAGAACCTGCGCTACACCAAGTCGGAGCTGTCATTCCAGGCCGTGACCGTCAATAGCTACGGCCCCTCTTACGGGTCTGTTGTTGACGATCAAGGCAATACCGGCCGTGGCACCACCAATGTCGACGAAGACATCGCCCAATTCGCCGTGGACAACAACTTCCAGGGCGACTTCGTCACCGGCGACGTCAGTCACACCTTGCTGATCGGTCTGGACCATCAGCGCAACACCACCAACTACCTCTCGATCTTCGGCACCGCGCCGGGCATCAACGTCAACGACCCGGTCTATGGCTTGCCGATCGAGCGTCCGGCACGCTCCACAGCCTTCTATGACTACGAACAGAAGACCCAGCAGACCGGCCTGTACATCCAGGACCAGATGGCCCTCGGCCAATGGCGCCTGACCCTCGGCGGTCGTGAAGACTGGGTCCACACCGGTACCACGTTCTTCAACAAGGGCGATGCCACCAACACCGAACGCGACAAGAACTTCAGCGGCAACGCGGCGATCAGCTACGTGTTCGACTCGGGCTTCGTGCCTTACCTGTCCTACGCCGAATCGTTCCAGCCGACCAGCAATGCCGTCGCCTCGCCGACCGAGTCGTTCAAGCCGACCGAAGGCAAGCAATGGGAACTGGGGATCAAGTACCAGCCACCGGGCAGCAACACCCTGCTGACCGCGGCTGTGTATGACCTGACCCAGAAAAACGTTTCCGTCACCAACAACGTGGGCAACGTGACAGTCACTAGCCAGACCGGCGAAGTGAAAGTCAAAGGCCTGGAGCTGGAAGCCGTTTCCGACGTGACCGAAAACCTCAAGGTCACCGCTGCCTACACCCTGGCCAAATCCGAAGTGCAAGAGGGCATCTACAAGGGCAATCGCCTGCAACTGATGCCTAACCAGCAAGCGTCGGTGTGGGGCGACTACACCTGGCACAACGGCGTGCTGGATGGCTTCGGCATCGGCGCCGGCGCGCGCTACACCGGCAATACCTATGGCGACCAGGCTAACACCTGGCTGGGCAAGGCCGACGCCTACACGGTGTTCGACGCAGTGGTTCACTACGACCTCGGCCGCCTGGACAACAGCCTCAAAGGCGCTTCGCTGGCCGTCAACGCAACCAACCTGCTCGACAAGGACTACATCTCGACTTGCGACAGCTACTACTGCTACTACGGCGACCAGCGCAGTGTCGTCGCAAGTGCAACCTACAAGTGGTAACGCTTTGAGCTGACACGCCCAATGACCAGGCCGTCCTTCGTGGGCGGCTTTGGTTTTTCTGAAGGCTATGAAATGAAAAGTAAAACAATTCGCCGCTGGTCCTTCGTCCACACCTGGTCCAGCCTGATCTGCACAGCGTTTCTGCTGATGCTGGCACTGACCGGCCTGCCGTTGATCTTTCACCACGAGATCGACCACTTGCTGGGCGATGCGCCTGAAGTGAAGGTAATGTCGGCGGACACCCCGCACCTGAATTTGCAGCAGTTGGTGGACGCGGCCGAGAAACATCGTCCCGGTGAAGTCATGCAGTACTTCGGCTTCGAGGACGATGAGCCCAACGCAGTGCTGACCATCATGGCCGCGACCGCAGGCACCGAGCCGAACTCGTCCCACACCTTCATGCTCGACGCCCGTACTGGCGAAGCGCTGGAAACGCCATCGGCCAACGGTGGCTTCATGATGGTCATGTTGCGCCTGCACGTGGACATGTTCGCCGGCTTGCCGGGCAAGTTGCTGCTGGCGTTCATGGGAATTGCGTTCGTGGCAGCGATCGTTTCCGGCACGGTGCTGTACTTGCCGTTCATGCGCCGCTTGAAATTCGCCACCGTGCGCCAGGACAAATCCACTCGCCTGCGCTGGCTCGACCTGCATAACCTGATCGGCGTCGTGACGTTGACCTGGGCGCTGGTGGTCGGCGTAACCGGCGTCGTCAGTGCCTGCGCAGACCTACTGATTGCAGCATGGCGCAACGACACACTGGCCGCGATGATCGCGCCGTATCGCGATGCACCACCGCTGACTCAACTGGCGCCGGCCAACCGTTTGCTCGACATCGCCAAGGAAGTCGCACCGGGCATGCAGCCGGACTTCATCGCCTTCCCCGGCACACGCTTTTCCAGTGAGTACCATTACGCAGTGTTCATGAAGGGCAGCACGCACCTGACCTCGCACCTGCTCACGCCGGTGCTGATCGATGCCAGCACCCTGCAAGTCACCGCAGTGGTCGAACGCCCGTGGTACATGGACGTCATGGGCATGTCACAACCGCTGCACTTCGGTGACTACGGTGGCATGCCGATGCAGATACTCTGGGCGACCCTCGATGTGCTGACCATCATCGTGCTCGGCAGCGGGGTCTACCTGTGGGTGGTGCGGCGCAAGGCTGCCAGGCCTGTGCTGGAAAAAGCGGAGAGCGTGGCATGAAGCCCCGGCAGTCGAACTTCTGGAAAGTGTTTAGCACTCCAATCGTCATCGCCTTGTTCAGCGCGGCAGGGTTGTTTGCCGCGTTGCTCGGGGATGGTGTGTGGGATTCGCTGAGCTGGCTAGGCTTGGGCATCCCCGCCGCTGTTGCCCTGCGGGGCCTCCTGCAACGCCGCTGAAACGACATCCCCCCCTGTAGGAGCGAGCTTGCTCGCGATGCACCCGAGAACTCCCCGGGGTGTCAGTCTTCCAACGTCATCGTTGACGACCATCGCGAGCAAGCTCGCTCCCACAAGGGGTCAAGCCATGATGCTTGAGCAATCAGACCAACGCGCTATGCTGCCCGACACTGCCACCGACCGAGACGCTGCCATGTCCGCCCCGAGCATGACCCTGTACCACAACCCGCTTTCGCCCTTCGTTCGCAAAGTCATGGTGCTGCTGCACGAAACCGGACAACAGAACCGCGTGGCGTTACAGACCAGCGTACTGACCCCGGTCAACCCGGACCTGACCCTGATCGACGACAACCCCCTGAGCAAAATCCCGGCCCTGCGCCTGGCCGATGGCAATGTCATCCATGACAGCCGGGTCATCCTCGACTACCTCGACCACCAGCACGTCGGTAACCCGCTGATCCCCCGCGAAGGCTCGGCCCGCTGGCGGCGCCTGACCCTCGCTTCACTGGCCGACGGGATCATGGACGCGGCCGTGCTGGTTCGCTACGAAGTCGCCCTGCGTGCCCCGGAGAAACACTGGGACGAATGGCTCGACGGCCAGCGCGACAAGATCCGTCGCGCCCTGGCCTTGCTGGAAAAGGACGCGATTGCCGAGCTGACCTGCCATTTCGATGTGGCGGCAATCAGCGTGGCCTGTGCATTGGGTTACCTGGACCTGCGCCATCCGGATCTGGACTGGCGCACAGCGAATCCGCAACTTGCGGCGTGGTATTTCGAGGTGAGCCAGCGGCCTTCGATGATTGCAACGATGCCGAAGGTTTAGCCTGGTGACACCAACGCACTATCAGTTCTGCTAGTAGGCAAAAACTGAAAAAGCTCCGATGCTCAAGGTCCTGCTATCCGGACCTTGAACGGAGTTCAGTCGATGCCCAATTCAACCCGTGAAACCGTACTGTGCCGCTACCATTACGATCCGCTGGACCGCCAGAATGGCTGTACGGCACTTCAGCAGCCCGCCATTCAGCGTTTTCATTGCAAAAGTCGACTGGCCACTGAAATTCAGGGCTCCGCTCGGTGGAGCATCTTTCAGCAAGATGACCAACTGCTGGCTCAACACAGTCACCTCGACGCCAAGGTGACCGCCACACTGCTCACAACTGACCAACAACGATCCGTGCTCAACGCACTAGAGGCGACTCAACCTAACCCCCTCGCCTACACGCCCTACGGTCATCGCCCGGCGAAGAACAGTTTACTCAGCTTGCTCGGGTTCAACGGCGAACGGCCGGACCCGGTGACCGGGCATTATCATTTGGGCAATGGGTATCGGCAGTTCAATCCGGTGTTGATGCGGTTTAACAGCCCGGATAGTTGGAGTCCGTTTGGGGATGGTGGGTTAAATGCGTATGCGTATTGCTCAGGAGATCCAGTCAATAAAGTGGATCCTAATGGGCATGCCTTTAGTGGTTTTTTAATGGTTGTTGGGGGAGTAGCTAGTATTGTTGGAGGCGTCATTCTTGCGAAAAAAGAAGGATCTGCAGCTTTTTTTGGTGGTTTGGCGCTGATGGTGCTGGGTGTTGCCGCTATAGGAGTAGGGATGGGGAGCATGACGACAAGTGCATACGGTTCATTGACTCGCCGTCGTTTACCGTCCCCCCAGTTACCCGATACACCCTCCCTTCCTCAACTTTCTTCGCCTAAATCATTCAATGTTCCTAATACCTTACCTAAGCCGGGACCTACTACGCCTGTTTCAGATTTATCTCGACCAAATTCCACCAATGGTGTATTCGAACCGCATACGCTGGATCGGCTTAAATCTATCGGTGAATTTAATATCCCCAGACCCAATAACAATTCCAGTTTCTCAGGAGCGTCCGATGTAGGAGCTAACGGAGCATTTAATCATCCCTCCTCACTTGAAAAAAAAAATAAAATTACTAGGAATGCCTAATAGACCACAAAGGTGGAGAGATAAAAAAGGCGACTGATTTAAATTTAGGATAAAAATTGGGACAGATTTATTTAAGTAAATCCGTCCCTATGCCTCGCACTATGCCCTAACTTTTTTTGACTAGCTGCCAAGCGGAAAACAACTTCGCGATCCGCATCGCCAACAACCGCCCCAACCGCTGATCCTCCCGCAACCCCACTGACCGGCTCACTCCACTTCTCCCATATCAAACGCCACTGGTTTGCCCGCCTTCTGCCCAACCCCATACCAATCCAGCTTCCGCGTCAGCACCATAAACACGCCCAGCAAGCCGAACAGCAGCAGCGAGCCCATCAACAGCGCGTAATCCTCTGCACTCAACAGCCCGTAGAGCAGCCCATACAACGCGGCCAATCCCACAGAAAAACTCAAGCCGTGACGCACGCTGCGCAATACGTGGCAAACGTAGAATCCGATCAACAACACACAACCGCTGGCGGACAACAGGTACGCCAAGGCAAAGCCGATGTGCTCGGACAACGACAGCAACAACAGGTAGAAGAACGCCAGCGCCACACCTACCAACGCATATTGCACCGGGTGTACCGCAAGGCTTTTCAGCACTTCGAACAGGAAGAAACCGGCAAAGGTCAGGACGATGAACAGCAGCGCATATTTGATCGCCCGGTCGCTTTTCAGGTACTGGTCCACGGGTTCGATGAAGCTCACGCCGAAGCTGCGACCGGACAACGCCTCACAGCCACCGCGGGACACGCAGCTGTTCAGCGTTTCTTGCAGGTTGGTGGAGAAAAACGAGGTCTGCCAATGGGCGGTAAAGCCCTGATCGGTAATCTCGCGCTGGGCAGGCAGGTAGTTGCCGATGAAGCTTGGATGCGGCCAGTTGGCATTCAACGAAACTTTACTGGTCTTGCCCACCGGCAGTATTTGTAACTGGCCGGTGCCTTGCAGCTTCAGGTCAAAACCGAAGGCCAACTCCGTGGCCTGCTTTGTCTCCAACGCCGGCAGGGTCACGTGGACGCCTTCACCCAGCCAGCTCACTTGGCTGCCCGGAATGAAGTCCAGGTTCTGGCCGTTGAGTTCAAGCTTCAAAGCGTTTTCGATACCACGAATGTCGCTGATGCCAACAGCGAGGAACGGCTGGTCGAACTGGTAATCGGCGAAATCTTCCTTGATGCCCAGTTGAACCGGCAGGGAAAAGTGGCCGCTGATGCGGTTGTCTGCATGGAACAACCGCGCCTGGTAAATACCTCGGGAACGCAGTTCGGTCTGAACGTCTGCGTCGAGTTCGAAGCGCTCCGGCAGAAAATACAAACGACCGCGCTCTTCACCGATCTCCTGATAACGCTCGTTGGTTTTTTCGTGGGTCTTCCAGGTTCGCACGACTTTACGATACGGCACCACCATCAGCGGGCCGCTCAATTGCTGGCTGTAACTGGAGCTGCGGGCAATGTCTTCGAGCACACCATCGCGCAGTTGCTGGCGCTCCTGGATCACGCCGTTGATCATCAGTAGCGGGATCAGCAACAACAGAATCAATAGGGCAATTGCCCCGAGTTTTAGGGTCAGGCTACGGTTCATGGGACTCTCCCTGTTTTGGATGGGGAGAGTCTGGATTCGGTATGTGGTGGGGCCATGGGGGGAATGTGGAGATTGTGTGGAGATTCAGCCTGCTCGCGATTGGCCGTAACTCGGTCTTAAGGCAGGTGTAACTTCACCTCCACACCGCCGTCGACATTACCAATACTCATCGTACCGCCATGCAGCTTGACCACTTCCTCGACAAAGTTGAGCCCGAGCCCGGTGCTTTTGCGCCCACTGTCGGGACGCGGCAACGAGTAAAAACGCTCGCTCAAACGCGGCAGCGCGTAGTCGGGAATCGACTCTGCCTGATTGAAAAGCTTGAACTCGACCTGCTCGCCTGTCCGTTCGGCGGTGAATCGCAGCACACCTTCAACAGGGGTGAAATCCAGCGCATTGTCCAGCAGATTACCCAACGCCTGACGCAGCAGAAATGGCTCGCCGATCAGCATCAGGTCCGATGAAATCGTTTGCTCTACGCGCAACTGCTTACCTGCGATTCGCGCAGATTGCGCGTTCAGCAGGCCATCCACCAAAGCCGCCAATGGCACCGCCACCCGCTGTTCCAGCCCTTGGCGTTGCTCGACCTGCGCCAGGTTCAAAAGCCGCTCGATCAACTGCTGCATGCGCGCACTTTCACTGTCGATATTGCCGACGAAACGTTGCCGCTGTGCCAGAGGCATTTCGCCCTGCAACAGTTCCGCCGCGCCACGAATCGCCGCCAACGGACTCTTCAACTCATGGGTCAAGGTGTGCACGTAACGTTCGACGTAGGCCTTGCCTTCAAGCTGCGTGCGCATCTGCTCCACTGCCGTGGCCAATTGCTCCAGCTCACCGCCGCGATAATGCGGCACTTCAACCCGCCGGCCTTCACTGACGCCTTGGGCGTACGCCGTCAATCTTCGCAGGGCGCGGCTCAGCCACCAGGACAACAACGCGCCGAACAGCAGACCGAGGCCGATCAGCCCGGCGCCGTAAGCCAGCAACCGGCGTTCCGTGCGATCCACATAAGGCTGCACCGAGCTGTTGGGCTTGGCCACAGTGACCACGCCGATGATCTGGCCGTTGTCGCGAATCGGCGCGCCGACGTGCATCACCGAAGACGCCGGATCGTTCGGGTCATTGCGCGTGGAGCGTGCGCCGTATTCGCCACGAAGGGTCAGGTAGACGTCGTTCCAGCGCGAGTAATCCTGCCCCACCGCCGTCCCGCTGGAGTCCAGCACGACGATGCCCTTGGCGTCGGTGACGTAGATGCGGTGGTTGACCTGATTCTTTGGCAAGCCCCAGATTTTCGCTCCGGGCTGTCGCTCACCATAGGCCTTGAGCAGTTCCGGCCAGCGGTTCTGGTTGAGGCTGCCGGCCTTGAAGTCGTCGCGCAGGATCTCGGCCATCAGGTTGGCGGTATCGACCAGGGTTTCTTCGGTGGACTGGCGCACGCCGGGGCGGATCTCCTGCATGACCGTGTTGAGCACAAAGTAGCCGGTCAGGCCGATGAACAGTGCGTAGACCAGGAAAATCCGGATTCCCAGCGGCATCAGCTTTGTCCCGGGTTGTAGCTGTAGCCGAGGCCGCGGTGGGTCTGGATCGGTTCGGCATCAGCCTTCACCAATCGCAACTTGGCGCGCACGCTCTTGATGTGGCTGTCGATGCTGCGCTCGTAACCGGCGTCGGCGGCCACACCCAGGGCATCGAGCAACTGTTCGCGGCTGAAGACTCGCTCGGGCTGCTCCAGCAGGCATTGCAGCAGACGGAATTCATGGCGGGTCAGGGTCAGCAGTTGACCGCGATAACTGATTTGCACACGTTCACTATCGATGCGAAACAGCATCGCCGACAGTTCGCTCACCGTGCGGGGCACCATGCGCTTGAGAATCGCCCGGACCCGCGCCGCCACTTCTCGAGGGCTGAACGGTTTGACCACGTAATCGTCGGCGCCGATTTCCAGGCCCACGACGCGATCGATTTCGCCATCCCGGGCGCTGAGGAACATCACCGGCACTTCGCTGAAGCGCCGCAGTTGCTTGCAGGTTTCGAAGCCGCTGATGTCCGGCAGGCCGATATCGAGAATGATCAGATCCGCCGGGGTCTGGCGCTGGTGCTCCAGCGCCGCCGCGCCCAGGCTCAGCCATGTGGTGGTGAAGCCCTCGCCTTGCAGGGCGAAAACCAGGGTGTCGGCAATGGCCGCTTCGTCTTCGACAATCAGGATATGAGGCATGGCGTCCGAGCCCGGCAGTGATGTGGGCGAACGGTGACTCAAGGGGGAATCGGCGTCAATCCGGCTGTGTTAATTGGCGGCGAGGCCTGTGGTACCTAGCAGTTCTGTTAGTAGGCAATGGATGAAAACAAGCTGATTCTGATAGCCCGTCTTTTTGGTACTGACACGGAGACCAGTCAATGCCTTCGCACTCTCGCAAAACGATTCTGCTGGCAACCGATCATCAGCGCTCGGTAATAAACGCCCTGGACGAGAATCGGCCACAACCCATCGCCTACACACCCTATGGTCATCGCCCAGCCGAAAACGGCTTGCTCAGCCTGCTGGGTTTCAACGGCGAACGGCCGGACCCGCTGACCGGGCATTATCATTTGGGTAACGGATATCGGCAGCTCAATCCGGTGTTGATGCGGTTTAATAGCCCGGATAGTTGGAGTCCGTTTGACAGGGGGGGATTGAACTCATATGCGTATTGTGCGGGGAACCCTGTCAATTGGAAGGATCCAACAGGTCACTCTGTAATACCCGCAGTTTTTTTCGACGACGTATTCATGAACCTCTATAAGTTCATGAGAGGGACGAATAGTGTACGGTTTACAAACATCGTAACGTCCACGGAAGAACTCTTTGGTGGAGTAGCGAAGATCAAAATGCTTGCGAGCAGCAAGAACACTCATCCCGACGCATTCATTGCTCGCGTTCTATCTGAGCAAAAAAAACCTGCTTATTTCTCTACAGAAATCCCTCCAGATTTAGCAACAGGCCTCGAGTATCTCCATCGCGCCAATCAACACCTTCGAGATACCTTAGATGCAATCACTACAAATACCGGCCTACTCAACCCAAAAAAACCGTTCTTTAAACACCTGAATGAAGTGGAAATAAGAAATCTGAACACTGACCTGCTCACTCATAAAAAAGAATTGGCACAAGTCATTTCACACGTCTCGTCCCTGCGCATTGAGGGGCCCAGCCGTGTCGGCGCACACTTCAACGCACAAGATTTTGTTGATACCGCGATCAGAATCAGAGACTCACGATAGGGCCACGTAGCGGTGAGTCAGCTATCAACAATCCGGCTTGTCCGCCGTAAACCTTCTCGCCGGATTCACCGCCGCGCCAAACTCACGCAACGCCTTGGCCCCAATCAACAACGGATAATTAAAGCTGCTGCGATCAGTCAGGTTGACCTCGACCGTGCGCTTGACGTTGCCCAGGCACAATTCCAGATCGACCACCGGACGCTTGCTGGGCGCGGCAGTGTCTTCTTCTTCGTCCTCTTCAGAACGGGTCTTGATTTTGCTGATCCGCGCAACTTTATGCTCGTAGACCTTGTTGCTCGCATCCTTGGTCGCGAGGCGGAAACGCACCCAGTCTTCACCGTCGCGGGTAAAGGTCTCGATGTCCTTGGCCGACAGCGACGCAGTCAGCGCGCCGGTGTCCATCTTGGCCTTTAGCACTTCGCCGCCGATTTCCGGCAGCGCGATGTATTCGTAACGTCCGTACAGCGTGGGCTCGGCGGCCATGACCGGCAGGGCCAGAAGAGAAAGCAGTGCGAGGAGCGATTTCACGTATGGGGCTTCCTTGAGCAATGGGCAGCGGAATTTTAGACCGTCAGTTGGCAATTCGTTCGTTCTTGGAATCGCTTCGCGGGCAAGCCACGCTCCCACAGGGTTTTGTGTCGTTCACACATCTTGTGTACACCCCCAATCCACTGTGGGAGCGGGCTTGCCCGCGAAGAGGCCGGTACAATCGCCACAGTAATGTGACCGGATACTCCAACCCAGCCTACCCATCCAATGGTGAAACATTCGTCATCAGCCGATTTGGCCTGTCGCCCGAAGCTGCTTATCATGGCGCGCCCAACCGCTTCCACGAGTGACTTATGCGCCGCCTGCTCACCGGCTGTTTCGTGACCCTGCTGCTCCTGCTCAACACCCTGATCCTGATCGGACCGTTGATGGTGTTTGCCCTGCTCAAACTGATCCTGCCTGGCCGTTTTCGCGATTACGCCTCATGGTCGGTGATGTGGATCGCCGAGACCTGGTCCGAGATCGACAAGCTGATCTTCCGTGTCTGCATCCCTACCCAATGGGACATCCGTGGCGGTGACGATCTGCGTCGCGACACCTCATATCTGGTGATCAGCAACCATCAATCCTGGGTCGACATCCCGGCGCTGATCCAGACGCTGAACCGGCGCACGCCGTTCTTCAAATTCTTCCTCAAGAAAGAGCTGATCTGGGTGCCCTTCCTGGGCCTGGCGTGGTGGGCGCTGGATTACCCGTTCATGAAGCGCTACAGCAAGACGTTCCTGGCGAAATACCCGGAACTGGCCGGCAAGGATCTGGAAATCACCAGACAGGCCTGTGAATTGTTCAAGCGTCAGCCAGTGACGGTGGTCAACTACCTCGAAGGCACCCGCTTCACGGCGGCTAAATGTGACCAGCAACAGTCACCGTTCAATCACCTGCTCAAGCCCAAGGCCGGCGGGGTGGCCTTTGTGCTGGCGGCGATGGGTGAGCAGCTGGACGCGATTCTCGATGTGACAGTGGTTTACCCGCAGCAGACGATTCCGGGGTTCTGGGACTTGATCAGCGGCAACGTTCCGCGGGTCATCATCGACATCAAGACTCGCGAACTCGACCCGGCGCTGTGGCAGGGCGATTACGAAAACGACCCTGCGTTTCGCGAGAAGGTCCAGAACTGGGTCAACCAGCTCTGGATCGAGAAGGACCGGCGCATCGACGCGTTACGCGCCGGGCGCCGCTGAATCAGCTACCGGTGCCGGTGCCCCAGATGCTGCCCAGGCTGCTCAGCAGCGAACCGCCGACGCCCTGCTGACCGAAGTATTGCAGGAGCACCGGGGCAAACTGGCCGATCATGCCGCTGTCCATACCCAGGGCGCTGAAGGCGTTGTTCAGGTCGTTGGTGTCCTTGACGTTGCCCAAGGCGTTGTCCAGCCCTGCGGCTTTGCCGCTGGAGCCGAGCAGGCCGGCCAGTGCACCCAACTCCCCGCCGCCCGAGAGCATGTCGATGCCCGGCACGCTTTTGGCCAGTTCCGAGTAGTCGGTCGAACTCAACTGGTTCTTCGCCAGCCCCAGCATCGCCCCGGCACCGCCAACGGCTTGCTCTGGGGTGATGTCCAATTCACTGAGGGTGCTCAGCAGGTTGGCGGTCTGTGGTGTCGGTGCGGCGGTCGCGGCCTCGTCAGCACCCTTCATGCCGGCAATGGCATTGACCGCATCGCCCAGATTGAACTGTGCGAAGACCGGGCTGGCAGTCAGGGTCAGGAGTGATGCCAGTGCAAAACCGCGTGAAATCTTCATTCAGACATCCTCTTGTTTCATGAAAAACGCCCGGCTTACAGGCGCAAAGCTGCCGATTTGACCGGGCAGACGCGGGCATGTTCCTCAGATCTCCATCCATTTACCATCCGCTCGTCACAAAGTAGCCCTGAAGCCTGCGGCACTATCAGATCTGCCAGTAGGCGGCTCTGTTCGAATGCGCCACAGTAAAACCCTGGATCGACAAACTCATTCAGGAACCCGGCCATGCTCCCCAATCGAGAAACTCTGCTCTGCAGTTATCGCTACGACCCGCTGGATCGTCTGGTTGATTGCACTCCCTTTGCGCAGTCCCCCAACCAACGCTTTTACCTGAAAGATCGTCTAGCCACGGAGATTCAAGGTGTGGTGCAGCATTCGATCATGCAGCACGACGATAAACTGCTGGCTCAGCAGCAGCGTCAGAGCAGCACAGCAGAAACCCGCTTGCTCGCCACGGATCAACAGCGTTCGGTTTTGAATGTACTTGATGTCGCTCGACTACATCCCCTCGCCTATTCACCCTATGGTCATCGCCCTGCGGAAAGTGGCTTGCTCAGCCTGCTCGGCTTCAACGGCGAACGGCCGGATCTGGTGACGGGGTGTTATTTGTTGGGGAACGGCTATCGGGCGTTTAACCCGGTGTTGATGCGGTTTAACAGCCCGGACAGTTGGAGTCCGTTTGGGGAGGGCGGGTTGAATGGGTATGCGTATTGTGTGGGGGATCCGGTGAATCGCCATGACCCGTCGGGACACACCTGGAAATGGTTGAAAAAGGTTCTGCGTTTAACCGGGCCCATGAGAAAGAAAACACCTGTTGTGGGTCTCAGTAGCAACAGAGCCGGTGCTAGAACCCCCCTTCAAGGTAATCAACTGCCGAGTAATACAAGCATAGCGTCCGAGAGGATAAGCAATGGCCGGACAAACATCTCAGGAATTTCAAAAACAGAACCATTAAATGTTACTAAAGAAGAGGCAATCGAAAAGATTTCAACTTTACAAGAACTGCAGAAACAGACGAATAGTAAAATCAAAAAACTAGATAAAAGTTCGAACGATCTCGGCGATACCATCGCCACCCTGACAAGTAAAAAAGAAGAATATACCTATGGCAGGCCTTTAGACCATAAAATTTCATCATCTACCATTTCAGAATTAACTCACAAACGAAATTTAATACGTGAGGAGCGTATACCGCATGTCAGACTCCAATACAGCACCGAAAAACTTATAGAAAAATACTCACTATATATACAATAATTAAAAAGTGCTTAAAAAGGGCGACAACATGTCGCCCTAAATTTATTTACGCCGCACTAAACATCTTATGCGGATCAATCACAAACTTCTTCGGCACACCCGCGTCAAACTCGCCATAACCCTGCGGAGCCTGATCCAGGCTGATCACCTGAACGCCCACCACTTCGGCGATGTTGATGCGGTCCCACATGATCGCTTGCATCAGCGCGCGGTTGTACTTCATCACCGGGGTCTGGCCGGTGTGGAAGCTGTGGGACTTGGCCCAGCCCAGGCCGAAGCGGATGCTCAGGCTGCCCATTTTCGCGGCAGCGTCGACAGCGCCCGGGTCTTCGGTCACGTAGAGGCCGGGGATGCCGATCTTGCCTGCCACACGCACCACGCCCATCAGCGAGTTGAGCACGGTGGCCGGGGCTTCGTGTTTCACGCCGTCATGGCCATGGCCACGGGCTTCGAAACCAACGGCGTCGATGGCGCAATCCACTTCCGGCTCGCCCAGCAGTGCAGCGATCTGTTCGTGCAGCGGCGTGTCCAGGGACAAGTCGGCGATCTCGAAGCCCTGAGCCTTGGCGTGAGCCAGGCGCACGGTGTTGACGTCACCGATGATCACCACCGCCGCGCCCAACAGACGAGCCGAAGCAGCCGCCGCCAAACCGACCGGACCGGCACCGGCGATGTACACGGTGCTGCCCGGGCCGACGCCAGCGGTCACGGCACCGTGATAGCCGGTCGGCAGGATGTCGGAGAGGCAGGTCAGGTCGCGGATTTTTTCCATCGCCCGGTCGCGATCCGGCAGTTTCAGCAGGTTGAAGTCGGCGTACGGCACCATGGCGTATTCGGCCTGGCCACCGGTCCAGTCGCCCATGTCGACGTAACCATAAGCACCGCCCGGACGCGCCGGGTTGACGCTCAGGCAGACGCCTGTGTGCATTTCTTTGCAGGAACGGCAGCGCCCGCAAGCCACGTTGAACGGAACAGACACCAGGTCACCGATCTGCAGGTTCTCGACGTCGCTGCCCTTTTCGATCACTTCACCGGTGATCTCGTGACCCAGGACCAGACCGGTTTGAGCGGTGGTACGGCCGCGCACCATGTGCTGGTCGGAACCACAGATATTGGTGGAAACCACGCGCAGGATCACGGCGTGGTTAATTTTCCTGCCACGCGGGTCCTGCATTTTCGGATAATCAATACTCTGCACTTCGACCTTGCCAGCGCCGAGATACACCACACCACGATTGCCAGACATGCTTTCACCTCGCTGTTGTTTTTATGGAACCGCGTTGCCCAGGCAGGCAGCGCGTTAAATGCTCGGGTTATTGCCGTTGTCATTTGTGTTGCTTGTAAGGGCCTCATCGCGAGCAAGCTCGCTCCCACAGGTTTTTGTGTCGTTCACAAATCTTGTGTCCGCCCCCGATCCACTGTGGGAGCGAGCTTGCTCGCGATGGCGATTTAAAGAACGACCGTTCTGTTGGCGTTCAAAAACACTCTTCTCTCAATGTGATACCCAACCGCCCTCGCCAAAGTCAGCCCTTCGATATCCCGCCCCTTGGCGATCAGGTCTTCCGGATAATGGCTGTGGTCCACCGCCTCCACACCCTGGGCAATGATCGGGCCTTCATCCAGGTCGTTGTTGATGTAATGCGCGGTGGCGCCGACCAGTTTCACGCCCTTGTTGTAGGCCTGATGGTAGGGCTTGGCGCCCTTGAAACCGGGCAGCAGGGAGTGGTGGATGTTGATCGCCTTGCCATCGAGCTTGCGGCACAGCTCCGGCGACAGCACTTGCATGTAGCGCGCAAGGATCACCAGTTCCGCACCGGACTCTTCAATGACCTGCCAGACCTGACGTTCCTGGGACGGCTTGTCGTTCGGATCCAGCGGGAAGTGGTAGTACGGAATCTGGTGCCAGTCAGCCAGTGGCTTGAGGTCCGGGTGGTTGGAGACCACGGCGGCCACGTCCATCGACAACTGGCCGATGCGCTGGCGATAGAGCAAATCGTTGAGGCAGTGATCGGCCTTGGAAACCATGATCACCACTTTCGGCCGGTAGTTCGGCGCGGTCAGTTCGAAGATCATGCCAAAGGCTTCACCGCGCTCGGCGAGGCCCGCGCGGAAGGACTGCTCGTCGAAACCGTCAGGCTGGCGGAATTCCACACGAATGAAGAAACGGCCCGAGAGTCGGTCATCGAAGGAATGGTGCTCGGTGACGTAGCAGCCCTGCTCGAACAGAAAGCGGGTCACCGCGTCCACGGTGCCGAGGACGCTGGGGCAGTCGGCGGTCAGAATCCATGTGTCTGGGGCGCGGCTCATGGTGCGGTGACTCCTGTGATATCTAAAGATGACGCTGCATCTTGTGGGAGCGAGCTTGCTCGCGATGGGCGTCAACGATAACGCGTACTTACTGGATCAACGCGTCGCCCTCAAGTCCATCGCGAGCAAGCTCGCTCCCACAAGTGATCGCCTCCATGGCGGGTGGTGATCAAGCCTGAACGCTGAGGCCGAATTCGGCAGAAGCATCCTGCAGCCACAACCACCAGTAATCCGAGAAGCTGCGACGAATCAGCAGTTCCCAGGTGTCTTCGGCGGTGTGACGGATCATCAATTGCGACTTGGCGAACACCGTGCCGACGGCTTTGCCCACCGGGAAGTTGTTCGGGTGCACGTCGTAGCTGGTGGACTTCATCAGTACCTGGCGCACGTTCGGGCCGCTCAGTTCGAGGAGTTGCTGGCCGCCGCTGACGTTGACGATCGCAATGTGCAAATCGCCCAGCGCTTTGCGCAGTTTTTGCTCGGCGGCCAGTTCTTCACCAGTCGGCACGATCAGCAGCCACTCATCCGGCCCCATCCATTGCAAACTGGTTTCGCCTTTGACGATGACGCTCAGCGCGCCCGGCAACTCGATGCCCAGGGCCTTGTGCACGCCCGCGGCAAACGCGGCATCGTGGCCATCGCCGCGGATGGTCAGGTGGCCGAGGAGTTTTTTCTCACGCACGGTCACGCCGGCGTTCTTGCGACCCTTGCCCACCAGGCTGGCGAGGTCGGCGTGATGCAGCGACGACTCGGCCTTGGCCCCGGAGGTTGGGCGTTGTTGGTAAACATTGGCTGCGGTCATAAAGCACCTGTTTTGAATTCTGTTGGTTCTGGCCCTTGTGGTGGCTGTTCTACCGCCATCGCGAGCAAGCTCGCTCCCACAGGGGTTAGGCGATCTCCTGTGGGAGCGAGCTTGCTCGCGATGGCGGCAGCTCACACCCCACAGGACCCGAAGCCTTTACACGTTCTGGCGCTCACCCTTCGGATCGAAGAACACCGAAGAAACGATTTCCGCCTCGATCACGCTGCCGTCCGCCAATGGCGCGAAGACACGCTCGCCCATGCGGTTCAGGCCGCCCTTGACTACGCCCATGGCGAACGAATAGCCCAGGGAGTTGTGCAGGTAACTGGAAGTCACGTGACCCACCATGGTCATCGGGATGGCTTGCTTGGTGTTGAACACCAGTTGCGCACCTTCCGGCAGCCATTTGTTCGGATCGATCGGTTTCAGGCCAACCAGTTGCTTGCGCTGATCACGCACGCAGTCTTCACGGTTCATGCCACGCCAGCCGATCCACGAGAACGGTTTGGTGCGACCGACACACCAGCCCATGTTCAGGTCGTCCGGGGTCATCGAGCTGTCAGTGTCCTGACCGACGATGATGAAGCCCTTCTCGGCCCGCAGCACGTGCATGGTTTCGGTGCCGTACGGCGTCAGGTTGTACTTCTTGCCGGCGTCGACGATTTTTTCCAGCACGCCCATGGCGTAGTCGGCTTGCACGTTGACTTCGTACGACAGTTCGCCGGTAAACGAAATCCGGAACACCCGCGCCGGCACACCACCGACCAGACCTTCTTTCCAGGTCATGAACGGGAAGGCTTCGCTGCTCAGGTCGATGTCGGTGACTTCAGCGAGCAGCTTGCGGCTGTTCGGCCCGGACAGGGTCATGGTCGCCCAGTGGTCGGTGACGGAGGTGAAGTACACCTTCATGTCCGGCCATTCGGTCTGGTGGTACAGCTCCAGCCACTGCAGCACACGAGCCGCGCCGCCGGTGGTGGTGGTCATGACGAAATGGTTGTCGGCCAGGCAAGCCGTCACGCCGTCGTCGAAGACCATGCCGTCTTCTTTGCACATCAGGCCGTAACGGGCCTTGCCCACATCGAGCTTGGTCCAGGCGTTGGTGTAGACGCGATTGAGGAACTCACGCGCATCCGGGCCCTGGATGTCGATCTTGCCCAGGGTCGAAGCATCGAGCAGGCCGACGCTGTCGCGCACGGCTTTGCATTCGCGCTTCACCGCGGCATGCAGGTCTTCACCGGATTTCGGGAAGTACCAAGGACGCTTCCACTGGCCGACGTCTTCGAACTCGGCGCCGTTTTTCAGGTGCCATTGATGCAGTGCGGTGTAACGCACCGGCTCGAAGATGTGCCCACAGTGACGACCGGCCACGGCGCCGAAAGTCACTGGCGTGTAGTTCGGACGGAACATGGTGGTGCCCATCTGCGGGATGGTCACGTTCAGCGAGCGGGCAGCGATGGCCAGGCCGTTGACGTTGCCGAGCTTGCCCTGATCGGTGCCGAAGCCCAGTGCGGTGTAGCGCTTAACGTGCTCGACCGACTCGAAGCCCTCGCGGGTCGCCAGTTCGATGGCGGCGGCGGTGACATCGTTTTGCAAGTCGACGAATTGCTTCGGTGCCCGTGCGGTGCTCTTTTCATGGGGCACCTGGAACAGCGCCAGGGTCGGCTCTTCGAGACGGCTCAGGGCTTTCGGCAGTACGCCTTCAACCGTCTGGAATCCGGCTTCAGCAGCGGCGCGAGCGCCACCTTCAAAACCGTCGGCCAGGGAATCGCCAAGGCCGTAGACGCCGTTGATGCCGCCGACACACACGCGTTTCTGCGGTGCTTCGCCCGGTACGAAACCGAGGATGTCTTCACGCCAGATCGGCTTGCCACCCAGGTGCGAAGCCAAGTGAACCACCGGGCTGTAGCCACCGGAGCTGGCGACGACGTCGCAGTCGAGCCATTCGCCAGGGCTGGTCACGGTGTGGGCTTTGACGTCGATGGCGGCCACACGGGCAGCGGTCACGTGCTTGCTGCCACGAGCCTCGATCACGGCACTGCCGGTGAGGATGCGGATGCCTTTGGCGCGGGCTTCTTCCACCAGCGCACCACGCGGATTGCTGCGGGCGTCGGCGATGGCCACCACTTGCAGGCTGGCATCGAGCCAATCCAGGGCAACGCGGTAGGCGTGGTCGTTGTTGGTCGACAGCACCAGCTTCTTGCCCGGTGCCACGCCGTAACGACGCACGTAGGTCGAGATGGCGCCGGCGAGCATGTTGCCCGGCACGTCGTTGTTGCCGTAGACCAATGGACGCTCGTGAGCGCCGGTTGCCAGTACCACGCGATTGGCGCGGACCCGGTGAATGCGCTGACGCACCTGGCCAATCGGTGCGCGGTCGCCGAGGTGATCGGTCAGGCGCTCGTGAATGGTCAGGAAGTTGTGGTCGTGGTAGCCGTTGACGGTGGCGCGCGGCAACAGCAGCACGTCCGGGGTGTTCTTCAGCTCGTCGATGACGCTGGCCACCCACTCCATCGCAGGCTTGCCGTCGAGGCTTTCGCGGGAATCGAGCAGGCTGCCGCCGAACTCTTCCTGTTCATCGGCGAGGATTACCCGGGCACCGCTGCGCGCAGCCGCCAGGGCAGCCGCCAGGCCAGCAGGGCCGGCACCGACGATCAGCACGTCGCAGTGCTGGTTCATGTAGTCGTAGGTGTCCGGATCGTTTTCGGTCGGCGAGCGACCAAGACCGGCGGCCTTACGAATGTACTTCTCGTAGGTCATCCAGAACGATTGCGGGTACATGAAGGTTTTGTAGTAGAAGCCCGGTGGCATCAGCTTGCCGCCGACCTTGCCGAGAATCCCCATCATGTCGTTGTTCACGCTCGGCCAGCCGTTGGTGCTAGTGGCGACCAGGCCCTGATACAGCGCCTGTTGCGTAGCACGCACGTTCGGGATCTGCGTGGCTTCGGTGGCGCCGATCTGCAGCACCGCGTTCGGCTCTTCGGCACCGGCGGCGAAGATGCCGCGCGGACGAGAATACTTGAAGCTGCGACCGATGATATCGACGCCGTTGGCCAGCAGTGCAGCGGCCAGGGAATCGCCTTCGAAGCCTTTGTAGTTCTGGCCGTTGAAGGTGAAGGTCAAGACTTTGTTGCGGTCGATCCGTCCGCCGTTGGACAGGCGATTGATCTGGCTCATACCTTCTCTCCCAGAGCCGTGCTGGCCGCTTTCGGGCTATCGGTCTTGTCGGTGAATTGTGGCTTGGTGCCGATCTTGTAGGTTTCGAGAATCTCGTAGGTCACGGTGTCGCGGGTGACGTTGAAGTACTGACGGCAACCGGCGACGTGATCCCACAGTTCGTGGTGCAGACCGCGCGGGTTATCGCGGAAGAACATGTAGTCGCCCCACTCCTCGTCGGTGCAACTGCTCGGGTCCAGTGGGCGCGGGATGTGCGCCTGGCCGGATGCATGGAATTCCTCTTCGGAGCGCAGTTCGCCGCAGTGAGGACAGAAGATATGCAACATAGGGATTTCTCCTGTTAGTGGGCGACTGCTGCAGCGCCGTGTTCGTCGATCAACGCACCGCTGTGGAAACGGTCGATGGAGAAAGGTGCGGCCAGTGGGTGCATTTCACCCTTGGCCAGGCTTGCGGCAAATACGTTGCCCGAGCCAGGTGTAGCCTTGAAGCCACCGGTGCCCCAACCGCAGTTGAAGAACATGTTCGGTACCGGGGTTTTCGAAATGATCGGGCAGGCATCCGGCGTGGTGTCGACGATGCCGCCCCACTGACGGTTCATGCGTACCCGCGACAGCACCGGGAACATCTCGACGATCGCCTGGATGGTGTGCTCGATCACCGGATAGGAACCGCGCTGACCGTAGCCGTTGTAGCCGTCGATACCGGCGCCGATCACCAGGTCACCCTTGTCGGACTGGCTGATGTAACCGTGCACGGCGTTGGACATGATCACGCTGTCGATAATCGGCTTGATCGGCTCGGACACCAGCGCTTGCAGCGGGTGCGATTCGATCGGCAGACGGAAACCGGCGAGTTTGGCCATGTGCCCGGAGTTACCGGCGGTGACCACACCGACGCGCTTGGCGCCGATGAAGCCCTTGTTGGTCTCAACACCGATGCACACGCCGTTTTCCTTGCGGAAACCGATCACTTCGGTCTGCTGGATCAAGTCCACGCCCAATGCATCGGCGGCCCGGGCAAAGCCCCAGGCCACGGCATCGTGACGGGCCACGCCGCCGCGACGCTGGACGGTGGCGCCCATCACCGGGTAGCGAGTGTTCTTGGAGCAGTCGAGGTACGGAATCTCGTCGGCAACCTGCTTGGCATCGAGCAGTTCACCGTCCACGCCATTGAGGCGGTTGGCGCTGACCCGACGCTCGGAATCACGAATGTCCTGCAGGGTGTGGCACAGGTTGTAGACGCCACGCTGGGAGAACATCACGTTGTAGTTGAGGTCCTGGGACAGGCCTTCCCACAGTTTCATCGCGTGTTCGTACAGGTGCGCCGACTCGTCCCACAGGTAGTTGGAGCGAACGATGGTGGTGTTGCGCGCGGTGTTACCGCCGCCCAGCCAGCCTTTCTCGACCACGGCCACGTTGGTGATGCCGTGTTCCTTGGCCAGGTAGTAGGCCGTGGCCAGACCATGCCCGCCACCACCGACGATGACCACGTCGTAGACCTTTTTAGGGGTCGGCGTGCGCCACATTTTCTGCCAGTTTTCATGATGGCTGAGAGAGTGTTTGAAGAGGCCGAAGCCCGAGTAGCGTTGCATAGTCATTTACTCCAAAACCGCACTCAGCGATAAACCGGGAAGTCCGCGCACAGGGCTGCCACTTGCTCGGCGACATTGGCCTCGACATCGGCGTCGCCGAGGTTGTCGAGGATGTCGCAGATCCAGCCGGCCAGCGTGACGCACTGGGTCACCTTGAAGCCGCGAGTGGTGACCGCCGGGGTGCCGATGCGCAGGCCAGAGGTCACGAACGGCGACTGTGGATCGTTCGGGACAGCGTTCTTGTTCACAGTGATGTGGGCGCGACCGAGTGCTGCATCCGCCTCTTTGCCGGTGAGGCCCTGACGGATCAGGCTGACCAGGAACAGGTGGTTATCGGTACCGCCGGACACTACATCGTAGCCGCGTTTGATAAACACGCCGGCCATGGCCTGGGCGTTGTCGATCACTTGCTGCTGATAAGCCTTGAAGCCAGGCTCCAGCGCTTCCTTGAAGCACACCGCCTTACCGGCGATCACGTGCATCAGCGGGCCGCCCTGGGCACCGGGGAAAACTGCTGCGTTGAGCTTCTTCTCGATTTCTTCGTTGGACTTGGCCAGGATCAGGCCGCCACGCGGACCGCGCAGGGTCTTGTGGGTAGTGGTGGTGACCACATCGGCGTAAGGCAGCGGGTTCGGGTACAGACCAGCGGCAACCAGACCGGCCACGTGGGCCATGTCGACGAACAGCAGCGCACCGACCTTGTCCGCGATCTGGCGGAAGCGCGGGAAGTCGAGGGTCTTGGAGTAGGCCGAGAAGCCAGCAACGATCATCTTCGGCTTGCACTCGACGGCCAGACGCTCGACTTCGTCGTAATCGATCAGGCCGGTGTTGGTGTCGATGCCGTACTGCACGGCGTTGTACAACTTGCCCGAGGACGACACTTTGGCGCCGTGGGTCAGGTGACCGCCGTGGGCCAGGCTCATGCCGAGAATGGTGTCGCCGGCTTGCAGCAGGGCCAGGTACACGGCGCTGTTGGCCGAGGAGCCGGAGTGCGGCTGGACGTTGGCGTAATCGGCACCGAACAGTTGCTTGGCGCGCTCGATGGCCAGCGCCTCAACCTTGTCGACGTGTTCGCAGCCACCGTAGTAGCGCTTGCCCGGATAACCTTCGGCGTATTTGTTGGTCAGGCCACTGCCTTGCGCTTCCATGACGCGCTTGCTGGTGTAGTTCTCTGACGCGATCAGCTCGATGTGATCTTCCTGACGTTGCTCCTCGGCATTCATCGCCGCCAGCAGTGCATCGTCGTAACCCTGGATCTTGTCTTGCTTGCTGAACATCGCGTCTCTCCCAGCGGCGGCGGTGCGCCATTCGTCTCGGTGAGGCACTGGCTTTTCGGCAGTGCCCTTTGGTAGCGATGGTATGACTGGCTTGGAGTCGTCAAATGCCTACGGGCGCCACGCAAAGGTGCGTTTACGACATGGCGGGAAATGGCAAGCCGCAAGCAAACCTCAAATCAGCCTGGATCCCTTGTGGGAGCGGGCTTGCTCGCGAATTCGGCGTATCAGTAAGTATTGAAGTGACTGACACCCCGCTTTCGCGAGCAAGCCCGCTCCCACAGGGTTATGCGAGCACCTGACGCAAAGTCAGCAAAGCGACGAAATGCGCGGGATACAGGGCATACGCCCAACGCCGCATCGGTGGTGGATTTACGCCCTTTGCGTGTCGCAACAAGAACAGCCCGAGCCATGGCGCAATCAGGCACGTGACGATGGCCGGAATCGCCGCGACATTGCCCAGGCGAGCGGCGTGATACAGCACCTGCCATTGATTGGCCGCCAGACAGACCAGCCCCGCCAATAGCGCGAAATACCAGGGTCGCTGAAGTACCAGCAGCAAGGCCAGCGGCAACAGAACGCCAAAGAAACCGAACATCAATCGCTGGGAGAAAAACCCTGCCAGCAGCAACGCGCCGACGGCCAGCAGGCGCGACGCAAGCACCGGCTGCTGCCAGCCACGAATCACCAGCAAGCCCAGGGCAAGGGTGGGCAGCACGTTCAAGGTGTCGGGATTGTGAATATACATCCGGTAAGGAATTTCACTCACCGCGCTAAACAGCAGCAACCAGCCCAGATAGCGCCATTGCCCACCGTCCAGCACAACAGGCTTTCGTGACAGATTGGCCGCCATCGCCAGGCAGAACCACGGGAATGCCAGCCGCCCCGGCACATACAACAGATCGGCGGAATAACCGACATATCGCAGGTGATCGAGCACCATGCTTAAAAGCGCCAGCCACTTGAGCAGATCCAGTGCCCCGTCGCGCTGCTTTAAGTGCATGGCCTTGTGCATCGTCACGTGCATAATTGCCCTTCGACTGTGTATGTTCCCGACAGCGACATCCTGTGCGCTCCACCTGACGATCTTGGGTACAGTGCGCACCCTCATTGACCACGGGACGCTTCACCATAGGCATCTCGACCACGGAAGCAGGCCATGACCGACAAGAGCCAACAATTCGCCAGCGACAACTATTCCGGCATCTGCCCTGAAGCCTGGGCCGCCATGGAGCAGGCCAACCACGGCCACCAGCGCGCATACGGCGACGACGAGTGGACCGCCCGCGCCTCCGACGGATTCCGCAAACTGTTCGAAACCGACTGCGAAGTGTTTTTTGCCTTCAACGGCACCGCCGCCAACTCGTTGGCGCTGTCGTCGTTGTGCCAGAGTTACCACAGCGTGATCTGCTCGGAAACAGCTCACGTCGAAACCGATGAATGCGGCGCACCGGAATTCTTCTCCAACGGCTCCAAACTGCTGATCGCCCGTACTGAAAACGGCAAGTTGACCCCGGAATCGATCCGCGAGGTCGCGCTCAAGCGCCAGGACATCCACTACCCGAAACCCCGTGTGGTGACCCTGACCCAGGCCACCGAAGTCGGCAGCGTCTACACCCCGGACGAAATCCGCGCCATCAGCGCCACCTGCAAAGAACTGGGCCTGAACCTGCACATGGACGGCGCACGATTCTCCAACGCCTGCGCCTTCCTCGGCTGCACCCCGGCTGACCTGACCTGGAAGGCCGGCGTCGACGTGCTGTGCTTCGGCGGCACGAAGAACGGCATGGCCGTGGGCGAGGCGATTCTGTTCTTCAACCACAAACTGGCCGAAGACTTCGATTACCGCTGCAAACAGGCCGGGCAGCTTGCTTCAAAAATGCGCTTCCTGTCGGCGCCGTGGGTCGGGATCCTGGAAAACGACGCCTGGCTCAAATACGCCAACCACGCCAACCACTGCGCGCAGTTGCTGGCCGAACTGGTCAGCGACATCCCCGGCGTGGAGCTGATGTTCCCCGTACAGGCCAACGGCGTGTTCCTGCAACTGTCGGAACCGGCCATCGCCGCACTGACCGCCAAGGGCTGGCGCTTCTACACCTTCATCGGCAACGGCGGCGCACGCTTCATGTGCTCGTGGGACACCGAGCAAGAGCGCGTGCGTGAATTGGCGAAGGACATTCGCGAAGTGATGTCTCACTAACACTCTAAACCCTGTGGGAGCGAGCTTGCTCGCGATGAGGTCAGCACATCCAGCATTGATGTCGACTGACACTCCGCTATCGCGAGCAAGCTCGCTCCCACAGGGGGTACCCACCTCTACGTCCGCACCTGAAGACTTCGTCTACATTGTTTGTCGAGCCTTTGCTCAAATAACAATAATCAGGAGCGTACGCATGTCATTGCAAGGCAAAACCCTGTTCATCACCGGCGCCAGCCGCGGCATTGGTCGCGAGATCGCGCTGCGGGCCGCACGCGACGGGGCCAACATTGTGATTGCGGCGAAAAGTGCGTCGCCACACCCCAAATTACCCGGCACGATTTTCAGCGTGGCCCAAGAAGTCGAAGCCGCAGGCGGCAAGGCACTGGCCCTGCAAGTGGATGTGCGCGATGAAGATGCCGTGCATCAGGCCCTGGCCCAGGCCAACGAACATTTCGGTGGCATCGATGCACTGATCAACAATGCCGGGGCGATCAAGCTCACCGGGGTTCAACATCTCGAACTCAAGCGCTTTGACCTGATGCACCAGATCAACACCCGCGCCGTATTGCTGTGCAGCCAGGCAGCGTTGCCGTACCTGAAGAAGTCCAGCGGCCATATCCTCAACCTCTCGCCGCCGCTGAACCTGGCCGCCAAGTGGTTCGCCCAATACAGCCCCTATACCGTGACCAAGTACGGTATGAGCATGCTGACCCTGGGCATGAGCGAGGAATTCAGGAATTACGGGATCAGCGTCAACTCGCTATGGCCACAGACGATGATCGCCACCGCTGCCATCGAGTTTCAGTTGGGGTCGAGGGAATCGTTCAAGCATGCGCGCCTGCCTGCGATCATGGCGGATGCGGCGCATGTGATTCTGAGCAGCGCAAACCGCAGCCTGACCGGGCGCTTGTTGATTGATGAGGAGATTCTGCGGGAAAGCGGTGTGACGGAGTTCGAACACTATCGGTTCGCGCCGGACAGCAACGACAAGCTGATGACCGACTTGTTTATCGACTAAACACCCTCCCCTGTAGGAGCGAGCCTGCTCGCGATGAACCTGAGAACACCGCGGGGGGGGGGTCAGGTTGTCAGCGTTATCGTTGACGTCCATCGCGAGCAGGCTCGCTCCTACAGGGACTATTGCGCAACCATTAGAATTCGATGCGCACGTCGCCTTTAGGCACGCTGCAGCACGAAAGAATGAACCCTTCTGCTTCATCTTCCTCGGTGATCCCGCCGTTGTGGTCCATTTCCACTTCACCACCCAGCTTCAACACCTTGCAGGTGCCGCAGATACCCATGCCGCACGCTTTCGGAATCATCAGGCCGACCTTGGCCGCCGCCGCATGCACGGTCTCGCCCGGGGCCACACGAATGCTCTTGCCGGACGCCGTGAACTCCACCTGGTGCAGATCCGCCACGTCGACTTCCGGTGCCTCGGCCGCTTGCTCGGCGTGTTCCACGGCGTCGGCGCGCGCCTCTGGCGGGGTCGCACCGAAGGATTCTTCGTGATAACGCGACATGTCGAAGCCAGCGGCTTCCAGCAAGCGCTTGACCGCATTCATATACGGTGTCGGGCCGCAGCAGAACACTTCGCGCTCAAGGAAGTCAGGCGCCATCAATTCAAGCATTCTGTGGTTCAGGTAACCGCGATAACCGGCCCAGGGCTCACCCATACCGTGCTTCTCGCAGATCAGGTGCAGGCTGAAGTTGTCGATCCGCGACGCCATGTGTTCCAGCTCACGGTGGTAAATGATGTCCTTGGGCGAACGGGCGCTGTGGATAAACACCATGTCGACATTGCCGTTGGTGTCGTAGAACCAGCGCGCCATGGACATGACCGGCGTGATACCGACGCCGCCGCTGAGGTAAAGCACCTTTGGCGCGGTGAAGTCCATGGCATTGAACAGCCCGACCGGTCCGTGCACCGCCAGCTCCTGGCCTTCGTGCAGGGTGTCGTGCAGCCAGTTGGAGACCTTGCCACCCGGTACGCGCTTGATGGTCACCGAAAAGCTGTACGGCACCGATGGCGAGCTGGAAATGGTGTACGAACGCATGATCGGCTGGCCTTCAATCTCCAGCTCCAGGGTGACAAACTGCCCCGGTTTGAAGAAGAACATGATCGGCTGATCGGCCATGAAGCAGAAGGTGCGCACATCCCAGGTTTCCTGGATGACTTTGACGCAACGGACGATGTGCCGACCATTGGCCCAGGTCTGGGTGGTTACCGGATTCAGGAAACTATTGGACATGCTGATCTCCACGGCCGACTGCCGGCCTTCATGTTGGCGATTCTGCGTATAGCGCAGATCACCCATTTACCTATCTGCGACATTGACATGCTTATCGCGACCAGCCCCCAACGACTGGGGCTTGCGCGTCGGGAACAGATTGCACCATGTCGCCCATGGATAAGGTTCTGGCCTGCGCCGGCCCCACACTCGCCCCATACCAAGACACATTCTTTACACCTTGCGTAGCAACCCTGATCAGCCACTTTCGCGGCCACGCAGATGGCCTTGAGGAAATACACGATGGACGTCACTACTACCCTGAGCCTGGGCGATCCGCTGGAACCCGCACGCAAGGCCACCGCGCAGATGCTGCAAGAGCGCGAGCGCACGTTCTCGCTGCCGCAGCCGTTTTACTCCGACGAGCGCCTGTTTGATATCGACATGCAGGAAATCTTTCAGAAAGAGTGGTTGATCGCCGGCATGACCTGCGAGATCCCTACCAAGGGCAACTACCTGACCCTGCAGATCGGCAAGAACCCGATCATCGTGATCCGTGGCGCCGAAGGTGTGGTGCACGCGTTCCACAACGTCTGCCGCCACCGTGGCTCGCGCCTGTGCACCAGCGACAAGGGCAAGGTCGCCAAGCTGGTTTGCCACTATCACCAGTGGACCTACGAACTCGACGGCCGCCTACTGTTTGCCGGCACCGAAATGGGCGCCGACTTCGACATGAACCAGTACGGCCTCAAGCCGGTGAACGTGAAGACCGCCGGCGGCTACATCTTCATCAGCCTGGCGGAGAACCCACCGGCCATCGATGACTTCCTGTCGACGCTCAACCACTACATGGAACCGTACGACATGGAGAACACCAAGGTGGCGGTGCAAACCACCTTGATGGAAAAGGCCAACTGGAAACTGGTGCTGGAAAACAACCGCGAGTGCTACCACTGCAACGCGTCGCACCCGGAACTGCTGAAAACCCTGCTGGAGTGGGACGACGTCACCGACCCGCGCGCCGACCAGGCCTTCAAGGACCACGTAGCCGCCTCTGCCGCTGCCTGGGAAGCCGAGAAGATCCCTTACGCCCACGCCAGCTTCGGCCTGCGCAACCGCATCGTGCGTATGCCGCTGCTCAAGGGCACCGTGTCGATGACCATGGACGGCAAGCAGGGCTGCGCCAAGCTGATGGGTCGCATCAAGAACCCGGACCTGGGCTCGATGCGCATCCTGCACCTGCCGCACTCCTGGAACCACTGCATGGGCGACCACATCATCGTGTTCACCGTGTGGCCGATCAGCGCCCAGGAAACCATGGTCACCACCAAGTGGATCGTGCACAAGGACGCGGTCGAAGGCGTGGACTACGACGTGGAGCGCATGCGCCAGGTCTGGGACGCCACCAACGACCAGGACCGTCGCCTGGCCGAAGAAAACCAGCGCGGCATCAACTCCACCGCGTACCAGCCTGGTCCGTACTCCAAAACCTATGAGTTCGGTGTGGTGAACTTTGTGGACTGGTACAGCGAGCGCCTGCTGAGCAACTTGGGTGCCGAGCCTGCGCCTTACCTCAAAGGGGTTCCGGTTCAAGGCTAAAGCATGCCCCTGTAGGAGCGAGCTTGCTCGCGAAAAATCCAGGGGCACCGCTGGCCATCTGTCTTTTCGCGTCATCGTTCACGACCATCGCGAGCAAGCTCGCTCCTACAAGGGGCTTGCTCGCAACAGGTTTTCTCCCCGCTACACATTCCTCTATCTTTAGAACTGTACGAAATATGATCTATTTCGTTCAGAGCTATACTGCGCACGCCTCTCAGCCTTCCGCAAACAAGTTATCCACATCTCCACCCACAGCTATTGGGGACAACTGTGGAAAGACTGCTAAATCTCTCCACAAAAACCAAAGAAAAAACGTGACTTATCCAGAAGCACGCTTCCACGGTCGCACTGATCACTTTTTAACCAGAAGCCTGAAAGTCACGTAATGCAAGGCTTTCAGAGGATGGCAAACACCTTATCCACAGAAGCGCCAACAGACTTTGGGGTTAACTTCGCAGGGGCTGTGGAAAACCGCTAAAACCCGCAGGAACTCGGCGTTTGCGCGGAGGCTCACGACGCCAAACGGGCTTTTGATCATTTTATGATCAAAAGCCTACACGTCGCTGTTTATAAGGCCTACAGCCGATAGCAAACATCTTATCCACAGAAGCGCCAACAGAGATTGGGGGCAAGTCTGCATCAACAGCAGCACATATCCCCTTGAAAAAGCATGGAAAAACCACGAACCAGGCTGGGTGTTTTTTGATCGACACCATGCAAGGCTTGATTTGCATGGGGTGTAGCGAGGGGCGAACATGTTATCCACAGAACCACCAACAGGGATTGTGGGTAACCGTTCAGTCTGTTCAGACTCTATTGAGGCATGAGCGACCTGAATCGAGATCCAGGTTCAATTCAAAGTCTTTGAAGGCGCGCCATCCGAGTAATATCGACGGCACGTATTGTCCGTCCACCAACGACGGCGGGATGGTAAAGCCCGGGTAGTATTTGTAGCTGACCACCAAGGTGTCGCCTTGCAGGGCCAATACGCCGGTGAAGCGTTGAAAGTGCTTATTGTCGCCGGTGTAAACGTTCGAGCCTCCCGGTGTCAGCGCCTGCGCCACGCTGACTTGCCTGCCGGGCGACGCGGCCGTCAGGTAGTCGACATTTCCCGTATCGATGATGGCTTGCGTTGTCCGACGATCCAGCTGTGCGGCAACTACCAGCCGTTGGTTGAGATCCAGGCGGCTCAAGACAATTGGCGCATCACAGCGCCGGGCAGGCGGCGGATTAAGCTCCAGTGTTCTCCTGGTTATCTTCAAGCGCCCCAGCTTGCTGATCAGATCCAGCCCCAACAAATTATCCCGGTCGCTGACAAAGACCAGGACGTTCCTGAACTCACGGGTGCCGACTCTCAGTGACCCAAGAATTCCCAACCTCGCAGCCAGGCCCCTTTCGCCATAAAACGTGCTGTAACGATAATGAGCATCGGGCAACATCCTGATCCCCATCTGTTTCGCAGTTTCAATGTTGACCCGGGTTTGCGGCGCCCCCGTGTCCAGTACAAAACGCGCCGAGACACCGTTGGCCGTTCCGACCTCGATAAATGGCAGCGATTGTTCAGCGATGTAGAAGTCATTGGCATACGGATGGAGCTGCAGCACCTCATGTCGCGCAGATCCCTTGACCGAGAAATTGCCAGCCCTCGTCAGAATAGCCAGTGATTCGCTGCCAAACATGGAGAACAGGGCATTCAGGTCGGTGTCGGCCGCAATCGCCCGGGCATGCTTGCCCTTGATGGCCAGATAGTATTCGGGGATTTGGTTGGCGGCCTTGGCTTCGAGCATTCTGGCCAGGACCGTCACTGAACAGCTGAGGTGCTTATCGGCATCCAGTACCTTGCCGCACTGCTGCCGTAGCTGCGCCAGGGACGCGTCGCGCCCCTGCCCGGTCTCCAGCCATTGATAAAAGTCCTGATCAGCCACGGGCACGTTTGCCGGGACAGCAGACAGCAAGCCGGTGGATATCCACAGGGTCGATGCAAAAAGCGCCAGAAGAGCGAAAGTCTTCATGTTCAGGCCAGTCATAAAAACCGGATTTCATGAGTCAGCGCTGAACGTCTGAAAACTCCCTAAAGCGTGTCGCACCCTTGATCAGCGCATAGAAAACTGTAGCTCATCGCCCTCGTCAACGTGGGACGAGGGCGCGTGGCGTTGTGGATAACCTTCGCTGGTTAGAACCCCCGCAGACTCAGGGCCTGTGCATAAGATAGGCGTCACCGGTGACGCGGATCATGGGATGAGGGGTGACCTGGCAGGTTTTGATGATCCCGAAACCGTGCCGCTCGTAAAAGCGCCGGGCACCAGTGTTGGCGGCATAGTCGATCAGGCTCAGGCCATTGAGCCCCAGTTGGTCGGCACGTTCTTGAGCATGGGCGAGAAACTGCACGCCCAGGCCCCGGTTGCGCCAGCCCTCGTGCAGGGCAAGGCTGGAGATATAGAGCGTGTCGGGCACTTCCATGTCGGCGTAAGGCGCCAGTACCGGGTCGGTCGTCGGCACCGCCAGTGGATCGTGGCGCATCACGTAGCTGTGCATCATGCCAATGACCTGGCCACCGGCCTCGGCAATCAGGCAATTCTGGTAGGAGAAATCCACGTCGTCCCGGGCATACCGAATGGTGCCGACGTCCAACAGATCCTGGCCGGGCTCTGCGATCTGGCTCCAGATGTAGTCTGAAGCGCCTTCGGATGAAATCTGGAACAACCGCGCAATCTCACGCGCATCCGCGCGGACTGCCGAACGAAATTCAACTGTCATTGTTTCCCCGTGAATTCTGGTAATGCAGGCATCCGGTGGGACCAGTGTTAGCGTTCACCGAAGATCAAAGTTGTAGGAGCGAGCCTGCTCGCGAAAAACCTGAGGACACCAAGTCATTCAGGCATCCCGCGTCATCGTTAACCACCATCGCGAGCAGGCTCGCTCCTACAGGAGATCTGTGCTGAACCGGGTTAGCGGACCACACCTTCCTCAATCAGCAGCTTGAGGATCGCTTCTGCCCCCGCTTGCGCCGTAACGCCCTTGAGCACTTGCCCACCGCCACCGCTGGCCTTGGCCGTCGCGGCTTTCATGCGATCGGCGCCGCTCTTGGCCTTGATCACCTTAAGGCGCTTGGGCCGTGGCTTGGCCGGCTGCAGGGTGGCGACCGCGAGCAGTTCATCGTCGATGACCTCGACGTCCTGTGCCTGCAGCACGCCGCGTCGGGCCGGGCCGTAGGCACTCTGCCGTGGCTTGGGCGCGGCGTTATCCACAGTCGCCAGGAACGGCAAGCGAACCTTCAAGCGACGACGCTGACCACGCGGCAACGCTTGCAGCACTAGCGCCGAACCGCCATCGATGGACTCGACTTGCGCCAACCCCACCACCAGCGGCCAGCCCAGGTTTTCAGCGAGGAGGAATGGCAACATGCCCGATCCTTCGCCGGTTTCCGCCTGGCTGCCGGTCAACACCACCTGGGCCCCGGCATCGCGCAGATAATCGGTCAGCGCCGGCAGCGCGTCGGCGCCTTGTGGTTGTTCCAGCACGTGCAGTTGTTCCAGGCCCATGCCCAGATACGCGCGCAATGCAGGCTCGGTGATGTCGCCGGCATGCAGCACCTGCAAGTTATCCCCAGCCAATTGCAGGCCCAGTTCCACCGCCCGCGCATCCTGTTCCGCGCGACGCGGCCGACCGGACGTCGGGTGGGCGCCGATGGACACCAGGCTGATGATTTTCGTGCTCATAACCCTTTCCTTCCCTTAAGCCGCATCGCGCTTGGCGTCGTTGCGGTAAGCCGCTACCGCATCGATCAAGGCTTGAAGAATCTCGGCACTTTCGCCAATCACCGACAGGTCGGCCCGTTTGATCATGTCGCAGCCAGGGTCGAGGTTGATCGCCACCACCTTGTCGCAGGCACCAATACCTTGCAGGTGCTGGATCGCCCCGGAAATCCCCACCGCCACATAGACCCGTGCGGTAACCCAGGTGCCGGATGCCCCGACCTGACGGTCGCGGGCCATGAAGCCGTCGTCCACCGCCACCCGCGATGCACCTTCGGTCGCGCCGAGGGCTTCGGCGGTCCTGTGGAAAAGTCCCCAGTCCTTGACCCCGTTGCCGCCGGAGAAAATGAACTCGGCTTCGGCCATGGGGATTGCCGCCGGATCGACGGCCACTGCGCCCAGATCTTCGATTCGCGACAGGCTGCGTGCCACGGTTGTGGATAACTCCACGGGCAGCGCTTCGTGACGGGTTTCGCTGACCGGCTCGGCGCACTCGGCAGCCGCCAGAATCAGTCGCGCCAGCGGACGGGCAAGGTCTTGCAGGCCAGCACCGGCGCGGCCGATGCACTCCTGATCCTTGACTTGCCAGACCCGCGTGGCCGGGCGCTCGCCCAGTGCTGCGGCAAAACGTCGGCCGAGTTCGCCACCACCGCTGCGGCTGTCCGGCAGCAACCAGTGATGCGGGCTGAACTGGTTATCCACAGCCCGCAGGCCCTGGACCCGTTGTTCCGGTGCATAACCGCTGAATTCTTCGCCGTCCAGCACCAGCAGGCGGTCGACGCCCGCCGTGGCGAAAGCGTTTTCCTTGTGTTCGCCGAACACCACGGCCAGCACTGCACCGTCCTTGCCGGCCAGTTGATGAGCCAGGCCCAGCAGGTCGCGGTCGTGGCTGCTCAAGCGGCCGCCGACCATGTCCGGCACCACGCTGATGTAGAACGCAGGTGCAGCCACTTGATGCAGCGGCAATTGCACTTCAACCGCGGCCGAGCGTTTAGTCGCCCCGCCCTGCTGAGCGCCACTGCGGTCGATCCGTTTGATCCCATTGGGACCGATAAAACCGATCCCGTGAGGATTCTTGCGGATGACACCGTTCGGTCCCATCCAGCTGTGTTGCGCTGGCTGCATGGCCGCGTGCAGCGGGTGCAGACGGTTGCGGGCGATCCATTCGGCGCGAGGGTCGCGGCGGATAATGTCACTCATCAATGCACCTCCGCAGGTTCACGTTTGGCCGGTGCCGAAGGCTTTCCCGGCGCGGCGTCTTCGAGCAACGCATCAGCCACCAGTTCGGCGATGTCCTTGATCAGCGGACGTGGTTCGACCACGCCTTCAAGCATCGCGGTGCACTGTGGACAACCCACGGCCACCAGTTCGGCGCCGGTTTCGCGGATGTCTTCCATGCGCATGTCGGGAATGCGCTGCTTGCCGGGAATGTCGGTGATCGGCGCGCCGCCACCACCGCCGCAGCAGCGGGAGCGGAAGCCGGAGCGCTGCATTTCTTTTACTTCAATCCCGAGCGCGCGCAGAACCTGGCGCGGTGCCTCGTATTCGCCGTTGTAACGGCCGAGGTAGCACGGATCGTGATAGGTCACGCTGTCGCCTTTGTGCTGGCCAAGATTGAGCGCGCCAGCATCGATGATTTCCGCCATGTAGGTGCTGTGGTGCTGCACCAGGTAGTTACCATCGAAGGCGCCGTACTCGTTTTTCAGCACGTGGAAACTGTGCGGATCGCAGGTGACGATACGGTTGAAACTGTATTTGGCCAGAGTCTGGATGTTGCGCTTGGCCAACAGCTGGAAGGTTGCTTCGTCGCCCAGGCGCCGGGCCACGTCACCGCTGTCGCGCTCTTCGAGGCCGAGCACGGCGAAGTCGATTTTCGCCGCCTTGAGCACTTTGACGAAGGCGCGCAGGGTGCGCTGGTTACGCATGTCGAAGGCGCCGTCGCCGACCCAGAACAGCACGTCGGTGGATTTCTTTTCGCTGAGCAGGTTGAGGTTCAGGTCCGCTGCCCAGTTCATCCGCCCGCCCGGCGCGAAACCGCCAGGGTTGTCGGTGGCAATCAGGTTTTCCAGGACTTCGGCACCCTTGTTCGGGGTCGCGCCTTTTTCCAGGGTCAGATGACGGCGCATGTCGACGATGGCATCGACGTGCTCGATCATCATCGGGCATTCCTCGACGCAAGCGCGGCAGGTGGTGCACGACCACAGCGTCTCGGCATCTACCAGACCGTTGACGATTGGCTGATGCGGATTGCCCGCGTGTTCGCCAATGGCTTTGCCTGGATACGGGCTGCCGGCGAACTTGGCATCGGTGCCACCGGCCAGGCCGACGACCATGTCCTGAATCAGTTTTTTCGGGTTCAGCGGCTGACCGGCGGCGAAGGCCGGGCACGCTGCTTCGCATTTACCGCACTGCACGCAGGCGTCGAAGCCGAGCAACTGGTTCCAGGTGAAATCCTTGGGTTTTTCCACACCCAGTGGCGCGGTCAAGTCGCTAAGATCCAGCGGTTTCAACCCTGTGGAACGACCACCACCAAAGCGTTCGGCGCGGCGGTGCCAAGCCAGGTGCAAGGCACCGGCAAAGGCGTGTTTCATCGGCCCGCCCCAGGTCATGCCGAAGAACAGTTCCGACACGCCCCACAACACGCCAACCCCGAGAATCGCCGCCAACAGCCAGCCACCGAAATTTTCCGGCAGGATGCCCGCCACCGGCAGGGTCAACAGGAAGAACGAGGCCGAAAACGCCAGCAGGCTTTTCGGTAGGCGCATCCACGGGCCTTTCGACAGGCGCGACGGCGGATTGCGCCGACGCAGGTAAACGAAGATCGCACCAACGAACATCACCGCCGACATCAGCAGCAACGCATAGCCGAGGAAGCGGTTATGCAGGCCGAAACCATGCACCAGAATCGCCAGCACGATGGACGCCACCGCACCGCCAGCCGTGGCGACGTGGGTGTTGGCAATGTATTTGTCCCGCGCTACCACATGGTGCAAGTCGACCATGTAGCGCTTGGGCATGGCGAACAGGCCGCCGATCAGGTCGACCTTGGAGGCTCGGCCCCGGCGCCACATGGCCACCCGCCGCAACGCGCCCAGGACACCAAGGCCCAGGGCGGCGAACAACAGGATTGGAAGAAGGGTGTTCAACATGGTGAAGCTCCCAAAGACCTCGGGCTTAACTACCTGGATACCTTGCTCGACTCCCTGTAGGAGCGAGCTTGCTCGCGATGGGCGTTAACGATGACGCGTGCGGTCTGGAAGAACGCGGCGCCTTCAAATTCATCGCGAGCGAGCTCGCTCCTACACAGGGTTATGTGCAAGCCGTTAGAAATCCTTGCACAGCCGCAGCGCGTCGTAGATCGCCGCGTGCACGTTACGCTGGGCCACGCAGTCGCCGATGCGGAACAGCAGGTAGCCGTCGCCGCTCTGTTCCAGGCAAGGTTGCGGCTTGATCGCGAACAAGGCTTCGACGTCGATCTGGCCTTTGTTGCGCGAGCCTTCCTTCAGCGCGTAGTAGATTTCTTCGTCCGGACGCACGCCGTTTTCCACGACCACTTGGTCAACCACCCGCTCCTCTTTGGCGCCGGTGTATTCGTTTTCCAGTACCGCTACGAGCTTGTCGCCTTCGCGGTAGACCTTCTCCAGCATCATGTCGCCGGTCATGATCACTTCTTTCGGATACATGCTGCGGTAGTAAGTCGGGAACGACGTACCGCCAATCGCCACACCAGGCTTGATGTCGTCGGTAACGATCTCGACCTGGCTGCCCTTGTCGGCGAGGAAGTCGGCGGTCGACATGCCGGTGAACTCGCAAATGGTGTCGTAGACCAGCACGTTCTTGCCCGGTGCCACCTTGCCATCGAGGATGTCCCAGCTGCTGACCACCAGGCCTTCAGCCGCGCCCCAGTGTTCGTTCTGCTCGATGAACGGATGACCGCCGACGGCCAGCACAACCACGTCCGGACGCAGGTCCATGATGGTTGGCGCGTCAGCCGCGGTGCCCAGGCGCAGGTCGACTTTCAACCGCGCCAGTTCCAGTTGATACCAGCGGGTAATACCGGCGATCTGGTCCCGTTGCGGGGCTTTCGATGCGGTGGTGATCTGCCCGCCGATGAATTCCTTTTTCTCGAACAGGGTCACATCGTGGCCACGCTCGGCGGCTACGCGGGCGGCTTCCATCCCGGCAGGACCGGCGCCGACCACCACCACCTTGCGTTTCACGCCAGTGGTTTTTTCGATGATGTGCGGCAGGCCCATGTATTCACGAGAAGTCGCGGCGTTCTGAATGCACAGCACATCCAGACCCTGATACTGACGGTCGATGCAGTAGTTGGCACCGACGCATTGTTTGATCTGGTCGATCTGCCCCATTTTGATCTTGGCGATCAGGTGCGGGTCGGCGATGTGCGCGCGGGTCATGCCGACCATGTCGACGTAACCGCCTTCCAGGATACGTGTGGCCTGGTTAGGGTCCTTGATGTTCTGCGCGTGCAGCACTGGAACCTTGACCACTTCCTTGATACCGGCAGCCAGATGCAGGAACGGCTCCGGCGGATAACTCATGTTCGGAATCACGTTGGCCAGGGTGTTGTGGGTGTCGCAACCCGAACCCACGACGCCGATGAAGTCGAGCATGCCGGTATCGTCGTAATACTTGGCGATCTGCTTCATGTCTTCGTGGGAAAGACCATCCGGGTGGAACTCGTCACCGCAGATGCGCATGCCCACGCAGAAATCGTCACCGACCTCGGCGCGTACGGCTTTCAAGACTTCCAGACCGAACTTCATCCGGCCTTCGAAGGTGCCGCCCCATTCGTCGGTACGCTTGTTGACCCGTGGGCTCCAGAACTGGTCGATCATGTGCTGATGCACCGCCGACAGTTCGACACCGTCCAGGCCACCGGCCTTGGCGCGGCGGGCCGCTTGAGCGTAGTTACCGATCACCCGCCAGATTTCTTCCGGCTCGATGGTTTTGCAAGTGGCACGGTGCACCGGCTCGCGCACGCCCGACGGCGACATCAGCGTCGGCCAGTTGAAGCCGTCCCAACGCGAGCGACGGCCCATGTGGGTAATCTGGATCATGATCTTGGCGCCGTGCTTGTGCATGGCGTCGGCAAGATTCTGGAAGTGCGGAATGATGCGGTCGGTGGACAGGTTCACCGAACTCCACCATTCCTGCGGGCTGTCGATGGCCACCACGGACGAACCGCCGCAAATCGCCAGGCCGATACCGCCCTTGGCTTTCTCTTCGTAATACTTGACGTACCGGTCGGTGGTCATGCCGCCGTCGGTGGCATAGACCTCGGCGTGCGCGGTGCTGAGCACGCGGTTGCGGATGGTCAGTTTGCCGATCTGGATCGGCTGGAACATTGCTTCGAAAGCCATGGCGGGTTCCTCGACTTACAACGGCTTGACGGTGAACAAGCCGTCTTCGTGGCCCTCTTCGGAGCCACCGTAGACTTGTTCGGCCACGGTGCGGATCTTGCTGCCGCGAGCGGCGAGGATCTGATCCATGGCCCCTGCAAACCAGCCAGTGAACATGTAGTCGACCTTGCGCCCGACCTTGCCGTACACGTAGACGAATGCCGAGTGTTCGAGCTTGACGCTGGCGGTGCCTTTGTCGAGGTCGATGTCCTGGATCTTGAACAGGCCCCAGCCGCGCTGCGACAGGCGCTTCATGTAGTGTTCGAACACCGCTACGCCTTCCAGACCGTGGCATTCGGCTTCTTTTTCACACCAGTGCCAGGCGGACTTGTAGCCGGCCTTGTAGAGGATTTCGGCATAGGCTTCAGCGCCCAGCACTTCCTCGATGCCCATGTGGTTGTTAACGAAGAAATGGCGCGGCACGTACAGCATCGGCAGGGCGTCGGAGGTCCAGACACCGGTTTCGCTGTCGACTTCGATTGGCAATTGCGGGGCGATCTTGGCCATGGAAACTTAACTCCAGAAAAATTTTGGTGTTGCCCCCGGCGCGGGCGGCCGGGGGAAAGGATTCAGAGGTGCGGCGGCTTATTCGCCCCAGACATCTTTCAAGACGTTGACCCAGTTCTCGCCCATGATCTTGCGTACCACGCGCTCGGAGTGGCCGCGCTTGAGCAGGGTCTCGGTCAGGTTCGGGAACTCGCCCACGGTGCGGATGCCCAGCGGGTTGATGATCTTGCCGAAACTGGTCAGGCGGCGGGCGTAGCCCTTGTCGTGGGTCAGGTATTCGAAGAAGTCCTGGCCATGGCCCTGGGTGAAGTCGGTGCCGATGCCGATGGCGTCTTCGCCGACGATGTTCATCACGTACTCGATGGCTTCGGCGTAGTCGTCGATGGTCGAATCGATGCCCTTGGCCAGGAACGGCGCGAACATGGTCACGCCGACAAAGCCGCCGTGGTCGGCGATGAACTTCAGTTCTTCATCGGACTTGTTGCGCGGGTGCTCTTTGAGCCCCGATGGCAGGCAGTGGGAGTAGCAGACCGGTTTCTTCGACTCGAGGATGACTTCTTCGGAAGTCTTGGAACCGACGTGGGACAGGTCGCACATCACACCAACGCGGTTCATCTCGGCGACGATTTCGCGACCGAAACCCGACAGGCCGCCGTCACGCTCGTAGCAACCGGTGCCCACCAGGTTCTGGGTGTTGTAGCACATCTGCACAATGCCGACGCCCAGTTGCTTGAACACCTCGACATAGCCGATCTGGTCTTCGAAGGCGTGAGCGTTCTGGAAGCCGAACAGGATGCCGGTCTTGCCCTGCTCCTTGGCTTTACGGATGTCGGCGGTGGTGCGCACCGGGATCACCAGGTCGCTGTTCTCGCGAATCAGCTTCTGGCTCGCGGCGATGTTGTTGACGGTGGCCTGAAAGCCCTCCCACACCGACACGGTGCAGTTAGCCGCCGTCAGACCGCCCTTGCGCATGTCTTCGAACAGTTCACGGTTCCACTTGGCGATAATCAGCCCGTCGATAACGATGCTGTCGGCGTGCAATTCGGCTGGGCTCATCAGGCTGTCCCCTTGTTAGCGATTCATGCGCCGAATCGTGTGCCGGCGCTTTGGGGCCAGCATATGCCTCGGTGCAGGGGCAGCCGGGTGCAAAAACGACAGGGGGTTTGCCGAAAGCGTCAATCCGCGACAAAGGGTCGTCGCCAGGCACAATCATCGACCTGTTCAAGGCCCCTGGCTTGGGCCAGAATTCGCCGCATCACTGGATGCTTCACTGGACAAGAGCGGCGACGATAATGAAATCGATCATTCTGGCAATGGCACTGATTGCGACCGGCGTACACGCAGCGGAGGTGGCCGACGACAATCCCTGCGACAAAGTCGAAAACGACATCCAGACCCTCGAGTGCTCGGCCTTCAGCAAAACCTCCGCCGAAGACCTGCTCAAGGAAAACCTCCAGGGCCTGACCGAGCGCATGCAGTCGCAATACGGCAAAAACCCGTCGCAACTGGCCGACATCACCGCCAAGATCAAAGCCGCCCAACAGCAATGGCTGAAGACCCGCGACGCAGACTGCGCCGTCGAAGCCTTCCCGGCCACCAACGGCAGCAAGGCGCTCACCATTGCCCAGAACGATTGCATTGCACGGATGAGCGACGAGCGGTCGGAGTTTTTGGAGTCGATTGGGCAGGAGTGATCCGTTCCCCAGCCAGCTTGAGCTGTAAGCTGCACACCCTCTGTCACTAATGGGATTGAACATGAAAGTCTGCGGCATCGAAATCAAAGGCAGCGAAGCGATCATCGCCGTGGCCACGCTGGACGGTCAGGCGCTGAGCCATGTCGCGCTCGCCACCAAGAAAATTGCCCTGGACGATGACGACGAGGCCGCCAACGTCAAAGTATTCGCCGCTCAGGTCGCTTCGTTTGTCCGTGAGAATTCCATCGACCGCATTGCGATCAAGAAACGCAGCAAGAAAGGCGAGTTCGCTGGCGGGCCGACCACGTTCAAGATCGAGGGAGTTTTCCAGTTGCTGGAGAATTGCGAGGTGACCTTGCTGTCGCCGCAGACCATCAATGCCCAAGCCAAAAAGCACAATTTCGAGCTGCCTGGAACGCTGAACAAGTATCAGCATGAGGCTTACAAGGCTGCGTGTTCGGCATTGGTGAAGAAGTAAATAAACTTCCGGAACACCAATAACCTGTGGGAGCGAGCTTGCTCGCGATGGCGGTAAGGCAGTCGACATCTATGTTGAATGTGCCGACCTCATCGCGAGCAAGCTCGCTCCCACAGGTTTCTCGGGGGTTTATGCCTTGGCGGTGCGTCGATCCTCCCGAGGGCACCGCTCATACTTCGCCCGATAACTGCGAGTGAAATACGACGGCGATTCAAACCCGCAGGCAATGCTCACTTCCAGCACGCTCATGTCGGTCTGGCGTAGCAACTGCCGGGCCTTTTCCAGCCTTAACCGCAGATAGAAATTGCTCGGCGTGTCGTTCAGATGCAGGCGAAACAGGCGCTCCAGCTGCCGCCGCGTCACCTTGATCGATTCCGCCAGTTCCAGCGTGCTCAGCGGCGGCTCGCTGTGCTGCTCCATCTCACCGATCACGTGAACCAGCTTCTTGTTGCTGATGCCATAACGGGTGGCGACTTCCATGCGCTGATGGTCTTTGCGCGGGCGGATGCGGCCAAGCACGAATTGCTCGCTGACCTGGATCGCCAGCTCCGGACCATGAGCCTGGGCGATCAGATCCAGCATTAAATCAATAGAGGCGGTGCCGCCAGCAGAGGTGATGCGACGACGGTCGATCTCGAACAGTTCCTGGGTGACGCTGAGCTGTGGATAAGATTCCTTGAACGCGTCGATGGCTTCCCAGTGCAGGGTCAGGCGATGGCCGTCGAGCAAACCCGCCTCGGCGAGGATGAAGCTGCCGGTGTCGATGCCGCCGAGAGTCACGCCTTCGTGGTCCAGGCGGCGCAGCCAGTGTTCCAGCGCCGGGGTGGTGAACTTCAGGGGCTCGAACCCGGCGACCACCAGCAGCGTCACGCCTTTTTTCAACGGTTCCAGCGCCGCATCGGCGTTGACCGACATGCCGTTGCTCGCCAGCACCGCCCCGCCATCGGCGCTCAGCACATGCCAGCGATACAGCTCGCCACGAAAGCGATTGGCCACCCGCAACGGCTCGATGGCCGAGATAAATCCGATGGCCGAGAAACCCGGCATCAACAAGAAGTAGAAATCCTGGGACATGGAGCGCACTCGCTTAGCAGGTAACAAGAGGCCAGGTAACGAGAGGGCGGGCAACGTAGGGATGTTGATACGCCAGTTGCGAGCGGCATTCAAGAGCACAGGTCGCTGCAGTGCAAGAGCTGGTCGCCGCAGTGCGCTTTCATCGGTGCTTTGCTGCGTAACTTGGCATCACCGGCGCATCAGACACCGGAACTCACAATAACGAACTGCCGAGGAACCTGAGATGAAACGACTGATCAGCAGCTGTGTTCTTGCACTCAGTGGTACCGCGTTACTGAGCGCCAGTGTCATGGCCGCCGAACCCGCCGCATGCCAGAACGTGCGCATGGGTGTAGTGAACTGGACCGACGTGATCGCCACCAGTGCCATGACCCAGGTATTGCTCGACGGCCTCGGCTACAGCACCAAACAAACCAGTGCCTCCCAGCAAATCATCTTCGCCGGGATCCGCGACCAGCGTCTGGACCTGTTCCTCGGCTACTGGAACCCGCTGATGACCCAGACCATCACCCCGTTCGTCGACGCCAAACAGGTCAAGGTGCTTGATGCGCCAAGCCTGCAGGACGCCCGCGCGACCCTCGCCGTGCCGACCTACCTCGCCGACAAGGGCCTGAAAACCTTCGCTGATATCGCCAAATTCGAAAAAGAACTGGGCGGCAAGATCTACGGCATCGAGCCTGGCTCGGGCGCCAACACCCAGATCAAGGCCATGATTTCCAAGAACCAGTTCGGCCTTGGCAAGTTCCAGCTGGTCGAGTCCAGCGAAGCCGGCATGCTCGCCGCCGTGGACCGCGCCGTGCGTCGCAACGAAGCCGTGGTGTTCTTCGGCTGGGCACCGCACCCGATGAACGTCAACGTGAAAATGACCTACCTCACCGGCAGTGAAAACGCCCTTGGGCCGGACGAAGGCAAGGCCACCGTGTGGACCGTCACCGCACCGACATACGCCGAACAATGCCCGAACATCGGTCGCCTGCTGAGCAACCTGACTTTCACCGCCGAAGACGAGAGTCGGATGATGCAGCCGCTGCTGGATCACAAGGACGCTTTCGAGTCGGCCAAACAATGGATCAAGGATCACCCGCAGGACAAAAAGCGCTGGCTTGAAGGCGTCACCACCTTCGATGGCAAACCGGCTGCTGAAAACCTGCAACTGACCAGTAAATAAACCGAATGAACCACCGACTCGCAGCCCCAACGGGCTGCGAACGGGATCACCACGCCCGGCCAAAACCAAAAACTCGCCTGTAAGGAACCGCCTCATGAACCACGACGTCATCATCACCTGCGCACTCACCGGTGCTGGCGACACGACCGCCAAGAGCCCGCACGTGCCGGTCACCCCGAAACAAATCGCGGCTGCCGCCGTGGAAGCCGCCAAGGCCGGTGCCACCGTGGTTCACTGCCATGTGCGCGACCCGCAAACCGGCAAGTTCAGCCGTGACGTGGCGCTGTATCGCGAAGTGATGGAGCGCATCCGCGAGGCGGACGTGGACATCATCGTCAACCTCACCGCCGGCATGGGCGGCGACCTGGAAATCGGCGCCGGCGAGAACCCGATGGAATTCGGCCCGAATACCGACCTGGTCGGCCCGCTGACCCGCCTGGCCCACGTCGAAGAACTGCTGCCGGAAATCTGCACCCTCGACTGCGGCACCCTGAACTTCGGAGACGGCGACACCATATACGTCTCCACCCCGGCCCAACTGCGCGCTGGCGCCAAACGCATCCAGGAACTGGGCGTTAAAGCCGAGCTGGAAATCTTCGACACCGGCCACCTGTGGTTCGCCAAGCAGATGATCAAGGAAGGCCTGCTCGACAACCCATTGTTCCAGCTGTGCCTGGGCATCCCTTGGGGCGCGCCGGCGGACACCACCACCATGAAAGCCATGGTCGACAACCTGCCGGCCGACGCGGTCTGGGCCGGTTTCGGTATCGGTCGCATGCAGATGCCGATGGCGGCACAAGCAGTGTTGCTCGGCGGCAACGTGCGGGTCGGGCTGGAAGACAACCTGTGGCTGGACAAGGGCGTGCTGGCGACCAACGGCCAACTGGTCGAGCGCGCCTCGGAAATCCTCAGCCGCCTCGGTGCCCGCGTCCTGACCCCGGCTGAAGGCCGCAAGAAAATGGGCCTGACCAAGCGTGGTTAATCCCACACATCCCCCCCCTGTAGGAGCGAGCTTGCTCGCGAAAAAGGTACAGCCGACGCCAATCAGCGCCTGGAATACCATCGCGAGCAAGCTCGCTCCTACAGAGGATCACCGAATTCTCCAGGAAATCGCCATGAGCTTTATCACCGAAATCAAAACCTTCGCAGCATTAGGCAGCGGTGTCATCGGCAGCGGTTGGGTATCCCGCGCCCTCGCCCATGGCCTGGATGTAGTGGCTTGGGACCCGGCCCCCGGTGCCGAAGCGGCCCTGCGCAAGCGTGTCGCCAACGCTTGGGGCGCACTGGAAAAACAAGGCCTGGCACCGGGTGCATCGCAAGATCGCCTGCATTTTGTCGCAACCATCGAAGAGTGCGTGCGCGATGCCGATTTCATCCAGGAGAGCGCCCCAGAACGGCTGGAGCTGAAACTGGACCTGCATAGCAAAATCAGTGCGGCAGCCAAGCCCAATGCGTTGATCGGCTCCAGCACCTCTGGCCTGTTGCCGAGCGAGTTCTACGAGAGCGCCACGCACCCAGAACGCTGTGTGGTCGGTCACCCGTTCAACCCGGTTTACCTGCTGCCACTGGTGGAAGTGGTCGGCGGTAAAAACACCGCCCCTGAAGCGGTGCAAGCGGCCATGAAGGTCTATGAATCCCTGGGGATGCGCCCGTTGCACGTGCGCAAGGAAGTACCGGGTTTCATCGCCGACCGCCTGCTCGAAGCACTGTGGCGTGAGGCGCTGCACCTGGTCAACGACGGCGTGGCGACCACCGGCGAAATCGACGACGCCATCCGCTTCGGCGCGGGCTTGCGCTGGTCGTTCATGGGCACCTTCCTGACCTACACCCTGGCCGGCGGCGATGCCGGCATGCGCCACTTCATGGCGCAGTTCGGCCCGGCGTTGCAATTGCCGTGGACCTACCTGCCGGCGCCGGAGCTGACCGACAAACTGATCGATGATGTGGTCGATGGCACCAGCGATCAACTGGGTAAACACAGCATTTCGGCGCTGGAGCGCTATCGTGATGACTGCCTGCTGGCGGTGCTGGAGGCGGTGAAGACCACCAAAGAGAAGCATGGGATGGCCTTCAGCGAGTAAGCCCAAGCTTTGGGGCCAGCAGTGCTGACCCCATCGCGAGCAAGCTCGCTCCCACATTTGATCGCAGGTGTCTGATACAACTCGGTCACCTGTGGGAGCGAGCTTGCTCGCGATAGCGGCAGTCCGGTCACCACACAAATTGGATCAGAAACCATGCCCACCCTCACCACCTACCAAACCACCATCATCCCCGACTGGGTCGACTACAACGGCCACCTGCGCGACGCCTTCTACCTGCTGATTTTCAGCTACGCCACCGATGCCCTGATGGATCGCCTGGGCCTGGACAGCAACAGCCGCGAGGCCAGCGGCAACTCGCTGTTCACCCTCGAACTGCACCTCAATTACCTGCACGAGGTGAAGCTCGACGCCCAGGTCGAAGTGCACACCCAAATCATCGCCCACGACAACAAGCGCGTGCACCTCTATCACAGCCTGCATCTGGTGGGTGATGCCCGGGAACTGGCTGGCAATGAACAGATGCTGCTGCACGTGGACCTCGCCGGGCCGCGTTCGGCGCCGTTCAGCGAGCAGTCCTTGAGCCAGCTGCAAGCCATCGTCGCCGAACAGGCGGACCTACCAGCGCCCGAGTACATTGGCCGAGTGATCGCATTACCCCAAAAAAAATAACAAGGAGATCGCCATGAACACCGCCGCTGCCTTTGCCGACTTTCGTACCTATCCGTTGATCAGCGCGCTGACTGCCGTGCAGACCCTGGCGGACCGTGTTCTGGTGAAGTGGGCCGACAATCGCGTCAGCCCCTTCCACCATCAATGGCTGCGAGACAATTGCCCGTGCCCGCAGTGCGTCTACACCGTGACCCGCGAGCAAGTGCTGGAAATCGTCGATACAGCTCAAGACTTGATCCCTGACCAAGTGCACATCGACACCGAAGGTTGCCTGTCGGTTGATTGGCAGGACGGCCACAGCAGCCGCTTCGACCCCGGCTGGCTGCGCGCCCACGCCTATGACGACGAGTCCCGCGCCGAGCGCCAGGCACGCAAGCCAAAAGCCAGGCTTTGGCACAGTAATGTCCAGTTGCCGGCATTCGAGTATCAGGCGCTGATGAACGACTCCGACGCCTTGTTGCAATGGTTGTTGGCGGTACGGGATGTCGGATTGACCCAAGTCCGTGGCGTGCCCACCGAACCCGGCTCTCTGAAGCTGATCGCCCAACGGATTTCCTTCATCCGCGAGAGCAATTTCGGCGTGCTGTTCAACGTGCAATCCAAGGCCGACGCCGACAGCAACGCCTACACCGCGTTCAACCTGCCGCTGCACAGCGATTTGCCAACCCGGGAGTTGCAACCGGGGCTGCAATTCCTGCATTGCCTGGTCAATGACGCCGAGGGTGGCGAGAGCATTTTTGTCGACGGGTTTGCCATTGCCGACGCCTTGCGCCGGGAAGACCCCGAATCTTTCAAAAGCCTCTGCGAAATCCCCGTGGAGTTTCGCAACAAGGACCGTCACAGCGACTACCGCTGCCTGGCACCGATCATTGCCCTGGATACGTTGGGGCAGGTGTCGGAAATCCGCATGGCCAACTTTCTGCGCGGCCCCTTCGATGCATCGGTGGAGCAGATGCCCAAGTTGTATCAGGCCTACCGGCGCTTTATCGCGATGACCCGCGAGCCCCGCTTCAGGCTGATGCAGAGGCTCAATCCCGGTGAGCTGTGGTGCTTCGACAACCGCCGCACCTTGCATGCGCGCAATGCCTTCGATCCCGCCACTGGGGCGCGGCATTTCCAGGGTTGCTATGTCGACCGGGATGAATTGTTGTCGCGCATCCTCGTGTTACAGCGCTAGACCGCGTCATCGTTCATCGCGGGCAAGCCACGCTCCCACAGGTTTGGCGTCGTTCACTAAATCTGTGGTAACCCCGATCCTGTGGGAGCGTGGCTTGCCCGCGATGGCGCCAGTCCAGACACCGAATATTTCCCGGATTCACAAGTAAAAAAAAGCCCCGATCAAGCCGTGACAGGATCGAGGCAGAGGGTACTGTTGAGGAGCTGCCGTGCGAGGGTGACCAAACCTTCGTGAAGCGAGCTGAGTCCAGTGTGCCCCCTCCTTTGGCCGACAAGTTGCCCGAAAACGACCTGTTCATAGCCAATGCTGCCATTGCGACAATTCGCCCTTGCCGACACCCGGCACCCCTACCAGAATCGAACCAAGACACCGTTCCCTGAAGAAGGATTGCGTCATGATGCACGCCGATTTGATAGACCAGGAAGACCTGTTGGGCCAGCTCAAGTCGTTGGGCTTCGAGGTGCCCACCGGCGCCACCGCCGAGCAAGCCTGCGAGTGTGCGGTACGGGGTTTGAACGATGTACGGGCGATGACCCTGCGGACCATGGTCAAACAGATGTACACCAGCAGCGCGACCATCTTGCCGGCGGTGCGCCAGGCGATCGACAAGCAGTTGTTGCCGGCGCTGGCGGAGTATCAGCAGAGCCACACAGGCCGATAAACAGCCTTCGCGAGCAAGCTCGCTCCCACATTAGATCTGTGTCGTTCACAAAACCAATGTGGGAGCGAGCTTGCTCGCGATGAAGGCGCCTCGGTCTAGAGCCTTACACTGGCAAACGTAGACTCATTACGCGCCTGGCTCAGCGCCGACAACGGCCCGGACAACGGCGACAGCACCAGCGCTTGAGGCAACGGCATCATCGCCACTTGCTGGGTGGTGTTGGACCCTACGCGCTCGTCACGCGGCGGAATGCCGAAGTATTCGCGGTAGCACTTGGAGAAGTGCGGCGTGGACACAAACCCGCACACCGAAGCCACTTCGATGATCGACATCGGCGTTTGCTTGAGCAGCTGGCGCGCGCGGATCAGGCGCAGCTTGAGGTAGTAACGCGACGGCGAGCAGTGCAGGTACTTCTGGAACAGGCGTTCGAGCTGACGACGGGACACCGCGACATACACCGCCAGTTCGTCCAGGTCGATCGGCTCTTCAAGATTGGCCTCCATCAACGCGACGATTTCCTGCAACTTCGGCTGGTTGGTGCCGAGCATGTGCTTGAGCGGCACACGCTGGTGATCCTGCTCGTTGCGGATGCGCTCGTAGACGAACATTTCCGAAATGGCCGCCGACAGTTCACGTCCGTGATCGCGACTGATCAGGTGCAGCATCATGTCCAGCGGCGCGGTGCCGCCGGAGCTGGTGAAGCGGTTACGGTCGAGGGTGAACAAGCGGGTGCTCATCGCTACACGCGGGAAAGCTTCCTGCATCGCCGCCAGGCATTCCCAGTGCACGCTGCAATCGAAACCATCGAGCAGGCCGGCGCAAGCCAGGGCCCAGCTGCCGGTGCACACCGCGCCGAGGCGGCGGGACTGACGAGCCTGGCTTTGCAGCCATGACACGTGTTCCCGGGTAACAGTGCGCTGGATGCCGATGCCGCCGCACACGATGACGGTGTCCATCGGCGGGGCTTTGTGCATGGAAGCGTCGGGGGTGATTTGCAGGCCGTCACTGGCCCAGACCTGGCCGCCATCGACGGTGAGGGTGGTCCAGCGATAAAGCTCGCGACCGGACAACTGGTTGGCCATGCGCAGCGGTTCCACTGCGGAGGCCAGAGAAATCAGCGTGAAATTGTCCAGCAGCAGAAAGCCGATGGATTGAGGCGCACGGTTCTGGGGTTGGGCCCCGGAGTTGAACGTCGTCATCGCGGTATCTCCTCACACAAAGCGGGTGATGGCCTCAGGCGGAGGCTCTTTTTATTGCCATCGTTCTCGCGTGGGAGACGGGCTTTGTAATGACAGAGCAATTGCCATGCCTAAATTTGAATGCGCGTTCAATAACTCCTAAAAACGACGTCGGAATGTGTCTATGTATGTCTTGCAAGGCATGGGGATTTAAATGGCCATCAGGACTGGCAAGCGCCCCGGCCCACAAGCTGTGAGCAATTCGGTAGCACTTGTGGGAACGGCGTTTCGCCGCATCGCAGAGGAGTGTCACCGCAAGCACGGGTGACGAATGGTCGAAGCCTTGAATGACCCCGACCGCTGGCAAGACGATTTATCTGTAAGCGACGCACTAAAAGATGGCGCGACTTCGAGCGGGTGTTCACTTGGCGCGCAGTTTTGACTGGTCTGCCGCCTTCGCGAGCAAGCTCGCTCCCACAGGGATCGAGGTGAACACAACTTTTGTGACCGACGCAAAACCTGTGGGAGCGAGCTTGCTCGCGATGGGGTCAACGCGGTCTCAACACTCCACCGCACTCACCGCCAACCCACCCCGCGATGTCTCCTTATATTTGTCATGCATGTCGGCACCGGTATCGCGCATGGTGCGGATCACCCGATCCAGCGAAATGAAGTGCTGACCATCACCGCGCAATGCCATTTGCGCGGCGTTGATCGCCTTCACCGCGGCAATTGCGTTGCGCTCGATGCACGGCACCTGGACCAGCCCACCCACCGGGTCGCAGGTCAGGCCGAGGTTGTGCTCCAGACCGATCTCCGCCGCGTTGCACAGCTGCTCTGGCGTGGCGCCAAGGATTTCCGCCAGCCCCGCCGCCGCCATGGCGCAGGCCGAACCGACTTCGCCCTGGCAACCGACTTCGGCACCGGAGATCGAGGCGTTCTTCTTGCACAGGATTCCCACCGCCGCCGCGCCGAGGAAGTAGTCGACGACATTGGCGTCGGTCACGGCCTCGCTGAATTTCATGAAGTAGTGCAGCACCGCCGGAATGATCCCCGCCGCGCCGTTGGTCGGTGCCGTGACCATACGCCCGCCGGCGGCGTTTTCTTCGTTGACCGCCAGGGCGAACAGGTTGACCCATTCCATGGCGCTCAAGGTCGAGCCGATCACGTTGGGTTTGTTCAGTTCCTGCAGGCTGCGATGCAGCTTGGCCGCGCGGCGGCGCACGTTCAACCCGCCGGGCAGGATGCCTTCGTGTTTGAGGCCCTGTTCAACGCAATCCTGCATGGCGCGCCAGAGCTTCATCAGGCCGCTGCGGATTTCATCCTCGCTGCGCCACACCCTCTCGTTGGCCATCATTAACTCAGCCACGCGCAGGTTGTGTTTTTTACACAGTTCCAGCAGTTCGGCGGCGCTGGAAAAATCATAAGGCAACACAGTGCTGTCGAGGTCGACGACACCGCTGGAAGCCTGCGCTTCATCGACGACAAAACCGCCGCCGACCGAATAGTAGGTGTCGCGATGCAACTCGCCGGCATCACCCTCGACAATCAGGGTCATGGCGTTGGGATGGAATGGCAGGTTCTCGTCGATCAGGCGCATGTCCCGGCCCCAGATGAAGGGCACCGGCAAGCGACCGTCGAGCAGCAGCGTATCGGTCTCGCGCAGGTTGGCGATACAGATGCCGATTTGCGACGGATCAATCGCATCCGGCCACTCGCCCATCAGCCCCATGATCACTGCATTGTCGCTGCCGTGGCCGATACCGGTGGCCGACAACGAGCCGAACAGCTGGACTTCGACACGCCGCACCTGCTCAAGCAACCCACGCTCGCGCAGGCCCTGCACAAACAACGCCGCCGCCCGCATGGGCCCCACGGTGTGCGAACTGGAAGGGCCGATGCCGATTTTGAACAGGTCGAAAACACTGATAGCCATTACTGCCGAACTCCTGGATGGGCCCACTGCGCACGCAAAAACGCACGGTGACGGAGCTGCTACGCTCAAGCTGCAATCCGCCGAGATGACCGCATCATCAAGCTTTTATCGTGTTGTTCGACGTCTCTAACCGACGCACTCATGCCCACCAGCGCCGCGTGTCTTTTACGCCGTGTTTTCGCCGTTTTTTTGCGGTTCAGAAGAGGAAAAGGGCCTGAAAAAATCTGTAAACGACGTCACCGACACTGGATGCGACCATCCCTGTACTGGATACGACGCACCCTGTAGGCGTCAGATTTTCACTGGTACATGATCATATCGACTCGATTGCAAGGCGCTGCGGTAGAGCTGTCTCCAGAACGCCATCCAACCGCAACCTATAAGTGCGGTGGTCCAGTCGGAACACTGCCAAAAAAAACACCAAGGAGTCCATCCATGAAAGGTTCCCCGTCGTTGTTGTTGGCCGCCATGCTTAGTCTGCCGGTTCTGGCGCAAGCCGCAGAACCGGCGCAGTGCAGTACCGTAAACTTCTCCGATGTCGGCTGGACCGACATCACCGCGACTACCGCGACCACCAGCGTCGTGCTCAACGCCCTCGGCTACAAGACCAAGACCACCATGATTTCCGTGCCCGTGACCTACAAGTCCCTGGCCGACGGCAAGAACATGGACGTGTTTCTGGGCAACTGGATGCCGACCATGGAAAACGACATCAAGGCCTACCGCGATGCCGGCACCGTGGAAACCGTACGCACCAACCTCAAGGGCGCCAAGTACACCCTCGCCGTCCCTCAGGCGCTGTACGACAAGGGCCTGCATGACTTCGCCGACATCGCCAAATTCAAGAAAGAGCTCGACGGCAAAATCTACGGCATCGAGCCTGGCAACGACGGTAACCGTCTGATCCAGAGCATGATCGACAAGGATGCCTTCGGCCTGAAGACCGCCGGTTTCAAAGTCGTCGAATCCTCCGAAGCAGGCATGCTGTCGCAGGTCGACCGCGCACAGAAACGCGACACCGCCGTGGTGTTCCTCGGCTGGGCGCCGCACCCGATGAACAAGCGCTTCAAAATTCAATACCTGACCGGTGGCGATGACTTCTTCGGCCCCGACTTCGGTGCCGCCACCGTGGCGACCAACACCCGCAAGGGTTACGCGCAGGAGTGCAGCAACGTTGGTCAGTTGTTGAAGAACCTGGAGTTCACCGTCGACATGGAAAGCGAACTGATGGGCAACATCCTGGACGACAAGATGAAGCCTGACGCGGCCGCCAAGGCCTGGCTGAAAAACAATCCACAGGTGCTCGATACCTGGCTCGCTGGCGTGACCACCATTGACGGTAAACCAGGCCTGGAGGCCGTGAAAGCCACACTGGCCAAGTAATCGCTTATGCCGGGCGGCCTCGGCCGTCCGGGCTGTTTATTTCCTTGCATGCGGACGTTCACTACCATGCTGATTGATCAGAAAATCCCCTTAGGCCAGTACATCGCGGGCTTCGTTGAATGGTTGACGCAACACGGCGCCAACACCTTCGACGCCATCGCCGTGTCACTGGAAACGATGATCCACGGCGTGACGTTTGCGCTGACCTGGTTCAACCCGCTGGTACTGATCGGCGTAATCGCACTACTGGCACACTTCATTCAACGTAAATGGGGCCTGACAGCGTTTGTCGTTGCCTCCTTTCTGCTGATCCTCAATCTGGGGTACTGGCAGGAGACCATGGAAACCCTCGCCCAGGTGTTGTTCGCCACCCTGGTCTGCGTGATCATCGGCGTGCCGCTGGGCATCGTCGCCGCGCACAAACCGATGTTCTATACTTTAATGCGTCCGGTACTCGATCTGATGCAGACCGTACCGACGTTCGTGTACCTCATTCCTACCCTGACCCTCTTCGGGCTGGGTGTGGTCCCGGGTCTGATCTCCACGGTGGTGTTCGCGATTGCCGCGCCCATCCGCCTGACCTACCTGGGTATCCGCGATGTCCCGGAAGAATTGATGGACGCCGGCAAGGCCTTTGGCTGCTCGCGCCGTCAACTGCTCTCGCGAATTGAACTGCCTCATGCCATGCCAAGCATCGCGGCCGGCATCACCCAGTGCATCATGCTGTCGTTGTCGATGGTGGTGATCGCGGCACTGGTTGGCGCCGACGGTTTGGGCAAACCCGTGGTCAACGCACTGAATACCGCTGATATCGCCCTGGGCTTCGAAGCAGGTCTGGCGATCGTACTGCTGGCGATCATGCTCGACCGTATCTGCAAACAACCCGACGCCAAAGTAGGGGGTGACGCATGAGCATTATTCGCTTCGATAACGTTGACGTTATCTTCTCCAAGGATCCACGCGAGGCACTCAAGCTGCTGGATCAAGGCATGACCCGTAACGAGATCCTGAAAAAGACCGGGCAGATTGTTGGTGTTGAAAAAGCCAGCCTGGACATCGAAAAAGGTGAGATCTGCGTACTGATGGGCCTGTCCGGCTCCGGTAAATCCAGCCTGCTGCGCTGCATCAACGGCCTCAACACCGTCAGCCGCGGCAAGCTGTTCGTCGAGCACGAAGGCAAGCAGATCGACATTGCCTCCTGCACCCCGGCAGAACTGAAAATGATGCGCACCAAGCGCATTGCGATGGTGTTCCAGAAGTTCGCCCTGATGCCCTGGCTGACCGTTCGCGAGAACATCAGCTTCGGTCTGGAGATGCAGGGTCGTCCCGAGAAGGAACGCCGCAAGCTGGTGGACGACAAGCTGGAGCTGGTGGGCCTGACCCAGTGGCGCAACAAGAAACCCAACGAGCTGTCCGGTGGTATGCAACAACGCGTGGGCCTGGCCCGTGCCTTGGCGATGGACGCCGACATTCTGTTGATGGACGAACCGTTCTCGGCGCTCGACCCACTGATCCGCCAGGGTCTGCAAGACGAGCTGTTGGAACTGCAACGCAAGCTGAGCAAGACCATCGTATTCGTAAGCCACGACCTCGATGAAGCCCTGAAACTTGGCAGCCGTATCGCGATCATGAAAGACGGCCGGATCATCCAGTACAGTGTGCCGGAAGAGATCGTGCTGAACCCGGCGGACGACTACGTGCGGACCTTCGTGGCCCACACCAACCCGCTGAACGTACTGTGCGGCCGCAGCCTGATGCGCACCCTGGACAACTGCAAACGCATCAACGGTTCGGTGTGCCTCGATCCGGGCGGCGATTCGTGGCTGGACCTGGCGGAAGGCAACACTATCAAAGGTGCACGTCAAAACGGTTCTGCTCTGGATCTGCAGAACTGGGTACCGGGCCAGGCTGTTGAAGGCCTGGGTCGTCGGCCAACCCTGGTGGACTCGAACATCGGCATGCGCGATGCGCTGCAGATTCGTTATCAGACCGGCAACAAACTGGTGCTGCACGATAACAACCATGTAGTGGGGATTCTTGGCGACAGCGAGCTGTATCACGCACTGCTCGGCAAGAACCTGGGGTAAGGCAACAGACACAAAAACGCCGCGAGAGTATCGCGGCGTTTTTGTTTGTGGGGATATCGGGTGACGCAGCTTTGTGGCCGATGGCCCCATCGCGGGCAAGCCCGTTCTCACATGGACGCAGAACAACCTGTGGGAGCGAGCTTGCTCGCGATGAGGGCTTAACATTCAACATGAGTGTTGACTGTCCCTCCGCTATCGCGAGCAAGCTCGCTCCCACAGGGGGTTGCGGAGCATTCACTGCACCGCAGTTCCTCACACCTTAGCTATAAACCCGGCCAAGGAGCTGCCGATGGCTTTCAAACTGATCGAGCACGTCACGGGTGATCTGATCCTGGGTGAAGCCCATCAAGTCGTAGTCCTGGCTACCGTTGTGCAGATACACCTCGGCACGATAGTAACGCTGACGCGCCTCATCGGATTGAGCCGATTCGGTTGGCGTGGCCAGGTAGCCATCCAGGCTGACTTCGTAGACAAACGGGTTGCCCTCTTCCATCTCGACCCGTACGCCCATGCAACGCTTGGACTTGCCCAGCAGCGTCTGCACTTCCAGGCCTTGCGTACGCAGCTGCACAGCCGCATCGTCCAGCGCCGGAGTCACGTGCTTGTCCATGAAGCGCTGGACCACCGACTGGCTCGGTTGCAGGTCCAGCTGGGTCAAGCGCTCAGTGAAACCACGGCGACCACGTGCCGCCAGTTCCGCTTGCTCCTGTTCGATCTGCACGTCCTGGCGCATGGCCTTGTGCAAGCCGAACATGAAGAACACCAGCACCACCGAGAACGGCAGACCGGCCAGCACCACCATGGTCTGCATGGCTTCGAAGTTGCCGGCGAACAGCAGGCCGATGGTCACCAGGGTGATCACCGCCGACCAGAAGATCCGCAGCCAGTGCGGCGCGTCTTCGTCGACATTGCCGCCCTTGCACGAAAGGTTGGCCATCATCACCGCGCCGGAGTCCGCCGGGGTCAGGAACAGCACGAAACCGACAAAGATCGACACGCCGATCACAACCTTCGACGCCGGGTAATGCTCAAGCAACTGGTAGATCGCCATGGACGGCTGTTCCAGCGCCGTCTTCCCGAGCTCCACCGCCCCATGGTTCATCACCAGGTCCAGGGCAGAGTTACCGAAGATCGACAGCCACGCCAGGGTGAAGCCCAGCGGAATCAGCAGCACGCCGGCCACCAGTTCGCGCACGGTGCGACCACGGGAAATACGCGCGATGAACATGCCCACGAATGGCGCCCAGGAAATCCACCAGGCCCAGTAGAACAGGGTCCACAGGCCCAGCCAGCGGTCGGACTTCTCACTGTCGCCTTCGTACACATACAGATCGAAAGTCTTCAGCACCACGCCGTTCAGGTAGTCGCCGACGTTCTGTACGAAGCCGTTGAGCAGGTGCAAGGTCGGGCCGAACAACAGGACGAAAATCAGCAGGCCGCTGAACAGCACGATGTTGAGGTTGGACAGACGGCGGATGCCGTTTTCCACGCCCGACACGGCAGCGATGGTCGCCACGGTGCTCATCACGATGATCACGATCAGCAGGTTGGTGTTGCTGTGCTCCATGCCGAACAGGTTTTCCAGCCCCGACGACACTTGCAGCGAACCGATCCCCAGGTTCGTCACCAGCCCCAGCAGGGTCACGAACATGCCGAAGCCGTCCACCGCGTGCCCGGCCGCGCCCTTGACCCAACGCTCTCCCACCAGCGGATACAACGCCGAACGCAACGCCAGCGGCTGGTTGTGCCGGTAGGCAAAGTACGCCACGGCCAGGCCGACCAGCGCGTAGATCGCCCAGCCATGCAAGCCCCAGTGCAGGAAGGTCAGCTGCACCGCCTGACGGGCCGCCAGGTTGCTGCCAGCCACGCCTTCCGGTGGGTTGAAGTAGTGGTCCAGCGGCTCGGACGCGCCGAAGTACAGCAGCGAAATACCGATACCCGAGGAGAACAGCATCCCCGCCCAGGCGCCATAGCTGAAGTCCGGGGTGTCGTCTTTGCTGCCCAGTTTCAATTTGCCGTAGGACGAAAACGCCAGACCAACGACAAAAATCAGGTAGGCGGCGATCACCACCATGTAGTACCAGCCGAAGCTGCGGGACAACCAGGCTTGCGCCGTACCCAGCATTCTGCCGGCCTCTTGCGGGGCGATGATCAGAATGGCGGTCAACAACAGAATCAACGCGGTAGAGGTGTAGAACACCCAACCGTTGACCGTCACCTTCTCGGGTGGGGTCTTTATTAGCGAGGCAGAACTCATGGCACAGATGCTCCGGGCAGTGCGAGAGAAGAACGCAAGACAAACGAGTTACCCGACCAATCGGTTAGTGGGCAGCCGACCGGCGGGTGATATAAAGACAGCCCGAAAAAAGCCCGAAGCCCTTGAGACGCCGTGGCGTATAGGCTTCGAGCTATTTCGGATGTCGGTTTGCCGCCATTTACATGTAGGAAAAATCTGTAAGCAGCGACGATTTGTCGCAGATCTTATTCTTTGTTGATTGAACGTTCAATCAAAACAAAATAGACTGGCCCTCAAGCCGATGGACGTTCTGCGTCTGCGGGAAGGCCTAAGGAGATGTGCAAGATGCCCAAGGTCGGTATGCAACCCATCCGCCGCCAGCAATTGATCGAAGCCACTTTGCAGGCCGTCGATCAGGTCGGAATGGGGGACGCCAGCATTGCGCTGATCGCCCGTTTGGCCGGTGTCTCGAATGGCATCATCAGTCACTACTTTCAGGACAAGAATGGCCTGATCGCCGCCACCATGGGGTACCTGATGACCGTCCTGAGCGAGAACGTCACCCTGCGCCGACAGGCGCTGACAGATGACAGCCCGAGGGCTCATCTGCAGGTGATCATCGAAGGCAACTTCGACGCCAGCCAGGTCAATGGCCCGGCAATGAAAACCTGGCTGGCCTTCTGGGCCACCAGCATGCACCAGCCGTCTTTGCACAGGTTGCAGCGGATCAACGATCACCGTCTGTATTCCAACCTGTGCTGCCAGTTTCGCCGCGTGCTGCCGCTCAATGATGCGCGCAGTGCGGCCCGAGGCCTGGCAGCGTTGATCGACGGCCTGTGGTTGCGCGGCGCGTTGTCGGGAGATGCTTTCGACACCGAGCAGGCGCAACAGATTGCTTACGAATACATGGATACCCAACTGGCCAAGCGGGTGAGTTAGAGCACACATAAACGCTCAACCACCGAACCGCGCCAGCCACTTAATGCTCTTGCGAGGACTTTATGGCCCGTTTCGAACTGCAAAAACTCTACATCGATGGCGCGTACAGCGACGCCAGCAGCGACGCCACTTTCGAAGCCATCAACCCGGCTAACGGTGAAGTCCTCGCAAAAGTGCAACGTGCTACCAAGGAAGACGTCGAACGCGCCGTCGTCAGCGCCGAAAAGGGCCAGAAGATCTGGGCCGCCATGACCGCCATGGAGCGTTCGCGCATCCTGCGTCGTGCCGTGGAAATCCTGCGCGAGCGCAACGACGAACTGGCCGCCCTGGAAACCCTGGACACCGGCAAGGCCTACTCCGAAACCCGCTACGTCGACATCGTCACCGGCGCTGACGTGCTGGAGTACTACGCAGGCCTGGTACCGGCCATCGAAGGCGAGCAGATTCCGCTGCGCACCACTTCGTTCGTCTACACCCGTCGCGAGCCGCTGGGCGTCGTGGCCGGTATCGGCGCGTGGAACTACCCGATCCAGATCGCCCTGTGGAAATCCGCACCAGCCCTGGCGGCCGGTAACGCGATGATCTTCAAGCCAAGCGAAGTCACCTCGCTGACCACCCTGAAACTGGCCGAGATCTACACCGAAGCCGGCGTGCCAAACGGCGTGTTCAACGTCCTGACCGGCAGTGGCCGTGAAGTCGGCACCTGGCTGACCGAACACCCACGCATCGAGAAAGTCTCGTTCACCGGCGGCACCGATACCGGCAAGAAAGTCATGGCCAGCGCTTCGAGCTCTTCGCTCAAGGACGTGACCATGGAACTGGGTGGCAAGTCGCCACTGATCATCTGCGACGACGCCGACCTCGATCGCGCCGCCGACACCGCGATGATGGCCAACTTCTACAGCTCCGGCCAGGTTTGCACCAACGGCACTCGCGTGTTCGTACCGGCTCACCTGAAGGCCGCTTTCGAAGCCAAGATCGCTGAGCGCGTTGCGCGCATCCGCATCGGCAACCCGGAAGACGAAAACACCAACTTCGGTCCGCTGGTCAGCTTTGCGCACATGGAAAGCGTGCTGGGCTACATCGCCAAGGGCAAGGAAGAAGGTGCCCGCCTGCTGTGCGGCGGTGAGCGCCTGACCGACGGTGAATTCGCCAAGGGTGCGTTCGTGGCGCCGACCGTGTTCACCGACTGCACCGACGACATGACCATCGTCCGTGAAGAAATCTTTGGCCCGGTGATGGCGATCCTCTCCTACGAAACCGAAGAAGAAGTGATCCGCCGCGCCAACGACACCGACTTCGGCCTGGCCGCCGGTATCGTCACCAAGGACCTGAACCGCGCCCACCGTGTGATTCATCAGCTGGAAGCCGGTATCTGCTGGATCAACGCCTGGGGCGAATCCGACGCGAAGATGCCGGTCGGTGGCTACAAGCAGTCGGGTGTCGGCCGTGAGAACGGCATCAGTTCGCTGAACAACTTCACCCGCATCAAATCGGTACAGGTCGAGCTGGGCGATTACGTCTCGGTGTTCTAAGTACTGCGAGGTCTCTGTGGCGAGGGGGCTTGCCCCCGTTGGGCTGCGAAGCAGCCCCCTCTCCAGACACCGCAAGTCTTCAGATAGAAAGCAGTCGCTGATTTTACGACTGCTGCGCAGCCGAACGGGGGCAAGCCCCCTCGCCACAGGTTGTGCAGTGTCCCAGCGACCGCGACCTGACCAACTTCAAAGAGGGTGCATTCAATGTCCCAAGAATTCGACTACATCATCATCGGTGCCGGCTCTGCCGGTAACACCCTGGCGACCCGTCTGACCGAAGACGCAGGCGTCACCGTCCTGCTGCTCGAAGCGGGCGGCCCGGACTACCGTTCCGATTTCCGCACACAGATGCCGGCCGCCCTGGCGTTCCCGCTGCAAGGCCGTCGCTACAACTGGGCCTACGAAACCGATCCGGAGCCACACATGGACGGTCGTCGCATGGAGTGCGGTCGCGGCAAGGGCCTGGGCGGTTCCTCGCTGATCAACGGCATGTGCTACATCCGCGGCAACGCCATGGACTACGACGGCTGGGCAAAATTGCCAGGCCTTGAGGACTGGTCGTACCTGGACTGCCTGCCGTATTTCCGTAAAGCGGAAACCCGCGACATCGGCCCTAACGACTACCACGGTGGCGACGGCCCGGTCAGCGTGACCACGCCGAAAGCCGGCAACAACCCGCTGTTCCACGCCATGGTTGAAGCCGGCGTACAGGCCGGTTACCCGCGCACCGAAGACTTGAACGGCTACCAGCAGGAAGGCTTCGGCCCGATGGACCGCACCGTGACGCCGAAAGGTCGTCGTGCCTCCACCGCCCGCGGCTACCTGGACGTCGCCAAGAAGCGTTCGACCCTGACCATCGTCACCCACGCCCTGACCGACAAGATCCTGTTCGAAGGCAAGCGTGCGGTCGGCGTGCGTTACCTGGTCGGCGCCGCCGAGGAGCGCGTTGAAGTCAAGGCGCGCAAGGAAGTGCTGCTGTGCTCCGGCGCCATCGCTTCGCCGCAGATCCTGCAACGCTCCGGCGTGGGCCCTGCCGAACTGCTGAACAAACTCGACATTCCGGTGGTCCACGATCTGCCGGGCGTCGGTGAAAACCTGCAGGATCACCTTGAGCTGTACCTGCAATACGCTTGCACCCAACCGGTCTCGCTGTACCCGTCGCTGCTCTGGTACAACCAGCCGGCCATCGGTGCCGAGTGGCTGTTCAACGGCACCGGCATCGGCGCCAGCAACCAGTTCGAAGCCGGCGGTTTCATCCGTACCCGTCCGGAGTTCGAATGGCCGAACATCCAGTACCACTTCCTGCCGGTAGCGATTAACTACAACGGCAGCAACGGTGTGAAAGAGCACGGCTTCCAGGCGCACATGGGCTCCATGCGTTCGCCAAGCCGCGGGCGCATCCAGGCCAAGTCCAAGGATCCGCGCCAGCACCCGAGCATCCTGTTCAACTACATGGCCACCGAGCAGGACTGGCAAGAGTTCCGCGACGGCATCCGCCTGACCCGGGAAATCATGCAGCAACCTGCACTGGACGCCTTCCGCGGTCGCGAGATCAGCCCGGGCATCGAGGTGCAAACCGACGAGCAACTGGACAAGTTCATCCGCGAACACGCCGAAACCGCGTTCCACCCGTCCTGCTCGTGCAAGATGGGCACCGACGAAATGGCCGTGGTCGATGGCGAAGGTCGCGTGCATGGCATGCAAGGCCTGCGTGTGGTCGATGCGTCGATCATGCCGATCATCACCACCGGCAACCTCAATGCACCGACGATCATGATGGCCGAGAAAATCGCCGACAAGATCCGTGGTCGCAAGCCATTGCCGCGCAGCACCGCCACTTACTATGTGGCGGGTGAAGCGCCGGTGAAGGGCAAGCCGGTGCGGGAAGTGAGCCAGACTGCATAAGTCGCTACACCGCGTCACGGCCAATCGCGAGCAAGCTCGCTCCCACAGGTTTCGGGTTGGATTGCAGATTTGTGATCCAGCCCGGACTACTGTGGGAGCGAGCTTGCTCGCGATGGGGCCCTGACAACCAACACACATCTTCCGGCCGAACCCGATAATCCCTCTCTACACCGTTTCACCCTTGATCCTCCCCCCTCGCAGGCCTAATCTAGCGCCACGCAATCGTTTCACCTCTCCCCTCGCAGCACCGCTCCATCGCCACTCCATACCCAGGAGGTTCACGAATGTTCGATTTCTACCCCCAGCTCAAGCAGCGCTTCGCTGCCTTGCGCACGGGTGCTGAATTCTTTTCCCTGCGTTATGTGCGCGAATCCGGGCAGTACCTGTCGGTGCGCAAGAACGTCGCCGAACCACCGAGCCTGAGCCGTGACGAAGGGGCGATGCTGACCGTGCGGGTCAATGGCGTCGAGGCCTATGCGGCCACTAACGACCTGTCGCAACAGGGCTTGCAAGCCGCCCTCGAACGCGCCGAATTCCAGGCCCGTCGACTCAAGCCCCACGCCTTGCTGGACCTACGCGAGCAGGCTGTTTCCAGCGACCGCGCCGATTACTTTTCACCCAACCTCGACCAGGCCTTCCCGTCCCTGAGCGACTGCTTCCAACTGCTTGGCACCGAGTCGGCCGCCGTGCCCAAGGACGAGCGCTTGGTGAACTGGCAGGTCAGCCTCGGTATCACCCACGTCGAGCAGATTTACCTCAACAGCGCCGGTGCCGAACTGCGCCAGGCCCAACGCTTTGTGTACCCCGGCCTGGACGTCACGGCCTACGACGGCAACGACAGCCAGACCCGCAGCCTTGGCCGCGAGAACTTCGGCCAGCAAGGCGCGGCGGACGTCATCAGCCGCTGCGGCCTGATCGGTGCCGGTGCCCAGGTGGCCGATCAGGCCCTGCAATTGCTCCTGGCGCCAAACACCCCGCAAGGCAAGCGCGACCTGCTGCTGATGCCCGACCAGATGATGCTGCAAATCCACGAATCCATCGGCCATCCGCTGGAACTGGACCGCATTCTCGGCGACGAGCGCAATTACGCCGGTACCAGTTTCGTCAAAGCCAGCGATTTCGGCCACCTGCAATACGGTTCCGGCCTGCTCAACGTGACCTTCGATCCCGACATCCCCGAGGAGCTCGCCAGTTACGCTCATGACGACGACGGTACACCCGCCAGCAAACAGTTCCTGATCCGCGAAGGCCTGTTGCTGCGCCCGCTGGGCGGTGCGTTGTCGCAATTCCGTGCCGGCATGGACGGCGTCGCCAACAGCCGCGCCTGCGGCTGGAACCGCCCACCCATCGACCGCATGGCCAACCTCAATATCGAGCCCGGCGATCAGTCCATCGAGCAACTGATCGCTGGCATCGAACACGGCGTGCTGATGTCGACCAACCGCTCATGGTCGATCGACGATGCACGCAACAAATTCCAGTTCGGCTGCGAATGGGGCCAACTGATCGAAAACGGCGAACTCAAGGGCGTGGTGAAGAATCCCAACTATAGGGGCATCTCCGCGCAGTTCTGGAAAAGCCTCAGCGCCGTCGGCGATGCCGGTACCCTCAAGGTCCTCGGCACACCGAACTGCGGCAAGGGCGAACCGAACCAGGTGATCCGCGTCGGCCACGCGTCACCGGCCTGCGTGTTCAGCAACGTTGATGTATTCGGAGGAGACGCCTGATGAATCCTTCAAACAGCCAGTCCGCGTCGTTCAAGGCGCTGGTCAACAGCCTGCGTGCAGCCCTGCAAGAGCCCGAGCAGTTCACCCTCAGCTACGCCGCCGAGTCGTCGGCCTTCGTGCGTTTCAACCACGCCAAGGTGCGCCAGGCCGGTCAGGTGCAGCAGGCGAGTATCGGCTTGAAGCTGATCAACGAAGGCCGTCATGCCGACCTGAACATCACCCTGGCCGGCGATCCCCAGGTTGATCTGCGACGGTTGACCGAAGGCCTGCAACAGCTGCGGGAAACCTTGCCGCTGCTGCCTCCGGATCCTTACTTACTGCTCAACCACAATGGCTGGCAGAGCAACAACGTGCAGTCGCATCCACTGCCGGACACCGAACAGGTGGTCGCGCAAATCACCCAGGCTGCCGAAGGCCTGGATCTTGTCGGTTTCTACGCTGCCGGACCGATCAGTCGCGGCTTTGCCAGTTCTTCGGGTGCCTTCGGCTGGCATCAGGCCAACAGCTTCAATTTCGACTTCAGCCTGTTCCACGAGAATGGCCAGGCCGTGAAAGCCAGCTACGCCGGGCATGACTGGAACAGCGAAGGCTTTGCCAGACGCTTCCAGCAAGCCCGCGAGCAGCTTGAGTTTCTGGGCCGGCCGCTGCGCACTTTGGCGCCCGGCCAATATCGCGCCTACCTGGCACCGGCGGCGCTGGAAGAAATCATGGGCATGCTGTGCTGGGGGGGATTCTCTGCACAGTCGATTGCCAGCAAAAGCAGCCCGCTGCAAAAGCTTTACGGAGGCGACAGCGCGTTCAGCCCGCTGGTCTCGCTGGATGAAAAAGTCAGCGGCTCGCTGAGCCCGGCGTTTTCCGATGAAGGTTATCCACGCAGCGACCTGGGGTTGATCGTCGACGGCAAGGCCGGGGCACAACTGGTCAGCTCGCGCAGCGCCGCGGAATACGGCTTGACCGCCAATGGCGCCAGCGGCGGTGAATCACCGAGTGCGCTGAACATGAAGGCCGGGGCATTGCCTGACGCGGACATCCTCAAGCAACTGGGCACCGGGTTGTACATCAGCAACCTGTGGTACCTGAACTTCTCGGATCAACCGGCCGCCCGCCTGACCGGCATGACCCGGTTTGCCACGTTCTGGGTCGAAAACGGCGTGATTCAGGCACCGGTCAGCACCATGCGTTTTGATGACAGCGCCTTCAGCCTGCTCGGTTCGCAGTTGGAAGCGTTGACCCAGGAGCGGGAATTGTTGCTGTCGGCGAGTACGTACAGCCAGCGGGCGACGGCGTCGGCGTTGTTGCCGGGGGCGCTCGTAAACCGGCTCACATTAACGCTGTAACCACAAACTCCCGGAACACCGGGAACCTTGTGGGAGCGAGCTTGCTCGCGATGAGGCCATTTCATTCAACATCATTGTCGACTGATCTACCGCTATCGCGAGCAAGCTCGCTCCCACAATGACTGTGATCACAAATCATTTAGCATTGACTTCATCCACAAGAGGTCCCATGCCCAACCGCCCGCCTCTCGACGCTGTGACTGCCCGCTGGATACCCTGGGTCGTCGCCATTGCCTTCTTCATGCAGTCCCTCGACGGGACGATCCTCAACACCGCCCTGCCCGCCATGGCCCGGGACCTGGCCGAAGATCCGCTGCGCATGCAAGGTGTGATCATCGCCTACATGCTCACGGTCGCCTTGCTGATTCCCGCGTCCGGCTGGATCGCCGATCGCTTCGGCACCCGGAAAATCTTCTTCAGTGCGATTTTGCTGTTCAGCCTCGGCTCGCTGCTCTGCGCATTGTCGACCAGCCTGACCCAGTTGATCGGCTCCCGGGTGATCCAGGGCTTGGGCGGCGCGTTGATGCTGCCGGTCGGGCGGCTGGTGGTGTTGCGCGCCTACCCGCGCTCGGAGCTGGTGCGGATCATGGGTTTCATCACCATTCCCGGGCTGCTCGGCCCGTTGATCGGCCCGACCATGGGCGGCTGGATGGTGCAATACCTGACGTGGCACTGGATATTCCTGATCAACCTGCCGGTGGGGCTGGTCGGCTGCTACGCCGTGTGGAAGTTCATCCCGGATCTGCGCGGCACCGAGCGCACCCGTTTCGATAGCCTGGGCTTTGTGCTGTTCGGCGCGGCTATGATTCTGATCACCATCGCCATGGAAGGCCTGGGCGAACTGCACCTGCCGCACCTGCGGGTGATGTTGCTGCTGTTCGGCGGCATGGCGTGCCTGGCGGCGTACTGGCTGCGTGCCGGGCATATCGAAAACCCGCTGTTCGCGCCGTCGCTGTTCAAGACCCGGACCTTTGCCGTGGGCATTCTCGGCAACCTGTTCGCCCGCCTCGGCAGCGGCGCCCTGCCCTTTCTGGTGCCGTTGCTGCTGCAAGTGGCGCTGGGCTATTCGCCGTCCCAGGCCGGGATGAGCATGCTGCCGCTGGCGGCGGCGGCGATGATCGCCAAGTGGGTGGCGCGGCCGCTGATCGAACATCTGGGTTACCGCATCGTGCTCACCGGCAACACCCTGGCGCTGGGGATCATGCTGGCGAGCATGGGCCTGGTCAGCGAGCAGACGCCGTACTGGCTGCTGCTGTGCCAGCTGGCGATCCTTGGCGCGATCAACTCCCTGCAGTTCACCGCGATGAACACCGTGACCCTGATCGACCTCGACGATGCCAGCGCCAGCAGCGGCAACAGCCTGCTGTCGGTGGTCGCGCAATTGTCACTGAGTCTGGGGGTAGCCTGCGCCGGTGCATTGCTCGGCGGGTTCACGGCCGAGATCGGAAATGACGGTGTGGACACGGTTTTGGGCGCCTTTCAACTGACGTTTGTGACGGTTGGAATCATGGCAATGCTGGCCGCGACGATCTTTTCCCAGCTGTCACGGAATGACGGACGGCGAGTCAAACGTCCGGAAGAACACATAGAGCCTTAGGGCGAATGGCCATCGGACTGGTACACTGCGCGACATTTTGTTTTGCAGGCCAGTCCCGTGACCACCATCGCCACCGAATTTAATACTTTGCCGCTGTCCGCCGCCATGCTGGCTAACCTCGACTCCCTCGGTTATGCCCAGATGACGCCGATCCAGGCGCAAAGCTTGCCGGTGATCCTCAAGGGGATGGACCTGATCGCCCAAGCCAAGACCGGCAGCGGCAAGACCGCCGCGTTCGGCATCGGCCTGCTGAACCCGATCAATCCGCGTTACTTCGGTTGCCAGGCGCTGATCCTGTGCCCGACCCGCGAGCTGGCCGACCAGGTCGCCAAGGAAATCCGTCGCCTGGCCCGTGCCGAAGACAACATCAAGGTCCTGACCCTGTGCGGCGGCGTGTCCCTCGGCCCGCAGATCGCTTCGCTGGAGCACGGCGCGCACATCATCGTCGGCACTCCGGGGCGCATCCAGCAGCACCTGCGCAAGGGCTCGCTGGTGCTCCACGGCCTGAACACCCTGATCCTCGACGAAGCCGACCGCATGCTCGACATGGGTTTCTACGATTCCATCGAAGAAATCATCATGCAGGCCCCGGAACGTCGCCAGACCCTGCTGTTCTCCGCCACCTACCCGGTCGGTATCAAGCAGCTGGCCTCGAAATTCATGCGCAATCCGCAGCAGGTCAAGGCCGAGGCGTTCCACGACGACACGCAGATCGAGCAGCGCTTCTACGAGATTTCCCCGGATGACCGCATGAGTGCGGTGACCAAGGTGCTTGGCCACTTCCGTCCGGCCTCCTGCGTGGCTTTCTGCTTCACCAAGCAGCAAGTTCAGGAAACCGTCGATCACCTGACCGCCAAGGGCATCTCCGCCGTCGGCCTGCACGGCGATCTGGAACAACGTGACCGCGACCAGGTGCTGGCGATGTTCGCCAACCGCAGCACTTCGGTGCTGGTGGCAACCGACGTCGCTGCGCGCGGCCTCGATATCGATTCCCTGGACATGGTGATCAACGTCGAACTGGCCCGTGATTCGGAAATCCACATTCACCGCGTCGGCCGTACTGGCCGCGCCGGTGAGAAAGGCCTCGCGATCAGCCTGGTGGCGCCGTCCGAAGCACAGCGCGCCCAGGCTATCGAGCAATTGCAGAAGACACCATTGACCTGGGATCAGGTGGACAACCTCACCTCCAAGGGTGGTGGTCCGCTGTTGCCGCAGATGAGCACCCTGTGCATTGCTGGCGGCCGTAAGGACAAGGTTCGTCCGGGCGACATTCTTGGCGCACTGACCGGTGACGCCGGCATCCCCGGTGCCCAGGTCGGCAAGATCGCGATTTTCGACTTCCAGGCCTATGTGGCCGTGGAGCGCGGCGTCGCCAAGCAGGCCTTGCAGCGTTTGAACGACGGCAAGATCAAGGGCCGTTCGTTGCGCGTTCGCATCCTGTAACAACACGCCCCCCCCTGTAGGAGCGAGCTTGCTCGCGAAAAACCTGAGCTCACCGCGGTGAGCCAGACTGCCAGCGTTATCGTTCACGCCCATCGCGAGCAAGCTCGCTCCTACAGGGACCGCAATAGTTTTTTGTGAGGACACCGTTTTGCGCTCTACCGAAGTCGTGATCATTGGCGCTGGCGCCGCAGGGTTGATGTGTGCGCTGACCGCCGCCGGGCGCGGGCGCAAGGTGTTGCTGCTCGACCATGCCAACAAGGCCGGCAAGAAAATCCTGATGTCGGGCGGTGGCCGCTGCAATTTCACCAACATGTACACTGAACCGAGCAATTTCCTCTCGCAGAACGCTCACTTCTGCAAATCCGCCCTGGCCCGTTATACCCAGTGGGATTTCATCGGCATGGTGGCCAAGCACGGCGTGCCGTACCACGAGAAAAAACTCGGCCAGTTGTTCTGCGATAACAAATCCAGTGACATTCTCGAAATGCTGCTCAACGAGTGCAATCAGGTCGGCGTCAGCCTGCACCTGGACACCTCGATCCAGACCATCGAGAGGCTTGAAAAAGGCTACTTGCTCGACACGACGCTTGACCAAATCACCTGCGAATCCCTGGTGATCGCCACCGGCGGCCTGTCGATCCCGACCCTGGGCGCCACCGGTTTCGGCTATCAAGTGGCCAAGCAGTTCGGCCACGAACTGCTGCCGACCCGCGCCGGCCTGGTGCCGTTCACCATTACCGATCAGCTCAAAGCCTTGTGCACCGAGTTGTCCGGCACGTCGGTGGATTGCCTGGTGAGCTGCAACGACCAGAGCTTTCGCGAGAACATCCTGTTCACCCACCGCGGCCTCAGCGGCCCGGCGATTTTGCAGATTTCGTCGTTCTGGGAATCCGGCGACACCGTCGAGATCAACCTTCTGCCGGATCACGACGTACCGAGCTGGCTGCAACAGCAACAGGCCGAACGCCCCAACAGCGAGCTGAAAACCCTGCTCGGTGAAATCTTCACCAAGAAGATGGCCAACCTGCTGGCGGACAACTGGTTCGTCTCCAAACCGATGAAACAGTACACCCACGCGGAACTGGCCGATATCGCGGAAAAACTGGCGAGCTGGAAAGTCGTGCCGGCGGGCACCGAAGGCTATCGCACCGCCGAGGTGACCCTGGGCGGCGTCAACACCAATGAAGTGTCGTCCAAGACCATGGAATCGCTGAAAAGCCCGGGGCTGTACTTCGTCGGCGAAGTGCTCGACGTGACCGGGCATCTGGGCGGGTTCAACTTCCAGTGGGCGTGGGCATCGGGCTACGCGGCTGCGCAGTACGTCTGATTCAAAAATCAATACAACCCCTGTGGGAGCGAGCTTGCTCGCGATGAGGCCATAACATTCAACAGAGATGTTGACTGACAGGCCGCCATCGCGAGCAAGCTCGCTCCCACAGTGGTTTGAAGTGCCTGACAAGGAACAGATTTTGCTGTCTGATGTGATCGACGCCATTGCGTCGGCGTCATTAGTGGCTCAATTTAGCGTCATTGCCTCGGAAGGCCTTCGCATTTCATGTCATCGACTTCGTTCCGCCAGTCTCTGCGTCGCCTTTGGGCGCTGGATAAGTTCAGCTACAGCGTGCGGGTATTCATTGCCCTGACCGGCACCATGGCGCTGTGTTGGTATCAGGATGAAATGGGCCTTCTGATCCCGTTGTTCCTGGGGATCATCGCCAGTGCCCTGGCCGAGACCGACGACAGCTGGCAGGGCCGTCTCAACGCACTGGCGGTGACGCTGGTGTGTTTCGCGGTCGCCGCCCTCTCCGTCGAACTGCTCTTCCCCTACCCCCCGCTGTTTATCATCGCCTTCGCCCTGGCCGCGTTCTGCCTGACCATGCTCGGCGCCCTCGGCGAGCGCTATGGCGCGATTGCCTCGGCGACGTTGATCCTTTCGGTCTACACCATGATCGGCGTGGACCAACGTGGCGGTGCGGTCATCGACGTCTGGCACGAGCCGATGCTGCTGGTGGCCGGTGCTGCCTGGTACGGCTTGCTGTCGGTGTTGTGGCAGGCGCTGTTTTCCAATCAGCCGGTGCAGCAGAGCCTGGCGCGGCTGTTCCGCGAGCTGGGCTTTTACCTGAAGCTCAAATCCTCGCTGTTCGAGCCGATCCGGCAGATGGACGTGGAGGCGCGGCGCCTGGAGTTGGCCCAACAGAACGGCCGGGTGGTGGCGGCACTGAACGCCGCCAAGGAGATCATCCTGCACCGGGTCGGCAACGGGCGCCCGGGGTCGAAAGTCAGCCGCTACCTCAAACTGTACTTCCTCGCCCAGGACATCCACGAGCGTGCCAGTTCGTCGCACTACCCGTACAACGCCCTGGCCGACGCCTTCTTCCACAGCGACGTGCTGTTCCGCTGCCAGCGCCTGTTGCGCCAGCAAGGCAAGGCCTGCCGGGCCTTGGCCGAATCGATCCAGATGCGCCAGCCGTTCACCTATGACGCCAGTTTCGCCGAGGCACTGAGCGACCTGGATGCCTCTCTCGAACACCTGCGCATCCAGAGCAACCCGGCCTGGCGCGGCTTGCTGCGTTCACTGCGGGCACTGGCGGCCAACCTCGGCACCCTCGACCGCTTGCTCAGCGATGCCAGTAACCCCGACGCCCTGGCCGACGCCACCGACAGCAGCCTGCTCGACCGTTCGCCGCGCAGCCTCAAGGACGTGTGGCTTCGCTTGCGCACGCAGCTGACGCCGACCTCGCTGCTGTTCCGCCATGCCCTGCGATTGCCCCTGGCCTTGAGCATCGGCTACGCCATGGTGCATTTGATTCACCCGTCCCAAGGCTACTGGATCATCCTCACCACGCTGTTCGTTTGCCAACCGAACTACGGCGCCACTCGCCGCAAACTCGGTCAACGGATCATCGGCACCGCCATTGGCCTGACACTGGCCTGGGCGCTGTTCGACCTGTTCCCGAACCCGCTGATCCAGTCATGCTTCGCCATCGCCGCCGGGGTGGTGTTCTTTACCAACCGCACCACCCGCTACACCCTGGCGACGGCGGCAATCACCCTGATGGTGCTGTTCTGCTTCAATCAGGTAGGTGACGGTTACGGACTGTTCCTGCCACGCTTGTTCGATACCTTGCTCGGCAGCCTGATTGCCGGGCTGGCGGTGTTCCTGTTCCTGCCGGACTGGCAGGGCAGACGCCTGAACAAAGTGCTGGCCAACACCCTGGCCTGCAACAGCATCTACCTGCGCCAGATCATGCAGCAATACGCTGCGGGTAAAAGCGACGACCTGGCTTACCGCCTGGCCCGCCGCAACGCGCACAACGCCGACGCGGCACTGTCGACCACACTGGCCAACATGCTGATGGAGCCGGGACATTTCCGAAAGGAGGCGGATGTGGGCTTCCGCTTCCTGGTGCTGTCACACACGCTACTCAGTTACCTGTCGGGCCTGGGCGCGCACCGGGAAACCCAACTGCCGACGGACGTGCGTGAACATTTGATCGAAGGGGCCGGAGTGAAACTGGCCGCCAGCATCGACGAGATCGCCCAAGGGCTGGCGAGCAAGTCTTCGATTGAAATTCAGAGCGATGAAGAAGAAGCACTGGCCAATGAACTGGAACAGATGCCTGATGAAATCGATGAGGGGCAGCGGTTGGTGCAGACGCAACTGGCTTTGATCTGCCGGCAGTTGGGGCCGCTGAGGACGTTGGCGGCGCATCTGATCAAGGACACCAGTGAGGATTGAGATCTGTGGTGTCTGGGCGGGCCTCATCGCGAGCAAGCTCGCTCCCACAGGGGGCTCTGGTGCTCACAAAACTTGTGTCGACTGAAGATCTACTGTGGGAGCGAGCTTGCTCGCGATGAGGCCATCAGCAACAACACAGAAACTGGCTAAACCCACTCACATCCCATGCCGTTTCATCAACTTGTCATAACTCCCGTCCACCTTCATCGCCGCTATCTCGCGGTCGAAACCGGCGACGATCCGTGCATGCTCGGGATTCTTCAGACTGACCATGATATGCAGGCTGTTCTCGCTCAATGGCTTGGGCAGGAACTCCACGGCGTTCCGCACCTTGGGTGACTCACGGGCCAGGTAGTAACGGGCGACGAATTCATCTTCCAGCGTCAGCTTGACCCGGTCGGCCGCGAGCATGCGCACCGCCATGGCGAAACTGTGCACAGGGACTTTCTGCAACGACTCGTCGTTGTCGAACGGGGGCGAATAGGCGTATCCACGCACCACAGCAATCGGATAGGTGTGCAATTGCTGCAGGTTATTGAATTCAATGGGCGCGTCCTTGCGCTTGAGAAAGCGCACGCGATTGAGCAGGTACTCGCCGGAGAACTGGCCAAGCCTGGTCCGCTCCTCCGAGTACCAGGCGTTGACCAGCACGTCGTATCGGCCCTCGCCCAATCCCATCAAGGCCCGTGCCCAGGGCACCTGCTCGAACTCACTGGCGTAGCCAGCCCTGGCGAGCGCGGTACTGACAATATCCGTCGCCAGACCGCCGTTGACGAGCGTGGAATCGGTAAAGGGAGGCCAGGCATCAGCGACCAGCCGCAGTTTTTCTGCCGCAGCTCCCTGACCCAGCAACAGCAATCCAATCAAGGCCAAAGCTCGATGCAATCGCGGCATGCCAGAAAATCCTTAGCGGGCGGCTTGCCCGACGTGTTTTCAGCCAAAACCCCAAGGCCCCTGTACCGGCAAGGCCCGGGTACTCAACATTCGCTCATCGAAGCCATAGCACAGCGCTTCGGTCCAGATTACACAAAGAAGACATCCGCGCGAAAAATGAATGATGGCATTTTGGCCTTTGTCACAGATTCTTCCGCCATAAAGACTTCTGGCGTGAGTGCGCTTAGTATCGGAACGACGTTTTCAGGGAATCAAAACATGACAGTCGACTGGATCTGCAAACACCACAGCGACCTGGGCAAGGAGCAGCTGTACGCCATTTTGCAGCTGCGTGCAGAAGTGTTCGTCGTTGAACAGAAATGCGTTTACCAGGATATCGATGGCCAGGATCTGGAAGGTGACACCCTCCACGTGATGGCCTGGGACGGTAACCGGCTGGTGGCCTACTTGCGCCTGCTTGACCCGCAATCACAGGGCGGCGACGTGGTGATCGGGCGGGTGATCATTGCACCCCAGGCACGCGGTGCCGGGCTGGGGCATGAGCTGATGGAACAGGCACTCAAACAGATCGAAAAATACTGGCCCGGTCTGCCGGTCTACCTCTCGGCCCAGGCGCATTTGCAGGGGTATTACGGGCGGTACGGGTTTGTCGTGGCGGGTGAGGAATATGTCGAGGATGGCATTCCACACATTGGCATGCGTCGCCCCTGAAGGCCCTATCGCGAGCAAGCTCGCTCCCACACTGGATTGGGTTCACAACTCAAATCAACTGTGGGAGCGAGCTTGCTCGCGATGGCGTCAGCTCAGGCACCGCAAATCTCAGGGATACTCCAACACCGCCTTGATCTGCCGCAGATTGCGCTCGATCCAACCGCGATCGATCGCACCCCACTCGCGAATCCGATAGCGCCCCGCATGGTTGCGCGCGCCCTCTTCCTGCTCGAACTCACAAATGATATCCAGATCCGCCAACGCCGCGATGGTGTCCTGTGCCGTGCGCCGGGGCATACCGGTGACTTCGGTCAGCGCCGGGACGCTGCTGGCCAGCCCGCTGTCGATCAGGTACGCCACGTACAACCGGCGATAGAAGCTGCTCTTGGTCTTGCTCACGTCCATCCAATGCTCCTTAAAAGGTCGCAGCCTGCGGCAGCTCCTACAGATCCCGCCACGTCAGGTACACCCGCACATCAAATTCCACCTGGTGATAACCCGGCAGCATGTGTTCGCACAGTTTGTAGAATGCCTTGTTGTGGTCCGATTCCTTGAAGTGCGCCAGCTCATGCACCACGATCATTTTCAGGAACTCGCAAGGCGCTTCCTTGAACAGCGAAGCGATGCGGATTTCCTTCTTGGCCTTGAGCTTGCCACCCTGCACCCGTGAAATCGTGGTGTGCAGGCCAAGGGCACGGTGGGTCAGGTCCAGACGGTTGTCGAACAGCACCTTGTCGATGGCCGGAGCGTTACGCAAGTACTCCTGCTTGAGGTCCAGAGCATAGGTGTACAGCGCCTTGTCGCTCTGCACCCCGTGCTTTTGCGGGTAACGCTGGTTCAGGTAATCGCCCAGCCGACCGTCGGCGATCAGCTGGCGTACCTGGTCCTGCAAGGTGGCGGGATAGGCCTGGAGATATTTCAACACGGTCATCGGGGCGGCAATACAGGTCACTAAAAGGTCGCCAGTGTAGCGAATTCAGCGGGGCAGCGCGCTCCAGTCAAACGGCTGGACAAAGACCCCGGTGTCTTCGGCCATCATCGGCCGGGCCACCAGAAAACCTTGCACATACTCACAGCTGTTGGCTTGCAGCCATTCATACTGAGCGACGGTTTCCACCCCTTCGGCAATCACCAATATTCCGAACTGCTTGCACAGGTCGATCACACTGCGCACCAGCGCCGCATCCCTTGCCGAATCCGGCAACCGGGCGATCAAATGGCGGTCGATCTTCAGAGTATCCAGCGCCAGGTCGCGCAAGTGCGTCAGGGAGCAGGGTCCGACCCCAAAGTCATCCAATGCCACGCGTACGCCCAGGTTGTGCAGCAGGCGCAATTGCTTGCGGGTTTCTTCAGGGTTGCGCATCAAGGCCTCTTCCGTGACCTCGACTTCCAGGTGACGCGGTTGCAGGCCATGGCGCTCCAGCACCTGGCGCAACTCAGTGACCAGGTTGGGCATACCGAACTGCGTACTGCTCAAACTGACGCCGAGCACCAGGTCCTCGGTAAACAGGGATTCCCAGGCTTTGCGTTGCCCGGCGCTGCGATGATAGATCCAGCTGCCCAGACGACTGATCAGCCGCGCCTCTTCCAGCAGCGGCAAAAACAGCCCCGGGGGGACATCGCCAACGCTCGGATGCTGCCAGCGCAACAAGGCCTCGAAGCCACGAATCCGCCCGTCGGCAATCGCAACCTGAGGCTGATACACCAGATTGAAATCCCGGTTCTCGATGGCTGCGCGCACACTTTCTTCCAGCATCAACCGCGAGCGCGCCCGGCCGTTCATATCGTGATCGTAGAAGCGATATTGCTGGCGACCGGCACGCTTGGCTTCGTACATGGCGATATCGGCCGCTCGCAGCATCCCGTCCAGATTGGCGCCACAATCAGGGAATGTGGCGATGCCGATGCTGGCACCCAGGGCAATATCGAGGCCGTCGACCTGCTGACAGATCGACACTCGCTCAATGAGCTTCTCGGCAATTTTCGCCGCCTGCTCGGGGAATTCCAGATCCAGCAGCGCAGTGAACTCGTCGCCGCCCATCCGCGCCAGAATGTCGAAGGGCCGCAGGCAAGCCTTCAACTGTTCGGAGACCCAGCGCAGCACCCGATCGCCGGCATCGTGCCCGAGCGAATCATTGACTCGCTTGAAGCCGTCGAGGTCCAGATACATCAGGACCCAGGAGCTGTCGGAACGCTCACCGCGCAACAGCAGGTTCTCTACGGTCTGGTAGAAACCCCGGCGGTTGAGCAATCCGCTCAGCGGATCGGTGACCGCCTGAAACTCCAGTTGCTGATGCAGATGGCGCACCACCGACATGTCCAGCACGGTCACGACCATCGCATGTTGCTCGACGGGCAATGGCGCGCAGGACAAGGCCACCGGCACTTGCTGCCCGGGTGCCGTACGTAGCAGGGCATCGTGCAGGCGCAAGGTTTCGCCTCGTTTGTATCCGGCCAGCAACTCGGAGTCGGCCCAGATCGGGATATGCGGTTTTTGCAGGTAGTCCAGAAACTCCTTGCCTTGCAGTTCCTGCACCGTGGCGTTGAGCAACCGTGACATCGCCGGATTGGCAAAACGAATCAGACCGTCCTCACCCAACACCAGAATGCCTTCGGCTGCGTTTTCCAGCACCGACGCATTAAAGGCACGAGCCGCTTCCAGATCATGACTCAGGCGCTGCAAGGCCCGGCGGTTACGCTGGTGCTCGAGCAACGCCTGGACCTTGGGCGTAAAGACCTGTGGGTCGAACGGCTTGAACAGATAATCCACCGCACCACTGGCATAGCCCTTGATCACGGCATCCTGGGACTGTTCGTTGGCGGTCAGGAAAATGATCGGCGTCAGACGGGTCCGCTGGCTACCGCGCATCAGGCGCGCCACTTCATAACCGTCCATGTCCGGCATCTGCACGTCTAGCAGCACCAGGTCGATATCGTGTTCAAGTAACAAGCCGAGGGCCTCGAAACCCGAGGTGGCAGTAATGACCCGCCAGCCCTGGCGCTGTAACAACGCGCGCATGCTGATCAGGTTTTCGGGGTAATCGTCGACGACTAAAAGGGTTGAGCTGCCTTCTACTGGCGTGGGTTGCGCGCATTCCATGCTGCTTCTCTAATTGCGGGGTGTCAGGCCGGTTTCTCGTGAAAACCGGACAAATACTGCGCCTTCACTCTAGACCCGGTTCTGCAAAAGCAGAAGGTGTCAGTAAGCCATCATTTAATCATAGTGTCTTTTTACCGACTAACGGTCGATGGTTCAGGCGATGGAAACCGGGAAAGATGTCGCTTCGACAGGATGTTGACGTCAGCCACCCGTCAGACGGGCATTAACAAAATCTCCCGCTACGCTTATAAAGGCCGCCCCCGAAGGTGCGGGCTAGAGCTTCTGGCACGTCCGTGCAGCATGAATCAAGTGGAAGAACCGACATGATCGATCTTGCAACCTGGAACCTCAGCGTCCCCGTTGGTAGCCCGCCGTACACCGTCGAAACCGCCAAACTGGTGGACGGTTTCAAGGATCAATACTTCCATTCCGACACCGGCACACTGTTTTTCTGGTCGCCCGTGACCGGCTCCCGTACCGAAAACGCAATTTATCCACGTACCGAATTGCGTGAAACCTACAGCAACGGTACGTTGAAAAACTGGTATTACCCGGAAGCCGACAATTTGTTGTATGCCACTCTGGCAGTGAACCAGGTGCCGAGCTCCGGGAAAATCGTCATCGGCCAGATCCATGCCTATCAAAGCCAGAAACCTCTGGTGAAGGTTGAATACCAATACAAAACCAGCACAGGCACCGGCAATATCGTCGCCAAGGTCCGGATGCATCCCGATGACGATACAGGCCGGGTGATCATCGTTGCGACGGGGGTGAAACTCGACCAGGAGTTCAACTACCTCATTCACCTCAGCCCCGGTGGCGCCTTGGGCATCAGCGCGGCAGGTTATCAATGGGATACGCAAATCAGCACAACCTGGCGTGACAAACCGCTGTATTTCAAGGCCGGGGTCTATGTACAGGACAACACCGGGTACACCACTGAAGGCGGCAAAGTGACCTTCAGCAAGCTGGATATCGATCACAACAATTGATATCGAGGCACTGTTGATCTTGTGGGAGCGGGCTTGCTCGCGAAGGCGTAGTGTCAGACGACATTAATGTTGAATGACACACCGCTTTCGCGAGCAAGCCCGCTCCCACACTGACCGCGTCGATCCTGGATCATCGCCCACAAAAAACCCGCCTCTCGGCGGGTTTTTCATGAAGGCAGTTTAACGCTCAGGCTTAGTTGACCTTGGCGTTCAACTCACCTTTCAGGTAACGCTGATACATGCCTTCCAGCGAGATCGCCTTGATCTTCGAAGCGTTGCCGGCAGTACCGAAGGCTTCGTAGCGAGCGATACACACGTCGCGCATGGCGGTGACGGTGGCGCCGAAGAATTTACGTGGGTCGAACTCGCTCGGGTTGGTGGCCATCAGGCGACGCATTGCGCCAGTGGACGCCAGGCGCAGGTCGGTGTCGATGTTGACCTTGCGCACGCCGTGCTTGATGCCTTCGACGATTTCTTCAACCGGTACACCGTAGGTTTCCTTGATGTCGCCGCCGTACTGGTTGATGATCGCCAGCCACTCTTGCGGAACCGAAGACGAACCGTGCATCACCAGGTGAGTGTTCGGAATGCGCTTGTGGATTTCTTTGATACGGTCGATGGCCAGCACGTCGCCGGTAGGCGGCTTGGTGAACTTGTAGGCGCCGTGGCTGGTGCCGATGGCGATGGCCAGGGCATCCACCTGAGTGCGTTTTACGAAGTCAGCGGCTTCTTCCGGGTCGGTCAGCATCTGGCTGTGATCCAGGACGCCTTCGGCGCCGATGCCGTCTTCTTCACCGGCCATGCCGGTTTCCAGCGAACCCAGGCAACCCAGCTCGCCTTCTACCGAAACGCCGCAGGCGTGAGCCATGGCTACGGTTTGTTGGGTCACACGCACGTTGTAGTCGTAGTCGGTCGGGGTCTTGCCGTCTTCACCCAGGGAGCCGTCCATCATCACCGAGCTGAAGCCCAGCTGGATGGAGCGCTGGCAGACGTCAGGGCTGGTGCCGTGGTCCTGGTGCATGCACACCGGGATGTGCGGGAATTCTTCGATGGCTGCCAGGATCAGGTGACGCAGGAACGGTGCGCCGGCGTATTTGCGAGCACCGGCCGAAGCCTGGACGATCACCGGGGAGTCAGTCTTGTCAGCGGCTTCCATGATGGCGCGCATCTGCTCAAGGTTGTTGACGTTGAAGGCTGGAACGCCGTAGCCGAACTCGGCTGCGTGGTCCAGCATCTGGCGCATGCTGATAAGTGCCATTGTGTATATCTCTCCCGGTTGAGGGTCGTTAATCGTGCCAGCCTGCCGTAGCGGCGGCGGCTATTCAAGTTATTGCAGATCGGGGGTTGGGCCCGGCTGCGAATTCAGGTGTTACCAAAATCTTAAATACGACACAAAAACCCTGTGGGAGCGAGCTTGCTCGCGATGGGGGCGGCACATTCGGCATTGATGTGACTGTGATACCGCTATCGCGAGCAAGCTCGCTCCCACAATTGGATCTCTGTATACCAAATCAATCGTATTATTCAGCCTTACAGCCACGCCCAATCAAATCATTGGTGGCGACCCAGTAAACCAGGCCTTCCTCACCTTTTATGTGAAACGCCAGCATGTCATTGCTGTACAGCGAACCCGATGCACCCGGCTCCTGTTTCAAGCGGTAGACCTGATCGGCACCGCCCAGACGCACGTCGACTTCCCTAAGGCTGGCGTCGGTGTAGCGCCACAGCACTTTGGCTTGGCTGTCGCAGGTCCAGGTGGTCCAGTTATCCACAGGCGCGGACGACTGGAACGGGTTCAACTGAGCACAACCAGCCAACAGCGCCAGCGCCGTAACGGCGATAAAACCTTTCATCCATGTCCCTCGACTGACGGCACACGCCGCCAGCCCTGAGTAAAGAGTCAGACCCGTCAAGGGCAGCCATGTTCCTTGGCGGGTGCCCGGGTCTCGTATTTGTCCAGGCCCTCGGGCCCGGAGCGCTTGTTGAGCACCGGGTTGGTTTCCGCCTGCCAGTCGGCCTGATAACAGCCGTTGCGCGACGCAGGCGCCTCGGGTTCCGGCGTGGCTTTCGGGCTGCTCCCGCAAGCCGCCAGTGAACCCGCGACGATCAACAGCGCTAACGTCTTGACCATGTCAACACTCCCTTGCCTGGTCAAACGGGCGACCCTCAGGCCTTGGCCCGGCTTTCCAGGACTTCAACGGCTGGCAGGACCTTGCCTTCGACGAATTCGAGGAACGCACCGCCACCGGTAGAAATGTAGGAGATCTGCTCTGCCACGCCATACTTGTCGATGGCCGCCAGGGTGTCGCCACCGCCGGCAATGGAGAACGCCGCGCTGTCCGCGATGGCCTGGGCCAGCACCTTGGTGCCATTGCCGAACTGATCGAATTCGAACACGCCGACCGGACCGTTCCACAGGATAGTCTTGGACGACTTCAGCAGCTCGGCGAAATTCGCCGCGGTCTGCGGACCGATGTCCAGGATCATGTCGTCGGCAGCGACGTCAGCGATCAGCTTGACGGTCGCAGCGGCGCTTTCCGCGAATTCCTTGGCAACCACTACGTCCACTGGCAGCGGTACGCTGACCTTGGCGGCGATGGCGCGAGCGGTGTCCAGCAGGTCCGGCTCGTACAGGGATTTACCGACCGGGTGACCGGCAGCGGCCAGGAAGGTGTTGGCGATGCCGCCACCAACGATCAACTGGTTGCAGATCTGGCTCAGGCTGTTCAGCACGTCGAGTTTGGTCGAGACCTTGGAGCCGGCAACAATAGCCGCCATCGGCTGGGCCGGAGCACCCAGGGCTTTGCCCAGTGCGTCCAGTTCAGCGGCCAGCAGCGGGCCGGCAGCAGCGACTTTGGCGAACTTGGCCACGCCGTGGGTCGAACCCTCGGCACGGTGAGCGGTGCCGAAGGCGTCCATCACGAACACGTCGCACAGGGCGGCGTATTGCTGGGCCAGTTCGTCAGCGTTCTTTTTCTCGCCTTTGTTGAAGCGCACGTTTTCGAACAGCACGATGTCGCCCGCTTTCACGTCAACACCGCCCAGATAATCGGCCACCAGCGGCACTTCACGACCCAGAGCACGGCTCAGGTAGTCGGCGACTGGCTTGAGGCTGTTCTCGGCCGAGAACTCGCCTTCGGTCGGACGGCCAAGGTGCGAGCAGACCATCACGGCCGCGCCTTTTTCCAGGGCCAGCTTGATGGTCGGCAGCGAGGCCAGGATACGCGCATCGCTGGTGACAACACCGTCCTTGACTGGAACGTTGAGGTCTTCGCGGATCAATACGCGCTTACCTTGCAGATCGAGGTCGGACATCTTCAACACGGTCATGGGTCGCACTTCCTACGGTTTTTTTGAAGTTGCTGTTTGCAGATAGTGTTCTGCAACGTCCAGCATTCGGTTGGCAAAACCCCATTCATTGTCGAACCAGGCCAGGATGTTCACCAGCCGAGGGCCGGAAACGCGGGTCTGACTGGCATCGACGATCGCCGAATGTGGGTCATGGTTGAAATCACAGCTTGCGTGGGGTAGCTCGGTGTAGGCCAGCAGGCCTTTGAGCGGGCCGCTGGTGGCGGCTTCGCGCAGGATCCGGTTGACCTCGGTGGCGTCGGTCGCGGTGGCGGTCTGCATCGTGATATCGAGGCAGGACACGTTGACCGTCGGCACCCGCACGGCTTTGGCCTGAATTCGTCCGGCAAGTTCCGGCAGCAGGCGTTCGATACCTCGTGCCAGACCGGTGGACACCGGAATCACCGACTGGAACGCCGAACGGGTACGGCGCAGGTCTTCGTGGTGATAGGCATCGATGACCGGCTGATCGTTCATCGCCGAGTGAATGGTGGTGATCGACACGTAGTCCAGGCCAATGGCCTGATTCAGCAGGCGCAACAGCGGCACGCCGCAGTTGGTGGTGCAGGACGCGTTGGACACCAGCAATTCGTCGCCGGTCAGGCAGTCCTGGTTCACGCCGTAGACGATGGTCGCGTCAACGTCCGTCTCGCTGGCCATCGGCTGGGAAAACAACACACGCGGGGCGCCGGCGTCGAGGAAACGCTGGCCGTCTTCGCGAGTGTGATAAGCGCCGGAGCACTCCAGCACCAGATCGACGCCCAGGGACGCCCAATCGATGCCTTCAGGGGTGGCACTGCGCAGGACCTTCACGCAGTCGCCATTAATATGCAGACAATCGCCCTCGACCTTCACTTCGCCGGGGAACCGGCCATGGGTGGAGTCAAAGCGTGTCAGGTATTCGATACTGGCCATGTCCGCCAGATCGTTGATCGCGACAATCTCGAACCCGGCCTTTTCGCCTCGCTCGAACAACGCACGCAAGACGCAACGACCAATCCGGCCGTAGCCGTTGAGTGCAACTTTGTAGGGACGCGGTTGAGGCATGGGGTTCTCGATAGACGCAGGCAAACGAATTCTCGTTAACAACACACCCCCCCTGTAGGAGCGAGCTTGCTCGCGATGGTGGCCCTGACAACGCGGGCATTCAGGCATCCAGCGTTATCGTTAACGACCATCGCGAGCGAGCTCGCTCCTACAGGGGGTACGCGGTGGTCAGAAACCACCGCGTTGTGCTTAGTCTTCCAGCAGCTCTTCAGCCTGACCCAGGATGTTTTCCAGGGTGAAGCCGAACTCTTCGAACAAGGCCGGCGCAGGCGCCGACTCGCCGTAGGTGGTCATGCCGATCACGCGGCCTTCCAGGCCCACGTACTTGTACCAGTAGTCGGCGTGGGAAGCTTCGATGGCGATACGGGCGCTGACCTGCAACGGCAGGACCGATTGCTTGTAGCCGGCGTCCTGGGCATCGAACACGCTGGTGCACGGCATGGAAACCACACGCACCTTGCGGCCCTGCTCGGTCAGTTTGTCGAAGGCCTGAACGGCCAGGCCGACTTCCGAGCCGGTGGCGATCAGGATCAGCTCAGGCTCGCCTGCGCAGTCCTTCAACACGTAACCGCCACGCGCGATCTCTTCGATCTGAATCGCATTGCGGGTTTGGTGCTGCAGGTTCTGACGCGAGAAGATCAGGGCCGAAGGACCGTCCTTGCGCTCCAGTGCGCACTTCCAGCTCACCGCCGATTCAACGGCGTCGGCTGGGCGCCAGGTATCGAGGTTCGGCGTGCAGCGCAGGCTGGCCAGTTGCTCGATTGGCTGGTGAGTCGGGCCGTCTTCGCCCAGACCGATGGAGTCGTGGGTGTAGACGTGGATCACCCGCTGCTTCATCAGGGCCGACATGCGCACCGCGTTACGCGCGTATTCCATGAACATCAGGAAGGTCGCGCCGTAAGGCACCAGGCCGCCGTGCAGGGCAACGCCGTTCATGATCGCGGTCATGCCGAACTCGCGCACGCCGTAGTACATGTAGTTGCCGCTGGCATCTTCGGCGGTAACACCTTTGCAGCCTTTCCACAGAGTCAGGTTGGAACCGGCCAGGTCAGCCGAACCGCCGAGGAACTCAGGCAGCAACGGGCCGAACGCATTCAGGGCGTTCTGGCTGGCTTTACGGCTGGCGATGGTTTCGCCCTTGGCCGCCACTTCGGCGATATAGGCCGAGGCTTTTTCGCTGAAGTCAGCTGGCAGGTCACCGCTCAGACGACGCACCAGTTCGTTGGCTTCAGTCGGGAACGCGGCGGAGTAAGCAGAGAAACGCTGGTCCCACTCGGCTTCAACAGCGCGACCGGCTTCCTTGGCGTCCCACTCGGCATAGATATCGGCCGGGATTTCGAACGGGCCGTGATTCCATTTCAGCGCCGCACGGGTCAGGGCGATTTCCGCGTCACCCAGCGGGGCGCCATGGCAATCTTCCTTGCCTTGCTTGTTCGGAGAACCGAAACCGATGGTGGTCTTGCAGCAGATCAGGGTTGGCTGCTCGCTTTTACGTGCAGTGTCGATCGCCGTCTTGATCTCTTCCGGGTCGTGACCGTCGACATTGCGGATCACTTGCCAGTTGTAGGACTCAAAACGCTTCGGGGTGTCGTCGGTGAACCAGCCTTCGACTTCGCCATCGATGGAGATGCCGTTGTCATCGTAGAAGGCGATCAGCTTGCCCAGGCCCAGGGTACCGGCCAGGGAAGCGACTTCGTGGGAAATGCCTTCCATCATGCAGCCATCACCCAGGAACACATAGGTGTGGTGATCGACGATGTTGTGGCCAGGACGGTTGAACTGCGCCGCCATGACTTTTTCAGCCAGGGCAAAACCCACGGCGTTGGCCAGGCCCTGGCCCAGTGGACCGGTGGTGGTTTCTACGCCCGGGGTGTAGCCGAGTTCCGGGTGGCCCGGGGTGCGGCTGTGCAGTTGACGGAACTGCTTGAGGTCATCGATCGACAGGTCGTAGCCGGTCAGGTGCAGCAGCGAGTAGATCAGCATCGAGCCGTGGCCGTTGGACAGCACGAAGCGGTCACGGTCGGCAAACGAAGGATTGCTCGGGTTGTGCTTGAGGTAGTCGCGCCAAAGCACTTCGGCGATATCTGCCATACCCATAGGGGCACCGGGATGGCCGCTGTTGGCTTTTTGCACGGCATCCATGCTGAGGGCACGAATGGCGTTGGCACGCTCACGACGGCTAGGCATCGCTGTTCTCCTGGGGGCTTGATTAAAACGAAACGGAAAAAAGGCGAGCATTTTCCCTCACCGGGCCGCCTCGGGGCAATGACAGATAGTCATCTGAAGGCGTTTTTCCAATGGATAACGACGTATTCGCCTGGTGAAACCTTTCCGCCGTCCGATTGTTGACAAAAGCTAACGTCGAGAAGTGCCATCTATCGAGCAATATCAAAACTTTTTGATATTGCTCTTGCGATACCTTCGACCCGTGACTAGACTGCCGGCCTTATGAATTTACGCGTGCCCTCCATTCAACATGACGATTGCGATGAGCTGGCGGCCTTGTGCAAGGCTGGCGGCGATCCCCTGCGGTTGAATGTCTTGCGCGCACTGGCCAATGACTCGTTCGGCGTACTGGAACTGGCGCAGATCTTCGGCATCGGCCAGTCAGGCATGAGCCACCACCTCAAGGTACTGGCACAGGCCGACCTGGTGGCAACGCGCCGCGAAGGCAACGCGATTTTCTACCGTCGCGCGCTGCCCCACACCGAACTGCTGGGCGGCAAACTGCACGCAGCATTGCTCGAAGAAGTGGACAACCTGACGCTGCCGACCGACGTACAGTCGCGCATCACCCAGGTCCATGGGCAACGTGCGGCGGCCAGCCAGGATTTTTTCTCAAGGGTTGCGGAGAAGTTTCGCGCCCAACAAGACTTGATCGCCGGTCTGCCGCAATACCGCGAAAGCGTGGTGGCCCTGCTCGACAAGCTGAGCTTCGACAAAGACGCCACGGCCATTGAAGTCGGCCCCGGCGATGGCGCATTCCTGCCGGACCTGGCGCGCCGCTTCGCGCAAGTCACGGCGCTGGATAACAGCAGCGCGATGCTCGAACTGGCGCGCCAGGTCTGCGAGCGCGACAAGCTGACTAACGTTAGCCTGCAACTGGCCGATGCATTGAACGGCGTCAGCCTCAAGGCCGATTGCGTGGTACTGAACATGGTGCTGCACCATTTTGCCGCACCGGCCGATGCGCTCAAGCACATGGCCCATTTGCTGCAACCAGGCGGTAGCCTGTTAGTGACAGAGTTATGTAGCCACAACCAGAGTTGGGCCAAGGAGGCCTGCGGTGATCTCTGGCTGGGGTTTGAACAGGACGATCTGGCCCGTTGGGCCACCGCTGCGGGACTCGTTCCCGGGGAAAGCCTCTATGTAGGCTTACGTAATGGTTTCCAGATCCAGGTCCGCCATTTTCAGCGACCGGCTGGCGACACTCACCATCGGTAATTTCAGGAAAACATCGAGATGAGCGAATACTCCCTTTTCACCTCCGAGTCCGTGTCTGAAGGGCATCCGGACAAAATCGCCGACCAGATTTCTGATGCGGTGCTGGACGCCATCATTGCTGAAGACAAGTTCGCCCGTGTGGCGTGCGAGACTCTGGTGAAAACGGGCGTGGCGATCATCGCCGGCGAAGTCACCACTTCCGCCTGGGTTGATCTGGAGCAGATCGTTCGTGACGTGATCACCAACATCGGCTACACCAGCTCCGACGTCGGCTTCGACGGCGCGACCTGCGGCGTGATGAACATCATCGGCAAGCAGTCCCCTGACATCAACCAGGGTGTCGACCGTGCCAAGCCTGAAGATCAGGGCGCCGGCGACCAGGGCCTGATGTTCGGCTACGCCAGCAATGAAACCGACGTGCTGATGCCTGCACCGATCACCTTCTCGCACCAGCTGGTACAGCGCCAGGCCGAAGCCCGTAAATCCGGCCTGCTGCCTTGGCTGCGCCCGGACGCCAAGTCGCAAGTGACCTGCCGTTACGAAAACGGCAAGGTTGTCGGTATCGATGCCGTCGTTCTGTCGACCCAGCACAACCCGGAAGTGTCGTACAACGACCTGCGCGAAGGCGTGATGGAGCTGATCGTCAAGCACGTGCTGCCTGCCGAACTGCTGAGCAAGGACACCCAGTTCCACATCAACCCGACCGGCCAGTTCATCATTGGCGGCCCGGTGGGTGACTGCGGTCTGACCGGTCGCAAGATCATCGTCGACAGCTATGGCGGCATGGCCCGTCACGGCGGTGGCGCGTTCTCCGGTAAAGATCCATCGAAGGTTGACCGTTCGGCGGCCTACGCCGGTCGTTACGTGGCCAAGAACATCGTTGCCGCCGGCCTGGCCGAGCGTTGCGAGATTCAGGTGTCCTACGCCATCGGCGTTGCCCAGCCGACTTCGATCTCGCTGAACACCTTCGGCACCGGCAAGATCAGCGATGACAAGATCGTCAAACTGGTCCGCGAAGTGTTCGACCTGCGTCCATACGCGATCACCACCATGCTCGACCTGCTGCACCCGATGTATCAGGAAACCGCTGCGTACGGCCACTTCGGTCGCACCCCGGCGACCAAGACCGTTGGTGACGACACCTTCACCACGTTCACCTGGGAAAAAACCGACCGCGCCGACGCCCTGCGTTCTGCTGCCGGCCTGTAAGATTCCCCCGCAGCACCCGAAGCCCCGCACGGTTCGCGCCCTGCGGGGTTTTTTATTGCCTTGCGCTTGAGACCGCGTGGCCGCCTTCGCGAGCAGGCTCGCTCCCACAGTTGATCTTTGGTGTGACAAAGACCCGTGGGCAAACGCAATTCCCTGTGGGAGCGAGCTTGCTCGCGATGAGGCCAGCACAACCACCAGAAATACCCGGCAAAACACCCCCTCGCTGCGCCAACTGATACTGACCTAGCCTTCACGCACCTCACCGAGCAAGGACGCTCAAGATGCTTCCCGACCTGCGCCTGTTTTTCGCCGCTCTACTGACCTTTGCCTACCTGACCGCCAGCGCCGCCGAGTGCCCGGAATGGCCAGCCGAACGCGCCCGGAACGAAGTCGGCAAACTGCAACAACAAATCGACCTCTGGGACGACAGCTATCACCGCCAGGGACGCTCACTGGTCGCCGATGAACTCTACGACCAGTCCCGCGCGCGACTCACCCAATGGCGCCACTGCTTTAACCTGAGCCCGCCCGCAGACCCCTTGCGCACTGCGCGCGGCACGCTGCCCCACCCCATCGCCCACACGGGTCTGGACAAACTGCACGATCAGCCCGCCGTGGAAAAATGGCTGCGTGACCGGGTGGATGTCTGGGTCCAGCCTAAAATCGATGGCGTGGCGGTGACCCTGGTTTACCGCAGCGGCCTGTTGGCCCAGGCAATCAGCCGCGGCGACGGCGAAAGCGGCCAGGACTGGACGGTTCCTGCGCGGCAGATTCCGGCCATCCCGCAACAGCTATCGCATGCCCGGGACTTGATCGTGCAAGGCGAACTGTATTGGCGCCTGACCGATCATGTGCAGGCCCGAGCCGGTAGCCTCAATGCTCGTGGCTCGGTGGCCGGCCTGATGGCACGCAAGGTCTTGAACGCCGAACAGGCCGCCGGCATCGACCTGTTTGTCTGGGACTGGCCCCAAGGACCGGCAAGCGTACCCGAGCGTGCCGCGGCGCTGACTGCGCTGGGCTTCCCGAGTACCACGGCATACAGCCAGCCCATCGCCTCCGTCATTGATGCCGAACGCTGGCGCGAGCACTGGTATCGTTCCCCCTTGCCCTTTGCCAGCGACGGCATCGTCCTGCGCCAGAATCAGCGCCCAGCCGCCGAACGCTGGCAGGCCAGGTCACCCTACTGGGCCATCGCCTGGAAATACCCCTTCGCCCAGGCACTGGCCGAAGTTCGCCAGGTTCACTTCAAAATCGGCCGGACCGGGCGGATCACTCCGGTTCTTGAACTGACCCCGGTAAAGCTCGATGACCGGCAGATCAAGCACGTCAGCGTCGGTTCGTTGCAACGCTGGCAGACGCTGGACATCCGCCCGGGTGACCAGGTCGCCATCAGCCTGGCCGGGCTGACCATTCCCAGGCTCGATAGGGTTGTATTGCGCAGCAGCGAACGCGCCGAATTGAACGCGCCGCGGGCAGAGGACTTTCATTCATTGAGTTGCTGGCAACCGACTCCGGGCTGTGAGAGCCAGTTTCTTGCGCGCCTGACCTGGCTCAGCAGCAAACAAGGCCTGGCGCTGCCCAATGTGGGTCCGGGCACCTGGGAAAAACTTCTTGCAACAGGTCGGCTGAACGGTCTGTTGGATTGGTTGACCCTCGATGCCCAAGAGCTTGCTACCATTGACGGTTTCGGCGAGCGCAGCGCGGCTCGTCTTGCAGACAGCTTCAACCGAGCCCGGCAACGCCCGTTCGCGCACTGGCTGAAAGCCTTGGGATTACCGCCGACAGGTCAGGCGCATCTCGGCGATTCATGGCTGGTACTGGCGCAGCGAGACATCGAACAATGGCGGGCCGAGGCCGATATCGGGCCAGGGCGCGCGGCGCAACTGAGCGCTTTTTTCCGCGATCCGCAGGTACTGGGCTTGAGTGAAACGTTACGTGATGCGGGGATTGACGGCTTTTAGTTGTCGGCCCTGCGCCCAGCGGGAACCACAAGGGACCGCTGGGCTCCAACAGCCATTGCCACAGTGGTCTGCTTGCTTTCCTACATGGAGCTTTTATGAAATTTCTTTCACCGCTCGCCCTGCTGACCCTTTGCAGCGTGCTGGCCACCCCGTTGATGGCGGACGAGGAAGCGCCGGGGCTGACCGGTTGCGCCGCCAAGAAGCAAGGCATCGTCAACCAGATCGAATTGGCCAAGGTCCGCGGCAACGCCGACCAGCAGGCAGGCCTGGAAAAGGCCTTGAGCGAAGTCGAAGCGAACTGCACCGACGCCTCGCTGAAGAAGGAACGGGAAAACAAGGTGCTCGACGCCAAGCACGAAGTCAGCAAGCGTCAGGCAGACCTCGACAAGGCCATGAGCAAAGGCGATCCCGACAAGATCAACAAGCGCAAAGACAAACTCGCCGATGCCCGCAAGGAATTGCAGAACGCACTCGATGAGTTGGATAAGTAACGCAGCAGTTTTTTTGTGGCGAGGGGGCTTGCCCCCGTTGGACTGCGAAGCAGTCCCAAAATCGCTGAACCGAACTCAGTCAGATATACCTGACAGTTCAAACAAACGACGGCTACGCCGTCGAACGGGGGCAAGCCCCCTCGCCACAGGTCATGCGTAGCGCCGAATCAATGATCCCGAAACGCCTTATGACAAGCACTGCAAGCATCTTCGACTTTCTGTACCGCCGGCCCCAGGTTGCTGGCCTTGTAGGGTTGGACCTGGCTGGCAATCACCAATTCACCGGTGGCGCTTTCAAGGTCGCGGGCCATTGCCTGAAAGCGTGTCTGTTGCTCCCAGACATCGCTCTTGGCGCTGGTGTGATCCTCCTCGCGCACTTGCGGAAAATGCTGCCACGGCTCACGGGACAACGCATCGAGTTTCACCGCACCTTCGGCGAACTTCGGGCCATCGAAGGCAATGCGCCCACGCAACATACCGCCCAGGTCTTCGCCAGTCTTGAGCATCTGCTTGAAAATGGCCTTGCGCTGGCCGAGCGGCGAGTTGGGGTCGATACCGCCACAAGCGGACAGCGTCAGGCAGGCCAGCAATACAACAGAAAGTCTTTTAAGAGTCATGGTGGCTTCAGGTCACGGGAAACGGCGGCCAGTATCCTCGCGTCATCGGCAAAGACCAATAGCCCTATTATCAATAAGGGTTGCTTGAGCGCATGGAGCGCTCAGGCAACCGGCAAAGGAACCACTCCATGAACAGCCGTTTCAAGGCATGGCGTCACAGCCTGGCCTGGACCCTGCCGATGGTGGCCCTGCTCGCAGGCTGCACCGGTGGCGACAGCCAACAACCGAAAACCCACGCCCTGGCCACCTACTCCAGCGCCACATGGGAAGCGCTGCCGGCGGTTTCCGACAGCGACCTGGTCGCCGGTTTCGGTTCCTGGCGCAGCGCCTGTACCCGACTCAAGGCCGATCCGGTCTGGGGTGGCACCTGCGCAGCGGCTGTCAACGTGCCGCAAACCGCCAGCGACATTCGCGGTTTTCTCAAACAGAACCTCGATGTCTATGGCCTGCGCGCCGCCAACGACAACCCCAACGGCCTGATCACCGGCTACTACGAACCGGTCTATCCCGGGAGCCTGACTCAGACCAGCGCTGCCAATGTCCCGGTCTATGGCGTCCCCGAGGACATGATCATCGTCGCCCTCGACAGCATTTACCCGGAACTCAAGGGCAAGCGCCTGCGCGGTCGACTCGAAGGTCGCGTGCTCAAGCCATACGACGATGCGGCAGCCATCGAAAGCAAAGGGGTCAATGCGCCGGTCGTGGCCTGGCTGACCGATCCGATGAACCTGCAGTTCCTGCAAATCCAGGGTTCGGGTCGTATCCAGCTCGACAATGGTCGCCAGTTGCGCATTGCCTACGCCGATCAGAACGGCCACCCGTATCGACCGATCGGCCGCTGGCTGGTGGAACAGGGCGAACTGAAAAAAGAAGACGTGACCATGGGCGCCATCAGCACCTGGGCCAAGGCCAATCCATCGCGGATCCCCGAACTGCTCGGCAGCAACCCCAGTTATGTGTTCTTCACCCGCAACCCGGACAGCAACGAAGGTCCGCGCGGCTCGCTGAACGTACCGTTGACCGCCGGTTACAGCGCGGCGGTGGATCGCAAGGTGATTCCGCTGGGCAGCCTGTTGTGGCTGTCCACCACCAGACCGGACGGCACGGCCCTGGTTCGCCCCGTGGCAGCACAGGACACCGGCGGCGCCATTGCCGGCGAGGTTCGGGCGGATCTGTTCTGGGGCACCGGGGATGCGGCCGGGCAACTGGCCGGGGACATGAAACAGCAGGGGCAGATCTGGATGCTCTGGCCCAAAGGCGCGACGTTGCCGCAAGTGCCGCAGGTGGCGGATGCCGAGAAGACCAAGCCCTGAGGCGAGTGTTGACCGTTAGATAGCTTTCGCGAGCAGGCCCGCTCCTACACTGGAACGCACACTCCTGTGGGAGCGAGCTTGCTCGCGATGAGGCCGGCAAAAACCCTGAAGATCTGTCAGGCTGACACCACAAAGAAACTCACGATCAACCCCATCCCCACGAACCACATCAACGACCGCAGTGTCGCCCAGTCCGCCAGGTAGCAAATGATGTAGAGCAGCCGGCTGGTAATGAACAGCACGGCCAGCACATTGATCGTCACCAGTTCGGCATTGCCGACCAGATGCGCCACGATCACCGCCGCAGCGAACGCCGGGGTCACTTCAAAACTGTTCAGTTGCGCCGCATTCGCGCGCCTGCCCAAGCCTTCCAGCGAATCGAGAAAGTCCCGGGGATCATGGTTGTCTCTCAACCTGAACCCGCCACTGATCTTGGCTACGCCCACACACACATACGGCAGGAAAATCGCGATCAAAATGCACCACAGAGCAACCGTCATAAAGCAGTCCCTTCTTCACGTTTCTGAACAGTCAAAATTTCATGACCAATATACCGATCAGCACCAGCCCACAGGCCAAGAGGCGCGGCCCGCCAAAAGGTTCTTTCAGGTAACGCATGCCAAACAGCACCACCAGAATTACGCTGATCTCGCGCAACGCCGCCGCTTCTGCAATCGAGCCCAGCTGCATCGCCCACAGCACCAGAGCGTAGCTGAACAACACGCAGAACCCGACGGCCAGGCCCAGTCGCCACTGCTCGCGCCAGAACAACATGAACGCGGGTCGTTTGCGCACCAACGCCAACAGCGGAAACGGCCAGGCACTGAGCAAGGTGACCCAGACCAGATAATCCAGTGGATGGGACCAGCGTCGCAATGCCTGCCCGTCAATGTAGGTGTAGCAACCGATGCACAGGCCGATCAGCGCCACCACCGGCAACATCGACCAGGGCAAACGCGCACCGCCGCCGCCCTGCCAGAGCAGGCACAGCATGCCGAACGGGATCAGCAGGATTCCGAAAATCTGCTGATGGGTCAGCACTTCCCCGGCAAAGATCAGCGTCAGCGCCAGCACCACCAACGGTGAAAGGCCGCGCATCAATGGATAGACCAGCCCGAGGTCGCCGACCCGATAGGCCTGGATCAGCAAATAGCGATAGAGCAACTCGAACGCCGCCGACGCCAGGATCCACGGCCAGATCTCCAGTGGCGGCATGCTCAGGAACGGCAGCATCAGCACGACAAAGAGCAGCGCCACGCTGTCCATGCAGGCCACCACCAACAGCCGCTCCGCACTGAACTTGATCAGGGTATTCCACGCCGCATGCAACAGCGCCGCCACCAACACCAACGCCGTCGCAAGCACGGCCTACTCCTTTTGTTGTCTCCACGATCCCCGTAGGAGCGAGCTTGCTCGCGAAAAACGTGAGGACAACGCGCTCAATCAGCGAGCACCCGTCATCATTCACGTCCATCGTGAGCGAGCTCGCTCCTACAGGGGCCGGGTAGAGAATTGATTCGCCATATTTCACTGTCTGTTTATACTGCAAGCGACCACGCCGCACTCAGTTGCGCACAAACTAATTCCAATAAAAATCCTGCCCGGCCCGCTCTCGTCGAGAACGGTCGTCGGCCTGCGTATGCCTGATCACAGCGTCAAGACTACCGACAGAGACCTTGCGCATGCCACTCGCTTTGCTTGCCCTCGCCGTTGCCGCCTTCGGCATCGGCACCACCGAATTCGTCATCATGGGTCTTTTGCCCGATGTCGCCCGCGACCTCAGCGTGAGCATTCCCGACGCCGGATTGCTGATCACCGGCTACGCCCTGGGCGTGGTGTTCGGTGCACCGATCCTCGCGGTCGGCACCGCCAACATGCCGCGCAAGGCCACGTTGTTGGGCATGACGCTGATGTTCATCCTCGGCAACATGCTCTGCGCGCTGGCGCCAAACTACGCCACGCTGATGGCCGCGCGCGTGATCACGGCACTGTGCCACGGCGCATTTTTCGGCATTGGTTCGGTGGTGGCCGCCGGGCTGGTGGCCCCCAACAAAAGGGCTCAGGCGATTGCCATGATGTTCACCGGCCTGACCCTGGCCAACGTGCTCGGCGTGCCACTGGGTACCGCACTCGGGCAATACGCAGGCTGGCGCTCGACCTTCTGGGCGGTGTCGGTGATCGGGGTGCTGGCGGCGATTGCGCAATGGGTCTGGCTGCCGAAAAACATCGCGATGGATAAAGCCAACCTGGCCAGCGAGTTCAAGGTACTGGGCAAGGCCAACGTACTGCTGGCCCTGGGCATGAGTGTGCTGGCCTCCACCAGCCTGTTCAGTGTGTTTACCTACATCGCGCCGATCCTGCAGGACATCACCGGCGTCAGCCCCCACGGCGTCACCCTCATGCTGCTGTTGTTCGGCGTTGGCCTGACCGCCGGCAGCATGCTCGGTGGCCGTCTGGCGGACAGTCGTTTGCTGCCTTCGCTGGTGGGCATGGCGCTGGCGGTGCTGGTGGTACTGGCGGCATTCACGCAAACCAGTCACTCGGTCATCCCGGCGGCCATCACACTGGTGTTGTGGGGGACGTTTGCCTTTGCCTTGTGCCCGATCCTGCAACTGCTGATCATCGATCAGGCCTTTGAGGCACCAAACCTGGGTTCGACCTTGAACCAGAGCGCCTTCAACCTCGGCAACGCCGCCGGGGCATGGATTGGCGGGTTGGTTGTGGCCAGCGGTGCCGATCTGGCGGACTTGCCCTGGACCGGCGCACTGGTCAGCGGACTGACCGTGTTGACCGCACTGTTTTTCATCTATCGCCAGCGTCGCGCTGCGGTTGCGCTTGATGCGGTGGGCTGAGGATCAGCTTGATGGTTTTTTGATTTTCTGCGGATCGGGCGCTTCGCTCTGATCCGCAGATTTTTTCGGCGGCCCGCTTTCGCTGCGAATCTGCGCATGGCTGATCAGCGCGAAAATAAAACTGCCACCGATGATATTCCCCGCCAGCGTCGGCCCGGCGAACACCAGCCAGAAATCACTCCACGGCAACTCGCCGGCAAATACCAGATACGAAACCTCCAGCGAACCGACCACGATGTGGGTGAAATCCCCCAGCGCCATGAGGTAGGTGATGAGGATGATGATCCACATCTTGGCGCTCTCCATGGACGGGATCATCCAGACCATGGTGGCGATCATCCATCCGGAAATGATGCCCTTGGCGAACATCTGGCTGGCGTGGTTTTCCATGACCTTGCGGCCGATATCGAGGAAGGCGACATCGGTCTTGCTGTCGAAAATCGGCAGTTCCAGCATCACGTACGCCACCAGCAAGGTGCCACAGAGGTTGCCGATCAGCACCACCGTCCACAGCCGTAGCAGCCGGCCGAAGTTGGCCAGCGTCGGTTTGGTCATTACCGGCAACACGGCAGTCAGGGTGTTTTCGGTGAACAGTTGCTGACGAGCGAGAATCACCGCGAGGAAACCGGCGCAATAACCGAAACTCGCGATCACCTTGAATCCTTCGCCATCCGGAAGACGTGAATTGAGCAAGCCCATGCCCATCAGCGACAGCCCCATGGTCAACCCCGCCGCGAGCGCCGACCACCACAACGCGGCAATGCTGCGCTCCAGTTCCTGGTCGCCCTGGGTACGGATGATCTCGTGCAGCACCGCGGCACGGGGTGGCTGGCTCTTTTCGACTTCGTGCTCTTCTTGCGCCGAAAGGTTCGGGGTCTTGCCGTCTTGTGCCGAGTTCATGGGATGCGCAACCGGTGGCGGGCTATTCAGCTATGACCTGTGCAGCAGGGATTCCGTTCTGTAGGAGCGAGCCTGCTCGCGATGGTCGTTAACGATAACGCCGGGCACCTGACACCCAGCGGTGTTCTCGAGTCCATCGCGAGCATGCTCGCTCCTACAGGTCTTGCATCACTCGACGCTGGCGTCGTCCTTGAACTGGTCCTTGACGTACTTGATCTCGGTCCGGCCGTGAGGCGCCGGCAAGCCGTCTTCACCGAGGTTCACGAACACCATTTTTTCAACGGTGAGGATGCTCTTGCGGGTGATCTTGTTGCGCACCTCGCACGTCAGGGTGATCGAAGTGCGGCCGAACTCGGTCGCCGTGATGCCCAGTTCGATGATGTCGCCCTGGCGCGAGGCGCTGACGAAATTGATTTCTGAAATGTACTTGGTGACCACACGCTGGTTGCCCAACTGAACGATGGCGTAGATCGCCGCCTCTTCGTCGATCCAGCGCAGCAGGCTACCGCCGAACAGCGTGCCGTTAGGGTTGAGGTCTTCGGGTTTTACCCATTTGCGGGTGTGGAAATTCATGTTCACTCCTGAGCGTCTTGCCGAATGATGCCGACCATCATGGCAGAGCCCGACCTAGAGCTCTATTGAGCATCGTCTATGGTCTCGATTACCGTTCGGACATTGACCGACAGAAACGCTTTGGAAGATCGGCATAGCCCGCTATAATCGCCACCGTTTCAAAACGGTCATCTTCAATTGCTACCGTTTCCCGCCACCTGTCCGAGGGGCGCTGCAGCAGGTTTGACCTGTCAGGCTCGGATGGGGCGTTGCCTGGCCTTCACTGGCTGGACACTAAACGCACAACGGCGCCCATTCGCATACATTACGAATGGAGGCTCTTCATGAGCGCTGTTATCACGCCTGCAGATTTTAACGATTACAAAGTTGCCGACATGTCCCTGGCTGCCTGGGGCCGTCGCGAAACCATCATCGCCGAATCCGAAATGCCAGCCCTGATGGGTCTGCGCAACAAGTATTCCGCCGAGCAACCGCTCAAGGGCGCGAAGATCCTCGGCTGCATCCACATGACCATTCAGACTGCCGTGCTGATCGAAACCCTGGTTGCCCTGGGTGCCGAAGTGCGCTGGTCGTCCTGCAACATTTTCTCGACTCAGGACCAGGCTGCTGCTGCCATCGCCGCTGCCGGCATCCCGGTTTTCGCCTGGAAAGGTGAAACCGAACAAGAGTACGAGTGGTGCCTGGAGCAGACCATCCTCAAAGATGGCGCGCCTTGGGATGCCAACATGATCCTCGACGACGGCGGTGACCTGACCGAGCTGCTGCACAAGAAGTACCCACAGGTTCTGGACCGCGTCCACGGCGTGACCGAAGAAACCACCACCGGCGTTCACCGCCTGCTGGACATGCTGGCCAAGGGCGAGCTGAAAATCCCGGCCATCAACGTCAACGACTCGGTGACCAAGAGCAAGAACGACAACAAGTACGGCTGCCGTCACAGCCTGAACGATGCGATCAAGCGCGGCACCGACCACCTTCTGTCCGGCAAGCAAGCGCTGGTCATCGGCTACGGCGACGTGGGCAAGGGTTCGGCCCAGTCCCTGCGTCAGGAAGGCATGATCGTCAAGGTTTCCGAAGTCGACCCGATCTGCGCCATGCAAGCCTGCATGGACGGTTTCGAAGTGGTTTCGCCGTTCATCGACGGTATCAACAACGGAACTGAAGCAAGCATCGACAAGGCATTGCTGGGCAAGATCGACCTGATCGTGACCACCACCGGTAACGTCAATGTTTGCGACTCGAACATGCTCAAGGCCCTGAAGAAGCGTGCCGTTGTCTGCAACATCGGCCACTTCGACAACGAAATCGACACCGCTTTCATGCGCAAGAACTGGGCATGGGAAGAAGTGAAGCCGCAGGTTCACAAAATCCACCGTACCGGCGCTGGCGATTTCGACCCACAGAACGACGACTACCTGATCCTGCTGGCCGAAGGCCGTCTGGTTAACCTGGGTAACGCCACCGGCCACCCGAGCCGCATCATGGACGGTTCGTTCGCCAACCAGGTTCTGGCCCAGATCTTCCTGTTCGGCCAGAAGTACGCCGACCTGTCGCCAGCCCAGAAAGCCGAGCGCCTGACCGTTGAAGTACTGCCGAAGAAACTCGACGAAGAAGTGGCCCTGGAAATGGTCCGTGGCTTCGGCGGCGTAGTGACTCAACTGACCAAGACCCAGGCCGACTACATCGGCGTGACCGTTGAAGGTCCGTTCAAGCCGCACGCCTACCGCTACTGATAGACCGGCTTTTCCTGTGTAGCAGCGAGCTCGCTCGCGATGGACGTCAACGATAACGCGTGTTGCCTGGATGAACGCGTTGCCTTGATGTTTTTCGCGAGCAAGCTCGCTCCTACAGGGGGCCAGCGTCCGCCTTATGAGTTTCCAAGGATATGACCATGTCCCAAGATCGTCGCTACAGCTTCGAGTTCTTCCCTACGAAGACCGATGCTGGGCATGAAAAGCTGCTCGCCACTGCTCGCCAGTTGGCCATCTACAACCCCGATTTCTTCTCCTGCACCTACGGCGCCGGCGGTTCGACCCGCGATCGCACGCTGAACACCGTGCTGCAGCTCGAAAGCGAAGTCAAAATCCCTGCCGCTCCGCACCTGTCCTGTGTGGGCGATAGCAAGGACGACCTGCGCGGCCTGCTGGCCCAGTACAAGGCTGCCGGCATCAAGCGTATCGTCGCCCTGCGCGGTGACCTGCCTTCGGGTATGGGCATGGCCAGCGGTGAGTTGCGCCACGCCAATGACCTGGTTGAATTCATTCGTGAAGAAACCGGTGATCATTTCCACATCGAAGTCGCCGCTTACCCGGAAATGCATCCGCAAGCGCGCAATTTCGAAGACGATGTGGCCAACTTCGTGCGCAAGGCCAACGCTGGCGCCGACAGTGCGATCACCCAGTACTTCTTCAACGCCGACTGCTATTTCTACTTCGTCGAACGCGTGCGGGCGCTGGGCGTGAACATCCCGATCGTGCCGGGCATCATGCCGATCACCAACTACAGCAAGCTGGCGCGCTTCTCCGATGCCTGCGGTGCGGAAATCCCGCGCTGGATCCGCAAGCAACTGGAAGCCTATGGCGACGACACCCAGAGCATTCAGCGCTTTGGCGAACAGGTCATCACCGAGATGTGCGAACAACTGCTGCAGGGTGGCGCTCCAGGGCTGCACTTCTACACGCTGAACCAGGCTGAAGCGAGCCTGGCGGTGTGGAACAACCTGAAGTTGCCGCGTTAAAAAGTCGTTGAAGCACGATTAAAAGATCGCAGCCTGCGGCAGCGCCTACAACGGAATGTCAAATCCCGTAGGCGCTGTCGCAGGCTGCGATCTTTTTGCTTTCAACGCACTATTAATGTGCGGCAATCCACGGAGTTAGAGCATCTGCGGTCAGTTTCTGGCTCTTTCCGGTTTCTCGTCGTAATCTCAGCCTATGCCTTTGATCACGCAGTTAATCGCCGTGCTTGTCTTCACTTGCCTGAGCTTCGCCGCCCGGGGCGAGAAGCTGCGCATTGTCACGGAGCCATGGGCGCCCTATGTGTACGAAGACAACGGCAAATCCCTGGGCCTGGACTACGAAACCACCGCCATTGTCTTCAAGCGCCTGGGCATCGAAGTGGAGTGGCAATTCCTGCCATGGAAACGCTGCTTGTCGATGCTTGAAACAGGCCAGGCCGACGGCGCCCTGGACATCTTTCACAGCGACGAACGCGAAGCGACGCTGCTCTACCCCAGCGAACCGCTCTCGGAAGTCCAGTTCGTGATGTTCTACGCCAATGACCGGCCCCACCCGTTTCGCAGCCTCGATGACTTGCGCGGCCTGACCATCGGCACCTCGCCGGGTTACCTGTACAGCAAGGACTTCAGCGATTCGACGCTGTTCACCCGCGAGCCGGCCCCCACCCATGAAGCCAACTTCGGCAAACTGGTACGCGGGCGAATTGACCTGCTGATCACCGACCGCCGGGTCGGCCAGCATTTGCTCGACGAACTGGGCATCCGCGACAAGATCACCGAAAACCCCACGGTCATCAGCCAGCAAAGCCAGTTTCTCGCGGTGCGGCGCAATGCGGGCATGGATCTGCTGGTGCAGCGTTTCGGCGCCGAACTCAAGCGCTTCAAGCGCGAGCCCGCCTACGCTGAACTGAGCGCCCGCTACGGCGCGGAACCGGCAGCCAGCGTGAAGTCTGAAAAGGCCACGGCCGCCACGGAAAAAACCGTTGAGCAGCAGGAAAGCGGCGCGCAGTGATAGCTCTGTTATACTCCGGCCTTCCCGCCAGGCTCACGCCCGGACGCTCGGAATCGTTAAAGGCATCTCAACCCCGCTACTGCGCAGCTTTCAGCCCGCGCGAGCGCTTGCAGACGAGCCTTCGAAACCCAGCAGGACCGGACGGGATTGCGTCCTCTTAAACGCCATTCGCGCCAGGCAAGACTCCCATTGGGCCAAGCCCTAACTAGAACAGGATTACTCATGTCCTTTGCTTCCCTCGGTCTCTCCGAGGCTTTAGTCCGCGCCATCGAGGCGGCGGGCTATACCGAGCCTACTCCGGTGCAACAGCGGGCCATTCCCGCCGTGTTGCAAGGTCGCGACCTGATGGTCGCGGCACAGACAGGTACTGGTAAAACCGGCGGTTTCGCCCTTCCGATCCTGGAGCGGTTGTTCCCCAACGGTCATCCGGACAAGTCCCAACGTCACGGCCCGCGCCAACCGCGCGTACTGGTCCTGACCCCGACTCGCGAACTCGCCGCGCAAGTGCATGAAAGCTTCAAGGTCTATGCCCGTGACCTGAAGTTCGTCAGCGCCTGCATCTTCGGCGGTGTCGGCATGAACCCGCAGGTTCAGGCCATGTCCCGCGGCGTAGACGTGCTGGTGGCCTGCCCTGGCCGCCTGCTCGACCTGGCCGGCCAAGGCAGCGTCGATCTGTCCCACGTGGAAATCCTCGTGCTGGACGAAGCCGACCGCATGCTCGACATGGGCTTCGTCCATGACGTGAAAAAGGTCCTGGCCCGTCTGCCGGCCAAACGCCAGAACCTGCTGTTCTCGGCGACCTTCTCCAAGGACATCACCGACCTCGCCGGCAAGCTGCTGCACAACCCGGAACGCATCGAAGTCACGCCGCCAAACACCACGGTCGAGCGTATCGAGCAACGCGTATTCCGCCTGCCGGCCAGCCACAAGCGCGCCTTGCTGGCCCACCTGATCACCGCTGGCGCCTGGGAACAGGTACTGGTGTTCACCCGCACCAAACACGGCGCCAACCGCCTGGCCGAGTACCTGGACAAGCACGGCCTGAGCGCCGTCGCGATCCACGGCAACAAGAGCCAGAACGCCCGCACCAAAGCCCTGGCCGACTTCAAGGCCGGCACTGTGCGCATCCTGGTGGCCACCGACATCGCCGCCCGCGGCCTGGACATCGACCAGTTGCCACATGTGGTCAACTTCGAACTGCCGAATGTCGATGAAGACTACGTACACCGTATCGGCCGTACCGGCCGTGCCGGTCGTTCGGGCGAGGCGATTTCGCTGGTAGCCCCGGACGAAGAAAAACTGCTGAAAAGCATCGAACGCATGACCAAGCAGAAAATCGCCGACGGCGACCTGATGGGCTTCGATGCAAGCACCATCGAGGCGGAAAAGCCTGAAGTGCGCGAGCGTCCGGACATGCGCAACCCGCGCAATCCACGTGGCCCGCGCGGCGACGGTCCGAACGGCAGCGGTGGCGGCGGTGGTCGCAAGGACAAAGGCAAGGACAAGGGCAAGGAAAAACCGGCCGGCGAACGCGGTGAGCGCCCGGCCCGTCAGCAGAAACCACGTGAAGGCACTCCGGCTCGCGAACAGCGTCCGTCGCAACCTCCTCGTGCCGCTGCTGACCGCGCCCCGGACGAGTTCCTGGACGACGATATCGATAACTTCGGTAACCGCGTCGACTACGTGCCGCAGCAGAAGCCCGCGCAAGGCCGTGGCCGTCGCCCGGGTGCTCCGGCACAAGGCACCGCGGCAGGTTCGGGCGCTCCACGTTCCGGCAAGCCACAAGGTCGCCAGAACGGTCCCCGCAACAGCGATGGCGCCAGCACCGGCACTCCGCCAGCCAAGCGTAACGGCCCTCGCAGTGGCGCACCGCGCGACGGCCAGGCCCGTCGCGAAGATTCGCGCAATCGCCGTCCGGCCCGTGACGACCAGCCACGTTCGGAACCTGCCGTACAGAACCCGCGTGGCCCGGCGCCGAAGATCATGCACAAGGAGTCGAAGGCGGATCGCTTCCCGACACCTGAGCAGCTGGATCAACTGCCAAGCCGTCCTCGTGGTGAGAAACCAGCGCTGCTGACCCGCAATCGCTGAGTTATCGCTGCAATGAAAAATGCCCCGGTTCGAAAGAGCCGGGGCATTTTTTTGATCAGTGCAAAAACCTGTGGGAGCGAGCTTGCTCGCGATGGTCGTCAACGATAACCCTGGAAGCCTGATGCTCCGTGGCGCTCTCAGGTCTATCGCGAGCAGGCTCGCTCCTACAGTCTCAGCATTACTTCGCTTTTACACCTTCAAAGGTCACGTACATTTCAACCGCATCGGACGATGGGCCCAGGTCTTTCTGCTTGCCGAAGTCGGAACGCTTGAGGCTGAAAGTACCCTCGAAGCCTGCACGGTAGCCGCCCCATGGATCCTTGCCTTCACCCAGGAAGGTAGCCTTGACCACGATTGGTTTGGTTACACCGAGGATAGTCAGGTCGCCAGCTACATCGGCAGTGTCCTTGCCAGCGGCGTTTTTGCCGGTGGGTTTGACGCTGGTGGAAACGAACGTGGCTTTGCTGCCGTTCAGGAAGTCTTTGCTGGAGATGTGCTTGTCACGCTCGGCGTTGTTGGTGAAAACGCTGGCGGTGTTCACGTTGAACTCGATCTTGCTGTCTTCAGGCTTGGCAGCGTCGAAGCTGAACTTGCCGTCGATGTCCTTGAAAGTACCGGTGATGAAGCTGTAGCCCAGGTGGCTGATCTTGAAGTCAACGAAGGCGTGCTGGCCTTCTTTGTCGACCACGTAGTCAGCGGCCATGGCGTTACCGGCGGACAACAGGGCGGAACTGATTGCCAGAGCGGCCAGAGTCTTTTTCAACATGCTTTGTTTTCCTTTGGAGTCGAGGTTGAACTTCAGGCTTTGCGACCCAGCATTCGCTTGAGGGTCACATCACGGTCGATAAAGTGGTGCTTCAATGCTGCCAACGCATGGAGGCCGGAAAAAATTACCAGCACCCACGCCAGGTAGAGGTGGATCACGCCAGCGGTATCTGCCTGGTCCGGCAGTCCGGATACCAGCGCAGGGACTTCAAACAAGCCAAACACCGGGATACCGACACCTTCTGCGGTGGAAATCAGGTAACCGGCAATCAACACGGCAAACAGACTGAGGTACAAAAAGCCATGGCCGAACCTGGCGCCGAGGCGCGTCATACGGCTGTAGCTGGCCAGGGTTGGCGGCGGTGGGCTGATGAAGCGCCACAGCACCCGCAGCAGCATCACACCCAGCAACACCAAGCCGATACTCTTGTGCAAGTCCGGCGCGTCTTTGCGCCAGGTGCTGTAGTAGTCGAGCCCGACCATCCACAGCCCAAGCGCGAACAGACCGAAGACCGCCAGTGCCACAACCCAGTGAATGACGATACTGACCCAGCCATAGCGGGAGGTAGAGTTACGTAGCTGCATTGCCTAGATCCTGTAAGTGCTGGCCCAAGACTATCGAGTTATCTATCGAATTAAAGCGGAAAAATTTGCTTTGAAATATCGAAAAATGCGATCAAGAGTCTGAAGCCTGCGAGTTAAGGAAAGATTAAAGGCGAAATTGTGAGAAAAAGTGAATACAAACCGGAGAACACCTGTATCAAAAGGTTTATTCGATTCTGGTCCCGGTTTTTCTCCAGGCAAAAAAAACGCGGCCCTTGAGCCGCGTTTTTTCGCCTGAACGTTGCTGAGTCTTGGTGTCAGTGGCCTCACTGCTCTCCGGTTCAACATTTTTGACCGGTGCCGTCCTGGCAGGCTCCGCCCTCCCCGATCCAGACACCTGATGGCTGCCGCTTATCATTTAGCTCCGAATCTTTTGTGAGAAGCTTCTGATGCATCGCAGCAGCATGTAGGACCGCACAGCCAAACCGGATGGTTGATGTTTGATGGCAAAAAAAAGCGCGACCCTGGGGCCGCGCTTTTTTACACCTGAACGTTACTGAGCCTTGGTCACAGTGTCCGTTGCAGGTTTGGCCGCTGGCTTCTTCGCCGTCTCGGCTTTCTTCACCGGAGCCTTGGCCGGGGCCTTTTTCGTTTCGGTCTTGGCTGGGGCCTTGGCCGGTGCCTTCTTCGCAGGCTCGGTTTTCACCGGTGCTGCAGGCTTCGGTGGTTCGACCGGTGCCGGAGCAGCAACCGGTGCTGGAGCAGGTGCCGGAGTTACCGGTGCTACCGGCTCAGGTGCCTTGACTGGTTCTGGTTTCTTCTCGTCATCCGAGCCGCCGAACAGGTTGCTGAAGAAATTGCCTTTCTTCGCCACCACCGCACCAGCGCCCGCCGCTGCGGCGGCCGGACCCACTTTCGCCGGTTCGAACGACTTGCCCGCCGCCAGGTCTTCAACCTGGCTGGCCGCACGCTGGCCAGTGCGCAGCGCACCTTCCAGGGTGCCCGGGTACAGGGTGTCGGTGTGTTCGCCAGCGAAGGCTACGCGCTGAATCGGGCGTTCCCACAGGCGCCAGAACTTGCTGATCTGGCCCGGGCCGAAGGCCAGGTAGGCACCGCCAGTCGACGGGTCGGTGCTGTAGCGACGGATTTCATAACCGGTGAACGAACCACGGGCCTGTGGATAAAAAGCGTGCAGGCGAATCAGTACCTGATCAGCCATCTGCTTGTCGCCGAACGCCTGCATGACGCGGGCGTTGTCGCCGGACAGGTTGATCACCACGTTGGCACCGCCCTTCAGGGCAGGCTCGACCCACAACATCCCCAGGCCGGTGTTGCTGTAGATCTCGCCGGACATGCGCGCCTTGCTTTCCCACACCGGCGTCTTGAACTTGAGCATGATCTGGTCACGCCAACCGTAGTTGGTGCCCTTGATCGCCGCCAGGTGCTGTGCGTCCAGCGCCGGGGTCATCTGGATCTTGTTCAGGGCGCGCAACGGCACAGCCAGCACCACGTAGTCGGCCTGGTAGCCGACGCTGCCGACCTTGACGGTGACGCCGTCCTTGTCCTGGCTGATGGCCGAGACCGGGGAAGCGGTCTTAATGGTTTTCAGCTGCTTGACGAAGGCCTGGGCCAGCACCGGGCTGCCACCAACCAGGCGCGAAGCACGCAGATCACGATCGGAGACGCCACGGTAGACGCGGCTCTGCTGCGCGAAGTACAGCAGCGACAAGCGCGAAGGTTCGTCGTAGCGGGTACGGATCTGCTGGTTGATCAACTGGCGGGCGGTGGCCGGCAGGTTCTGCTTGTCGAGCCAGCTCGACACGTTGATCTGATCCAGCGCGTGCAGGGTGTTGTTGGCGGCCGGGTTCAGCGGGTCGTCGATCGAGCGCGCCAGATCGTCCACGGTCTTGTCGAAACGCTTGAGCGCCTCGGCGGTGGCTGGCTGCTTGGTCGCCAGATCGGCGGCGGAGAAATACTCGCCATCGATCAGGTAGCTTGGGGTCCGCACGAATTCAGGGGCCGGCGTGGTGCTCAGCTTGAAGTTCGAAACGTACTTGTTCAGCACCGGCTGGACCTTGTCGTTGCCGATCCACTCGCTGGTGGCCATGCCGGAACGGCCGCCCAGGCTCGATTTGGCTTCCAGCAGCGTGACCTGCCAGCCCTTGTTCTGCAGCTCGTACGCGGCAGTCAGGCCCGACAGGCCGCCGCCGATCACGATCGCGGTTTTATCCTTGGCCAGCGCAGACACGCTGAACAGCCCCAACATCACCAGCGCACAGGCGCGCAGCCAACCGACAGACATTCAGCGAACTCCGGAATCACACGAGGAAAACAGTAGTTTTTGCGAGCCAGACGGCTCAAGAGCCGCGAAGGATACGTCAGCCTTCAGACGCCCGCCAGCAACGTCTATCGGCCTGTACAAAGTAGCTCATTCGACACAATGGGTTGTCCCCGCGGCACGCATTGCATAGGCTTGCGCGATTGTTTGTCCGCGCAGGTAACGGACCGCCTCCAGGAGAGTGAAAATGGGCCTGAATAATCAGTGGATGCAACGCGATCTCGCCGTGCTGTGGCATCCCTGCACCCAGATGAAAGATCACGAGCAACTGCCGCTGATCCCGATCAAGCGCGGGGAAGGCGTGTGGCTGGAAGACTTCGAAGGCAAACGCTACCTCGATGCGGTCAGCTCCTGGTGGGTCAATGTGTTCGGGCACGCCAACCCGCGGATCAACCAGCGCATCAAGGACCAGGTCGACCAGCTCGAACATGTGATCCTGGCCGGCTTCAGTCATCAACCGGTGATCGAGTTGTCCGAGCGCCTGGTGAAGATGACGCCGGAAGGCCTGACCCGGTGCTTCTACGCCGATAACGGTTCGTCCTGCATCGAAGTCGCGCTGAAAATGAGCTTTCACTACTGGCTCAATCGCGGTCAGCCGAACAAGAAGCGCTTCGTCACCCTGACCAACAGCTACCACGGCGAAACCATGGCGGCGATGTCGGTGGGTGATGTGCCGCTGTTCACCGAGACCTACAAAGCGCTGTTGATGGACACCATCAAGGTGCCGAGCCCGGATTGCTACCTGCGCCCCGAAGGCATGAGCTGGGAAGAACACTCGCGCAACATGTTCGCCGCCATGGAGCAGACCCTCGCCGAAAACCACGACACGGTCGCGGCGGTGATCGTCGAGCCGCTGATCCAGGGCGCCGGCGGCATGCGCATGTACCACCCGGTGTACCTCAAATTGCTGCGAGAAGCCTGCGACCGCTACGGCGTGCACCTGATCCACGACGAAATCGCCGTCGGCTTCGGCCGCACCGGGACGATGTTCGCCTGCGAACAGGCCGGCATCCGCCCTGATTTCCTGTGCCTTTCCAAAGCCCTGACCGGCGGCTATCTGCCGCTGGCGGCGTGCATGACCACCGACGAGGTCTACAGCGCCTTCTACGACGACTACCCGACCCTGCGCGCCTTCCTGCACTCCCACAGCTACACCGGCAACCCGCTGGCGTGCGCGGCGGCCCTGGCGACCCTGGACATCTTCGAAGAAGACAACGTCATCGAGAACAACAAGGCCCTGGCGCAGCGCATGGCTACGTCGACGGCGCATCTGGTCGACCACCCGAACGTGTCCGAAGTGCGCCAGACCGGCATGGTGCTGGCCATCGAGATGGTCAAGGACAAGGCCAGCAAAGAGGCTTGGCCATGGCAGGAACGTCGCGGCCTGAAGGTGTTCCAGCACGCCCTGGAGCGCGGTGCCTTACTGCGTCCATTGGGCAGCGTGGTGTATTTCCTGCCGCCGTATGTGATCACCCCGGAGCAGATCGACTTCCTTGCCGAAGTGGCCAGCGAAGGAATCGACATCGCGACCCGCGACAGCGTCAGCGTGGCGGTGCCGAAGGACTTCCACCCGGGGTTCCGTGATCCGGGCTAAAGGCACTGGTTACCTGTGGCGAGGGGGCTTGCCCCCGTTGGGTCGCATAGCGACCCCAAATCCGGCAACCTGGTTTCCCCAGACAAATCGAATCAGCAGGATTTGCGACTGCTTCGCAGCCGAACGGGGGCAAGCCCCCTCGCCACAAAAAGCTACGCCGACACACTTACGATGCCGAACATTAGATTCAGTAGAGACCCAGCATGAGATTGTCCCGCTTCTTCATCGACGCCCCCCTGAGCATCGGCGAGCACGAGTTGCCCGAAGCCCAGGCCCACTACATCAGCCGCGTGCTGCGCATGGCCGAGGGCGATGCGTTGCAGTTGTTCGACGGTTCGGGCCAGGAGTTTCGCGCCAGGCTGGTCGACGTCGGCAAAAAGCGCGTCGTGGTGCAGGTCGATGAATGCTTCGCCGGGCAGATCGAGTCGCCGCTGCAAATCCATCTCGGCCAGGGCCTGTCCCGGGGTGAGCGCATGGACTGGGCGATCCAGAAAGCCACGGAACTGGGCGTCACTGAAATCACCCCGATCTTCACAGAGCGCTGCGAAGTCCGACTCAAGGACGAGCGCGCCGACAAACGCCTGCTGCACTGGCGCCAGGTGGCGATCAGCGCATGCGAACAGTGCGGGCGTTCAAGGGTGCCGGTGATTCATCCGCCGCTGTTGCTGACTGACTGGTTGAAGCAGACACAAGCCGAGTTGAAATTGGTGCTGCACCCGGTGGCCGAACCGTTGGTGAGCCACGCCAAACCTTCAAGTCTGGCATTCCTGATCGGCCCGGAGGGTGGTTTGTCCGATGCCGAAGTCGATCAGGCCAAGGCCGGCGGCTTCCACGCCGCCCGCCTCGGTCCACGGGTGCTGCGCACCGAAACCGCGCCGGTTGTTGCACTGGCGGTGGCCCAGCAACTCTGGGGTGATTTCTAGGCTACTGCACCGGATCACTCACCGGTTTGGCAATGATCGCCTTGAGTTCGCTGGTCATCGGGAACTCAAGGTTCAAACCCTTCGGCGGGATCGGCTGCTCGAACCAGCGTTGGTAGATGCCATTGATCTCGCCCGAGCTGTACAGATCCGCCAACGCGCCGTTGACCAGCGCCAGGAACTGCGGATCGTCCTTGCGCACCATGCAGCTGTAGATCTCCCGCGATTGCTCCTCCCCGACCACCACCCACTTGTGCGGGTCATTGGCCTTGGCACGCTCACCGTAGAGCAGCGCGTCGTCCATGTAGAACGCCGCCGCCCGGCCCGACTGCAGCATCTGGAAGGCTTCGCCGTGGTCCTTGGCGCTGATCACGAACATGTCGATCTTGTGATCAACGTTATAGCTTTTCAGGAAGCGCTCGTTGGTGGTGCCGGCGGTAGTCACCACGTTCTTGCCGCGCAGGTCAGCGAAATTCTTGATCCCGCTGTCCTTCGCGGTCAGCAACTGGCCTTTGACATAGATGAAGCCATAGGAGAACGCCACCTGCTTCTGCCGTTCGGCGGTCACGCCGGTGGAGCCGCACTCCAGGTCAACGGTACCGTTCTGCACCAGTGGAATGCGGGTCTGCGAGGTCACCAGGTTGTACTTCACCTTCAGGTCCGGCAGCGCCAGTTGCTGCTGGATGCGCTCGACGATCTTGCCCGCCAGATCCACCGAGTAACCCATCGGCTTGCCGCTGTGATCACCCACGTAGGAGAACGGCACCGAAGCATCGCGATAGCCCAGGGTGATGCTGTTGGCGCTGGCGATCTTGCTCAGGGTGCCGGTCAGCGGCGCTTCATTGGCCTGAACCTGACTGCCGAGCAACAGGCCAAGCGTACAAGCGAGCAACGTGATTTTTTGCATTGTTATTCTCCGTTGTGGGTGTTGGTTTATCAGACGCGTGCAGCGATGACGGTGATTTCCACCAGCACCTGCGGGCGGGCCAGTTCGGCCTGCACGGTGGTGCGGCTCGGTGCCTGCCCCGGCGATAGCCAGGCCGACCAGACCTCGTTCATCGCGGCGAAATCCTCTGTGATGTTCTTCAGGTAAATGGTCGCGCTGAGCAGATGATCCTTGTCGCTGCCCGCCTCCGCCAGCAAGGTATCGATTTTCGCCAGCACTTCGCGGGTCTGGCCGGTGGCATCCAGGGCATCGCCCGGCACCTGCCCGGAGAGAAACACCAGGTCGCCAAAGGTCACGGCGCCAGACAGGCGCGGGTTGCTGTGCAGTCGGGTAATGGTCATTGCAGTGTCCTCTTCTGAAATCAGTATTCAGGCAGCCCGGTGGCTGAAACCCTGAAGGTCAATGGAAGGCCGGCGCTCGCCGATCAGCTCGCTGAGCAAGCGTCCGCTGCCGCATGCCAGGGTGAAACCCAGCGCGCCGTGGCCGAGGTTGAGCCACAGGTTGCGATACGCCGTCGCGCCCAGTAGCGGCACGCCGCTGGGGGTGGCCGGGCGCATGCCGGCCCACTCGACGGCTTCGTCATAGGCGCCGGCATTTGGAAAGGTGTCATGGGCCTGACGCTTGATCAGCGCCAGACGCTTGGGGTCCAAAGCAGGGTCGAAGCCGACGATGTCGACCATCGCCGCCACTCGCAATTGCTTACCGATGCGGGCGTAGACAATCTTGCGGTCATAGTCGGTGATGCTCACGTCCGGTGCCCGGTGACCGGCGCCGATCGGCACGGTCAGACTGTAGCCCTTGAGCGGATAAAGCGGCAGTTGCAGCCCGGGTAGCGCCAACAACGGACTGCGGTGACCGGCAGCGATCACCAGTTGATCGACCTGCAGCAATTGCCCGCCCAGTTCGATGGCGTTGACACTGCCGTTGCTGTGGCGAATGCCGGTCACTGCTTGCCCGAGGAGAAATTCGCAACGGCCGGACGCCTTCAGTCGTGCGGCCAGTTGCTGGCAGAAGCCATGGCAGTCACCAACCTCTTCGTCCGGGGTGTAGATCGCCCCGACAAAGGGCGCATCGATCAGCGCCGGTTCCAGTTGCGCGCATTCGGCCGGCGACAACACTTGCTGTTGCTGCGGGTCGGCCAGGCCTTGGCGCGCATGCTCGAAACTGCTGTTCTGGCGGAAAGTCACCAGTTTGCCATTGCGCCGCCACTGGAATCCCGCCAGTCCATCATCCTCGCGCCAGGACTTCAATGTGTCTTGGCTGAACAACGCCAGGCGCAGCAAGTGCGCGGCGTTCTCGCGGTTGACCGAGCGGCGGCAGGCGCCGAGGAACGACGCCATCCAGCGCCACTGGGCCGGGTCGAAGCGCGGGCGCAGCTTCAGCGGTGAGTCGCCGCGCAACATCCAGCCGATGGCTTGCAAAGGCACACCGGCGTCGGCCAGGGGCGCGACATAGCGATAGGACAACTGGCCGCCATTGGCGAAGCTGGTTTCGCTGCCCAGCGAGTCCCGTGCCTCGACCACCGTCACCTCGAAGCCGTCGCGCACCAGCGCATAGGCCGTTGCCAGGCCAATCACACCGCCACCGATGATGCACACACGCTGAGCCATGTCCGTCCTTAAAACCGTTGTGAAGACGACACCGAGGTTAGAGCCAGGTGACAGACGTTGAACAATGCATAAAGATGGCAAACCCATAAACAAAGGTTATGGACTTGCCATGCGCCTTCGCCATATCGAGATTTTCCAGGCCATCCGCCAGACCGGCTCAATCAGCGCCGCCGCGCAATTGCTGCATGTCTCGCAGCCGGCGGTGAGCAAGGTGTTGCAGCACGCCGAGCAGCAATTGGGCTTCCCGTTGTTCCTGCGGGTGCGCGGCAAGTTGCAGGCGACCCCGGAAGCGCTGGAGCTGGAGCGCGAAGTGGACAAGGTCAGCGAAAGCCTGCAAGGCGTGCGGCGCCTGGCGCAGAGCCTGCGCCGCGAACCTGGCCACAGCCTGCGCATCGGTGCCACCCCGGCGCTGGCCCTGTCATTGCTGCCACCGGCCATTCACGAATGGACCGGGCGCTACCCGGACATCGTTTGCGAACTCTCCAGCGCCCACAGTCGCGAACTGGTGCAGAACCTGTTGATGCGCGAAGTGGATGTCGCCCTGACCCTGCAACGCCCGGATCACCCGGGGCTCAAGGCTCAGGCGCTGGCGTCCGGCGTGCTGGTGGCGCTGGCGCCAAGTGGTTACTGGCCTCAGGAAGATGCGGGCAAACCGTTGCCGCTGATGGCGCTGGCGGATGCGCCGCTGATCGGTTTATCCAGCGCCGATCCGCTGGCCGCGCGGCTCGACAGTTACCTGGAAGCGGTAGAACCGCCGCCCCGGGTACGCATCGCCGTGCAAACCTACTCACTGGCACGGGCGATGGTGGAATCTGGCGCGGGCCTGGCGGTGATCGATCCGTTCACCGCCCTTGGCGCCTCTCCCGCCACCACAACGATCCGCCCTCTGGCACCGCCGTTACCCATCACCCTGTACGCAGTGACCCGCGCCGCCGAACCACCGCCCCACACCTTGAACGATCTGTTGCAGGTATTCAGCCGTCGAGCCCGGGAGCAGTTGGATCGCCTGGTCCCGGTGCAGCCTTAAAGGACATAAAACAAAATCGCCACAAAGTGCAGCAGGCTCCCGGCGATCACGAACAGATGCCAGATCCCGTGGGCATGGCGCAGGCGATGATCGAGGGCAAAAAAGATAATCCCCACGGTGTACAACACCCCGCCCGATGCCAGCCACGCGAACCCGGCGCCGCCCAGCGCCGCGAGCAACGGCTTGACTGCCACCAGTACAATCCAGCCCATCACCGCATAAATCACGATCGACAGAATCCGCGCTTCCGAACGCGGCTTTATCTCTTGCAGGATGCCGATCAGCGCCAGTCCCCAGACAATCCCGAACAACGTCCAGCCCCACGGCCCGCGCAGGGTCACCAGACAGAACGGCGTGTAGCTGCCGGCGATCAACAGGTAGATCGAAAAGTGATCGACCTTCTGCATGATCGCTTTCTTGCGCCCGCGCACGCTGTGGTACACGGTCGACGCGCTGTAAAGCACCATCAGGGTAAAGGCGTAAATCGCCATGCTGACAATCTTCCACGGACTGCCGTCGAGACTGGCCAGCACAATCAGCCACACCCCGCCGATAAACGCCGCCACGGCCCCGACAAGATGCGTCCAGGCGTTCAGTCTTTCCCCGTGATACATGCGTTGCTCACCTCGAAATTCGTTACCGCAGAGCGCAAGGCTCAGGCTTGAAGCGTAAAAGCGCAATGTTTCTGTACGACGGGCCCGGAGTAATTGGGCACAATCGAGTCATTCCAAAAAGAGTCCGCCCCATGCTGATCGATGAAGAGTTGACCCTGAAAAAACTCGAGGTGTTCCTGGCTTTCATGCGCACCGGCAACCTGGCGCGGGCCGCTGCCGAGTTGCAGACCAGTAACGTCAGCGTGCATCGGGCGATCCATTCCCTGGAAAGCGCCCTGCGCTGCCCCCTGTTCAAGCACGAGGGCCGCAGCCTGACGCCGCTGGAAAGCGCTTATGTGCTGGAAGAGCGGGCGCAGAAGCTGATTCAGGATGTCGTCGAAAGCGTGCGCCTGACCCGCGAAGCCGCCGGGTTCTCCGCCGAACGTTTCAAGCTGGGCTCGCTGTATTCACTGACGGTCAAGACCGTGCCGCAACTGATCATGGGTTTGAAGATCCGCCGCAGCGAGCTCAACATCGATCTGATTCTGGGCTCCAACATCGACCTGCTCTACAAGCTCAAGAACATGGAAGTCGATGCGGCCCTGGTGTCGCTGGACGACAGTGTCAACGACCCGGACTGCGAGCAGATCCCGCTGTTTTCCGACGACATCTTCCTCGCCACCCCCGCCGACTCGAAGTTTGCCCAGCGAACCGAAGTCGACCTGGCCGAGGTCCGCGACGAAACCTTCATCACCCTGACCCAGGGCTTCGCCACCCATCAGGACGGCAAGCGGGTATTCGAGCAGGCAGGGTTCGAACCGAAGGTGGCGATGCAGGTCAACGACATCTTCACCCTCCTGAGCATGGTCAGTTCGGGCGTGGGTTATGCGTTGCTGCCGGGGCGGATTGCGGCGGTGTACGAGAACCGGGTGAAGCTGATCCCGTTACAGGAAAAGTACCGGTTGCAGCAGCACATTGGCGTGGTGTTCCTGAAAGCCAAGGAGCGTGATCCGAATCTGCTGGCGTTGCTGGCGGAGTGTCGGATGTATGCCAATCGGCAGGCTTGAGACCTTATCGCCCCCATCGCGAGCAAGCTCGCTCCCACATAGGAATGCGATTCCCTGTGGGAGCGAGCTTGCTCGCGATGACGTCTGAACATTCAATGACGATGCAGCGGACTACCCGACAATCCCGCGAACAATGAAGTACAACAACGAAGGCCCCAGCAAGCACCCAAGCCCGGTGTGGAAGGTCGCGGTCAGCGCGCCATAAGGCACCAGGCGCCGATCCGTCGCCGCCAAACCGGCAGTCACGCCACTGACCGTCCCGGCCAGCCCACCGAACACCATCGCCGAGCGCGGATTGTCCAGGCCCATCCAGCGCGCTGCCATCGGCGTGCCGACCATCACCAGAATCGCCTTGATCAGCCCGGTGGCAATCGACAGCGCCACCACATCGGAACTGGCGCCAATGGCCGCGCCGGTCACCGGCCCGACAATGTAGGTCACCGCACCGGCGCCGATGGTGGTCATGCTCACCGCATCGCGGTAACCGAATGCCCAGGCCATGCACGCGCCGACAATAAACGGGAGCACCGTGCCCAACAGCAGCGCGATCACGCCGATCAAGCCGGCTTTTTTCGCTTCAGTGGCCTGCACCTCGAATGCCGTGGCGACGATAGCGAAGTCCCGCAGCATGGCGCCGCCCATCAGCCCGATGCCGGAAAACAGGGTCAGGTCCGCCAGGCCTTTTTGCCCGCCGGTCATCGTGCCGCCGACCCAGGCCAGTACCAGGCCGATGACGATGGCAATCGCCGAGCCGTGGATACGCCCGAAGGTCAGGCGTTTGGAGATCACCACTGACACCCACATGATCACGCCGACGAAAGCGAATGCAGTGACCAGACCGTTGTGTTCAAGACCGTTCTTGATGAGATCCCACATATCAGCGACCTCCTGCCGGTGCGCCAACCGCCGTTACATCCGCCGGTTCATCGGGCAAGGGTTCGCCTCTATGGGTCCGGCTGATCAGGGCAATGGTGCAGCCGCAGATCACCACCGAACCGATCGCTGCCAACACCGCCACCGGACCACCATGCAGCGCCGTGACCACGTTTTGTTGTGCCGCCATCGCCACCACCACCGGGATGTACATCGCGCCCCAGAAGCCGACGCCCATCTCGCAATCCTTGGTCATGCCGCCACGCTTGTGCATCCACAACCGTGCGCAAATCAGCAGGATCATCGCGATCCCGACACCGCCGACGTTTGACTTCACACCCAGCAACACCCCGAGCATGTCCCCCATGATCACCCCTGCCAGCGTACAGATCGCCAACAGCGCCACACCGTAAATAATCATTGCTGTAGTCCTCAAAGTGCATTTCGAATGTTGTTTTTGTTGTGCGAAGCCTTAAGTCAGATGATCTAAGGGTGGCGGCTTCCCTCCTCACGCATCAGCGCCTGCAAGGTGTCGAGCCGTGCACCGTCGAAGGCAATCACGGTGCCCTGCTCGAACACCCGGCGCGCCAGTCCGGTCAGCACCGCACCGGGCGGCAGTTCGATCTGTAGACGTACGCCGCGCTCGTAGGCGCTTTGTACCGTGCCGCGCCAATCGACGATGCGGCACATGTTGAAGGCCAGGTCGTCACGCAAGGCTTCAGGCTTGATCAGCGGACGCGCGCGACTGCCGCTCAGGTAGCCCATCTTCGGGGTGTGCAGCGGCACCTTGGCGAAGGCTTCGGCCAACCGTTGCGCGGGCGCCTCAAGCAATGGGCAGTGGGACGGCACGCTCACTGCCAGACGCTTGGCCAAGCCCGCTCCGCAACCTTTCGCCAACCCGGCCACCGCTTTCATCGCCGCGTCGCTACCGGCAATCACCACCTGGTTATCGGCGTTGATATTGGCCAGATAAACCGGCATTTCTGCGCTATGCACCCGGGCCAGTAATCCTTCCACCGTGGCCAGGTCCAGACCGATGATCGCGGTCATGCCGTAGCCCTGTGGATAAGCCTGCTGCATCAGCTCACCGCGCAGGCTGACCAGATGCAGCGCATCGCTGAAACCCAAGGCGCCAGCCACCACCGCTGCCGGGTAAGCGCCGATCGACAAGCCGGCCACGTAGTCCGGGGCCATGCCTAACTGGCGTGAAGCAGCGACGCCGGCGATCAGCAGGCAAAGCTGAACCGCCCTCGTCGACTGCAACGCCTCGGCAGAATCCAGCTGCGTCACATCTTCACCGAGCAGGTCGCTCGCCTCGTTCAACGTTTCCCGAGGTAAACGCGCCAGCATTCCGGGTTGTTGTGCACCCTGGCCGGGGAACACCAGCAAGCTGCTCATGCTGCTTGCTCCTGTGGATTCCACGGATCAGTCACCAGGGTGGCTTGAATGGCATTTTTCAGCAGGACTCGCGACGAAGCACCGGCCCATTCGCGCAAGGCAACGGCACCCGACGGCGCCTGCAGTTGCAGGTCCACGCGGCACACGGCTGTATCAAGAACGGCCACCAACGCCTGGGCGTCGACACGACTCAACGGACGTGGCGTACGCAGGATCAGGTCGAGGTCGCTGCCCTCGTGCAAAGCGGCAAACCCGCTGGCCAACTCGAACCCGGCGCTGCCGCTGACACCCCAGACCCAGCCACTGCCATCGAGGTGCGAGCGCAGTTGCGCCAAGGCACGCAGTGCCGGGAAATCGCACCGGCCTTGAACATGGCAGAGCTCTTCCGGCTGCACCCGCCGCGTGATGGCGGCGACGTCCATCACCGCGGCAAATCGCTGTTCGCGCAACAGCCCACGCACGCCCACGGCCACCTGCCCTGCCGCGCTCAAGGCACGACGGACCACCACCGGCTGGCCGGCACTGATCGACTCGATCACCCACGCAGGCGCATCCGTAGGCAACTGCTGCGGGGTCATGCCCCACAGCAGGTCGTGAGCCAGTAGCGTGCTCACCACTGCGCTCTCAGCAATTGACGAACCTTGCTCGACGCCGCCCGATTGGCCGCACCCAGCCGACCGCTCAGATCACGGCCAGCGGTGGCCACATCGTCAATCGCCTGATGCAGGCACTCGGTCACCCGCGCCAGATCCGCCGCCGTCGGCTGCTCGATCTTCTCCACCGCCAAGGTTTCCCACAGCAACCCGAGGCTGGCATAGCTGTCGATGTCATAGGCCATCGGCGGCACGCTGGCAGCCAAGGCTTCGAGCTCTTCGACGCTGCGCAAGGTCACCCGCGCGGCCGACGCCTTGCCCATGGCGTGCACCATCACTCCCGGATCGCGCAGGGCGATCAAGCGATTGGCCTGATAGCCGTGGGCCAGAAACGCGCCCGACATCGCCTTGCCCACCAGCAAACCGATCACCGCATGACCGGCCAGACGGGCACGGGCATAACTGCCCGCCGCAGCGGCCAGCGCCTGATGAATGCCGAGGGCTTCCTCCCGTCGACCGTAAGCCTGGCTCGGCACGTCGACGATGGCGATCAGAGCGCGCTTGCGTGCCTTGTTTTGATCGGCGGCAATGACTTCATCCACGGCCTTGGCCAGGCCCCAGCCTTCGAGCAAACCCACTTCGCCGTTACGTGCACGGACGAAGCGGTTTTCCGGGTCGGCCACCACCGCGAGGAAACGCACAGGCTGATCGCCCAGCACGGCGTCCGCGACCTTCAGCGAAGCCGGCAAACCCTCGACCGCTTTCGCTCCGGCGCTCAAGGCGTTGAACCAGTTCAAGCCTCGCAGGGAATACGAACTCATGGGCGTTCTCCTTGGTACAGATCGCGAACCACGGACGGCTCGATTTGCGGTTCGGCATCCAGACGCGCCAACCGTTGCAGGAACAACCCGGCCTGTTGGCTACGCGGTTGCGCTGGCAATCCTTGCTGGAGTAACTCACCCACCTGCTGGCGGATCTGCGCCACGTCGTCGGCAACATAGCGATCCACCAGACCACTGGCGAAGCGTTGCTCGCCACCGGTCAGGCTCCAGATGAAGGGCCGGTCGCGGGAGTCGTACTCCTCGAGTCCGGCTTCCTGTTCGATCACCTGCGGGCCGTTCAGGCCGAGCCGCGCTTCCTGGGTCACCAACAGATAGCTGCACAACCCGGCGGCAATCGACATGCCGCCAAAGCAACCGACGCTGCCCGCCACCACACCGACCACGGGTTGGTACTGCTGCAAATCGACAATCGCCGCGTGGATGTCGGCAATTGCCGCCAGGCCGAGGTTGGCTTCCTGCAAGCGCACGCCGCCGGTTTCCAGCAGCAGCACGGCGCGGGTCGGGATACCGTTGCGGTTGTCTTCGGCGGCCAGTTCCAGCGCGCCGGCAATTTTTGCTCCGCCGACTTCACCGAGGCTGCCGCCCTGGAACGCGCCTTCGATGGCCGCGATCACCACCGGCAAACCATCGAGGTTGCCCTTGGCGATCACCACGCCGTCGTCGGCTTGCGGCACCACGCCCTGGCGCGACAGCCACGGCGACATGATCCGTTGAAAGGGGTCGAGCAGTTCGCGGAAGGTGCCGGCATCGAGCAGGGTCTTGGCCCGTTGCCGGGCACCGAGTTCGACGAAGCTGTGCTTGTTGAGCAAAGATGCGCTGTCAGTCATGGCCGATCTCCTCGAAGCCTTGCTCCAGACGCAGGCGCACCACACCGGGTGTCGCGCCGAAATCGTGGATATCGATATCCATGGCCGGGGGCGTCTGGCCGTCGAACATCCGTGCAAACAGATGCCGCCAGCGTTGTTCGCTGCCGTTGACCGAGGTCTGCACATTGATCGTCAACTTGCCGGCCTGACCCGGTTCGATCAGCACTTCCAGATCGCCAGAGCCGACACAACCCACCAGGGTGCGACCGCGTGGCGGCTGCCCGGCGGGGAATTCAAAGGATAAGGTTTCCATCAAAACACTCCCTGGATAAGGCCGTCGCCAGACGCGATACGGTCGATGAACAGGCAGGCTGCGAGCAGGTCGGCAGCGCCACCGGGCGAGGCATTCAACGCGATGAGTTGTTGGTCCAGCTCATGCAGGCGGCGACGTCCGCCGAGGCTGGCGCTGCCGCCCGCATCGAGCACCGCCCGGGCGCCCAGTTGCATGGTGTTCAGGCCTTCTTCACCGGCGCGGTAAAGTACGCAGGTGTCGGCCAGACTCGTCATGATCGCCAACAGCGCGTCGAGCCGGGCGTTCTGCTCGCCATGACCGGCGGCGCGGCTGAGCAGCAGTTGTGGCAGTGCACGTTGGGTCACCGCCGGAAAACCCAGTTGCGCTTCTTCACGGGCGCCGCGAGCGCCGTAGCGTTGGGCGACTTGCGCACCGTGACTGAGCGGACGTGACGCAAAACGGTCGTCGAGCAGGGCCAGCCGCGCCGCCCGTAATGCCACGCTATTGGCGTTGCAGGATTGAGGTTCCAGTGCAGCGGCAGTGATCAGCAAGCCCAAGGCCCAGATCGCCCCGCGATGGGTGTTCACGCCGCCGGTGGTGTCGAGCATGGCTTGCTCACCTTCGCGACCGATGCGGCCCACGGCTTCGCGCAGGGGCAAGCCGATCTCGCCGAACTCGATGGCGACTTCCGCCATTTCTTTAAAGGCCGGCCACAAGGACAGCGCCGAGGCGTGCATCAGCCCCAGGTGCAAATCGGTGTGGGCGCCATTGCCGCGACGGTCGACCAGTGCCGGTTTCGGCGACAGATCAGCCTCGTCGATCAGCGCATCCACTGCCAGGTCCGCCAGCCGTTCGGCCAGGCTCAGGCTTTTTGGTTGCAGGTTAAGTGCGTGCATTACCAGCTCCTGAACTTGGCGGGCGGGTTGTAGAGGCCACCGGACCACTCCACCAGATCGGCCACGCTTTTCGCCGCGAGCAGTTCGCGGGTGGCGTCGGTGCGGCGGATGCCGAGGTCTTCGGGCAAGGCGATCAGGCCTTCGCGGCGCATGCGCGCGGTGTCTTTGGGGTTGTGGCGCAGGCCGATGGCGGTCACCCCGGCGACGGCGGCGATCATCGCCTGGCGTTCTTCCAGTGAGCGCGCCTTGTACAGGTAGGCGATGCCTTCTTCGGTCAACAAGTGGGTGACGTCGTCGCCGTAGACCATGATCGGCGCCAGTGGCATGCCGCTTTTCTTCGCCACATCCACCGCATCGAGGGTTTCGACGAAGGTCGGTTTTCCGCCCTCCTGGAAGGTCTCGACCATCTGCACCACGAGCTTTTTGCCGCGTTCGAGCATCGGCTCGGCCACATCGGTATTGCGCATGTCGAGCCAGGCCGGCGTGCCATGGCGACGACCTCGCGGGTCGTGGCCCATGTTCGGCGCTCCGCCGAAACCGGCCAGGCGCCCGCGAGTCACGGTGGACGAATGGCCGTCGCCATCAACTTGCAAAGTCGCGCCGATGAACAGGTCCACAGCGTATTGCCCGGCCAATTGGCTGAACATCCGGTTGGAACGCAGGGAGCCGTCGCGGCCGGTAAAGAACACATCCGGCCGCGCCGCAATGTAGTTCTCCATCCCCAGTTCGGTGCCAAAGCAATGCACGCTTTCGACCCAACCACTTTCAATCGCCGGGATCAGCGTCGGGTGCGGGTTGAGCGTCCAGTTGCGGCAGATCTTGCCTTTGAGGCCGAGGGATTCGCCGTAGGTCGGCAGAATCAATTCGATGGCAGCGGTGTTGAAACCGATGCCGTGGTTGAGCGACTGCACGTTGTGTTTTTCGTAGATCCCGCGAATCGCCATCATCGCCATCAGCACGTGCACAGGCTTGATGTGCCGAGGGTCGCGGGTGAACAGCGGTTCGATATAGAACGGCTTGTCGGCCACCACTACGAAGTCGACCCAGGACGCAGGGATGTCGACGCGCGGCAGGTCGCTGACGTCGTCCACCAACTGGTTGACCTGGACGATGACGATGCCGTCGCTGAAGGCCGCCGGCTCGATCAGCGCCGGGGTGTCTTCGGTGCTCGGCCCGGTGTAGATGTTGCCGGCGCGGTCGGCCATGAACCCGGCCGACAACACGACGTTGGGAATAAGGTCCACCACCAGCCGTGCGTAAAGTTCGATGTAGGTGTGGATCGCGCCGACTTCCAGCAGGCCGTCTTCAAGCAACTGGCTGATGCGCAGGCTCTGGGTGCCGGCGAAAGAGAAGTCGAGTTTGCGGGCGATACCCCGTTCGAACAGATCCAGGTGCTCGGAGCGTCCGACGCTGGGCATGATCATGTGCAGGTCATGCAGCTTCGCGGGGTCGGCCTTGGCCAGGGAGCGCGAAAGGAAATCCGCCTGCTTCTGGTTGTTGCCTTCGAGCACCACGCGGTCGCCGGGCAGAATCAGCGCTTCAAGCGCCGCGACGATGTTGTCGGTGGGCAACACCACACCGTCGGCAAGACCTCGCACCAGCTCGAGGCGCCGCTGCTTTTCGCTGCGCCGCCGCGTCCATCGCGAGTCGGGGGATATTGTTGTTGTCATGACCACTCCACGGGTTCGCTGTCGTGGGGGTCACCTTAGGAGTGTTGGTTGGGGGTATCAATCAAGCAGAGTGGTGGATCGTTACGCTCAGGTTAATGATCGAGATCTGCGTCGTTCATGCGGGCCTCTTCGCGGGCAAGCCCGCTCCCACAGTTGATCTGTGGTGAACACAAAACCCTGTGGGAGCGGGCTTGCCCGCGAAGAGGCCGGTGCAGTCAACGCAAGACCGCGATCAGATGGTCAATCCGGCATCCACCAACAACGCCTCCAGTGCCAACAAGTTCGGCACCTTGGCCACTTGCTCGCCCACCTGCACCGCTGCCTGCTCCAGCGGACACAACGGCACATCCACATAACTCAACTGGCTATCGAGCTTGCAGGAGCGCGGAATCCCCTGCACCAGCAGGGCGATGAATTTCAGCTCGGGGCGCCCGCCCAGGGCGTTGAGAATGACGATCCGCGCGCGTTCGCCGATGACGATTTTCTGCGCGCATGCCGACTCGAAACTCAGCAGCGGAATCTGCCGGTCGCGCCACGTCACCAAGCCCAGGTACCACGGCGGCGTGTCGAGGTCGAACGTCCCCGGCTGCTGGTAATCGATCAGCTCGGCAACGGCGACGTTGGGCAGGATCAGGTTGCGGTCGGCCAACGGCAGCAACAGGCCGGTGAGGTTGCTGGTGCGGTGCTCAAGCATGGGTCTTGCTCCACAAGGCGATGCTTTCGAGCAGCACCGATTCCTGGTACGGCTTGCCAAGGTAGTCGTTGACGCCAATGGCCATGGCGCGATCGCGGTGTTTCTGTCCGGTGCGGGAGGTGATCATGATGATCGGCAGGTGTTGCAGGCGTTCGTCGTTGCGCACCTGGGTCGCGACTTCGAAGCCATCCATGCGCGGCATCTCGATGTCCAGCAGCATCAGGTCGGGCATGTGCTCTTCCAGCAGCAGCATGGCATCGACTCCGTCCTTGGCGGTCAGCACGCTCATGCCGTGGCGTTCGAGCAAGCGGCTGGTGACCTTGCGCACGGTGACCGAGTCGTCGACCACCATCACCAGCAGCGGCCGATGCGGTTCGGCCTCGACCTCTTGCCCCGCCGGACGCTGGGGCACACGGGCCTGCATGGCGCGGATCGGCGCCAGCAAATCCAGAATCAGCACCACCCGGCCGTCCCCGAGAATCGTCGCCCCGGACACCCCTTGCACCGCCGCAAATTGCGGCCCCAGGCTCTTGACCACGATTTCGCGAGTGCCGGCCATGGCATCCACCAGCACCGCGATGTGCCGTTCGTTGCACTGCACCAGCAACACCGGCAATGGCAGGCTCTGGCCCAACAGCTTCGGGCGCGGGCTGGTTTTCAGCAGCTCACCCAGATAGCACAGCTCGTAATGTTGGCCGGCGTATTCGTAGGTTGGCGAATCGAAGCGGAAATACCCTTCGAGTTCATTGGGCAGAACGCGAACGATGCCGTCGATGGTATTGAGCGGGATCGCGTATTGGTCCTCACCGCACTGCACCATCAACGCCCGGTTGACCGATACGGTAAACGGCAGGCGAATGCGGAAATGCACGCCCTGCCCGGGCACCGAGTCGATGCTCATGGTGCCGCCCAGTTGTCGCACCTCTTCGTGCACCACGTCCATGCCGACGCCGCGCCCGGAGATCTGGGTGATTTTTTCGGCGGTGGAAAACCCCGGTTGCAGGATGAACTGCAACACGTCGTGATCACTGATGATGCTGTCCGGGGCGAGCAGGCCGCGCTTGATCGCCTTGCGCCGCACCGCGTCCAGCGGTACACCGGCGCCGTCGTCGCGGATGTCGAAAATGATGTCGCCGCCTTCGCGCAGCAGATCGAGGGTGATTTTTCCCTTGGCCGGCTTCCCCGCCGCCAACCGCACTTCAACGGACTCCAGGCCATGGTCGACGGCGTTGCGCAGCATGTGTTCCAGCGGCGCGGCCATGCGTTCGAGAACGTTGCGATCCATCTCGCCTTCGGCGTTGTCGACGATGAAGTCCACGTCCTTGCCCAGTTCGCTGGACACCTGCCGGACGATGCGCTGCAAACGCGGGAGCATGCGTTCGAACGGCACCATGCGCGTGCGCATCAGGCCTTCCTGCAGTTCGGTGTTGATGCGGCCCTGCTGTTGCAGGAGGTTTTCCGTGTCCTGATTGCGTCGCTCGAGGGTTTCCTTGAGGTCGAGCAAGTCAGAAGCCGACTCGAACAATGCCCGGGACAGTTGCTGCAACTGTGAGTGGCGGTCCATTTCCAGCGGGTCGAATTCCTCGTAGCCCAGGCGTTCGGCCTCGACTTGCTGGCGGCTGAGGATCCGCCCCTGGGTTTCGGTATCGAGGCGGCGCAACTGGTCGCGCATTCGCTCGATAGTGGTCTCCATCTCATTCAGGGCGATGTGCGCATCGTTGACCTGTTGTTCGATTCGGCCACGGAAGATCGATGTTTCACCGGCCAGGTTGACCAGATCGTCGAGCAGCTCCGCCGAGACCTTGACCATGTCCGCGCCGGCATCGGACGGCGGCGCCAGCGGCTCGGGCTTGGGCGTGGCCGACGGCGCAACCGACGCGGGCGTTTCGGGCACGGCCGGATGGCTGAAGTTCTTGATCGCATCGATCAAGCGATCGGCCGGCGGCATCGGCTCACCGGCGCGGGCCGCATCGAGCATCTGCGCCAGGCGGTCATGGCTGCGCTGCAACAGCGCGAACAACGGCTCCGTCGGTTGCAGCACGCCGGTGGACAGGCCTTCGTAGAGGAACTCCAGTTCATGGGCCAGATCACCAATCGCGGCGATTTCCACCATGCGCGCACCGCCCTTGAGGGTGTGCAGGTCGCGCAGCAGGGTTTCCACTTCCTGACGACTCGAAGGCTGGGCCTGCCAGCGCTCAAGCGCCGCCCCGGAGCTTTCGATAATGTCGAAACCTTCCTCGAGGAAGATCTCCAGCAATTCAGTATCGTGCGCAGCCGTGTCGCTGCCGGTCGTCTGCCGGGCCCCCTCGGCGATACCCGCATGCCCTTGACGGTAGGCACGAATGGCTTCGATCAGCTCACGGGAATCGTCCAGCGGCTGACTGAGTTGCAACTGTTCAAGGTACAACGCCAGTCGCTCATGGCTCTGTTTGAGCAGCACCGCCAGTGAATCGCTGAAGGCATAACGACGGTCCACCAGACCCTGGTAAAGGCTTTCCAGCTCATGGGCCAGATCGCCGACCGGCCCGACCCCGGCCATGCGTGCACCGCCTGTGAGGGTGTGCAAATCCCGTTGCAGGGACGACAGCGGCGCGGCGTTGTCCGAGTCGCGCAACCAGCGCTGCAAGGCCTGACCGGCGCTTTCGAGGATATCCACCGCTTCTTCAAGGAAGATCGCAACGATTTCCTCGTCCAGCTCGCACCCCTCTCCTGTAGGAGCGAGTTCGCTCGCGATGGGCGTTAACGATGACGCGTTGTCATTGGATAAGCGCGGTGCATTTGAGTCCATCGCGAGCGAGCTCGCTCCTACAGGGGCAGGAGGTAGCGTGCGCTCAAGTTCCTCGGTGGCAGAACCCAGTTCGCGGATGCTCAGGCTTCGGCTGCCATCGCTGCGGATCAAGCCCATTGCCGACGGGTCAAGGCTCTCGTCGAGCAGCTCGCGCAAGGCCCTGATCCGTAGCGGCTGCGGGCTGACTTCCTGCCCGGCGGCCAGTTCGTCGAGCATGTTGATCAGTGCTTCGTGGGCACCCTGTGCTTCATGGAAAAACCGCTCGCTGACCGCCAGGCTGCTTTCTTCCACGGCACCGTACAGGTCGAGCAACGCTTCGCACAACTCGTCCACCGGGTGCAGGTCGGCCAGATGGGCGCCTTCGCCGAGGGTGGTCAATTCGTCCAGCAGCGCGCTGAGTTCCTGACGTTCGCCGGGGTGTTGCTGCCAACGCTGCAACAGGCTTTCGGCGTCCAGCAGGATGTCCATGCCCTGGGCGAGGAAGTTGTTGATCAGTTGCGGGTCGCGCTTGATTCGCAGCCCGGTGTTCGGTGTGCTCAGGAGGTTTTCCAGGCGCTCGGCCAGCTGCGCCCTGGCGCGCTCGGTCAAACCCCGGGCACCGGGAATTTCCGCCAGCGGATCGCGCTTGAGCTGGCGCAAGCCGAGGCGAAACAGTCCTTCTGCCTCCAGTAACAATTCGACTTCATCCAGATCCAGTGCGATCAGGTGCGCCTTGTATTCCCGGGCCAGTTGATCCAGCGGTGCGGCCAGTTCGGCAATCGGCAACACGCCGGCCATGGAGGCGCTGCCCTTGAGGGTGTGCAAGGCGCGCTGCAATTCGTCGCTGGCCTGCAACGGCACATGCTCGGCGGCCTGATCAAGGAAGCGATTGAGGCTGCCCAAGTGGGTTTCGGCCTCTTTGCGAAAGATCTCCAGCAACAGCGGGTCGAGGGCCGCGACATCTTGCGTATCCTCATCGGACACCGGTTCATCGCCCTTGGCCAGGGCATGGGCGCGGGCGGCCAACTGATCGACATCGTTGCGCTGACGCTGGGCATTGGCGGCGTATTCAGCCACCAGCTCCGGCAGCAGATGCAGCACATCGCCGATCAGTTGCTGCACCGTAGCACCCGGCTCCACACTGTTCTCCAGTACGCGATTGAGCAGGTTTTCCACGGCCCAGGCCAGCTCGCCCAGCACCAGGGCGCGCACCATGCGGCCACTGCCCTTGAGGGTATGGAAGGCGCGGCGCAACTCACTCAGGGCCGAGCGGTTGTCTGGGTTGGCGGACCAGCGCGGCAAGTAATCGCGCAGGATTTCCAGGACTTCGTCGGTTTCTTCGAGGAACACTTCGCGCAGTTCTTCGTCCACCGGCTCTTCGCCTGCGGGTGGCGGCAGCAGGCTGCCCGGGGTGTTCAGCGCGGGCGGATTCAGAGTCGAAACCGGACTGGCGAGCACATCGGCCAAGGTCTGGACGACCTGTGGATTCTCCAGCTCCTGCATCATCTGCATGACCTGCGCCTGGGTCGGGTTGAGCACATCATCAAGCACTGGCACATGCTGCTCACTGGGGAAAAAACCGAGGTTCGCCAGGCTTTTTTCCGCGACATCGAGCAGGTTTTCGCCCTGCGCTTGCGGGTCATCACCGAGGCGTTCGAGATAGTACTCGATGCTGGTGATCACGTCGGCCAGGCTGTCCAGTTCCTGCCAGCCCGGTTGACCCGGCTCGAGCAACAGGTGCTCACGAATAAAGTGGTTGCAGGTTTCGACCAGGCTCGCCGCCCGGCTCAACGGAATCATCGCCAGCGCCCCGCGCACCTGGGTGAGCAAGGCCGGCAACGCCTGCAAGTGCTGGCGGTCCCAATCGGCGTCGATGTAGTCGACAATCATGTCCTTGGCCTGCTGCAAACAGATGCGGGCCTCCTTGATCACGATCTGATGGATCTGCGTCAGGTCGGTGGTGGGCAGGCGGTTGTCGTCCTGGCTCTCCGGCTCCACGGTACCGACCATGCCGGCCAGCGTCGCTTCGACGTACAACAAGGCCCCTGCAACGTCCATGAGGATCGCATCGTTGGGTTCGCGCTGGCCCTGAGCGAGGCTGAGCACCACCGCCAATTGATCGATGATCACCTTGCGCGGCTGGCCGAAGCCCAGGACCGCCAGGGTGTCGGCGATTTGCCGCAGCGGCGCCAGCAGGCTGTCGAGGTCGGAAGTGTGCTGGCGGTCACTGCGCACGAACAGGTCCAGGCGCTCCTTGACCCGCACCAGCTCTTCGCACAGCGCAGCCAGCACCGAGCGCATGGCGTCGCGGTCGGGACCGGCCAGGCGCGCGCGTTCTTCATCGACCATCACGCTGTCGGGCAGCGCGTCGTCCAGTGAGTAGCGTTCTTTCATGGTCAGCATCTGCCCGGTGGGATGTTCGGCCTTGGCAATATAGAAGAGCAAACTCTTGAGCAGCTCCGGCGGGGCCGGCTGGTTGATACCGGGCATGCCTTGTTCGAGCAGGCGCTTGAGTTCCTTGTCGGCATCCTTGAACAGGCTGCGCAAGGCCGGGCTATTGGCGATCGCACCGCCCTGCATGCCTTCGACCAGCGCCGATGCCACCTGCCATAACGGGCTCAGGGGGGCGTTGTCGCACAGTGCTTCGAGGCGGGTGAATACCTTGGCCAGGTAATCGAGGTTGGTGTCGTTGTCCTGTTCACGCAAAAATCCGACCAGCGCCATTTGCAGCATCTGCCGCAGCTTTCGCAGCACACCGGGCAATTCGGCCGGTTCCAGCTGCGCCAGCGCTTGTGCGTCCAACGCTGGCAACTCGGGCAATTGCGGGCTGAACAGGCTGGTTTCCGACAGCAGGCTTTCGCCGCGGGCGCTGCGCAGGTCGTTGATCAGTGGCAACACCACCAGTGGCAAGTCGCGGCGCGCGCCTTGCACCCGGTCCAGGTAGATCGGCAACTGCCCCAGGGCCTGCATCAACAGGTGCAACGCCTCGTCGCGATGGCTGACACGGTTGCCCTGCAAGGCCATGGCCAGCTGTTCCATTTCTTCGGCGAGCAACGCCGCACCGTAGAACTCGACCATCTGCAAACTGCCGTGAACCTGATGGATGCACGAAAGGCTTGCATCCAGCGCTTGCGTCGCCTGCGGGTCATCGAGCAGGTTTTCAATCGCGTGATGAGCCTGTTTCAGCGTTTCGGCAATCTCGCCCTTGACCCACTCGAGGGCCACATAGTCGTGCCGATCACCCATAACCACTCCAATCACAATTCAGATACCCATGGGCGGTTCAAGCTTTGTCCACAACCTGCGCCTTGGCATCCGGCAAGGTGAAACCGGACACCGAACGACGCAACTGACTGGCCATTTTCGCCAGGTTGCCGATGCTGTCGGCCGTAGCGGTGGAACCCGACGATGTCTGCGAGGTGATCTGCTGGATCACGTTCATTGTCAGGGAAATCTGACCGGCCGACGACGTCTGCTGTTGCGCCGCATTGGAAATACTCTGGATCAACGCCGCAAGAGTCTTGGAGACGCCTTCGATTTCTTCCAGGGCCACACCGGCATCCTGCGCCAGACGGGCGCCACGCACCACTTCGGTCGTCGTTTGTTCCATGGAGATGACCGCTTCGTTGGTATCGGTCTGGATCGCCCGCACCAGGGTTTCGATCTGCCGGGTGGCGGCGGACGAGCGCTCGGCCAGGCGCTGCACTTCATCGGCGACCACGGCGAAACCGCGACCGGCGTCACCGGCCATGGACGCCTGGATGGCCGCGTTGAGGGCCAGGATATTGGTCTGATCGGCAATGTCATCGATCAGGCTGACAATGTCGCCGATTTCCTGAGAAGACTCGCCAAGGCGCTTGATGCGTTTGGCGGTGTCCTGAATCTGCTCGCGAATGTTGTCCATGCCGTGGATGGTGTTGTGCACCACCTCGTTGCCCTTGTTGGCGATTTCCACCGAGCGTTCGGCAACCGCCGAAGATTCCGCCGCGTTGGCCGACACCTGGTCGATGGACTCGGCCATGTCGTTGATCGCCATCGACGCTTCGGAAATCTGCTGGGCCTGGTGCTCCGACGCCTGGGCCAGGTGCATGGCAGTGGCCTGGGTTTCCTGCACGGCGGCGGCCACCTGGCCGGCGGTGAGGTTGATGGTTGCGACCAGATCGCGCAACTGGTCGACGGAGTAATTGATCGAGTCGGCGATGGTGCCGGTAAAGTCTTCGGTTACCGAGGCCGTCACTGTGAGGTCGCCGTCGGCCAGGTCTTCGATCTCGTCGAGCAAGCGCATGATCGCGTTCTGGTTACGCTCGTTTTTCTCCGCGGTCTCGCGCAACTGACGATTGGTTTCGCGCACCATCACCAAACCGATCAGGATGATTGAAGCCAGCGCCAACAGGCCCAGCACATAGCCGCCAATGGTGTCGGTGGTTCGCCCGCCGACCATGTTTTCAAAACCGCTGGCCAGGTGTGAGGCTTCGTCGAGCAGGGTTTGCGACAGACTGAAAATGTTCGAGGCCGATTCGCGGACCTTGAACAGCTCCGGCGAGGTTTCGAGGATCTCGTCCACCGAGCCCGAGACGAACTCGAACAGCTCGGAGATTTCCGCGAGTCGCGCACGGGCGTCGCGGTCTTCGACCTGGCTGACCTTGAGCGCCGGGTCGCCCTGGAGCATGCCGTTGAGCACCTTGCCGAACTGCGTTGCGTCACGCCCGAACGCATCGGCGGCCTGTTGTGAATTTTCGTCGCCGGCCAACACCGTGTTGACTGCGCCGAGGATCCGCTCGGCCAGCAGCGATTGGCGCTGAGCCATGGCCACCTGGGCCGCCGGGGCGCCCCGCTGCAGGAGAGTCTCGACGACTTTCTCGTACTCGACCTGCAATTGCGGCACGGTTTCGGCCAGGGTCGCGGCGACCTGATGCAGCGACAGTACGGTTTGCTCGCTGGAGAGAATCGCATCGGTGTTCTTCAGCAGCCGCTCCCAGTCCTGTTGCACCGCGCGCATCTCCGGACGCACGGTGGCGGGGGCCGGCGGCAGGCCCGTGGCCGGGTCACCCTTCTTCAGGAAGCCCCAGCGCCGGGCAAAATCGTTGCGCGCATCGCTGAGCAACTTGAACGCGGCAGCCTTGCCGGCGGCGGCTTCGGTGGCGTTCTTGGCGATACGCTGGGACAGCACACGCAGTTCGCCGGCGTGGCCGATGTACTGTTTGTCGTAGATAGCCTGGGTGTTGAGGTACGCGAAGTTGGCGAACAGCAGCATGATGAAGACAATCAGCGCGATGAACAGCACGATAATCTGCGACCGGCTGCGCGACCCTTCCATTGGCTTGCCTGCTTTTGCTTTTATCATCGGTCCTCGCCTGTTAACCCACACCTTCCAAGACTTACCGAGGAACCTGTGGGAGCGAGCTTGCTCGCGATAGCGGTGTGTCAGTCGACATTAATGCTGGCTGCAAGTCCGTCATCGCGAGCAAGCTCGCTCCCACAAGGTTCTCTGTTGCTCCAACTACACCGCGACGCTCATGAACCCCTGGGACTGCGTCAACGCAAACGGGCTGAACACCTGCCAGCACTGCTCACGCTGAAACCGGCCTTTGACGAACGTCGCCACCGGCCCCTTCAATTCGTCTGCCGGCACCGGCTCCAGGCTGTCCCGGGCAAAGTGCTGGAGGCCGAAGACCTCATCGACCAGCAACCCGGCAAACACCTCTTCATGTTCCACCACCAACACCCGCCGCTGTCGACGCACCGCCGAAAGCTCGTGCCCGAAGAAGCCGCACAAGTCCATGACCGGCAGCAAACGTCCACGCAGGTTGGCGACACCCTTGACCCAGGGTTTGACCCCTGGTAGCTGAGTGCAGCGCGGCTCGTGCAAGACTTCGCTGACTTCGCTCATGGGCGCGACATACCAGTGCTCGCCCAGGCGAAAACCGATGCCGCTCCAACTGTCCCGCCGGGCCGGCTGGGACGGCAAGTCCGCCGCCAGCAAACGACAGCGCTGGTCGATCTGCAGCAGCAGTTCGAAAGCCGTCAGCGACTCGTTCATGGTCTGACGATCAACCGGCCAGCACGTTGTTCAGGGTCTTGATCAGGGTGTCTTCATCGACCGGCTTGGTCAGGTAGTCCTTGGCGCCCTGGCGCGTGCCCCAGACTTTGTCGGTTTCCTGATCCTTGGTGGTGATGATGATCACCGGGATGTGCCCGGTTTCCGGGTCCTTGGTCAACTGGCGGGTGGCCTGGAAGCCATTGAGGCCAGGCATGACGATGTCCATCAGCACCGCATCGGGCTTTTCCTGGCGGGCCAGGGCCACGCCGTCGGCACCGTTTTCGGCTTTCAACACTTCATGACCGTGCTTTTCCAGCATGCCGGTCAGTTTGTACATTTCGGTCGGCGAATCATCGACGATCAGAATACGTGCCATGGTCTTCCCCATTCTTGTCGACGCCTGGCCCGATGGCCGAGCGTCACTGTGCGTGTCCTACTGCGGCAAAACGGCGGCGAAGCCAGGAACATGGGCCTGGATCGCATCAAGCAATTCTTCCTTGCTGAAAGGCTTGGTCAAAAACTGGTCGGAGCCGACGATGCGCCCCTTGGCCTTGTCGAACAGCCCGTCCTTGGACGACAGCATAATCACTGGCGTGGACTTGAACGCGCTGTTGTTCTTGATCAGGGCGCAGGTCTGATAACCATCCAGGCGCGGCATCATGATGTCGACAAAGATGATGCCGGGATGGTTGTCGACAATCTTGGCCAGGGCATCAAAACCGTCGATGGCCGTGATGACCTCACAACCCACGTTCTTGAGCAGCGTTTCGGCGGTGCGACGGATCGTCTTCGAATCGTCGATCACCATGACCTTCAAGGCGCTGGGGTGCTGTTCCATAAAATGCTCTACCGTCGCCTTTGCGAAACAAATTGTCCGTTTGCCGGTTAACGCGGCTCGAAACCCTTGGTGCTCAAGGGCCGGCACGACATGGCAGCCTTTTTAGCACAGTCTCCAACACCAATCTATCGGCCGACCCGCAAGGTGGTTTTTCCTTGACCGGGAACACACTCAGCGCCACTCTGACGCCACTTTTATACGCTGATCTTTTGTAGGAGCGAGCTCGCTCGCGATGGCCGTCAACGATAACGCGTGCTGGCTGGATAAGCGTGTTGTTCTCGGGTTCATCGCGAGCGAGCTCGCTCCTACAGAGATCGACATAGCCCCCCAAATTTCGAGGAAACACCCATGAGCGTTCGCGTCGGGATTGTCATGGACCCTATTGCCAGCATTTCCTATAAAAAGGATAGCTCGCTGGCCATGCTGCTGGCCGCGCAAAAGCGTGGCTGGGAGCTGTTCTACATGGAACAGCGCGACCTGTATCAGGGCGAAGGCCAGGCCCGGGCCCGGATGCGCCCGCTGCAGGTTTTTGCCAACCCGGAAAAATGGTTCGAACTGGGGGCCGAAAGCGACGCGCTGCTGAGCGATCTGGACGTGATCCTGATGCGCAAGGATCCGCCGTTCGACCTAGAGTTCGTCTACTCCACCTATTTGCTGGAGCAGGCCGAGCGCGCCGGCGTGCTGGTGGTCAACAAGCCGCAAAGCCTGCGCGACTGCAACGAGAAGCTGTTCGCCACGCTGTTCCCGCAGTGCACACCGCCGACCGTGGTCAGCCGCCGCGCCGACGTGTTGCGTGAGTTCGCCGCCAAACACGGCGATGTGATCCTCAAGCCGCTGGACGGCATGGGCGGCACGTCGATTTTCCGTCACCGCGCGGGCGATCCGAACCTGTCGGTTATCCTCGAAACCCTGACCGCCCTCGGCGCCCAGCAGATCATGGGCCAGGCCTACCTGCCGGCGATCAAGGATGGCGACAAGCGCATCCTGATGATCGATGGCGAGCCTGTGGATTATTGCCTGGCGCGGATTCCGGCCCAAGGCGAAACCCGTGGCAACCTCGCTGCCGGGGGGCGTGGCGAAGCCCGCCCGCTGACCGACAAGGACCGCTGGATCGCCGCGCAAGTCGGCCCGACCCTACGTGAAAAAGGCCTGCTGTTCGTTGGCCTGGACGTGATCGGCGAGCACCTGACCGAGATCAACGTCACCAGCCCGACCTGCATTCGCGAGATTGATAACGCGTTTGGCACCGACATCGGCGGCATGCTGATGGATGCCATCGATCAGAAGCTCAAGGCACGTTGATTAGCCAAACCAACATTGCGTTATCATGCGCGGCCTGTGAAAACGCGATGTTGGTTTCCTTGTCATGACACTCCCGTCCGATCTGCCTGCCGAACTCGCCCACCGTGGCGTGCGCCCGGTCGATCGCCTCGGTTTTACCCTGTTTCTGGCAGCGCTGATCCACTTGGCCTTGCTGTTGGGTGTCGGGTTTGCAGTGGTCGAGCCCAAGCAAATCAGCAAAACCCTGGAAATCACCCTCGCCACCTTCAAAAGCGAAAAAAAGCCCGAGAAAGCCGATTTCCTGGCCCAGGAGAATCAGCAAGGTAGCGGCACCCTGGATAAAAAGGCGATTCCCAAGACCACCGAGGTCGCGCCGTTCCAGGACAACAAGGTACAAAAAGTCACGCCACCGCCGGCTGCCAAGCCTGAAGTGCAGGAAGCCCCGCCCAAGGCTGCCGTGACCACCGTGGCGCCGAAGCCGAAAAAAGCCCCCGCCAAGACCGAGGAGCCCAAGACCGAGGTAAAAACCCAGGTCCAGGCGCCGACCTTCGACAGCGAGCAACTGTCCAGCGACATCGCCAGCCTGGAAGCGGAACTGGCCGCCGAACAACAGCTGTACGCCAAGCGCCCGCGCATTCACCGCTTGAGCGCGGCCTCGACCATGCGCGACAAGGGCGCCTGGTACAAGGACGAATGGCGCAAGAAAGTCGAGCGCATCGGCAACCTCAACTACCCCGACGAAGCGCGGCGCAAACAGATCTATGGCAACTTGCGCCTGATGGTGTCGATCAACCGTGATGGCTCGCTGTATGAAGTGCTGGTGCTGGAGTCTTCAGGCCAGCCGCTGCTGGACCAGGCGGCGCAACGGATCGTCCGGCTGGCGGCACCGTTTGCACCGTTTACCGGGGATTTGTCGGATATTGACCGGCTGGAGATCATCCGCACCTGGAAGTTTGCGCGCGGCGATCGCCTCTCCAGTAACTGACCACCCCCCCCCCACCTGTAGGAGCGAGCTTGCTCGCGATAAACCTGAGAGCACCGCGGGGTGTCAACCTGGCAGCGTTATCCTTGACGACCATCGCGAGCAAGCTCGCTCCTACAGAATTGCGCTAATTCCTGTGCATCCCCAGCTTGTCAGTTCGCCCCTCGAACGCCACACTAGCGGTCATGAAAAACGTCAGCCCCAGCTACCTCAAGCATCAATTCCTGATCGCCATGCCGCACATGGCCGACCCGAACTTTGCGCACACCTTGACCTACATCGTCGAGCACACGGCCAATGGCGCCATGGGACTGGTGGTCAACCGTCCGCAAGATCTGAACCTGGCCGATATCCTTGAGCAATTGCGCCCGGAAATTGAACCTCCAGCGCTCTGCCAGCATGTACCGATCTTCATCGGTGGCCCGGTGCAGACCGATCGCGGTTTCGTCCTTCACCCCAAGGGTCAGAGCTTCCAGGCGACCGTTGATCTGGAAGACGAGTTGGCCCTGTCGACCTCCCAGGACGTGCTGTTCGCCATCGCTGACGGCGTCGGCCCGGCAAAAAGCCTGATCGCCCTCGGCTACGCCGGTTGGGAAGCCGGGCAACTGGAGGCCGAACTGGCGCAGAACGCCTGGCTGAACTGCCCGTTCGACGCAGACATCCTGTTCAACACCAGCAGCGAACTGCGTCTGGAAGCGGCCGCCAAGCACCTGGGCGTCAACCTCAGCCTGCTGACCAGCCAGGCGGGGCACGCCTGATGGCCCTGAAGCTGATTCTGGGTTTTGACTACGGCACCAAACAGATCGGCGTTGCGGTCGGCCAGGTGATCACCGGCCAGGCCCGCGAGCTGTGCACCCTGAAGGCGCAGAACGGCATTCCTGACTGGAACCAGGTCGAAGCCCTCATCAAAGAGTGGAAACCCGATGCCGTGGTGGTCGGCCTGCCGTTGAACATGGACGGTACGCCCAGCGACATGTGCGCCCGCGCGGAAAAGTTCGCACGGCGCCTGAACGGCCGCTTCAACCTGCCCTTCTATACCCACGATGAACGTCTGACCACCTTCGAGGCCAAGGGCGAACGCTTGGCTCGTGGCGGCCAGAAAGGCAGTTACCGCGACAATCCGGTCGATGCCATTGCCGCCGCCCTGCTGCTGCAAGGCTGGCTCGACGAAAACACCGCACTGTTTGAATCCTGAAGAGCCGCTGTGCGTCTCTCTTAGCTACAACCCGAGCCACTTCCCGCACAGGCTGGCTCGGGCCCAAGAAGGAGCAACCATGAGCCTGCCCAATCCCGCCGAACTGATCAGCCAGATGGCGACCCGACTTGACGCCTATCTGGCCAAACGAGGCATCAGCGACCCGCGTTTCATCGGCATCCGCACCGGCGGCGTCTGGGTGGCCCAGGCTCTGCTCAAGGAGCTGGGCAGCAATGACCCCCTCGGCACCCTGGACGTGTCCTTCTACCGCGACGATTTCAGCCAGAACGGCCTGCACCCGCAGGTTCGCCCTTCGGCGTTGCCGTTCGAGATCGAAGGCCAGCACCTGGTGCTGATCGACGACGTGCTGATGAGCGGCCGGACCATCCGCGCCGCCATGAACGAACTTTTCGACTACGGCCGCCCGGCCAGCGTAACGCTGGTGTGCCTGCTGGACCTGGACGCCGGCGAACTGCCGATCCGCCCGAACGTGGTTGGCGCGACCCTGTCGCTGGCGGCCCACGAACGGGTGAAGCTGTCCGGTCCCGAGCTCGCGCTCGAACTGCAAGACCTCGCCCTTTAATTCGCCCTATTGAGAGTCCCCCTTGCGATGACGCCTCTAGAAACCAAGCGCCCGCTGCAGCTCAATGATCAGGGCCAGCTGCGCCACTTCCTCTCGCTCGACGGTTTGCGCCGCGAACTGTTGACGGAAATCCTCGACACTGCCGACTCCTTCCTTGAAGTCGGCGCCCGGGCCGTGAAGAAAGTCCCGCTGCTGCGCGGCAAGACCGTGTGCAACGTGTTCTTCGAGAACTCCACCCGTACCCGTACCACCTTCGAACTGGCGGCCCAGCGCCTCTCGGCGGACGTGATCACCCTCAACGTGTCGACATCGTCGGCAAGCAAGGGCGAAACCCTGCTCGACACCTTGCGCAACCTGGAAGCCATGGCTGCCGACATGTTCGTCGTGCGCCACGGCGATTCGGGTGCCGCGCACTTCATCGCCGAACATGTTTGCCCACAAGTGGCGATCATCAACGGCGGTGACGGCCGGCACGCTCACCCGACCCAGGGCATGCTCGACATGCTCACCATCCGCCGGCACAAGGGCGGGTTCGAAAACCTTTCGGTGGCCATCGTCGGCGACATCCTGCACTCGCGGGTTGCGCGCTCGAACATGCTGGCCCTGAAAACCCTGGGTTGCCCGGATATTCGCGTGATTGCGCCGAAAACCCTGCTGCCGATCGGCATCGAGCAATACGGCGTGAAGGTCTACACCGACATGACCGAAGGCCTGAAGGACGTTGACGTGGTGATCATGTTGCGTCTGCAGCGTGAACGCATGACCGGCGGCCTGTTGCCGAGCGAAGGCGAGTTCTACCGCCTGTTCGGCCTGACCACCGCGCGCCTGGCCGGCGCCAAGCCCGATGCCATCGTGATGCACCCGGGGCCGATCAACCGTGGCGTGGAAATCGAGTCTGCGGTGGCCGACGGCCCGCACTCGGTGATCCTCAACCAGGTGACCTACGGGATCGCCATTCGTATGGCGGTACTGTCCATGGCCATGAGCGGGCAGACTGCGCAACGCCAATTCGAGCAAGGCCAATTCGAGCAGGAGAAAGCCCAGTGAAGCTCAGCATTCTCGGCGCCCGCGTGATCGATCCGGCCAGCGGCCTGGATCAAGTGACCGATATCCACATTGAAGCCTGCAAAGTCGTCGCCCTTGGCGCGGCGCCAGCCGGTTTTGTCGCCGTCGACACGATTGACGCCAAAGGCCTGGTGGCCGCTCCCGGCCTGGTCGACCTCAACGTTGCCCTGCGCGAGCCGGGTTACAGCCGCAAAGGCTCGATTGTCAGCGAAACCCGCGCGGCGGCGGCTGGCGGCGTGACCAGCCTGTGCTGCCCGCCAAAGACCAAACCGGTGCTGGACACCTCGGCGGTGGCCGAACTGATCCTCGACCGTGCCCGCGAGGCCGGCAACACCAAAGTCTTCCCGATCGGCGCCCTGAGCAAAGGCCTGGACGGTGAACAGCTGGCAGAGCTCGTAGCACTGCGCGATGCCGGTTGCGTGGCCTTCGGCAACGGCCTGGAGAGTTTCCGCAACACCCGCACCCTGTGCCGCGCGCTGGACTACGCAGCGACTTTCGACCTGACGGTGATTTTCAACTCCCAGGATTACGACCTGGCCGAGGGCGGCCTGGCTCACGAAGGCCCGACCGCCAGCTTCCTTGGCCTGCCGGGCATCCCGGAAAGCGCTGAAACCGTCGCCCTGGCCCGGGATCTGCTGCTGGTTGAACAGACCGGCGTGCGCGCGCACTTCAGCCAGCTCACCAGCGCACGCGGCGTAGAGCTGATCGCCCAGGCCCAGGCCCGGGGCCTGAAGGTGACAGCGGATGTCGCCCTGTACCAGCTGATCCTGACCGACGAAGCCCTGATCGACTTCAGCAGCCTGTATCACGTCCAGCCACCGCTACGCACCCGCGCCGACCGCGACGGCCTGCGCGCAGCGGTGAAGTCGGGCGTGATCTCGGCCATCTCCAGTCATCACCAACCCCATGAGCGTGACGCCAAACTGGCACCGTTCGGTGCGACCGAGCCGGGCATCAGTAGCGTTGAACTGCTATTGCCACTGGCAATGACCCTGGTCGAAGACGGCTTGCTGGACCTGCCGACACTGATCAAGCGCTTGAGCGTCGGCCCTGCAGAGGCCCTGCGCCTGCCGGCAGGCAAACTGGCGGTAGGTGGCGCGGCGGACATCGTGCTGTTCGACCCTGCGGCCTCGACCGTGGCCGGTGAAACATGGCTGTCCAAGGGCGAAAACTGCCCGTTCATTGGCCACAGCCTGCCGGGTGTGGTGCGTTACACCCTGGTGGATGGACGGATCAGCCACCAGGCTTAAGACCGCTTCGCTCCAATCGCGGGCAAGCCCGCTCCCACATTGGTTCTGCGATGAACACAGTATTTGTGAACACCAAAGATCAAATGTGGGAGCGGGCTTGCTCGCGAAGGCGATTTAGAAGGCGCCTCTATTCTGAGCATTACGCACAGAAACCTGGTCATTCAACGTCCAGAAGTCATACAGCACCCCGAGAAAGAACAACCCGCCCGTCAGCAGGTACAGCAACCCGCTGATCCATTTCCCCTGATACATCCGGTGCACGCCGAACACCCCGAGAAACGTCAGCAGGATCCACGCCACGTTGTATTCGACGGGGCCTGCGGTGAACCGCAGGTCCGCTTCACGGTCCATGGACGGGATCAGGAAAAGGTCGATCAGCCAACCGATCCCCAGCAAGCCGAAGGTGAAGAACCAGATCGTCCCGGTCACCGGCTTGCCGTAATAGAAGCGGTGAGCCCCGGTAAAACCGAAAATCCACAGCAGGTAACCGATCACTTTGCTGTGGGTGTCTTGCTGCTGGACAGCCTGTTGATAGGGGTTCATGAATGACCTCGATTCACACGATAGATAAATATTCTTTAATTCTTTGTGACTTTTTTACAGGCACCCGACGTATGGCAAGTGCTACCTTCACTCCCGTCAAAGCCTTGTAACACCGGACTCCTGTCCGACAATTGCACCATTTTGCCGCTTTTTTGCCACCATTGCCCCCCGGATTGAATCGACCAACGGCCTCGGAAGCGGCAAAAAAGCTGTTATAAAGTTGCGCGCTAACCTATTAAGAGCCTTGCCTAATGCGTTCATTTTTCAAGACATGGCTAACCATTTGCCTTTTGATGCCACTGGCCGCCCACGCCACCAATCGTGAGCAACGTCTTCCAAACGTTAATGGTTACACCCCAAAATCCCATGCCTCTGCTCCTTCGAGCAAAGACAAGAAATCCGCTAAATATGCTCCAAGCCTGGCCAGCAGCAAAAGCGGCCTGGTTCCACCGATGGGCACCAAGGAAAGCAGCGACGTGCTTAGCCGCGCGGTGAACGTCCTCGGTACCCCTTATCGTTGGGGCGGCAGCAGCCCAAGCAAAGGCTTCGATTGCAGCGGCCTGGTGAAATACGCGTTCAACGACGCCACGTTCGACCTGCCACGCACCTCCAACGCCATGGCCAGCGGTCATGGGGAGAAAGTCGATCGCAACGACCTGAAGCCGGGCGACCTGATTTTCTTCAACATCAAGAGTCGTCGGGTCAATCACGTTGCCATTTACCTGGGTAACGACCGCTTCATCCACGCGCCACGTCGTGGCAAGTCGGTCTCCATCGACACTTTGAAGAAACCGTACTGGGAAAACCACTACGTGGTTGCCAAGCGGGTTCTGCCGAAAGAACAAAATGCGTTGCGGGTTGTTCAGCGCTGATTTCATCGCCCTGAATCTGCATCGAACATGATGACCCCATCGCGAGCAAGCTCGCTCCCACAGGATTGATGCAGTCCATGTGGGAGCGAGCTTGCTCGCGAAGAGACCCTTGAAAGCACCTCAAATCTTCCTCAAAAATTATCCGGCGACCGCGCCTTCTCCCGCGCATGGTCACGACTGACCAACCCCTTGGTCACCAGGTCCTTCAAGCTCATATCCAGCGTCTGCATCCCCAGCGACCCTCCCGACTGAATCGCCGAGTACATCTGCGCCACCTTGTCCTCGCGGATCAGGTTCCGGATCGCCGATGTCCCCAGCATGATCTCGTGGGCCGCGATGCGTCCGCCGCCGATTTTCTTCACCAGGGTCTGGGACACCACCGCCAGCAGCGACTCGGAGAGCATCGAGCGCACCATCGACTTCTCGTCCCCCGGAAACACATCGACCACCCGGTCGATGGTTTTCGCCGCCGACGTGGTGTGCAGCGTGCCGAACACCAGATGACCGGTTTCGGCCGCGGTCAACGCCAGGCGAATGGTTTCCAGATCGCGCATCTCCCCCACCAGGATCACATCCGGGTCTTCCCGCAGTGCCGAACGCAAGGCGGTGGCGAAACTACGGGTATCACGATGGACTTCACGCTGATTGATCAGGCATTTGCGCGACTCGTGAACGAACTCGATGGGGTCTTCGATGGTGAGGATGTGGTGATGACGATGGGTATTGAGGTAATCGATCATCGCCGCCAGCGTGGTGGACTTGCCGGAACCGGTAGGGCCGGTTACCAGCACCAGGCCACGGGGAGCGTCGGTCATCTTGCGGAACACGTCGCCCATGCCCAGCTCATCCATGCTCTGCACTTTCGCCGGGATGGTGCGAAACACCGCGCCCGCGCCACGGTTCTGGTTGAACACATTGACCCGAAAACGCGCCACGCCGGGTACTTCAAAGGAAAAGTCGGTTTCCAGATGCTTTTCGAACTCCACCCGCTGGGCGTCATTCATGATGGCATGGATCAGAGTCTGTACCTGTTGGTGATCCAGGGCCGGCAGATTGATGCGTCGCACATCACCGTCGACGCGAATCATCGGCGGCAGGCCGGCGGACAAGTGCAGATCGGATGCCCCCTGTTTGGCGCTGAATGCCAGCAGCTCAGTGATATCCATAGCGCCTCTCAATTCCAGTAGAATGCCGCGAACCTTCAGACCGCTGGCGCCTCTTGATGTCCACCATAGCAGACAACATTCTTCAGGTTAGTTCGCGCATACATGCTGCAACACTTGCCGCGAACCGCGCCGAAAACAGCGTCCAGTTGCTGGCTGTGAGCAAGACCAAACCCGCTCAAGACCTGCGTGAAGCCTACGCCGCCGGCCTGCGCGACTTTGGCGAGAACTACCTTCAGGAAGCGCTGGGCAAGCAACTCGAACTGGCCGACCTGCCCTTGATCTGGCACTTCATCGGCCCCATTCAATCGAACAAGACTCGCGCTATCGCCGAGCACTTCGACTGGGTGCATTCCGTGGATCGCCTGAAAATCGCACAACGGCTGTCCGAACAACGTCCCGCCGATTTGCCGCCCTTGAACATCTGTATTCAGGTCAATGTCAGCGGCGAGGCCAGCAAGTCCGGCTGCACCCCGGCCGATCTGCCGGCCCTGGCCAACGCCATCTGCGCCCTGCCGCGCCTGAAACTGCGCGGGTTGATGGCAATCCCCGAGCCGACGGAAGATCGCGCCACCCAGGATGCCGCTTTCGCTACCGTGCAAAGTCTGCAAGCCAGCCTGAACCTGCCGCTCGACACACTTTCCATGGGCATGAGCCACGATCTCGAATCGGCCATCGCCCAAGGCGCCACTTGGGTGCGGATCGGTACCGCCCTGTTTGGCGCCCGCGACTACGGCCAGCCTTGAAAAATGGCTGACTCTTCTCTTTATAAGGACCTGACATGAGCAAGACACGTATTGCCTTTATCGGTGCCGGCAACATGGCCGCCAGTCTGATCGGCGGCCTGCGGGCCAAGGGTCTGGAAGCAGCACAGATCCGCGCCAGCGATCCGGGCGAAGAAACCCGTGCCCGCGTGAGCGCTGAACACGGCATAGAAACCTTTGCCGACAACGCCCAGGCCATCGACGGTGCCGACGTGGTCGTGCTGGCGGTCAAACCCCAGGCGATGAAAGCCGTGTGCGAAGCCATTCGCCCAAGCCTCAAGCCCCATCAACTGGTGGTTTCGATTGCCGCAGGCATCACCTGCGCCAGCATGAACAACTGGCTCGGCGCCCAGCCGATCGTGCGCTGCATGCCCAACACCCCGGCGCTGGTACGTCAGGGTGCGAGCGGTCTGTTCGCAACAACCGAAGTGTCAGCCGAACAGCGTCAGCAGGCCCAGGAACTGCTGTCCGCGGTGGGCATCGCCCTATGGCTGAATGACGAGCAGCAATTGGATGCCGTCACCGCCGTTTCCGGCTCGGGCCCGGCGTATTTCTTCCTGCTGATCGAAGCCATGACCGCCGCCGGCGTGAAACTCGGCCTGCCGGCGGACATCGCTGCGCAACTGACCCTGCAAACCGCCCTGGGCGCCGCACATATGGCGGTCTCCAGCGACGTCGACGCGGCCGAGTTACGCCGCCGTGTCACCTCGCCTGCCGGCACCACGGAAGCTGCAATCAAGTCGTTCCAGGCCAATGGCTTTGAAGCCTTGGTCGAAAAAGCACTCGGCGCTGCCGCGCATCGCTCGGCCGAGATGGCCGAACAACTGGGTCAATAAGGAGCTTTTCATGATTGGATTGAATACTGCAGCGGTCTACGTGCTGCAAACCCTCGGCAGCCTGTACCTGCTGATCGTGCTGATGCGTTTCGTACTGCAACTGGTGCGGGCGAACTTCTACAACCCGATTTGCCAGTTCATCGTGAAGGCCACCCAGCCGCTGCTCAAGCCGCTGCGCCGGATCATCCCGAGCGTATTCGGCCTGGACATGTCCTCGCTGGTGCTGGCGATCCTGGTGCAACTGGCGCTGATGGCCCTGACCCTGCTGCTGACCTACGGCACCATCGGCAACCCGCTGCAATTGCTGATCTGGTCGATCATTGGCGTGACCGCGCTGTTCATGAAGATTTTCTTCTTCGCCCTGATCATCAGCGTGATCCTGTCCTGGGTCGCCCCGGGCAGCCATAACCCGGGCGCCGAGCTGGTGAACGACGTCTGCGAACCGGCCCTGGCGCCGTTCCGCAAGTTCCTGCCGAACCTGGGCGGCCTGGATCTGTCGCCGATCTTTGCGTTCCTGGCACTCAAGCTGATCGACATGCTGGTGATCAACAACCTCGCCGCCATGACCATGATGCCGCAAATCCTCCGTGTGTTGATCTGACCCGGTGAGCTGGTTTCGCTGGGACGGTGACGACCTGATTCTGGAGTGTCACCTGCAACCGGCAGCCCGCAGTGATGACTTCTGCGGGCTGCACGGCGATCGCCTGAAGATCCGCCTGACCGCGCCGCCGGTCGAGGGCAAGGCCAACGCGCATCTGATGGCGTTTCTGGCCAAGGCCTTTGGCGTGTCAAAGAGCCGGGTCAGCCTGATCAGTGGCGAGTTGAACCGGCAGAAACGGGTGCGAATCTGCTCACCGAAGAAGTTGCCGGACTTGCCTGATCTCGTGCGTCCGGCAGGCTGACCGCGTCATCGTTCATCGCGAGCAGGCTCGCTCCCACATGGACCGCATCAATCCTGTGGGAGCGGGCTTGCTCGCGAAGGCCGCACCGCGGTTCTGCTGAATGAAATCAGGCCCGATCGTTGCTTGCCGCTAACCCCAGCGGTCTTTAGACTTACGCCTCATTTCAATGAGAGCAGGGTCGATGCCAGCTGCCTTCCCCCCCGATTCTGTTGGTCTGGTGACGCCGCAAGTGGCGCACTTCAGCGAACCCCTGGCGTTGGCCTGCGGTCGCTCGCTCCCGGCCTATGACCTGATCTACGAAACCTACGGCACGCTCAACGCCACGGCGAGCAACGCCGTGCTGATCTGCCACGCCCTGTCCGGCCATCACCACGCCGCCGGCTACCACAGCGCCGACGACCGCAAACCCGGTTGGTGGGACAGCTGCATCGGTCCCGGCAAGCCGATCGACACCAGCAAGTTCTTCGTGGTCAGCCTGAACAACCTCGGCGGCTGCAACGGTTCCACCGGCCCGAGCAGTATCAACCCGGACACCGGCAAGCCGTTCGGCGCCGACTTTCCGGTATTGACCGTGGAAGACTGGGTGCACAGTCAGGCGCGTTTGGCGGACCGTCTCGGCATCGCCCAGTTCGCGGCCGTTATCGGCGGCAGCCTCGGCGGCATGCAGGCGATGCAATGGAGCATCACTTACCCTGACCGCATCCGTCACTGCCTGGCCATCGCCTCGGCACCCAAGCTGTCGGCGCAGAACATCGCGTTCAACGAAGTGGCGCGCCAGGCGATCCTCACCGACCCGGAATTCCACGGCGGTTCGTTCCAGGAACACAACGTGATCCCCAAGCGCGGCCTGATGCTGGCGCGGATGGTCGGGCACATCACCTACCTGTCCGACGACTCCATGGGCGAGAAATTCGGCCGCGGGCTCAAGAGCGAGAAGCTCAACTACGACTTCCACAGCGTCGAGTTCCAGGTGGAAAGCTACTTGCGCTATCAGGGCGAGGAGTTCTCCGGACGCTTTGATGCCAACACTTACCTGTTGATGACCAAAGCGCTCGACTACTTCGATCCGGCGGCGAACTTCGACGATAACCTGGCGAAAACCTTTGAAGGCGCCAAGGCCAAGTTCTGCGTGATGTCGTTCACCACCGACTGGCGCTTCTCCCCTGCCCGCTCGCGGGAACTGGTGGACGCGCTGATGGCCGCGCGCAAGGACGTCTGCTACCTCGAGATCGACGCTCCGCAAGGCCACGACGCCTTCCTGATTCCGATCCCGCGCTACCTGCAGGCATTCGGCAATTACATGAACCGCATTACGTTGTGAGAAAGCCATGAGAGCTGATCTGGAAATCATCCAGGAATGGATCCCCGCCGGCAGCCGCGTGCTCGACCTCGGGTGCGGCGATGGCGAACTGCTGACCTGGCTGCGCGATAACAAGCAAGTCACCGGTTATGGCCTGGAAAACGACGCCGACAATATCGCCGAGTGCGTGGCCAAGGGCATCAACGTCATCGAACAGGACCTGGACAAGGGCCTGGGCAACTTTGCCAGCAACAGTTTCGATGTCGTGGTCATGACCCAGGCGCTGCAAGCGGTGCACTACCCGGACAGGATCCTCGAGGAAATGCTGCGCGTCGGTCGCCAGTGCATCATCACCTTCCCCAACTTCGGCCACTGGCGGTGTCGCTGGTACCTGGCGAGCAAGGGCCGCATGCCGGTTTCCGAGTTCCTGCCCTACACCTGGTACAACACGCCGAACATTCACTTCTGCACCTTCGCCGACTTTGAAGCCTTGTGTCGCGAACGTGAAGCGAAGGTCATTGATCGGCTGGCCGTGGATCAACAGCATCGGCACGGGTGGGCCAGCAAGCTATGGCCTAATCTGTTAGGTGAGATCGGTATCTACCGCGTCAGCAGTCCGGGACTTTCCGACCACAAGGTCGCGGTCTGATCCACCCTACTTCAAGGAGAACGATCATGGGTCGTCTAGCGTTGTTTCTACTCACTGCCTGCCTGAGCGTCACCGCCATTGCCGCCGACGCCATCAAGAGCGAACGCAAGGAAACCTTCGGTGACGTGACGGTGCACTACAACACCTTCAACTCCACCTACCTGCTACCGGACGTTGCCAAGGCTGCCCAGCTGACCCGCAGCAAGGATCAGGGCGTGATCAACATTTCGGTGATCAAGGCCGGCACGCCGATGGCGGCCGACGTCAGCGGCACCGTCAAAGACCTGACCAGCCAAAGCTACACACTGAACTTCAAGCAGGTCACCGAGCAAGGAGCGATTTACTACATCGCCCAATACCCGGTACCGCAGCAGGAAATCCGCACCTTCAACATCAAGGTGCAGACGGGCGACAAGATCAACACCATCAATTTCAACCAAGAGCTCTTCCCTGGCCAATGATCAACTTCACGCAACTCGTACTGGCCAGCCATAACGCCGGCAAACTCAAGGAACTCCAGGCCATGCTCGGCGAGTCGGTGCACCTGCGCTCGATCGGCGAGTTCAGCAGCGTCGAGCCCGAAGAGACTGGTTTATCGTTCGTCGAGAACGCCATCCTCAAGGCCCGCAATGCCGCGCGCATTTCCGGCCTGCCGGCGCTGGCCGACGATTCCGGGCTGGCGGTGGATTTCCTTGGCGGCGCGCCCGGTATCTACTCGGCGCGTTATGCCGATGGCAAGGGCGATGCGGCGAACAACGCCAAGCTGCTCGACGTGTTGAAAGACGTGCCTGAAGCCGAACGTGGCGCGCAGTTCGTATGCGTGCTGGCACTGGTGCGCCACGCCGATGATCCGTTGCCGATCCTCTGCGAAGGTTTGTGGCACGGGCGAATCCTGACCCAGGCCAGCGGCGAACACGGTTTTGGCTACGACCCGCTGTTCTGGGTGCCGGAGCGCGATTGCTCCAGCGCCGAGCTGAGCCCAGGCGACAAGAACCAGATCAGCCACCGCGCCCGTGCAATGGATCTGCTGCGCCAGCGTCTGGGCTTGAAATGACCCGTGAATCATCCGCGTCGCCGCTGATCTTCGGCGGCGATGCTCTATCGCCTCGGGCGGCCCTGCCTGTGCTGCCGCCGCTGGCGCTGTATATCCACATCCCGTGGTGCGTGCGCAAATGCCCTTATTGCGACTTCAACTCCCACACGGCCAGCCCCGTGCTGCCGGAAGAAGAGTACGTCGACGCATTGCTGGCCGATCTCGATCAGGACCTGCACGCCGTTTATGGTCGTGAGCTGAGCTCGATTTTCTTTGGTGGCGGCACGCCAAGCCTGTTCAGCGCTGATTCGCTGGGTCGTTTGCTCAAAGGCGTCGAACAGCGCATTCCGTTTGCCAGCGACATCGAAATCACGCTGGAAGCCAATCCGGGGACATTCGAGCAAGACAAGTTCGTGGCGTACCGGAAACTGGGGATCAATCGCCTGTCGATCGGTATTCAGAGCTTTCAGCAAGAAAAGCTCGAGGCCCTGGGACGGATTCACAACGGTGACGAAGCCGTACGCGCCGCCGGTATGGCGCGGCAGGCCGGGTTCGACAACTTCAACCTGGACTTGATGCATGGCTTGCCGAATCAGTCCCTGGACGATGCCTTGGCGGACCTGCGCACAGCCATCGCCCTGAAACCGACTCACCTGTCGTGGTATCAACTGACCCTGGAGCCGAACACAGTATTCTGGAACCAGCCACCGACTCTGCCGGAAGACGACACGCTGTGGGACATTCAGGAGGCCGGGCAAGCACTGCTGGCTGAACATGGTTACGTGCAATACGAAGTTTCGGCCTATGCCCTGCCCGGTCGCCCGGCGCGCCACAACCTCAATTACTGGAGTTTTGGCGACTTCATTGGCATCGGCGCCGGCGCCCATGGCAAGCTCAGCCATCCGGACGGGCGCATCATTCGCACCTGGAAGACCCGCCTGCCCAAGGATTACCTGAATCCGGCGAAAAGCTTTAAGGCCGGCGAGAAAGCGCTGACCAATGAAGAGATGCCGTTCGAGTTCCTGATGAACGCGCTGCGCCTGACTGAAGGCGTCGAATCGAGGCTGTACCCGGAACGTACCGGCATGACGCTGGAAAGCCTCGCTGAAGGCCGCCGTGAAGCCGAACAAAGCGGCCTGTTGCAGGTCGAACCTTCACGTCTGGTAGCCACCGAGCGCGGACAACTCTTCCTCAACGACTTGCTGCAGAAATTTCTGACATAAGGAAATCGAATGGATTTGGTACTCGACCTGCTTGCCACTGTGTCTCGCTGGAGCCGCAGCAACCTCTCGGAAATCGCCCTGGCCCTGGTGGGCTGCCTGCTGGTGCTGTTTGGTGCGGATTTCAAAGGCTGGGTCGAGCAACGCCTGGGCAGCATCGCCGGCGCCTTGCGTGTGCCGCTGATGTCTCTGCTGTGCATGATCGGCAGCGGCGCGGCACTGATCTATGCCACGCCCTGGGTCGTGCGCGGCTTGAGCCAGTTCAACAACTACAGCCTGGCGCCGGTGTTGCTGGTGGTGCTGGTGTTGATTGGCGTGGTCGCTGACCGCCGCTGATCTCAGCCACACCCTAAAACAACTGTGGGAGCGAGCTTGCTCGCGATGAGGCCATAACATCCAACATCTCTGTTGACTGCCAGGCCGCCATCACGAGCAAGCTCGCTCCCACAGGTTTTACGCCAGTTTTTCGAACTTCAAATCCCACACCCCATGCCCAAGACGTTCGCCACGGCGTTCGAACTTGGTGATCGGGCGCTCGGCCGGGCGTGGTACGCACTTGCCGTCTTCGGCGAGGTTGCGGTAACCCGGCGCGACGTTCATCACTTCCAGCATGTATTCGGCGTACGGTTCCCAGTCAGTGGCCATGTGCAGAATGCCGCCGACTTTCAATTTGCTGCGCACCAACTCAGCGAAGGACGCCTGAACGATACGACGCTTGTGGTGACGGCTCTTGTGCCACGGATCCGGGAAAAACAGCATCAGGCGATCGAGGCTGTTATCGGCCACGCAGCGGTTGAGCACTTCGATAGCATCGCAATCGTAGACCCGCAGGTTGGTCAGGCCTTGTGTCAGCACGCCATTGAGCAGCGCACCGACACCCGGACGGTGAACCTCAACGCCAATGAAATCCTGATCCGGCGCAGCCGCTGCCATTTCCAGCAGCGAATGGCCCATGCCGAAACCGATTTCCAGCGAGCGCGGTGCCGAGCGACCGAACACCTGGTCGAAATCCACCGGCGCGTCGGCCAGCGGCAGCACGAACAGCGGAGTGCCCTGCTCCAGGCCCTTTTGCTGGCCTTCGGTCATGCGCCCGGCGCGCATCACGAAACTCTTGATGCGGCGGTGTTGGCGCTCGTCGCCTTCTTCCGTCTGGATAGGCGTGTCGTTCGATTCAGTCATCAATGGCTCTTACTTGATCAGACCATCCAGCGGCGAAGAGGCGCTGGCATAGAGTTTTTTCGGCATGCGGCCGGCGAGGTAGGCCAAGCGGCCTGCGACGATCGCATGTTTCATGGCTTCAGCCATCATGACCGGCTGCTGGGCGTGGGCGATGGCCGAGTTCATCAGCACCGCATCACAACCCAGTTCCATGGCGATAGTGGCGTCGGAAGCGGTACCGACACCGGCATCCACCAGCACCGGGATCTTGGCTTCTTCGAGGATGATCTGCAGGTTATATGGATTGCAGATCCCCAGGCCCGAACCGATCAGACCGGCCAGCGGCATCACCGCGATGCAGCCGATTTCCGCCAATTGACGGGCGATGATCGGATCATCACTGGTGTAGACCATCACGTCGAAGCCTTCCTTGACCAGCGTTTCGGCAGCCTTGAGGGTTTCGATCACGTTGGGGAACAGGGTTTTCTGATCCGCCAGCACTTCCAGCTTGACCAGGTTGTGGCCATCGAGCAGCTCACGGGCCAGGCGGCAGGTGCGCACAGCCTCGATAGCGTCATAGCAACCGGCGGTGTTCGGCAGGAAGGTGTAGCGGTCCGGCGACAGCACTTCGAGCAGGTTCGGCTCGCCCTCGATCTGGCCAAGGTTGGTGCGGCGCACGGCGAAAGTGACGATCTCGGCACCCGAGGCTTCGATGGCCAGGCGGGTTTCTTCCATGTCACGGTACTTGCCGGTACCGACCAGCAAACGCGACTGGTAAGTACGACCGGCCAGGACGAAAGGCTTGTCGCTGCGAACGATGCTCATGGGAAATCCTCTGTAGGGGTGAGGTACTTGCAGAATTCTGTGGCCACTGGGGCGAGGCTGCTAGCCGCCGCCGATGGCGTGCACCACTTCGACGTTGTCGCCGTCGTTCAACGTGGTGTCTGCGTGCTGACTGCGCGGGACGATATCCAGATTGAGTTCGACCGCCACCCGGCGTCCGGTCAGGTCCAGACGGGTCAGCAGGGCCGCAACGGTTTCACCGTCGGGCAGTTCAAAGGATTCGCCGTTCAACTGAATGCGCATGCCGGATGCCGCCATCATTTTTAGGGGCTGGCATTCTAGCCCGATCGTGACCTAAAGGTCAGCAATAAGCGTCAAGTGGTCAGCGGCAAGCGCCAGGCGGCGAGGCCCAGGCAGAGCCAGCCCGCGAGGAAGGCCAGGCCACCGAACGGGGTGACAATGCCAAGCTTGCTGATACCCGTCAGCGTCAGCACGTAAAGGCTGCCGGAGAACAGCAGGATCCCGACGGCAAACGATGCGCCGGCCCATGTGAGCAAACGGCCGGGAATCTGCGTGGCCAGCAGCGCCACGCCCAGCAGCGCCAGGGTGTGCACCAGCTGGTAAGTGACGCCGGTATGAAAAATCGTCAGATATTCAGGTGTCAGACGGTTTTTCAGGCCATGGGCGGCAAAGGCCCCGAGGCCGACACCGGTGAAGCCGAAAAAAGCGGCCAGCATCAGAAAGCCACGCAGCATGCAGAACTCCAGTCAGTTTCGATCCAAAGGGTCTGTATAATGGCCCGCTCAACGGGTTCGGCCAAGCCATCTCTATGCTGCGTATCTATTTCCGTCATTTCTCCAAGGCCGTGCTCTGGTTCATGGGTGGCAGCGTATTGCTGGTGCTGATCTTTCGCGTGGTGCCGCCACCGGGGACGACGCTGATGGTCGAGCGCAAGATCGAATCCTGGTTTGACGGCGAACCCATCGACCTGCAACGGACCTGGAAACCCTGGGACGAAATCTCCGATGACCTGAAAGTCGCGGTGATTGCCGGCGAAGACCAGAAATTCCCGGAGCACTGGGGCTTCGATATCGGCGCGATTCAGGCGGCGTTTGCCCATAACGAGCGCGGCGGTTCGATCCGTGGCGCCAGTACCCTCAGCCAGCAAGTCTCGAAAAACCTGTTCCTGTGGTCTGGCCGCAGCTGGCTGCGTAAAGGCCTGGAGGCCTGGTTCACCGGACTGATCGAAGTGTTCTGGCCCAAGCAACGAATTCTTGAGGTGTACCTCAACAGTGTCGAGTGGGATGACGGCGTGTTTGGCGCCGAAGCGGCGGCCCGGCATCACTTTGGCGTGAGCGCCAGGAACCTCAGCCGTCAGCAATCGAGTTTGTTGGCCGCCGTGCTGCCCAACCCTCGCGTGTGGAGTGCGAGCCATCCGACCGCTTACGTGGCGCGACGTGCAGGCTGGATTCGGAGACAGATGAGCCAGTTAGGTGGCGACAGCTATCTGGTCGGGCTGAACGATTCGCGCCGGGCGCCTTGGGCCCAATAACTGATCCCAATTTTTCAGACCCTGAAAACCACTGTGGGAGCGGGCTTGCCCGCGATGACGGCCTGACATTCAACTTTTATATTGAATGTTCGGGCCTCATCGCGAGCAAGCCCGCTCCCACAGGATCAATGATCGGGGCGTTTTTTATTGCCTGCTCGCCAGTTACGCAGCGATCGACAACTTGAGCTTGTTCATCGCGCTTTTCTCAAGCTGACGAATACGCTCGGCCGACACGTTGTACTTCTGCGCCAGGTCGTGCAGCGTGGCTTTTTCTTCCGCCAGCCAGCGCTGGTAGAGGATGTCACGGCTGCGGTCGTCCAGCACTTCCAGCGCTTCGTGCAGGTTGTGGTTGGAGTTGTCGCTCCAGTCGGCATCTTCCAGTTGACGGGCCGGATCGTACCGGTGGTCTTCCAGATAGTTGGCCGGCGACTGGAATGCACTGTCGTCGTCCGCTTCGGCAGCCGGATCGAAGGCCATGTCATGGCCGGTCAGGCGGCTTTCCATCTCGCGTACTTCCCGAGGCTCTACACCCAGGCTTTCCGCTACGCGATGGACTTCTTCGTTGTTCAGCCAGGCCAGACGCTTCTTCTGGCTGCGCAGGTTGAAGAACAACTTGCGCTGGGCCTTGGTGGTCGCGACTTTCACGATGCGCCAGTTGCGCAGGATGAACTCGTGGATTTCCGCCTTGATCCAGTGCACGGCAAAGGACACCAGGCGCACGCCCATTTCCGGGTTGAAGCGCTTCACGGCCTTCATCAGGCCGACGTTGCCTTCCTGGATCAGGTCAGCCTGAGCCAGACCGTAGCCGGAATAGCTACGGGCGATATGTACGACAAAACGCAGGTGGGCGAGCACCATCTGCCGAGCCGCCCCCAAATCCTGCTCATAATAGAGACTCTCGGCCAGTTCACGCTCCTGCTCCGGCGACAGCAATGGAATGCTGTTGACGGTGTGCACATAGGCCTCCAGGTTCGCACCCGGGACCAGAGCATATGCAGGTTGCAAAGAATTGGTCATACGAAAAAACCTCCGACTTACAAACTCGTGCAGTTCAGCACTGCGAAAATTGACCGGAAACCGAAAGACAAGTTCCCTAAAACCCAAAAACGCTGAAAGGTCAATACGAGCAAAATGATACTACTTAGGCGCAAGCTCCCTCAGGTGGCGTGCGACTGCAATCCATGCACCGATATACCCCAACAGCACCGCGCCAAGCAAGAGAGACAGACCGTCGGCAACTGGCACTCCAGCCAGCGCAAAATCACTGCCGTACAAACCGGCCAGCCCCACCACCGCGTCGTTCAGCCAATCAAGGCCGAACGCCAGAACGCCCCAGGACAGAATCCCCGCACCGAAGCCATACAGCGCACCCATATACAGAAAGGGCCTGCGCACATAGCTGTCAGTGCCGCCGACTAGTTTAATCACTTCTATCTCTGTGCGGCGGTTTTCAATATGAAGACGAATGGTATTGCCTATCACCAAAAGTAATGCAGAAACCAGAAGCACGGTCAGACCGAAGACAAAACGGTCACCCAGCTTGAGGATGGCTGCCAGACGCTCGACCCAGACTAAATCAAGTTGCGCCTGTTGTACCTTCGGCAGCTCGGATAGTTTTTGTCTTAATGCTTCAAGGGCCGGCTTGTCGACTTCAGTCGGCGTCACCAGGACCACGCCCGGCAGCGGGTTCTCCGGCAATTCCTTGAGCGCCTCGCCCAGCCCGGACTGTTGCTGGAACTCTTCCAGCGCCTGATCCCGGCCAACGTATTCGGCCTCGGCGACGCCAGGCATGCCCTTGATCTGATCGCGCAGCGCTTCGCCTTCGGCCGGCTTGGCCTCAAGGTCCAGATACAGGGAAATCTGCGCCGCGCGCTGCCAGGAACCGCCCAGACGCTCGACGTTACTTAGCAAAAGTGACAGCCCCATGGGCAAACTCAGGGCCACCGCCATCACCATGCAGGTGAAGAAACTGCCGATAGGCTGCTTGCCCAGGCGGCGCAGGCTGTCCACCAGACTGGCGCGATGACTTTCGATCCAGGCGCGGAACAACGTGGCAAAGTCCGGCCCGTCGTCATCGTCGTGTTTTTTCTTTTGCGGTTGCGGATCGGCGGCCTTCGGGGCCACACGCTCGGAAACCTTGGGGCTACGTGTTGCACTCATACCGCGGCCTCCCCGTCACCGATCAATCGACCGCGTTGCAAGGTCAGCATGCGATGGCGCATGCGGGCGATCAGGGCCAGGTCGTGACTGGCGATCAGCACGCTGGTACCCAGGCGATTGATGTCTTCGAACACACCCATGATCTCGGCGGCCAGGCGCGGGTCGAGGTTACCGGTCGGCTCATCCGCCAGCAGCAAGGCCGGACGGTGAACGATGGCGCGGGCGATGCCGACGCGCTGTTGCTGACCGGTGGACAGGTCACCCGGGTATAGATCGGTTTTATCCGACAGCGCCACGCGCTCCAGTGCCGAGTCCACGCGCTTGGCGATCTCGGCCTTGGACAGCCCCAGGATCTGCAAAGGCAACGCGACGTTATTGAACACCGTGCGATCGAACAGCAACTGGTGATTCTGGAACACCACGCCGATCTGCCGACGCAAGAAAGGAATCTGCGCGTTGCTGATGGTGCTCAGGTCTTGCCCGGCGAGCAGCAACTTGCCGCTGGTCGGGCGTTCCATCGCCAGCAACAGGCGCAACAGCGTGGATTTACCGGCGCCGGAATGGCCGGTGACAAACAAGAACTCGCCACGACGGACTCGAAAGCTCAGCTCATGCAAGCCGACGTGACCGTTCGGGTAGCGCTTACCGACCTGTTCGAAACGAATCATGAACGCTCCCGCTCGGCAAACAATGCCTGGACAAAGGGTTCTGCTTCAAAGGTACGCAAATCGTCGATGCCTTCGCCGACGCCAATGTAGCGGATCGGCAGGCCGAATTGCTTGGCCAGGGCGAAAATCACCCCGCCTTTGGCGGTACCGTCGAGCTTGGTCAGCGCCAGGCCGGTCAGTTCGACGGTCTGGTTGAATTGCTTGGCCTGGTTGATGGCGTTCTGGCCGGTACCGGCGTCAAGCACCAACAGCACTTCGTGAGGTGCGTCAGCGTCGAGCTTGCCAATCACCCGGCGAACCTTTTTCAGCTCTTCCATCAGGTTGTCTTTGGTGTGCAGGCGGCCGGCGGTGTCGGCGATCAGCACATCGATGCCACGGGCCTTGGCGGCCTGCACGGCGTCGAAGATCACCGAGGCCGAGTCGGCACCAGTGTGCTGCGCGATCACCGGGATCTTGTTGCGCTCACCCCATACCTGCAATTGCTCCACCGCCGCGGCACGGAAGGTGTCGCCGGCGGCGAGCATGACTTTCTTGCCTTCCAGCTGCAGTTTCTTCGCCAGCTTGCCGATGGTGGTGGTCTTGCCGGCACCGTTGACGCCGACGACCAGAATCACGAACGGCTTGTTTTGCGAGGCGATTTTCAGCGGCTGCTCGACAGGCTTGAGCATCGCTGCCAGCTCGGCTTGCAGGGATTTGTACAGGGCATCGGCATCGGCCAGCTCCTTGCGCGCAACCTTCTGCGTCAGGCGCTGAATGATCACCGAGGTGGCTTCGACACCCACGTCGGCGGTCAGCAAACGGGTTTCGAGGTCTTCGAGCAACTCGTCATCAATGACCTTTTTGCCCAGGAACAGGCTGGCCATGCCTTCGCCGATACTGGCGCTGGTCTTGGACAGGCCCTGCTTGAGGCGGGCGAAGAAACCGGCTTTGGTTTCTTCGGTGCGTACCGGCTCGACCGGAGCTTCGACGGGCGCCGCGATCGGCTCAGGAATCGGAGCGGGTGCCGGTGCTTGAGCAACCGGAGCAACCGGAGCAACCGGAGCAACGAATACCGGAACCTCTGGCTGACTGACAACGGGCACAGGCTCGGCCACGACGACTGGCTGAACAATCGGTTCGACCACAGGCGCGTGAACCGGTGCAGGCGTAAACGCTGCCGGAGCCGGAATCGGTGGTGTCACGTGAGGAGCCAGGTCATTTTCGACCAATGCCACGGGTTCTTCGGCCACTGGCAGGGTCAACCACGGTTCGGCCGTCGGGACCGGAGGCTGTTCGGTGTCGATTTCGCTGACTGGCTGGGGAACGGCTTCAACCTTGGGTTGCAGCGACGGCTCGGCAATCGGCAGAACAACCGGCGCGGGCGTTTCTTCTATTACCGGGACCGGCGTCGGCGCAGGTTCAGGAATGGCTTGTGGCTGTTCGACGACGGGTTCCTGCGGCTTTTTGCGCAGCCATCCGAACAGGCTTTTCTTCTCGCCAGCCGCAGCTGGGGTCTTCTTGTCGTCGTTGGAACCAAACATGGAGGACGGCTATCTCACGGTAGCGACGCGCCAATGGCGCCCCGGCAATTAAATATTCGATGCAGAACAGACTGCGATTGACCCAGCTTGTTCACGCGCAACATTTTGTCGAGGTGCGAACGGCACCTCACGGAAACGTTTTTACGAAGGACTAAAGCAGCAAAATCGGCGAAAAAGCAGAGTTTAGTTGATAAATTCCAACCTTCTGCTGCAAACCCATACAACCTGATCAAACGCAAAGGCCTGATAGGCGTGGCCGCCAGTAAAACGGATCAGTATCCTAGCACCCTCTCGCCCGCTGACGCTAAGAACAAGCGGGCAGCCCCAAAGGTTTGAAAACGAATGAATGCTCTTGCCCGCCGCGCCGCAGGCCTGCTGCTCAGCACAGTTTGCCTGCCCCTTTCGGCCCTGGCTGCCGACCCGCAACCCACCCACGAATTCACCCTCGACAATGGCTTGAAGGTGGTCGTGCGCGAAGACCACCGTGCGCCCGTGGTAGTTTCCCAGGTCTGGTACAAGGTCGGCTCCAGCTACGAGACACCGGGTAATACTGGCCTGTCCCACGCCCTGGAACACATGATGTTCAAGGGCAGCGAGAAAGTCGGCCCCGGCGAAGCCTCGCTGATCCTGCGCGACCTCGGCGCCGAAGAGAACGCATTCACCAGCGATGATTTCACCGCCTATTACCAGGTGCTGGCCCGGGATCGCTTGGGCGTGGCCTTCGAACTGGAAGCCGACCGCATGGCCAGCCTGCGCCTGCCACCCGACGAGTTCGCCAAGGAAATCGAGGTTATCAAGGAAGAGCGTCGCCTGCGTACCGACGACAAGCCGATGGCCAAGGCCTACGAGCGTTTCAAGGCCATGGCTTACCCGGCAAGCGGCTATCACACGCCGACCATCGGCTGGATGGCCGACCTTGAGCGGATGAAAGTCGAAGAGCTGCGCCACTGGTACGAAACCTGGTACGTGCCCAACAACGCCACGCTGGTGGTGGTTGGCGATGTCACCCCGGACGAAGTCAAAACCCTGGCCCAACGCTATTTCGGCCCGATCGCCAAGCGTGAAGTGCCCGCCGCGAAAAAACCGCTGGAACTGGCCGAACCGGGCGAGCGCCAGATCACCCTGCACGTGCAGACCCAACTGCCTAGCCTGATGCTGGCCTTCAACGTGCCGAGCATCGCCACAGCCGAAGACAAGCGCCTGGTCAATGCCCTGCGCCTGATCTCGGCACTGCTCGACGGCGGCTATAGCGGACGTATCCCGACGCAACTGGAGCGCGGAGAAGAACTGGTGTCCGGTGGCTCGTCGAGTTACGACGCCTATACCCGTGGCGACAGTCTCTTCACCCTGTCGGCATCGCCAAACTCGCAGAAACATAAGACCATCGCCCAGGCGCAAGCCGGTTTGTGGAAGCTGCTCGACCAGCTGAAAACCACGGCGCCAACCGCTGAAGAGCTGGAGCGCGTACGCGCACAAGTCATCGCCGGCCTGGTCTTCGAGCGCGACTCGATCACAAGTCAGGCCACCGCCATCGGCCAACTGGAAACAGTCGGCCTGTCATGGAAACTGATGGACACCGAACTGGCCGATCTGGAAAGCGTCACGCCGGAAGATATCCAGAAAGCCGCCAAGCTGTATTTCACTCGCGAACGTCTCAGCGTCGCCCATGTACTGCCTCTGGAGACGACTCATGAGTGAGCGTAAACCCTCCCGCCTGGCCCTGATCGGCCTGATCGCCGTCACCGTTATCGGTTCTGCAGCGTTCTATTTGTCGCGCTCTGTCGAAACCAATGCCAGCGAAGCCCTCGACAAGGCCAAGGCCAGTCAGAAACTGCAGTCGCTGACCGAACTCAACGGCAAGGCACCGAACCACCGCAAGCTGGACGTGCAGACCTGGAACACCGCCGAAGGCACCAAGGTGCTGTTTGTCGAAGCCCATGAGCTGCCGATGTTCGACATGCGCCTGATCTTCGCTGCCGGTAGCAGCCAGGACGGCGATGCACCGGGCGTGGCGGTGTTGACAAACGCCATGCTCAATGAAGGCGTGGCCGGCAAAGACGTCGGTGCCATAGCCCAGGGCTTCGAAGGCCTGGGCGCCGATTTCGGCAACGGCGCGTTCAAGGACATGGCAATCGCTTCGCTGCGTAGCCTGAGTGCCAAGGACAAGCGCGAGCCGGCCCTGAAGCTGTTCGCCGAAGTCATCGGCAAGCCGACTTTCCCTGCCGATTCGCTGGCCCGCATCAAGAACCAGATGCTTGCCGGTTTCGAATACCAGAAACAGAACCCCGGCAAACTGGCGAGCCTGGAGCTGATGAACCGCTTGTACGGTGATCACCCGTATGCACACGCCAGCGACGGCACGGCGAAAACCGTACCGGAGATTACCCAGGCCCAGCTGCGTGCTTTCCACGAGAAAGCCTACGCAGCCGGTAACGTGGTGATCGCACTGGTCGGCGACCTGTCCCGCACGGAAGCCGAAGCGATTGCCGCCCAGGTTTCCGGCGCCCTGCCCAAAGGCCCGGCCTTGCCGAAAATTGCGCAACCCGCTGAGCCCAAGGCCAGCGTCGGCCATATCGAGTTCCCGTCCAAGCAGACCAACCTGATGCTCGCGCAATTGGGCATCGATCGCGATGACCCGGACTATGCGGCATTGTCCATGGGTAACCAGATTCTCGGTGGCGGCGGCTTCGGCACCCGCTTGATGAGCGAAGTGCGCGAGAAGCGTGGCCTGACTTACGGCGTGTATTCGGGCTTTACGCCGATGCAGGCGCGTGGCCCGTTCATGATCAACCTGCAAACCCGCGCCGAGATGAGCGAGGGCACCCTGAAACTGGTGCAGGATGTGCTGGCCGACTACCTTAAAACCGGTCCGACCGAAAAAGAGCTCGACGACGCCAAGCGCGAACTGGCCGGCAGCTTCCCGCTGTCCACCGCCAGCAACGCCGATATCGTCGGCCAACTGGGCGCCATCGGCTTTTACAACTTGCCGTTGAGTCACCTGGAGGACTTCATGCAACAGTCCCAGTCTCTGACCGTCGAGCAGGTCAAAGCCGCCATGAACAAACACCTGAGCACGAACAAGATGGTCATCGTCAGCGCTGGCCCGACCGTGCCGCAAAAGCCGTTACCGGCCCCTACTGATAAACCTTCCGAGCAGCCGCTCGGGGTTCCGGAGCATTAATGGCTACTCATTCGAAAAAACCTGCCCGCAACGTCCACAACGGCGTGAACCAGCTGCGCATCATCGGCGGCGAATGGCGCAGCCGGAAGCTGAGCTTCCCCGACGCCCCGGGCCTGCGTCCGACACCGGACCGCGTGCGTGAAACCCTGTTCAACTGGCTCGCGCCTTACGTGCCGGGCGCCAAGGTGCTCGACCCGTTCACCGGCAGCGGCGCGCTGTTCCTCGAAGCCCTGTCCCGTGGCGCGGCCATGGGCCAGGCGCTGGACGCCAGCAGCATCGCGGTGTCCAGCCTGAAGGAACACCTGGGCACATTGCGCTGCACCAACGGCCAGGTCCAGACCGCCGACGCCCTGCGCTACCTGGAAACCCAGACCGCAACGGCCTACGACCTGGTGTTCCTCGATCCACCGTTCAACCAGAACCTGCTGCCCGCCGTTTGCAAGTTGCTCGAAGAGCGCCAATGGCTGGCCGAAGACGCCTGGGTGTACACCGAAAGCGAGTCGGCGCCGTCGACCCTGGGCCTGCCGCAGAACTGGCGCCTGCACCGGGAGCAGAAATCCGGGCGCGTCTACTACTCGTTGTGGCAACGTATGGCAGAGATCGTCGGTTAACCGACCGACCTGAAAAAGGTGCGTACCCGCTACGCACCGCTGCATCGAGAATGATCGTGTCTCATCCGCCAGAACGCTTCACCCCCGCCTTCGGCCTCGGCAATCCGCACTTGCAAACCTTGTGGGGGCCGCTGTGGCGTAAAACCGTGCACATCGGTCGCGAACGCGAGCGTCTTTGGCTTGAAGACGGCGATTTTCTCGATCTCGACTGGCACGGCCCGCACAGCGCCGACGCACCGTTGGTGCTGGTATTGCACGGGCTCACCGGGTCCTCGAATTCGCCTTATGTCGCCGGCATGCAAAAAGCCCTGGGCGACCGAGGCTGGGCGAGCGTCGCACTGAACTGGCGCGGCTGTTCGGGCGAACCCAACCTGTTGCCGCGCAGCTACCATTCCGGCGCCAGCGAAGACCTGGCCGAAACCATCAGGCACTTGCGGGCCAAACGGCCTCTCGCGCCACTGTATGCGGTGGGTTACTCCCTGGGCGGTAATGTCCTGCTCAAGCATTTGGGCGAAACCGGCAGCGACAGCGGCGTGACGGGCGCCGTGGCGGTGTCGGTGCCGTTCCGCCTGGACCAGTGCGCCGACCGTATCGGGCAAGGCTTCTCCAAGGTTTACCAGGCGCATTTCATGCGCGAGATGGTCGCCTACATCAAGAACAAGCAGCGACAATTCCAGCATGACGGACGCGAGGAGGGCCTGGCAGCCCTGGCGGCCCTCGGATCCCTGGAAAACATGCGCACGTTCTGGGATTTCGACGGACGCGTCACTGCACCACTGCACGGTTTCGCCGATGCCGAGGATTACTATCGCCGCGCCTCCAGCCGCTATTTCCTTGGCGAAATTCGTACGCCGACCTTGATGATTCAGGCCGCCGACGACCCCTTCGTGTTTCCCCACAGCCTGCCGCAGGTCGATGAGTTGTCCGCTTGCACGCAATTCGAACTGCAAGCCAATGGCGGGCATGTCGGCTTCGTCGACGGTACGCTCAGGCAACCGGGTTACTACCTGGAGCGACGTATCCCCGAGTGGCTGGCCGCCATAGGGCGCTCTTGAATCATGGACGCTGACCAAGGCGAATCAATCCACTTCTGGCAAACCCCGCCACTGGCCGGGGTCGAGTTATTGTCCGCCCGCTACATCGACCATCGTTTCGCCCCACATGTGCATGACGGCTATGTGATCGGCATGATCATGGCCGGCGCCCAGCGTTATCGCTATCGCGGCGCCGAACACCTGGCGGGCAGCGGCACGCTGGTGCTGATCAACCCTGATGAACTGCACACCGGTCACAAAGGCACCGAGGATGGCTGGCTTTACCGGGCGTTCTATCCGGACAGCGGGCAGATGACCTCGCTGCTGGCCGAACTCGAACTGCCAACCCACCACTTGCCGGCCTTCGGTGCCACGCTGTATCGCGACCAGGATCTGGTGAACGGCTTCTGCCAACTTCACCGCTTGCTGGAAAGCCCCGCCAGCGCATTGCAGCAACAAACGGTCTGGCGTGAACTGGTGCTGTCGCTGTTGCAGCGTCATGCGGCGGTGCCTGATGCCGGAAAACCCGGCAAGGAACACCGGGCCGTGAGCCTGGCCAAGGAATTGCTGCACTCGCAATTGGCAGCACCGCCCTCACTGGAAGCGCTGGCGACGGCGGTCAATCTCTCGCCATTCCATTTTGCCCGGGTGTTCCGCCGGGCCACCGGTATGCCGCCGCACACCTGGCTGATGCAACAGCGCATCGCCCGGGCGCGGGCGTTGCTGCAAAGTGGTTGTCTGCCGCTGGAAGTCGCGATGCAACTGGGGTTTGCCGACCAGAGCCATCTGAGCCGGCAGTTCAAGCAGGTGTATGGGGTTGGACCGGGGGCGTATCGCAGTGCAAAGCGGGGACTTGAGGCTTGATGAGGTCTCACAAACCCCATCCATCCCCGTGGGAGCGAGCTTGCTCGCGATGGCGGCTTAACAATCAGCATCAATATTGAATGTTATGGCCCCATCGCGAGCAAGCTCGCTCCCACAAGGTTTCGTGGCGTTCATTCGCCGGTGGCAATGCCCCGCGCAGGCTCGTTGATCCACTCGCTCCACGACCCGGCATACAACGAACCCAACGGATAACCGGCCAGACACAACGCAAACAGGTTGTGGCACGCCGTCACGCCGGAACCGCAGTACGCCACCAGATCATTTGGCGAACGATCGCCCAGTTTCGCGGCAAAACGCTGCTTGAGCTGATCGGCCGGCAGGAAGCGCCCGTCGCTGCCCAGGTTCTCGGTAAACGCAGCACACTGGGCGCCGGGGATGTGCCCGGCTATCGGATCGATCGGCTCCACCTCACCCTTGAACCGCGGCAGTGCGCGGGCATCGAGCAGGGTCAGTTCCGGCCGTGCAAGGCGCTTTTGCAGCTGCTCGGCACTGATCAGTAACGCCGTATCAGGACTGCCGGTGAAGGAGCCACAGGGCATCGCCGGCGCATCCAGGCTCAGCGGCAAACCGGCCGCGTGCCAGGCCTTCAGACCGCCATCAAGGATGAACACACCGTCGCGCTTGCCCAACCATGCCAGCAACCACCAGGCCCGCGCCGCATAGGCCCCCGGACCGTCGTCATACAGAACCACTTCGCTATCGGCATTGATGCCCCAGGCTTGCAGGCGTTCGATCAGTTGCGCCGGCTCGGGTAACGGATGACGCCCGGTCACGCCCTTGACCACGGCGCCACTCAGGTCACGCTCGAGGTCGGCATAGCTCGAACCGGCGATGTGCCCTTCGGCATAGCTGCGCTGACCGTAATCCGGGTCTTCGAGGGCAAAACGACAATCCAGAATCACCAGCCCCGGCTGGTCCTTTTTCAGGTCCAGTGCTTGCGGGCTGATCAGTTGCGCAATGGGCATAGCGGGCTCCTGTGATTAACTCGGCTTTGATCCTACTGTACTTCTTCCAGTGCCTGGGCCAGGGGCACGTAAAACTCTTCGAACAAGGCGCTGACCGCATCGCGGGCCTGGTCCGTAACGAACCCGGCCTCCAGCACCAGCACCTGATACACCCCGCGTTTAATGGCCTGCTCGCTCAAGTGGCTGGAGTTCTCCCGCGTGGTGCACAGGAAGCGCACCCAGGACGTGAGGATGATCCAGGCATTGAGCGTCAAGGATTCGATCTGCACCTTGTCCATCTTCAGGATGCCGGCGGCGACGAAACCTTCGTAGATCGCCCCCCCCTGTATCAGGCAGCGCTGGGAGAAACGTCGATAGCGGTCGGCCAGGTCCGGATCGCTGTCGAGCAAATGTTCGAGATCGCGATGCAGAAACCGGTAGCGCCACATCGCCGACAGCAGCTCCTTGAGGTAGAAGCGTTTGTCTTCCACCGTGGCGGCACGGCCCTGGGGCGGGCGCAGGAAGCTGTCCACCAGGCTTTCGTACTCGCTGAACAGCACCGCGATGATCGCCTGCTTGTTCGGGAAGTGGTAGTACAGGTTGCCCGGGGAAATTTCCATATGGGCAGCGATGTGGTTGGTGCTGATGCTGCGCTCGCCCTGCTGGTTGAACAGCTCCAGGCTGTTCTGCACGATGCGCTCGCTGGTTTTGATCCGTGGGGCCATGGCTTGAGCTTTAATTCAGAGTGCGTTGACGGGCATCTTAGATCTATCCGCGAGCGGATAAAACAAAGCTGTTCCAGGATGTCATTTGACTTTTTAGAGCATAGACTCTAAAAAGTGCTTCATTACAATAAATCCGGAGCCGACCATGACTGCTGAAATTTCCTACCTGCAGAACCTACAGCAGCCGCTGGAAGAGCTTCAGGCCCTGTTCGACGCCCAGCGTGCCGCGTACGCCGCCAACCCGATGCCACCGGCCGCGCAGCGCCAGCAATGGCTCAAGGCGCTAAAGGATTTGTTGAACAATGAACGCCAGGCCCTGATCGATGCGATCAGCCAGGACTTCAGCCATCGCAGCGCCGATGAAACCCTGCTCGCGGAACTGATGCCCAGCCTGCACGGCATCCATTACGCCAGCAAACACCTCAAGGGCTGGATGCGAGCCTCGCGACGCAAGGTGGGCGCCGCTTTCCAGCCGGCTTCGGCCAAAGTGGTTTACCAACCGCTGGGCGTGGTCGGGGTCATCGTGCCGTGGAACTACCCGCTGTATCTGGCCATCGGTCCGTTGGTCGGCGCGCTGTCGGCGGGCAATCGGGTGATGCTCAAGCTCAGTGAGTCGACCCCCGCGACCGGCCTGCTGATGAAGCAACTGCTGGCGCGAATCTTCCCCGAAGACCTGGTTTGCGTGGTCCTGGGCGAGGCTGATATGGGCGTGGCGTTTTCACGCCTGCCGTTCGATCACCTGCTGTTCACTGGCGCCACCAGCATCGGCAAACACGTCATGCGCGCCGCCGCGGAAAACCTGACCCCGGTGACCCTGGAACTGGGCGGCAAATCCCCGGCCATCGTTTCCCGGGATGTGCCGCTCAAGGACGCCGCCGAGCGCATCGCCTTCGGCAAGACCCTGAATGCCGGCCAGACCTGCGTGGCCCCGGACTACGTGCTGGTGCCGGAGAATCGCGTCGGAGGTTTCGTCGAGGCCTATCGCACAGCCGTCCGTGGGTTTTATCCGACGCTGGCCGACAACCCGGACTACACCGCGATCATCAATGAGCGACAACTGGCGCGTCTCAACGGTTACGTCAGTGACGCCACCAGCAAGGGTGCGCTGCTGATGCCGCTGTTCGACCAGGGCCAGGGCCGCCGCATGAGCCATAGCCTGCTGCTCAATGTCACGGACGAGATGACGGTGATGCAGGACGAAATCTTCGGGCCGCTGCTGCCTATCGTGCCGTACAAGGATCTGGAGCAGGCATTTGCCTACATCAACCAGCGCCCTCGCCCACTGGCGCTGTATTACTTCGGCTATGACAAGCGCGAACAACAGCGCGTGCTGCACGAAACCCATTCCGGCGGCGTGTGCCTGAACGACACCCTGCTGCACGTCGCCCAGGACGACATGCCGTTTGGTGGCATTGGTGCCTCGGGCATGGGCCACTATCACGGACATGAAGGGTTCCTGACCTTCAGCAAAGCCAAGGGCGTGTTGATCAAACAACGGTTCAACGCCGCGAAGTTGATCTATCCGCCGTACGGCAAGTCGATTCAGAAGCTGATCCAGAAGCTGTTCATCCGCTAACGATAATCACCGTCGGGTAATAACAATAATGACCCCCAGCCTGTCCGATACACCCGCGCTGTCACGGCGCGGGTTGCTTAAATTCAGCCTCGGCGCCACAGCTTTCCTCGCCACCGCCGGACTCGGAGCCAGCCTCAGCGGCTGTTCGTCGAGCGTCCCGGCCAATGGCTTCGTCACGTTACGCAGCGGCGACCTGCTGTTTTTGCGGGCGTTGATCCCGGTCATGCTCGAAGGTGCCGTGACCGCAGAACGGATGCCCGAGGCTGTCGGTGGCACGCTGAAAAGCCTGGATTACAGCCTGGCCCACCTGTCGCCGGAAATGCTCAAGCTGACTCAACAACTGTTCGATGTGCTGGGAATGGCCGTGACCCGCGGACCGCTGACCGGGATCTGGGGCAGCTGGGAAAACGCCAGTGCCAACGACATCCGAGCTTTTCTCGATCGCTGGGAAAACAGCTCGTTGAGCCTGTTGCGCATGGGCCACAGCTCCTTGCTGCAACTGGTGATGATGGCCTGGTACGGCCGCAAGGAATCGTGGGCGCATTGCGGGTATCCCGGGCCGCCAACCGTCTGAAAGCTCGCGATAGCGTCAGCCGCTTCACCGCCTACTCCAACAATAAAAAGAGAATCCGAAAATGCCCGTACCCGATCCGTTCCGCGAAGGCATGGCCCGAGGCTGGAAAACCTACAACGGCTCGCAACTGACCCAGGACCTTACACTCGAAGCGGACGTGGCGATCATCGGCAGCGGTGCCGGCGGCGGCACCACCGCCGAAATCCTCAGCGCAGCCGGCTACAAGGTACTGCTGATCGAGGAAGGCCCCCTCAAGACCAGCAGCGACTTCAAGCTGCTCGAAGACGAGGCCTACGCCAACCTTTATCAGGAAGGCATTGGCCGCATGAGCAAGGACGGCGCGATCACCATCCTCCAGGGCCGGGCGGTGGGCGGTACCACGCTGATCAACTGGACCTCAAGTTTCCGCACCCCGGAGCCGACCCTGGAACACTGGGCCAAAGAGCACAACGTCAAGGGCCACAGCCCGGCGGAAATGGCGCCGTGGTTCGAGAAAATGGAGCAACGCCTGGGCGTCGCGCCGTGGATGGTGCCGCCCAACGCCAACAACGATGTGATCCGCAAGGGCTGCGAAGCACTGAATTACTCATGGCACGTCATCCCGCGCAACGTTCGCGGCTGCTGGAACCTCGGATACTGCGGCATGGGCTGCCCGACCAACGCCAAGCAATCGATGATGGTCACCACCATTCCGGCGACACTGGAAAAAGGCGGCGAGCTGCTTTACCTGGCCCGCGCCGAAAAACTCACGATCAGTGGCGACAAGGTCACCGGCCTGCAATGTTCGGCGATGGATGAACGCTGCGTCGCACCGACCGGACGCACCATCACGGTCAAGGCGCGGCATTTCGTGCTGGCCGGTGGCGGCATCAACAGCCCGGCCTTGCTGATGCGTTCCGGGGCACCCGACCCGCACAAGCGCCTGGGCAAACGCACATTCCTGCACCCGGTAAACATGTCCGCCGCGTTGTTCGACGAAGTGGTCAACCCCTTCTACGGCGCGCCGCAGTCGATCTATTCCGACCATTTCCAATGGCAGGACGGCACCACGGGCAAAATGTCCTACAAACTGGAAGTCCCGCCTCTGCACCCGGCGCTGGCCACGACATTGCTCGGTGGTTTCGGTCAGGAAAACTCGCAACACATGGCCAATCTGGCCCATACCCACGCCATGCTGGCGTTGCTGCGGGACGGTTTTCACCCGGACAGCCCCGGTGGCAGCGTCGAATTGCGCAGCGATGACACGCCGGTGCTGGACTATCAGCTATCACCCTACGCCTGGGATGGATTGCGCCGGGCGTTCCATACCATGGCCGAGATACAGTTTGCCGGTGGCGCCAAGGCCGTGATGCCGATGCACGCCGACGCCCGCTACGTGAAGACCCTCGCCGAAGCGCGCACGCTGATCGACGGCCTGAGCCTGGAGTTGTATCGCACACGCCTGGGCAGTGCCCATGTGATGGGCGGTTGCGCCATGGGTGAAGACCCGACAATCGCAGTGACCGACAGCCTCGGCCGGCATCATCAACTGGGCAATCTGTCGATCCACGACGGCTCGCTGTTCCCCACCAGCATTGGCGCCAATCCGCAGCTGTCGGTCTACGGACTGACGGCGCAACTGGCGACATCCCTGGCCGAGCGTTTAAAAAACCCATGAAAATGACGATAATTCCCATCGTCTATAGTGCTTTCTTACCCAACAGGCGACTTGGCCGACCGGGAAGGCTGCGATACCATCCGACTCCCCAACGGATTCCCGCCAGGACGACGCGATGAACCGAGTGTTGTACCCAGGTACCTTCGACCCTATTACCAAGGGCCATGGCGATCTGGTCGAACGCGCCTCGCGCCTGTTCGATCACGTGATCATCGCCGTCGCCGCGAGCCCGAAGAAAAACCCGCTGTTTCCTCTGGAACAACGGGTAGAACTGGCGCGCGAGGTGACTAAACATCTGCCGAACGTTGAAGTCGTCGGCTTCTCGACGCTGCTGGCGCACTTTGCCAAAGAGAAGAATGCCAACGTGTTCCTGCGTGGTTTGCGCGCGGTGTCGGACTTCGAATACGAATTCCAGCTGGCCAACATGAACCGCCAGTTGGCGCCGGACGTGGAAAGCCTGTTCCTGACCCCGTCCGAGCGTTATTCGTTCATTTCCTCGACGCTGGTCCGTGAAATCGCAGCCCTGGGCGGCGATATCACCAAGTTCGTTCACCCTGTGGTGGCGGACGCACTGACCGAACGCTTCAAGAAGTAAACTGTAGGAGCGAGCCTGCTCGCGATGGACGTCAACGATAACGCGGGAAACCTGACACCCCGCGGCGTTCTCAGGTTTTTCGCGAGCAAGCTCGCTCCCACAGCGCCAATGCGGCACAATTAGACGCATTGGTTTATTGCGCCCGGGCCTGCCGCCCCGGCTGGAGTTAGCATGTCCCTGATCATCACCGACGATTGCATCAACTGCGACGTCTGCGAACCCGAGTGCCCGAACGCCGCCATTTCCCAAGGCGAAGAGATCTACGTGATCGACCCGAACCTGTGCACCCAGTGTGTCGGCCACTACGACGAACCGCAGTGCCAGCAAGTCTGCCCGGTGGATTGCATTCCACTGGACGAAGCTCATCCGGAGACTGAAGAACAGTTGATGGAGAAGTACCGGAAAATTACCGGCAAGGCTTGAATGATGCAGTGCTCTTTCGGGCCTCATCGCGAGCAAGCTCGCTCCCACACTGGAATTGCATCGTTCACAAAACCCCTGTGGGAGCGAGCTTGCTCGCGATGACGTCATCAGCCTCACTGAAAATCTGACTGACTGTCAGCTCTGACAACGCGGGCAAAAAACGCTGGCACGCTGCCCGAGTTTCACTTCCCGAAGGCCCGTGCCACAGACCTTGCAGTGCTCACCACCACGGCCGTACACGAACAGTTCCTGCTGGAAATAACCAGGCTGACCGTCGCCACCGATAAAGTCCCGCAGCGTGGTACCGCCGCGCTCGATAGCGGCCGCCAGGATGCGCTTGATCTCGATAGCCAGCTTCAAGTAACGCGCACGGGAAATGCTCTTGGCTTCGCGGCGCGGGTCGATCCCGGCAGCGAACAACGCTTCGGTCGCGTAGATATTGCCGACGCCCACCACTACCGCGTTATCCATGATGAACGGCTTGACCGCCATCGAACGCCCACGGGACAGCTGGAACAGGCGCTCGCCGTCGAACAGGTCGGTCAGTGGTTCCGGCCCCAGGCGGATCAGCAATTCGTGATTGAGCGGGTCGAGGCTCCAGAGCATTGCGCCGAAACGCCGTGGGTCGGTGTAACGCAAGGCCAGGCCCGACTCCAGTTCGATGTCCACATGCTCATGCTTGGCCGCCGGCAGCCCGGCCTCCACCAGACGCAAATTGCCTGACATGCCCAAATGGCTGATCAAGGTGCCGACTTCGGCATTGATCAGCAGGTATTTGGCGCGCCGCTCCACCAGTACGATGCGCTGCCCGGACAACCGCACATCAAGGTCCTCGGGAATTGGCCAGCGCAAGCGGCGCTCACGCACAATCACCCGGCTGACCCGCTGGCCTTCCAGGAACGGCGCGATACCGCGACGGGTGGTTTCGACTTCTGGCAATTCAGGCATGGTGCTCTCGGATCAGGCGCATGGCCTGGAAGGTTCCGACACTCAGCGATGAGTGCCGAGGTCGCGGATCGTCTGTTTGAGGGTCTCGAAGTCGTAGTCCGAGAGGCCGACATAATCGAGCACCAGCGGCGCGATGCTGTTCCACTCGTGATCTTCGGCCTGATTGCCCAGCACCCGGTACGACGCGCAAATATGCTCGGCCATCTTCAGGATCGCCAGCAGGTTCTTCAACGAACTGTTGCGCGAAGATTCATCACTGAATATCGCCAGGGCATTGTGGTGATTGGCGATCGCAGCACTCACATGTTCCGGCAGACGCCAGGACTTGGCCGTGTAATACCCGACCACCGAGTGATTGGTATTGAACACCTGGTTCTCCGTGTCGACCACCCGGCATTCGGCGCTGGCGTTGGCATAGGCCTGCTCCAGTACACCCATGTAGTCGGGGAAACGCTGGAGCATCAAGGGAACGCCGCAGTCATGGAACAAGCCCAGGGCATACGCTTCGTCGCCATTTTCAACGCCGATGCGCTTGGCCAGGGTCAGACAGGTCATTGCCACGTCCTGAGCGGTGTCCCAGAAACGGTTCAGGGTGACGATGGTGTCGTCATTCATCTCGCCCTTGATCGACTGTGCATTGATCAGGTTGATGACCGAGCGGCTGCCCAGCAGATTCACCGCGCGCTGGATCGAGGCAATCTTGTTGCTCAGGCCGTAATACGGCGAATTGACGATTTTCAGCAAGGAACCGGAAAGGCCCGGATCCTGGGAGATCAGCTTGGCGATGACTTCCAGATCCGGGTCGGGCATGTACTGCTCCATCTGCAAATCCACCATGATTTGCGGCTGGGCCGGTACGCTGATGCCCTGCAGGGCTTGTTGGATCTGTTCGGAAGTCAGCTCTTGGGACATGTGTGCACACTCTGGGTCAGACGGCGATTCTAACCTTTATGAAGTTGGATCCGACATACCAAATCGCAAGACAACCCTCGCCACATGTCCACTTGCAGGCCAATCCGGGGCCTCAACACGCTATACTCCCGCTCTTTTTTCCGGAGCGACGACATGTCCCTGCCTAGCCTGCGCCTCAAAGCCAACGCCGACCGTCGTCTGCGCAACGGTCACTTGTGGGTCTACAGCAACGAAATCGATGTAGCCGCTACGCCTTTGCACGGTTTCAAGGCCGGCGACCAGGCGATCCTCGAAGCCGCCGGCGGCAAGCCGCTGGGCATCGTCGCCATGAGCCCGAACAACCTGATCTGCGCCCGCCTGCTGTCGCGCGACATCAAGCTGCCGCTGGACAAATCGCTGCTGGTGCACCGCCTGAACGTGGCCCTGTCCCTGCGCGAGCGCCTGTTCGACAAGCCGTTCTATCGCCTGGTCTACGGCGACTCCGACCTGTTGCCAGGCCTGGTGGTCGACCGTTTCGGCGACATCCTGGTGGTGCAGATCGCCTCAGCGACCATGGAAGCCCATAAAGACGACGTGATCGCGGCGCTGACCCAAGTGCTCAAGCCAAGCGGCATTCTGTTCAAGAACGACTCCGCTGCCCGTGATGCCGAAGGCCTCAACCGCTACGTCGAAACCGTGTTCGGCCTGGTGCCGGAGTGGGTTGCCCTTGAAGAGAACGGCGTGAAGTTCGAAGCCCCGGTCATCCAGGGTCAAAAAACCGGCTGGTTCTACGACCACCGCATGAACCGCGCACGCCTGGCGCCTTATGCCAAGGGCAAGCGCGTACTGGACCTCTACAGCTACATCGGTGGCTGGGGCGTGCAGGCTGCCGCATTCGGCGCCAGTGAAGTGTTCTGCGTCGACGCATCGGCCTTCGCCCTCGACGGCGTCGAGCGCAACGCCGCGCTGAACGGTTTCGCCGAGAAAATGACCTGCATCGAAGGCGACGTGTTCGAAGCCCTCAAAGAGCTGAAAGCCAGCGAAGAACGCTTCGACGTGATCGTGGCCGACCCGCCGGCGTTCATCAAACGCAAGAAAGACATGAAGAACGGCGAAGGCGCCTACCGCCGCCTGAACGAGCAAGCCATGCGCCTGCTGACCAAGGACGGCATCCTGGTCAGCGCATCCTGCTCGATGCACCTGCCGGAAGACGACCTGCAGAACATCCTGCTGACCAGCGCCCGTCACCTGGATCGCAATATCCAGATGCTGGAACGCGGCGGCCAGGGTCCGGATCATCCGGTGCATCCGGCCATCCCGGAAACCCGCTACATCAAGAGCATTACCTGCCGGTTGTTGCCAAACAGCTAACAACCCAGACCACTGTAGGAGCGAGCTTGCTCGCGATGGTCGTCAACGATAACGCGGGGAACCTGATGCCCCGCGGCGTTCTCAGGTTCATCGCGAGCAAGCTCGCTCCTACGGGGTTATTTCCTTCGGGATAATCCCGCATCAAAACGGGAAACTCCCTACAACGCTTTTGATTGTATTCCCTGCGTCCCAGACTAGTATCGGTTTCTGGTTTCAAGCATGACCGCTTGATCACTCCGGAAAACAAAAACAATGTCTGAGTCCTCTTACCCAGCTCTAAGTGGCGACCTGAAACGCCAACGGGCCTCCCGCTTTATCCTCATTACCAATATTTCGTTAATCAGTTTTTTCCCGCTGAATATCCTCCTGCCTTCTTTTCCTGCCTTGGCCGAGGAATTCAACACTTCAACCGCAGAAATCGCCCTATCCACCAGCCTGTTCACGCTGGTTTTTGCAATTTCTCAATTAATAACCGGCCCGCTCTCAGATAAGTGGGGGCGTAAGGAAGTTCTTCTTGGTTGCATCGTTGTTTCTACGCTCGGCTCGATAGGGTGCGTGCTGGCTACGGACTATCCGGGCTTCCTGCTATTTCGCGCCATCCAGGCAATCGGGTGTGGTTTCTTTGTGCTGGGTCATGCACTGGTGGAAGACTTGTTCGAAGAACAGGATCGGGCCCGAGTGCGAATTTACTACATGACACTGAGCGGCTCCTTTGTTGCACTGTCGCCGCTATTGGGATCATGGTTGCAAACCACGTTCGATTGGCAGGGAAGCTTTTATGGTTTTGCACTCATGGCGCTCGGCATGTTCATCCATGCCCAAGTAATACTGCCCTCCAAAGCAGTCAGCCATCAAAGAACATCCGTTTCCGTGCTACGCACGCTGAAATCCATTGCTGGAAATCGAGACTTCATTCGCTACTGGTGGATTGCCGCATTAGTGTTTGCTTGTTATTTCGCGTTGATCAGCGTAACGCCGCTGATTTTCATGGATGAGTTCAAGTTATCCGAATACCAGTACGCGCTGGTGCTTATGGTGTATGGGTTGGCCTATTTCCTTGGCGGGATAGTTGCCAGCGCCGTGCAGAAACATATCTCCCTCACGCTGCAAATCAACACCGGGCTTGGATTGCTGGGTGTCGCCGGTGTGTTGTTAGCATTGATCGTCCGTTATGAAGCGATGACAACTATCACCCTGCTTATACCGATGCTGATCAGTGCCCTGGCAGTCACCCTGGTGCGACCTGCCGCTATTTCCGCAGCGATGTTGCTGTTCTCAAACAGCGCTGGAACGGCAGCCTCTGCGGGCAATAGCATTATGTTCATCACCGCCGCGCTCAGCAGCGCTGCGCTCGCACAAACCGGGGACAATTTGCTGATGACCATCGCGGTTAGCTTCATCGCCTTCAGCCTTTTGGGGTTGCTGACGAATGCCAGGATAGGGCACTGACTGCAGGAGCAGCCTGTCGACGCTTGGTTGCTCGTGATGGTCGTCAACGATAACGCGGGATACCTGGCACCCCGTGGTGTTCTCGGGTTCATCGCGAGCGAGCTCGCTCCTACAGGGTGCACGACACATCCAGATCCACTGTCGAAGCGACAACCTCCCACCCCACGCCTACCGTTTCCCTTCTAACCACAGAAGAGGACAACGGAATGTCCAACACCCCGAAAGCCCATCGCTTACGCACAGGCCGCCGCTCGGAATCCGGTCGCATCTATCTCCTGACAGCAGTCACCCATGAACGGCAACCGATCTTCCAGAACTGGCGCATGGGTCGCTTGGTGGTGCACGAGTTCAGAAAGGCTCAGGAAACCGGCAATGCCACCTCTATAGCTTGGGTGGTCATGCCGGACCACTTTCACTGGCTAGTCGAGTTGCATAACGGTGATTTACCGAAACTGATGCAAGCCACCAAATCCCGCTCTGCACGACACATCAATCAGGAACGAAGCCTGTGTGCGCCTGTATGGCAAAAAGGCTACTTCGACCGGGCCCTGCGTCGCGAGGAAGACCTGAAATCAGCCGCCCGATACATCATCGCCAACCCTTTGCGGACCGGGCTCGTGACTCGGGTTGGAGACTACCCGCTGTGGGATGCCATGTGGCTCTGATGCACAACGCTAATCCCTGTAGGAGCGAGCTCGCTCGCGATGGTGGTCAACGATGACGCGGGAAGCCTGGCACCCCGCAGCGTTCTCGGGTTCGTCGCGAGCAAGCTCGCTCCTACAGGGGTGGTCGCCGAACGTCTTGTGAATGCTTGCAGCCATTCCCTCCAGCCGCCAGCCGTGTAGAATCGCGAACATTCATCGCCAGTCATCCCCGGCGGGTTTATGAGCTCAAGCTGAAGCGCGCGGCGATCCCGCAAAGTTATCGGCAACTTCCGGACACGCGGCCATTTCTGAGTGTTCCAGACGTCAATAGAAGCTCACTTCCCTTTTGATACCTGATTAGCCGCCCGGAGTGCTTCATGCCTGATTACCGCTCGAAAACATCCACCCACGGCCGCAACATGGCCGGCGCCCGCGCACTGTGGCGCGCCACGGGGATGAAAGATGACGACTTCAAGAAGCCGATCATCGCCATTGCCAACTCCTTCACCCAGTTCGTACCGGGCCACGTCCACCTCAAGGACCTGGGCCAACTGGTCGCCCGCGAGATCGAACGCGCTGGCGGTGTTGCAAAAGAATTCAACACCATCGCCGTGGACGACGGCATCGCCATGGGCCACGACGGCATGCTGTATTCGCTGCCGAGTCGCGAGATCATCGCCGACTCCGTCGAGTACATGGTCAACGCCCACTGCGCCGACGCCATCGTGTGCATCTCCAACTGCGACAAGATCACCCCTGGCATGCTGATGGCGTCACTGCGCCTGAACATCCCGGTGATCTTCGTCTCCGGCGGCCCGATGGAAGCCGGCAAGACCAAACTCGCTTCCCACGGCCTCGACCTGGTCGACGCCATGGTGATCGCCGCCGACTCCAGCGCTTCTGACGAGAAAGTCGCCGAGTACGAGCGCAGCGCCTGCCCGACTTGTGGTTCGTGCTCCGGCATGTTCACCGCCAACTCGATGAACTGCCTGGTCGAAGCGCTGGGTCTGGCATTGCCGGGCAACGGTTCGACCCTGGCCACCCACAGCGACCGCGAGCAACTGTTCCTGCAGGCCGGCCGCACCATCGTCGAGCTGTGCAAGCGTTACTACGGCGAGAACGACCAGTCGGTACTGCCGCGCAACATCGCCAACTTCCAGGCGTTCGAAAACGCCATGACCCTGGACATCGCCATGGGCGGTTCCACCAACACCATTCTGCACTTGCTGGCTGCCGCCCAGGAAGCCGAGATCGATTTCGACCTGCGCGACATCGACCGTCTTTCTCGCAACGTGCCACAACTGTGCAAGGTCGCGCCGAACATCCAGAAGTACCACATGGAAGACGTGCACCGTGCCGGCGGGATCTTCAGCATCCTCGGTTCGCTGGCCCGTGGTGGCTTGCTGCACACCCAGTTGCCGACCGTGCACAGCCGCAGCATGGAAGAAGCCATCGCCAAGTGGGACATCACCCAGACCACCGACGAAGCCGTGCACCACTTCTTCAAGGCCGGTCCTGCGGGCATCCCGACGCAAACCGCGTTCAGCCAGTCGACCCGTTGGGAAACCCTGGACGACGACCGTGAAAACGGCTGTATCCGCAGTGTCGAGCACGCTTACTCGCAAGAAGGCGGCCTGGCCGTGCTCTACGGCAACATCGCTCTGGATGGCTGCGTGGTGAAAACCGCTGGCGTCGACGAATCGATCCACGTGTTCGAAGGCAACGCGAAGATCTTCGAAAGCCAGGACAGCGCCGTACGCGGCATCCTCGCGGACGAAGTGAAGGAAGGCGACATCGTCATCATTCGCTACGAAGGCCCGAAAGGCGGCCCGGGCATGCAGGAAATGCTCTACCCGACTTCGTACCTGAAATCCAAAGGCCTGGGCAAAGCCTGCGCCCTGCTCACCGACGGCCGTTTCTCCGGCGGCACCTCGGGCCTGTCCATCGGCCACGCTTCGCCTGAAGCGGCTGCCGGCGGCGCGATTGGCCTGGTACAGGACGGCGACAAAGTGCTGATCGACATTCCGAACCGCTCGATCAACCTGTTGGTCAGCGACGAAGAACTGGCGGCACGCCGGGTCGAGCAGGACAAGAAAGGCTGGAAACCGGTGGAAGTGCGTCCACGTAAAGTGACCACCGCCCTGAAAGCCTACGCCCTGCTGGCAACCAGTGCCGACAAGGGTGCTGTGCGTAACAAGGCGATGCTTGACGGGCTGTAAGGCTTAAGCGTCGGACAAAAAATGCCCCGCCAAGTGCGGGGCATTTTTGTTTCTGCCGGTCACCTTTCACCTGTAGGAGCGAGCCTGCTCGCGATGGACTGGAGAACGCCGCTGGGTGTCAGGTTTCCAACGTTATCGTTAACGACCATCGCGAGCAAGCTCGCTCCTACAAGTTAATTTTGTGGATCGAGATTATCGAGAGCCTGATTCACCGCCAGCTCGCCCAGCATGATGACCTGCGCAATCCCCAGCATCGTGCTGCGTTGGGAGCCTTCCAGCAGGCCGGCGAAATCGTTGGCCATGACATTGGCCGAGGCGAGTGATTCGCAGGCGTGGGCCAACAGGGTTTCGGTGTCGAGGCCGGGCGCGATCAGGAATGTTCGGCTGGGTTTGCGCGGGGTGGCGTTGATGTGGGCGGAGAGGTTGTTTGATTCGGGAGGATCGGGGGTAATTTTCAGCATTGATAAAACTCCTTACACCATAAGACAAGGAGCCATCACCCTCGCTACCAAACGAAGGTGGCGGCCATGCGCAGGTTGGTAGACCGGGGTGTAAGGAAACCGGCGCGCCCGAAAGCGCCCTGTGCATGACCACCATAAAAAGCAGAGACGCAAGAACGTCTGCAAATCATGATGCTTTGCACCCTACACAGCCAGGCTACCAAACCCGATCACTGATGTTCAGCGACAGGTAGACGGTAGAGTCCGGGAGTAAGGCGCACAAGCCGGCGGATTCTGGCGTAGTCGTAGTCCCTTACGCAAGAAAGCGTAGGTTGCGACTGTCAGGAGATGGCGATCAAACAGAGGCTTTCATTGCACCGACTGGCCTCATCGCGAGCAAGCTCGCTCCCACAATGGATCTGCGCTGAACACTGGATTGGGGAACAACACCGATCAAACTGTAGGAGCGAGCTTGCTCGCGATGAACGCAAGGACACCGCGCCAAATCAGACAGCACGCGTCATCGTTAACGACCATCGCGAGCAAGCTCGCTCCTACAATTACTGGATTTCTTCAGGCTTGACGATCACCCAGTTCTTGTCGGCAGTCACCGTCATCCCTTCCTTGGCCTGGGCCGCGGCATTCTTGGCCATCATGCCGTTAATCTGGGTCATGTACTTGTCCTTGCGGTTGACCCACAGGTGGATGCCGCCCTTGGCCACGTCAACACTGTGGAACAACATGTAACCATCACTGGTCGGGGTATCGCCGCCGACCAGCACCGGTTTTTTCCACTCATCGATGTAGGTCAGGATTGCCGCGTGCTTGCCGGCCATCCAGGTTGCCGGGGTCCACAGGTACGGGGTCAGTTCAAGGCCGAGGTTGGCCTTCTCGTCATACTTGCCGGCGGTGATCTGCTTGCGCGCAGTGGTCAGCTCGCCAGTCTTCGGGTCCTTGAGCAGCAGCGACACGCCGATCACGTTCTGCGGTTTTACGTTGTAGCCGTACTTCGGGTCGGCCGCGACCATGCGCACCAGCTCTTCGGAGGCGGCGGTCATCACGTAGACCTCAATGCCGTTCTCCATCAGTTTGTTGTACAGCTCTTGCTGGCCAGTGAAGATTTTCGGCGGGTTAACGTCGAGCTTCTTGACCACATCGCCTTCGTAATAAGTGGCCGGCACCGGTTTGCCCGACGCCATCATCTCGTCGACGTAGCCCTTGAGTTCCTTGAGCGTAAAGCCGGAGAACACCTGGGCGACCCATGGATAGCAAACCATGTCGTCGAGTTCACAGAGGCGGTAGTAGTAGCTGAACAGGCTTTCCTTGTGGTCGGCGGTGTCCTTGAACGGCATCAGTTTCAGGGAGGGATCGAGCTTGTCGCGGGTGATCAGGCCTTTGTTCTCCATGAACGGCAGCAACGACTCTTCGAGGTCATAGCGGTAACTGGTGTTGTCCATGTCGAACACCGCGTAATTACCTTTGTTGGCGTTGGCGGCGATCATCGCGTCCAGTGCCTTGGCCTGATCAGCGGGCCAGTGTTTCAAATCCGTTGCGAAAGCCTGGCCGGCAAGGCCCAGGCAAAGTGCTGCTGCCAGTAATTTCGGTGCGAACTTCATTGGCGTTTCTCCCTGAATGTGAAAGAGATCGACGCTAACAAATAAGTGTGACAGTCCCCGCCTGTCAGCGACCGTCTGTGTCCCTTTCGCGCCAGTTGCATTTCTGACAGCGACATCCGCTTATTCCAAAAACGACGGATACCATACGTTTTTGATATTAATTCATTAGTTTTCAAACTGTTAGGCTTGCCGGTTCGCAGCTGCCCCGGAAGGCAGCTGGCAAAAGTCTAATGGGAGTTCCAATGAATCTGCCGCTGATTCTCAATCTGCTGGTGTTCCTCGCCCTGCTCCTGGGCCTGGCGCAAACCCGCCACACCACTTGGAGCCTGGCGAAAAAAGTCCTGCTCGCACTGGTGCTGGGCGTGGCATTCGGTGTGGCCTTGCACACTGTTTACGGTGCCGGTAATCCGGTGCTGAAAGCCTCGATCGGCTGGTTCGATCTGGTGGGCAACGGTTATGTGCAATTGCTGCAAATGATCGTGATCCCGCTGGTGTTCGCCTCGATCCTCAGCGCCGTGGCCCGCCTGCACAACGCCTCATCGCTGGGCAAGATCAGCTTCCTGACCATCGGCACGCTGCTGTTCACCACGGCCATCGCGGCGTTGATCGGCATCGGCCTGACCAACCTGTTCGGCTTGACCGCCGAAGGCCTGGTGGCCGGCACCCAGGAAATGGCGCGCCTGCAAACCATCCAGACCGATTACGCCGGCAAGGTCGCCGACCTGAATGTGCCGCAGCTGTTGCTGTCGTTCATTCCGCAAAACCCGTTCGCCGACCTGGCGCGAGCCAAGCCGACGTCGATCATCAGTGTGGTGATTTTCGCTGCGTTCCTGGGTGTCGCGGCGCTACAACTGCTCAAGGATGATGCCGAGAAAGGTCAGAAAGTGATCAACGCCATCGAAACCCTGCAAGCCTGGGTAATGCGCCTGGTGCGCCTGGTGATGAAGCTGACCCCGTACGGCGTGCTGGCGCTGATGACCAAAGTGGTCGCCGGTTCCAACCTGCAAGACATCATCAAGCTCGGCAGTTTTGTCGTGGTGTCTTACATCGGCCTTGGCCTGATGTTTGTGGTGCATGGTGTGCTGGTGTCGGCCGCCGGGATCAATCCGCTGCGCTTCTTCCGCAAGATCTGGCCGGTGCTGACGTTTGCCTTCACCAGCCGCTCCAGCGCTGCGACGATTCCGTTGAGCATCGAGGCGCAGACCAGTCGTTTGGGCATCCCGCAGTCCATTGCCAGTTTCGCCGCTTCGTTCGGCGCGACCATCGGCCAGAATGGCTGTGCCGGTCTGTACCCGGCGATGTTAGCGGTGATGGTGGCGCCGACCGTGGGCATCAACCCGCTGGACCCGCTGTGGATCGCGACACTGGTGGCGATTGTCACGCTGAGCTCGGCCGGTGTGGCCGGAGTGGGTGGCGGTGCGACGTTTGCGGCGCTGATCGTACTGCCGGCGATGGGCTTGCCGGTGTCACTGGTGGCGTTGCTGATTTCGGTCGAGCCGTTGATTGATATGGGGCGTACGGCGTTGAATGTGAGTGGTTCGATCACGGCTGGGGCGATTACCAGTCAGGTGATGCAGCAGACTGATAAAGAATTGCTGGATGCGGATGAGCATTCGGCGTTGGCGCAGGCTTGAGTAGCGTCAGTTAGACCGCTATCGCGAGCAAGCTCGCTCCCACAGGGATCTGTGGTGTTCACACAATTTGTGATTCACCTCAAAACACTGTGGGAGCGAGCTTGTTCCGGGCGGCGATCCGACGATGCTTTTAAACCTTTTCCCAGACTTCGAAGTTGTAGGCCGGCTTGTCATCCACCGCCGGATTTTCGGTGTTGGAAACCAGCTTCCACTGGCCCAAATCAAACTCCGGAAACCACGCATCCCCTTCCGGGCTCAGCGCCACGCGAGTCAGGTACAACCGATCAGCCTGTGCCAAGCCTTGCGCATACAGCTGCGCGCCACCAATCAGCATCAGCTCATCGACGCCCTGTTCCTTCGCCCATGCTTCGGCGCGGACAACGGCGGCTTCCAGCGACGGATAAACCTCCGCGCCTTCGAGCTGCAGATCCGCCTGACGGCTGACCACGATGTTCAAGCGGCCCGGCAACGGACGACCGAGTGAGTCCCAGGTCTTGCGCCCCATGATGATCGGCTTGCCCAGGGTGGTGGCCTTGAAATACTTGAAGTCCCCCGGCAAGTGCCAGGGCATGCTGTTGTCGACGCCGATCACACGGTTTTCACCGAGGGCTGCGATCAGGCTGAGGGGGAGTGATTTAGTCATGCCGGCGAGGATACCAGAGCCTCGCTTTCGCCGATAAGCGTCACAGCGGTTATGCTCACAGCTCAATTAAGCGACGGGATGCCGCGTGACTGAACTCAATACCCTCTGGCTGACAGAAACCATCCGACTGCGCGAAGAACACGCAGGCCCCCTGGAAGACCTTGAAGCCAACCGGCTGGCCCGCAGCGTCGGCGGTGATTTGCCGTCGCGCATTGAACGCCGGGCCCTGTGGCTGGCTGAACGTGATGGCTTGGTTACGGCCCTCAAACACTGGCTGCAAGGCGCACGACTGGCGCTGATCGTAATGGCGGTGCTGGCGGTGATCAGCGGCGCCGGCCTGGCCTTTGCTGCAATGGGCGATGGCCTGCACCCGGTGAATGTGTTCTGGGCCTTGGGCAGCCTGCTCGGGCTCAACCTGATCCTGCTGCTGAGTTGGGCCCTGGGCCTGGCGTTTGCCGGAGAACACGGCGCCAGCCTCGGGCGACTATGGCTGTGGCTAAGTGAAAAACTCGCCCGGGACGCCAAGGCCACGCAACTGGCCCCCGCCCTGCTCCTGTTGTTGCAACGGCAGAAGCTCAATCGCTGGGCCATCGGCGTAGTGGTCAACGGCCTGTGGTTGCTGGCGATGATCAGCGCCTTGGTCATTCTGCTGACACTGATGGCAACCCGGCGCTATGGCTTTGTCTGGGAAACCACCATCCTCAGTGCCGACACCTTTATCGCCGTCACTCAGGCGCTTGGCGCGCTGCCAGCCCTGCTCGGCTTCAGCGTGCCGACCGAGGAGATGATCCGTGCCAGCGGCGACGCCGCACTGAGTATCGAAAGCGCCCGCCAGGCCTGGGCAGCATGGCTGGTCGGCGTTCTGCTGGTCTATGGGATTTTGCCGCGCCTGCTGCTCGCACTGTTTTGCCTGTGGCGCTGGAAATCCGGGCAAACGGCGCTCCGCCTGGATTTGAACCTGCCCGGCTACGCACAGCTTCGCGAACGCTTGATGCCCACCAGCGAGCGTCTCGGCATCAGCGATGCGGCGCCTGAGCAACTGCATCGCGTGGAAAGCGGCGTCAGCGAACAACAAAGTGATGGTGCTCTATTGGTCGCCATCGAGCTGGACGACGACCGCCCGTGGCCACCGCAATTGCCGAAAAACGTCAGCAACGCTGGCATCCTCGACAGCCGCGAATCGCGACACAAACTCCTCGAACAATTGACCCGCTTTCCCCCGGCACGCCTGGCCATTGCGTGCGATCCACGGCGCTCGCCGGATCGCGGCAGCCTGGCCCTGATTGCCGAACTGGCCCGCAGCGCCAGCGCCACCCGAGTGTGGTTGTTGCAGGCGCCCCCCGGTGAAGCGCTGGACGCGGAACGTCTGGGCGACTGGCACGTGGCGCTGCAACAGCTTGAGCTGCCGTTTGCCGATTGTGCACCGATGAACTGGCTGGAGACGGGTCATGACTAATCCCCTGAAACTCGCCGTGGTCGGCCACACCAACGTCGGCAAAACCTCACTGCTGCGCACCCTGACCCGCGACGTCGGCTTCGGTGAAGTGTCCCATCGTCCCAGCACTACACGGCACGTCGAAGGCGCCCGTCTTTCGGTGGACGGCGAGCCGCTGCTCGATCTCTACGACACTCCCGGCCTGGAAGACGCCATCGCCCTGCTCGACTACCTCGAACGCCTGGAGCGGCCTGGCGAACGCCTCGACGGCCCGGCGCGGCTGGCGCGTTTCCTGGATGGCAGCGAAGCCCGGCAACGCTTCGAACAGGAAGCCAAGGTGCTGCGCCAGTTACTGGCGTCGGACGCCGGGCTCTACGTGATCGACGCCAGGGAACCGGTACTGGCCAAGTATCGCGACGAGCTGGAAGTGCTGGCCGGTTGCGGCAAACCCTTGCTGCCGGTGCTGAATTTCGTCAGCAGCGCCAACCACCGCGAACCGGCCTGGCGTGAAGCGCTGGCGCGGCTGGGCTTGCATGCCTTGGTGCGCTTCGACAGCGTCGCGCCGCCGGAGGATGGCGAGCGTCGACTCTATGAAAGTCTCGCCCTGCTGCTGGAAACTGCCCGGCCGCAGCTCGAACGACTGATCGCCGATCAGCAAGCCCAGCGTCTGGCTCGCCAACAAAGCGCAGAGCGATTGATTGCCGAATTGCTGATTGATTGCGCGGCCTGCCGGCGCAGTGTGGTCAGTGAAGCCGAGCAGGAACAAAAGGCAATCAGCGAACTGCGCAAAGCCGTGCGCCAGCGTGAGCAGCGTTGCGTCGAGTCCCTGCTCAAGCTGTACGCCTTCCGCCCACAGGATGCCGCGGCCAGTGATTTGCCGCTGCTAGACGGTCGTTGGGGCGACGATTTGTTCAACCCGGAAACCCTGAAACAACTGGGCGTTCGGGTCGGTGGTGGTATCGCAGCGGGTGCCGCTGCCGGGGCCGGGGTCGATTTGCTGGTGGGCGGCATCACGCTAGGCGCGGCGGCATTGGCCGGAGCGATTGCCGGCGGCGCGCTGCAAACCGCCCGCAGTTATGGCAGTCGCTTGCTCGGCAAGCTCAAGGGCCAGCGCGAACTGACGGTGGATGACAACGTGTTGCGCCTGTTGGCGTTGCGCCAGCGGCAATTACTGCAAGCGCTCAATGCCCGTGGGCACGCGGCGATGGACAGTATTCAGGTGGCCACGCCACAGGATAAAACCTGGCGCGAAGGCAAACTGCCCGAGGCCCTGAACAAGGCGCGGGCGCATCCGCAGTGGTCGTCGCTCAATGCGCATCCGAAGTTGAATCAGGCGGAGCGCCAAGAGCAGGTTGAGGTGTTGGCGCAGCAGCTTTGATACGGTTGATCAGCGCCAGTTGAACTTCAGATACGTGGCGCTTAGCACCGAGGCAAGCTGTTGGTCCACTGCATCCTGATCGCCATCGTTATCCATATCGTAATTGATCACCCAATCCAGCTTGCCGTCGTTATTGGTGTCGTAGGCAGAGGCCGTGTAAACGATGCTTTGATCTGACGGTTTGCCGACACCCTCATGAAAGTGCAGACGTACGGTGTCTGGCGAGTCGTCCTTGGCAAAGTCCTCTGTAAATATCTTGAGATAACGGTCCCAGGTATTTCCACGATTGAACCACTTGAGCCGCAGGAACGCGTCTGCAAACGATTTGAGTAACCGTTCGTCCTTGGTGTTTTCCTTACCGTCGTTGTTCACATCGCCAATCTGAAAATCAACTTTGCCATCGGCAGTGATATCCAGTGCATATGCCTTGTGAACGAGCAGATCTTCGGCACCGTTAGTCTCTTCGAAGAAATGCAGGAGCACGGTGTCAGCCCTGCCGTTCGCGCTTCGGTCCTGGGCAGTGACTTTCAAATAACGCATGTGGATAGCTCAAATCAATATAGGGTCGATCAAGCTATCCCGTCCCGCTGAAACGTTCTGCGCGAATAGTCTCTTCATCTTGTAGGGGGTTTCAGCAACACTTGTCGTTCAAGCCGCCTTGGGCAAAAGGCCTAAAGCCTTGCGCTTCAGAATATCGAGATCGAGAAGCGGCACGTTCATCTCCTTGGCCAACTCATCCCACTGTCGCATGCGCAAACTGACCGCGCACAGCGGATCCTTTTCAAAGATCTCAGCCTCTTCAACCGTCATCACCCCGCCCTGATATTCCAGGGTTCGGCGACTGGCTTCACTCAAGCGCTCGTAGTATCCCGCCTCCTTGAGCGTCAGGTAACGCTTGGCCTGCACGTGGTATTCGACCAGCCGAGCCATACGCTCGCTGAAGCCGGCACGGCGCAGATAATCCGCGCCCAGACGCTCATGGCTGACAACGCCGAAGCCGCCCATGTTCTCCGCGCTTTCGCCACAGATATGCCCGATGTCATGAAAGAACGCCGCCAGCACCACTTCATCGTCGAAGCCTTCGGCCATGGCCAGTTCCGCCGCCTGGGACATGTGCTCGATCTGCGAAACCGGTTCACCGATGTAATCGCTGTCGCCAAAACGCTCGTACAGACTGAATACTTCGGCGACGACTTGTTCATTGCGCCCCATCAGATTTCCCCCAACACAGCTGCGATGTTTCGTTCAGCCATCGCCGGCCCGACGCTCATGCCGACACCGGTGTGCATCAACGCCACGCTCAGGCCTTTTGCCGGGCGCAGGAACGAAAACGGTCCCGGCCCCCGTGAACCATAGACCCCCTGCCAGCGTTCGACCACCTGCACCTTGCAGCCCAGAGTTTGCTCGGCCAGCTCGATCATCCAGTCATCGACCTGCTCGGCATTGAAGGGCGACGGATCGCTGCCGTAATGGTGCGAATCGCCAATGATCAACTCGCCATAGGGCGTCGGGCTGATCAGCAGGTGGATGCCGTTTTCGTGCAGGTGCGGCGTGTGCCGCAGAATGTCTGCCTGCACCGCCGCGGCCTCCGGCAAGTCGGCGAAGGCGTCGTAGTGCACGCAACTCAAACCGGTGAGCAACGCGTGTTGCAGGTTGAGGTGGATTTGCGGTCGGGCGCGGAGCATTTGCAGGCGGCAGATTTGCGGCTCGAGCTCAGCGATCTGTTCGGCCAGTAACGTCTGATAATCGTGGCCGGAGCAGACAATGATCTGCTCGGCACTGAAGCTGCCGGCGGTGCTGTGCAGGCGACCCGGCTCGATATCGCGCACCAGGGTGGAGAAGTGAAACTTGACCCCCAGGTCGCGGCGCAGGAAATCGATCAGCGCCGGAATCGCTTCGCGGGAATACAACTGCTGATCGTCCATGCCATGCAACGCAGCGCGGTGATGGCGGAACTGACCGTCGTACAAATCGCGCAATGCGGCACCGCGCAACAGGTCGACACGGTAACCGTGCTCCACCGCGCGGCCGTCGCAAAAGGCTTGCAGCAGCTGTTCTTCCGCCTCGGTGCGGGCGAACAGGTAAGAGCCATTGCGCTTGAGTTGCAGGCCGGCGAGCTGGGCCCAATCACCCCAGATTCCGCGACTGGCGCGGGCCAGTTCCAGCATCGGCCCCGGCGGCTGGCCGGTGACCAGTGCCTGGCCGAAGTTGCGCACCGAAGCGCCGAGGGGCGTTTCGCTGCGCTCGAAAACCGTGACCTTGAGACCGCGCTTGGCGGCGGCATACGCGTGGGACAAGCCCAGGATGCCGGCGCCGACGATCAGCATGTCGTTGTGTTGTGTCATGGGGTCTTGTCCTGAATTTGAAACCGCTTTCGCGAGCAAGCCCGCTCCCACATTGGAATGCGTACTCCTGTGGGAGCGAGCTTGCTCGCGATGAGGCCCTTTCAGCCGATAAAGATCTTACTTGGCCGCCACTTTCTCGGACTTGCCGTCATAGCGCTTGCGCCACTCGGTCAGGATCTCGTCGCGGTTCTTCGAGGCCCAGGCGAAGTCGTTCTTGATCAGGCGTTGTTCGTAGTCGGCCGGCAGTTCGGTCTGTGGCTTGGCGATGCCAGGCTGGGCGAGCACGGCGAAGTTTTCCTTGTAGAGCTCCATCGCCTCAGGGCTGGCCGAGAAGTCAGCCAGTTTCTTCGCCGCCTCTTCGTGGGCAGTGCCCTTGATCACGGCAGTCGCTTCGATCTCCCAACCCAGGCCTTCCTTCGGCAGGATGATGTCCAGCGGTGCGCCCTGGCGTTTCAGTTGAACAGCCGGGTACTCGAAGGAAATACCGATCGGGAATTCACCAGCCGCCGCCAGTTTGCAAGGCTTGGAGCCGGAGTGAACGTACTGGCCGATGTTCTGGTGCAGGCCGTCCATGTAGGCCCAGCCCTGCTTCTCGCCGAAGGTCTGCAGCCAGGCGCTGACGTCGAGGAAACCGGTGCCGGACGAGGCCGGGTTTGGCATGACGATCTTGCCTTTGTACTCAGGCTTGGTCAGGTCCTGCCAGCTCACGGGCTTGGTCAGGCCCTGCTTTTCGGCTTCGACGGTGTTGAAGCAAATGGTCGCGGCCCACACGTCCATGCCGACCCAGGCTGGTGGGTTGGCCGCGTCGCGGTAGTTGGCGCCGATCTTGCCCAGGTCTTTCGGTGCGTAGCTTTGCAGCATGCCTTGCTGATCGAGAATCGCCAGGCTCGAAGCGGCCAGGCCCCACACGGCGTCAGCCTGCGGACGGGCTTTTTCGGCCAGCAGTTTGGCGGTGATGATGCCGGTGGAATCACGCACCCATTTGATTTCGACGTCCGGGTTGGCCTTTTCGAACGCTTGCTTGTAGGTCTTCAGTTGTTCGGCTTCGAGAGCGGTGTACACCGTCAACTCGGTTTTCGCCGCAAAGGCATTCAGGCTGAAAGCGGTGAGGACAGCAGCGGCCAGGGCCATAGGCTTGAACATGATCTTTTCCTGTTTTTGAGTTGAGGGGTTGTGCAGATTCAATGACCGGGTGTGGTCTGCCGCCAGGCCTGGGAGCGGCGCAGCAAACCGCGCGAGGCCCAGGCCAGCAGCAGGGACACGCCCGCCGAGGTAATCAGGATCAGGGTCGACATCGCCGCTGCACCGCCGACGTTGCCGGCGTCATCCATGTTCAGCACCGCCACTGCCGCGAGGATGGTGTCGGGGCTGTAGAGGAAGATCGCCGCCGAGACGGTGGTCATGGCCGAGACGAACAGGTAGCGCACGATGTCCAGTAGCGCCGGCAGGCAGATCGGCACGGTGACGCGCAGGTAGTGGCGGTACAGCGGCGTCTTGAGCGACAGCGCGGCGGCTTCAAACTCGGCATCGAGTTGACGCAGCGCGGTGGTGGCGGTCATTTGTGCGGTGGTCAAATAGTGAGCAATGGTGCAAACAATCAACAGTGTCATGGTCCCGTAGAGCACATGCAGCGGGTTGCCGGTGAGGTTGAAGAAGAAGACGTAGCCCAACCCAAGCACCAGGCCTGGCACCGCCATCGGCACGAAACTGAGCATGCGCAGGGTCAAGTTCAGGCCGCGCTGACCCTTGGTTTTTTCCATCAGGTAGGCGCCGGTGAAGATCAGCAGGCTGCCGATCAACGCCGTGCCCAAGGCCATCTTCAGGCTGTTGCCGTAGGCCAGCCAGCCACCGCCGGCGGTTTCGTTGAACTGATAATGGTTGAGCGACAGCGACAGGTTGTACGGCCAGAACTTCACCAGGGACGAGAACACCGCCATGCCGAACACCAGCAGCAACGTGGCGCAGATCAGCAGGACGATAGCCAGGTAGCAGCTGTCGCGCAGCTTCGACGGCGCGGGTTTGAACACCTGGGCACGACCGCTCATGGAATCACCGTGACGCCGACGCAACCAGGCATCGACCCCGAAGCTGAACAGCGCCGGTAGCAGCAACACCATGCCGATCAACGCGCCACGACCGAACTGTTGCTGGCCGACCACCGCCTTGTAGGCCTCCAGCGCCAACACTTGATAGTCGCCACCGACAACCACTGGTACGCCGAAGTCAGTGATGGTCAGGGTGAACACCAGACAGAATGCGGCGAACACGGCCTGACGGGTCGCCGGCCAGGTGATGCTGCGGAAGGCTTTTGCAGGACTCGCACCCATGCTGGAGGCGGCATCGAACAGTCGCGCATCGGCCAGGGACAGGGCCGACAGAAGAATCATCAAGGCGTGCGGGAAGGTGTAGATGACTTCACCAAGCACAATGCCCCAGAAGCCGTAGATGTTGTCCGAGAGCAGGCCACGCAGCATGCCCTGGTTGCCGAACAGATAAACCAGCGCGATGCCGGGCAACATCGAGGGCGCCATCAATGGCAGCAGGGAAATGCCACGCCAAATGCCTTTGGCGGGAATCAAGGTTCGTTGCAGCGCGTAGGCAAACAGGTAGGCCAGCGGTACGACAATGGCCGCGACACTGAGGGAAACCTTCAGGCTGTTACCGAGCAACCAGTGGAAGTTCTCGCTGGTCACCAGCTCTTTCGCTGCGACCCAGCCACCGCCCTGCCCGGCCTCGGCGCTGAAACCGCGCCAGAGAATCGCCAGCAACGGCATCAATACGGCAACGCCCAACAACACCAGCATGAGGACTTTGCCGCCGATCACGAACAACCGGTCACCGATCTCGGCGCGGGTGGTCTGCCGAACCTGCTTGTGCGGCAGCGGCAGCGCGATGTTCGCGCTCATCAGGCAAACACCTGCAGGCTACGCGGCGGCAAGGCGACCATGATCTGCTGGGCACCAAGGCGCGGCATGGCTTCTGGCGCCAACTCCGCCAACAGCGGGTGCCCCGGCAACTGATCGAGCTCGAAGCTCATGCGGCAGCGATTGCCGAGGAAGGTGATTTCACGAACCTTGGCCGGGAACAGGTTTTCCTCGTGCACCAGCGGGTTGACGTTGATCGCTTCCGGCCGGCAGAACAAACGGCCCGACGCGGACTTGGCGCTGCCTTCGGCCAGACGCATGTTCATCCCGCCGACCTGGGCGTGGCTGTCGCTGTTGCGCTGGAAGGGTAGCCAGTTACCCTGGCCGACGAACTCCGCCACGAATGGCGTGGCCGGGCGGTTGTAGATTTCCTGCGGCGTGGCGTACTGCTCGACCTTGCCGTTGTTCATCACGGCGATACGGTCGGCCATCAGCATGGCCTCGTCCTGATTATGGGTGACCATCAGGGTAGTGATGCCGAGGTTGCGTTGCAGTTGGCGCAGTTCGGTACACAGATGCTCGCGCACCCGGGCATCGAGGGCCGACATCGGTTCGTCCAGCAGCAATAGCGAAGGTGCCGGGGCCAGGGCGCGAGCCAGTGCAACCCGCTGCTGCTGGCCGCCAGACAACTGGCCGGGATACTTTTTCTCGCTGCCGCCCAGGCCGACCAGTTCCAGCATCTGGCCGACTCGACGGCGCACTTCGTCACGACCGCTGCCGGCGAGGCCGTAGGCAATGTTCGCTTCGACGGTGAGATTGGGAAACAACGCGTAGGACTGGAACAGAATGCCGTAGTCCCGCGCTTGGGGCGCCAGGTGGGAAACGTCGCGATCGCCCAGGTACAACTCGCCGCTGTCCTGTTTCTCCAGACCGGCGATGCAGCGCAGCAAGGTGGTCTTGCCACAGCCCGACGGCCCCAGCAGACACACCAGCTCACCGGCCGCCACATCGAGGGACACGTTGTCCAGCGCGGTGAAGGCGCCAAAACGCTTCTGTACACCGCGCACTTTCATCGGTGCGCCGGGGTTGGTCAGGGCAGTTGCGATCGAGTTGTTCATGGACGGACCTCATCGAGCAGATGGGGGCCATCCTAGAGTTGTAATGAGTCCGTCATGTGGCAGTAAGGCAAAAACTGCCGATAGTGGTATTCAAGGATTTTGGTTCAAGTCTTGTGTTGCCTGAACTGGCCTCATCGCGAGCAAGCTCGCTCCCACAGTGGGTTTGAGGTGAAACACAGATTGTGTGAACACCAAAAAACCCTGTGGGAGCGAGCTTGCTCGCGATGAGGTCGGTACAGGCACCACAGAATTCAGGCCGGGGACATTTCCTGCGCCAACCCCAGAAACGCCGCCGGCAGCCGCGCGTTTTTACGCTCCTTGAGGCAATACAGGTATTCGGGAATCTGCGGCGCATTCTCGATGGTCAGCACCCGCAATTGCGGATCATGGGGCACTTCCTGACGGGCAATGATGCTGATGCCGATGTTGCGCAGCACTGCTTCGCGGATCGATTCGCGGCTGCCGATCTCCAGCAGTGGGCCGAAACACACCCCGGCACTGGCCAGCAACTCTTCGGTCAGGCGACGGGTGGTCGAGCCCGGTTCACGCATCAGCAGGGTATGCCCGGCCAAGGCACCGAGCGGTACGTGATCATGGACCGCCAGCGGATGATTGCGATGCACCGCCAGCACCAGCGGATCGCTGCCGAGTACCCGGCGAATCAACCGCGCATCCTCCAGTAACTGCGAAGAGGCGGCGACATCGACACGGTAATCCTCCAATGCTTCGAGCACTTGTTGGGAGTTACCGATTTCCACCGACACCTCCACCTGCGGCAGGCGCTCGCGGAACGTTTTCACCAGGTCGAGGATGTAATACGGCGCCGTGGCGGCAATACGCAACGTGCCCTGGACCTGGCCGCAGTTACGCAGGAAAAACTCGATGTCGGCTTCTTGCTGCATCAGCACCTTGACCATCGGCAGCAGCCGCGCGCCCTCCTCACTGACGCTGAGACGCCGGCCGCCGCGATAGAACAGCTCGACCGAGTACTGACTTTCGAGGTTGCGGATCTGCGTCGTCACTGTCGGTTGGCTCAGGCCGAGCTTTTTGGCAGCCTGGGTAATGCTGCCCAGGCGGGCCACCATGTAAAACGCCTTCAGCTCGGCACTCAGCACAACCGTCCCTCATCCTTTACTTGCGCAGCAGGCGCAAACCGTTGAACACCACCAGCAAACTCACGCCCATATCGGCGAACACTGCCATCCACATGGTAGCGATCCCGGCAAAGGTTACCCCAAGAAAGATCGCCTTGATGACCAAAGCCAGGGCGATGTTCTGTTTGAGGATGCTCGAAGTCTGCCGGGACAGGCGAATGAATGCCGGAACTTTGCGCAGATCGTCGTCCATCAGGGCGACATCGGCGGTTTCGATCGCGGTATCGGTGCCCGCAGCGGCCATGGCGAAGCCGATTTCGGAACGTGCCAGTGCAGGCGCATCATTGATGCCGTCGCCGACCATGCCGACCCGATGCCCTTGAGCATAGAGAGTTTCGATAGCCTGCAATTTGTCCCCCGGCAACAGGTCGCCCTTGGCCTCGTCGATGCCGACTTGTGCTGCAATGGCCTGCGCGGTGTGGACGTTATCGCCCGTGAGCATCAAGGTTTTGATACCCAGGTCATGCAGTTGCCGGATCGCTTCGCGGCTGGACTCTTTTACCGTGTCCGCCACGGCAAACAGCGCCAACGGGCCGGACGAATCAAGCAGCAGCACCACCGACTTGCCCTGCTTTTCCAGGGCAAACAGCTTTTCTTCCAGCGCTGGCGAACACAGGCCCAGATCCTCCACAAGACGATGGTTGCCCAGATGGTAGAGCTGGCCGTTGATCTCGCCACGCACCCCGCGCCCGCCCAGCGCTTCGAAGTTATCCACAATCAGCGTCGCGGTCTGTTTATCCACAGCCGCCTTGGCGATGGCCAGGGAAACCGGGTGATCCGAGCGCCCGGCCAGCGCGGCGGCAATGGCGGGCGCCGAGTCGTCGGCGGTCGGGTCCAGCGACAGGTAATCGGTCTGCACCGGTTTGCCGTGGGTGATGGTGCCGGTCTTGTCCAGGGCCAGGTAGTCGAGCTTGTAACCGCCCTCCAGATAAACGCCACCCTTGACCAAAATGCCTTTACGCGCCGCCGCCGCGAGGCCGCTGACGATGGTCACCGGCGTGGAGATCACCAGCGCACACGGGCAGGCCACCACCAGCAGCACCAGCGCCCGGTAGATCCAATCGAACCACAACTCGCCCATGAACAATGGCGGGATCACCGCCACGGCCAGGGCCAGGACGAACACTGCCGGGGTGTAGATTTTCGAGAAACTGTCGACGAAACGCTGGGTCGGCGCCCGCGCGCCCTGGGCCTGCTCGACGGCGTGGATGATGCGAGCCAGGGTCGAGTTATCCGCCGCGGCGGTCACCTCGTACTCCAGGGACCCGGCCTGATTGATGGTGCCGGCGAAGATTTTGTCGCCGACGGTTTTTTCCACCGGCAGGCTTTCACCGGTGATTGGCGCCTGATCGATGGTCGAGCGACCGGACAGCACTTCGCCGTCCAGGCCGATACGCTCGCCGGGGCGCACCCGCACCCGCGCGCCGAGCCCAATGTTTTTGACATCCTGCTCAAGCCAGCTCCCGTCAGCCTGCAACACCGTTGCCGTGTCCGGCGTCATTTGCATCAAACCGCTGATGGCATTGCGCGCTCGGTCAAGGGACCTGGCTTCGATCAACTCGGCCACGGTGAACAGGAACATCACCATCGCCGCTTCCGGCCACTGGCCGATCAGCACCGCGCCGGTCACGGCAATGCTCATCAGCGCGTTGATGTTCAGATTGCGGTTTTTAAGGGCGATCCAGCCTTTTTTGTAAGTACCGAGGCCACCACTGAGAATCGAGACCAGCGCGATAACCGCCACCACCCAGTTCGGCGCGAAACCGGTGAAGTGGATAACTTCTGCCAGCAATGCACCAACACCGGACAGTGCCAGGGGCCACCACGGCTTTTTCCGGGGCGCGGGCGCCGGGGTTTCATCACCCTGGTCCATCGGCTCGGCCTGCATGCCCAAGGATTTGATGGCCTCGACGATCGGCTCGATACCGGGCAAATCGTGGGTTACGCCGAGCACCCGATTAATCAGATTGAACTCAAGCTGCTGCACGCCGGTCAGTTTGCTTAGCTTGTTCTGAATCAGCGTCTGTTCAGTTGGACAGTCCATTGCCTCGATGCGGAAACTGCTCAGTCGGGCTCCGGGCGTCGGCGATTCGCTCAGTTTTACCAGCGCAGGCGCTGCCGCTTTAGATGAGCAGCAGGCGTCGCCGTGACCGCCGTGGCCATGTTTTTGCACGGGCTTGAGCTTGTGGCTGTGCTCGTGCTCAGCCCCGGGTTTGTGGGAGTGCAGGGAATCGCTCATTGGTTGCGTCCATAAGAGTGCCTGTTGCCAAGTAAAGACCCTGTAGCCACTATAGGGTCAAGCACCCTTTCTGGAGTTTTGGAGATTGGCGTCATGAAAATTGGAGAGTTGGCGAAACTCACGGACTGCGCCGTGGAAACGATCCGCTACTACGAGCGCGAGAACCTTCTGCCGGAACCGGCCCGCAGTGACGGCAATTATCGCGTCTATACCCAGGCCCACGCCGAGCGCCTGACCTTCATCCGCAACTGTCGCACCCTCGACATGACGCTCGAAGAAATCCGCAGCCTGCTGGCGTTTCGCGACAGTCCGCAGGATCAGTGCGAAAGCGTCAACGCGCTGATTGACGAACACATCCACCATGTAAAGGCGCGGATCGACGGCTTGCTGGCCTTGCAGACGCAACTGCTCGACCTGCGCCAACGCTGCGGCGAAGGGCCAAGTATCGATCAATGCGGGATTTTGCAGCGGCTGGAAGTGAGCGGCGGGGTGGTGGCGACGGAGGTGGAGCATTCCCATGTGGGCCGTAGTCACGGCCACTAGAAACAACACAAAACCCTGTGGGAGCGAGCTTGCTCGCGATGGCGTCTGTTCAGCCAACATGGATGTCGACTGATACACCGCTATCGCGAGCAAGCTCGCTCCCACAGGGTCGGTGGTGTTTTTTCAGACCGCCATCGGCGCGGTCATCGGCGCGTGGTGTTCGTAGCCTTCTAGCGAAAAATCGCCCGGTTCCACCAGCTCCAGCCATTCCGGCTGATAAACACCCGTCTTGGCAAACTCCGGCACACGGTCGGAAATCACCAGTTTCGGCATCGGGAACGGCTCGCGCTTGAGCTGTTCGTTGAGCATGTCCAGGTGGTTTTCGTAGACGTGGGCATCACCGATGAAATAAGTGAACCAGCGCGGCGTGTAGCCGGTCAGGCGACCGATCAGGCTCAGTAGCGCAGCGCCTTCGGTGAGGTTGAACGGCGTGCCCAGGCCCAGGTCGTTGGAGCGGATGTAGAGGGTCAGGGAAATCTCCCTGGTCTCGACATTCGGGTGGAACTGGTACAGCAAGTGGCACGGCGGCAGGGCCATTTCATCGAGCTGGGCGCAGTTCCAGCCGTGGAACAGGATGCGGCGGCTGCCCGGGTCCTTGATGATGGTATCGACGCACTGGCGAACCTGGTCGATGGCCTTGTACAGCACCGCGTAGGCCTGACCATCTTCCTCGCCTTCGGCAATCTGGCGATAACCCTGATTCAGGGTCTGCTCGATGGCAGCCGGGTTGCTGAGCGGAATCTGCTTGTACGCCGGCCATTTGCGCCATTGCACGCCGTAGATTTCGCCGAGGTCGTCTTCGCCCTGACGGAACGGGTTGGCCAGCCACTGGGCGTTTTCGTTGGCGTTCTGGTCCCAGACCTTGCAGCCCAGGGCGCGGAATTCGGCAGCGTTATTTACGCCACGCAGGAATCCGCACATTTCGCCGATGGCGGATTTGAAGGCCATCTTGCGCGTGGTGATCGCCGGGAATCCTTCCTGCAGGTCATAACGCAGCATCGCACCGGGAAAACTGATGGTGTTCACGCCGGTACGGTTGGCCTGTTTGGTGCCGTTCTTGATGACGTGGGCGACCAGTTCGAGATATTGCTTCATGAATTACCTGTGTCCTTGAACCCGCAACCATCGCTGCGGGGTTCGAATTTTATACGGCCGCCGCTGGAGTCGCCGGGGCGCGGTGATACGCCAGCCAGATCAGGAACAGCCCGCCGACGATCATCGGCACGCACAGTACCTGCCCCATGGTCAGCCAGTTCCAGGCGAGATAGCCCAACTGGGCGTCCGGTACGCGGACGAACTCGACGATGAAACGGAAGATGCCATAGAACAGCGCGAACATCCCCGATACCGCCATGGTCGGCCGCGGCTTGCGCGAGAACAGCCACAGGATCAGGAACAGTGCCACGCCTTCGAGGGCGAACTGGTACAGCTGCGACGGATGACGCGCCAGTTGCGCCGGATCGGTCGGAAAGACCATCGCCCACGGCACGTCGGTTGCCTTGCCCCACAACTCGGCGTTGATGAAGTTGCCGATACGCCCGGCGCCCAGGCCAATCGGCACCATCGGCGCAACAAAATCCATCAGCTGGAAGAACGACTTGTTGTTCTTCTTGCCGAACCACAATGCCGCCAGCATCACGCCGATGAAACCGCCGTGGAACGACATACCGCCCTTCCACACTTCGAAGATCAGCGTCGGGTTGGCCAGATAGGCGCCCAGATCGTAGAACAGCACATAACCCAAGCGCCCGCCGACAATCACCCCCATCGACATCCAGAACACCATGTCGGAGAGTTTTTCCTTGGTCCAGGTCGGGTCGAAGCGGTTCAACCGGCGGGAGGCCAGCAGCCAGGCGCCGCCGATGCCGATCAGGTACATCAGACCGTACCAGTGGATTTTCAGCGGACCGATGGCCAGGGCCACCGGGTCGATCTGCGGGTAAGGCAGCATTGCGACTCCTCGTTAGAGTTCAAATCTTAAAAATTCCCGGGCGACGCTGCCACCTCAGGATTAAGCCAGGATTGCGCTGCCCGTCAGAGCAGATGCTTCAGACTAGAAAGTTCAGGCCAACGCAGAACAGCAAAGCGGCAAACAGCCGTTTCAGCAACCTCGGCGACAACCTGTGGGCCAATCGCGCGCCCAAGCGGGCGAACACCATGCTGGTCAGGGCAACGCCCAGCAACGCCGGCAAATAAATGAAACCGAGACTATGGGCCGGGAGCAACGGATCGTGCCAGCCCAGAATCATGAAACTTAATGCACTGGCCAGGGCAATCGGCAGACCGCAGGCCGATGAAGTGGCCACGGCTTGCTGCATCGGCACACTGCGCCAGGTCAGGAATGGCACGGTCAACGAACCGCCGCCAATGCCGAAAATCGCCGAAGCCCAGCCAATCACGCTGCCGGCCACGGTCAGACCGAGTTTGCCCGGCACCGTTCGGCTGGCCTTGGGTTTGACCTCAAGCGCCAGCTGCGCGGCGATCACCAGGGCGAAAACACCAATGAGCTTCTGCAGGTTGGGGCCGGAAATCGCTTCGGCCGTCAGCGCGCCAAACCCGGCACCGACCAGAATGCCGACGGTCATCCACATGAAGATCGGCCAACGCACGGCGCCACGGCGATGATGCTCGCGTACCGCGTTGACCGAGGTAAAGATGATCGTCGCCAGGGAGGTACCCACCGCCAGGTGCGTGAGGATCGACGGATCGAACCCTTGGGCCTTGAAGCTGAACACCAGCACCGGGACGATGATGATCCCGCCGCCCACGCCAAACAGCCCGGCGAGTACACCTGCACAGGCGCCGAGCGCCAGATAGAGCAGAAATTCCATGTCGTCCCGCCCGCATCCCCAAAACCGGAGCGGCATGGTAACGGATGCATGGCCTCAAGCTCCACTGCGCAAGGCGATGGATCGATGAGCGATGTCTGCGTAGAGTGAGCAAAAAACACACAAGGACAGCCTGATGTGCCTGATTGTTTTTGCCTGGCGACCGGGTCATGCCCAGCCGCTGGTCGTGGCGGCCAATCGCGATGAATTCTACGCCCGCCCCAGCCTGCCCCTGGCGCCATGGCCCGAAGCGCCGCATGTGCATGCCGGGCGCGACCTCGAGGCCGGTGGCACCTGGCTCGGTGTCGGTGCCAACGGACGATTTGCGGCGCTGACCAACATCCGCGATCCCCATCGACCGCCGGGACGCAAGTCTCGTGGGGAGCTGGTCGCGCGATTCCTCGAGGGCGATTGCTCGATTGATGACTATTTGGCCGACGTTGTCAGACGTTCGCCTGAATATGGCGGTTTCAATCTACTGGTTGGCAACAGGAACGAGCTCTGGCACTTCAACGCCCGGGAATCGGAAGCCGTAATGCTGCAACCGGGAGTCTACGGCGTGTCGAACGCCGGGCTGGATACACCGTGGCCGAAGCTGCTCAAGGCCAAGGCTGCATTGAGCGAGGTGCTGGATGATCCGCAGCCTCAGGCGCTGCTGGCGTTATTGAGCGATGCGCAGACCGCGCCGTTTGCCGAGTTGCCGGATACCGGAGTGGGGCTGGTCACCGAAACGCTGTTGTCGAGCGTGTTCATTGCCAGCCAGAGTTATGGAACGCGGGCGAGTACGGCGTTGATTGTGCAGGCGGATGGGGCGCTGCATATGGTCGAAAGGAGTTTCGGGCCGTATGGCGGGCATCTTGGGGAAGTGGAGATCAGGCTTTAGTCTTGTGTTGCCAGCACAGGCCTCATCGCGAGCAAGCTCGCTCCCACAGGGGATTTGCGGCGTTTACAGATCCAGTGTGGGAGCGAGCTTGCTCGCGAATGGGGCGCCGCAGCTCTAGAGGGGCTTGATTGCTGCCGGATTGATCATCCGCGCCAACCCGAGGTTCTTCAGCGCCAGCTGCAACGAGCTGTGAATCACTTGCGGGTTATCAATGGTCATGAGCTCAGCCAGCAATTCCCTGGCCTTGCTCAGGTTGATCTGGCGCAGCATCCACTTCACTTTCGGCAAGTTGGTGGCGTTCATCGACAGGCTGTCGAACCCCATCGCCATCAACAGCACCGCCGCCGCCGGATCACCGGCCATTTCACCGCAGATACTCACTGGCTTGCCTTCGGCGTGGGCATCACGCACCACGTTCTGCAGCGCCTGAAGCACCGCCGGGTGCAGGTAATCGTAGAGGTCGGCCACTCGCGGGTTGTTGCGGTCCACGGCCAGCAGGTACTGGGTCAGGTCGTTGGAACCGACCGACAGGAAATCCACTTGCCGCGCCAGTTCTTTGGTCTGGTACACCGCCGCCGGAATCTCGATCATCACGCCAATCGGCGGCATCGGCACGTCGCAGCCTTCGTCGCGTACTTCGCCCCAGGCGCGGTGGATCAGGTGCAGCGCTTCTTCCAATTCATGGGTGCCGGAGATCATCGGCAGCAGAATCCGCAAGTTGTTCAGGCCTTCGCTGGCCTTGAGCATGGCACGGGTCTGCACCAGGAAGATTTCCGGGTGGTCGAGGGTGACGCGAATGCCGCGCCAGCCGAGGAACGGGTTATCTTCCTTGATCGGGAAGTACGACAGTGACTTGTCGCCGCCGATGTCCAGGGTACGCATGGTGACGGGTTGCGGGTGAAACGCAGACAGTTGCTCGCGGTAGATCGCCAGTTGTTCCTTTTCGCTCGGGAAACGCTGGTTGATCATGAACGGCACTTCGGTGCGGTACAGGCCCACGCCTTCGGCACCACGCTTCTGCGCACGCGCCACATCCGCCAGAAGGCCGGTGTTGACCCACAGCGGCATGCGGTGGCCATCGACCGTCACGCACGGCAGATCGCGCAGCGCATCCAGCCCCAGGGCCAGTTGTTTCTCTTCCTCGACCACCTCGGCGAACTGCTTGCGCAGCACTTCACTCGGGTTGGTGTAGACCTCGCCGTGGTAGCCGTCGACGATCATCTGGATGCCGTCGACCTTGGAGTACGGCAGGTCGACCAGGCCCATCACGGTCGGGATGCCCATGGCGCGGGCCAGGATCGCGACGTGGGAGTTACCGGAACCGAGTACCGACACCAGGCCGGCCAGCTTGCCTTCCGGCACCTCGCCGAGCATCGCCGGCGTCAGTTCTTCGCTGACCAGAATGGTGTTGTCGGGGTAGACCAGGGTTTGCTGGCGCTCTTCCTGCAAATAAGCCAGCAGGCGACGGCCGAGATCCTTGACGTCGGATGCACGCTCGCGCAGGTAAGCGTCGTCCATCAATTCGAAACGGTTGACGTGATCGGTGACCACCTGGCGCAACGCACCCTGGGCCCACTGGCCGGTCTTGATCACGGTGGTCACTTCGCTGCCCAGCGCAGCATCGTCGAGCATCATCAGGTAGACGTCGAACAAGGCCCGCTCTTCCGGGCGCAACTGCGTGGCAAGCTTGGCGGACAAGGTGCGCATGTCGGCGCGCACGCCCTCGATGGCGGTCTTGAACAGCCCCAGTTCAGCGTCGATGTCGGTGATGGTCTTGTCCGGCACCACGTCCAGGTCAGCGGGCGGCAGCATGACCACCGCAGTACCGACCGCGGCACCCGGCGAGCCCGGCACACCGACGAACTTGGCTTCCTGGATGCCCTTGCCCTGACGACCCAGGCCACGGATGGAGCCTGTGGCCTCGGCATGGGCGATAACGCCGGCCAACTGTGCGCTCATGGTCACGAGGAAGGCTTCTTCCCCTTCATCGAACTGGCGACGCTCTTTTTGCTGGATGACCAACACACCGACGACGCGACGGTGGTGGATGATCGGTGCCCCGAGGAACGAAGCGAAACGCTCTTCACCGGTTTCGGCGAAGTAGCGATAGCGCGGGTGGTCCGCGGCGTTTTCGAGGTTCAGGGGTTCTTCACGCGTGCCGACCAGACCCACCAGACCTTCGTTGGGGGCCATGCTGACCTTGCCGATCGAGCGCTTGTTCAAGCCCTCGGTGGCCATCAGTACGAACCGGTTGGTCTCCGGATCAAGCAGGTAGACCGAGCAGACCTGGCTGCCCATGGCCTCTTTGACGCGCAACACAATAATCCCCAACGCCGCCTTGAGATCCTTGGCGGAGTTAACTTCCTGGACGATCTTGCGCAGCGTATTGAGCATGGCTCGGGGTCGAACTCCGTCGTCAGTCGCGCGCTAAAAGGCGCGGGGCAAGCTCTTTGAGAGCGCGTCGATACACCTCGCGCTTGAATGTCACCACCTGGCCCAACGGATACCAATAGCTGACCCAGCGCCAGCCATCGAATTCCGGTTTACCGGTCAAATCCATCCGCACCCGCTGCTCGTTGGAGACCAGGCGCAGGAGAAACCATTTCTGTTTCTGGCCGATGCACAGCGGTTGGCTGTGGGTACGTACCAGACGTTGCGGCAAACGATAGCGCAACCAGCCCCGGGTGCAGGCGAGAATTTCAACATCTTCGCGCTCAAGGCCCACTTCTTCGTTCAGCTCGCGGTACAAGGCGTCTTCTGGCGTCTCTTCGGGGTTGATTCCCCCCTGCGGAAACTGCCAGGCATCTTGATTGATTCGGCGAGCCCATAGCACCTGGCCGGCGTCATTCGTCAGAATGATCCCGACATTGGGGCGAAAACCATCGGGGTCGATCACGGCAACAACCTCGCAAACGCATGTCGCCGCATTGTTCCACAAAGGTTGTGAAGGCGGCAACGAAGGTTCCTACCTTATGTGCACTCTTGTGAAAAGACCGTATTCTTGTCGCCTTTTTACTGACTTTTCAGCGGGTAACTGCAATGCGCCTGGCTTTATTCGATTTGGACAACACCCTTCTGGGCGGTGACAGCGATCACGCCTGGGGCGATTACCTGTGCGAGCGCGGCTTTCTCGACGCCGTCGCCTACAAGGCTCGCAACGATGCGTTCTACCAGGATTACCTGGCCGGCAAACTGGATAACGCTGCTTACCTGAACTTCTGCCTGGAAGTACTCGGCCGCACCGAAATGGCCACGCTGGATCAGTGGCACAGCGATTACATGCGCGACTGCATCGAACCGATCGTGCTGCCCAAGGGACTTGAACTGCTGAAGAAGCACCGCGATGCCGGCGACAAACTGGTGATCATCACGGCGACCAACCGCTTCGTCACAGGCCCCATTGCCGAGCGCTTGGGGGTCGAAACCCTGATCGCCACAGAATGCGAAATGGTCGACGGCCGCTACACCGGGCGCAGCACCGACGTGCCGTGCTTCCGCGAGGGCAAGGTTACGCGCTTGAATCGCTGGCTGGAGGAAACCGGGTTTACGCTGGAAGACAGCTACTTCTATAGCGATTCGATGAATGATTTTCCGTTGCTGGAGCAGGTGACCCATCCGGTGGCGGTCGATCCGGATCCGAACCTGCGGGCCGAGGCCGAGAAGCGTGGCTGGCCGGTGATCAGCCTGCGCGGCTGATATCGCCTTACTGTAGGAGCGAGCTTGCTCGCGATGGTCGTTAACGATAACGCGGGGCACCTGATGCCCCGCGGCGATCTTGAGTTTTTCGCGAGCAATCGAGCGTCGACCGGCTGCTCCTACACAGGCTTCGCGCCCATCAACCCGGCAATGGCAACAAAGCAGACAAAACTGAACAACGCCAAGGCAAAGGTGAATTTCCCCACGCCACCCGGTGTCTTGCGCAGTTTGTTGAGCCGCACCAGCAGCCAGAACCACGCCAGCGCCGCCACGGTGTAAAGCACGCTGGAGGCCAGCAACCAGGTCTGCCCCAGCGGCCAGCCCACCAGGTGCACCATCCACCAGCCGGTAAACGGCATGCTCAGTAGCGCCAGGCCCATCAGCAGCCAGACAAACACCCTTGGCCGCTGCAAGGTGCGACTACCCGCCGTCGCGTCACCCTTGCGCCGCGCCAGCAAAACCCAGACTCCCAGCCCCAGCGCACAAGCCAGCAGTACAACTGTTGCCACCATGTGCGCCGCTTTCAGAGCAGTTAACGTTTCCATCGTCAGATTTCCTTATTGCCTTGCCCGTCAGCGTAGCCGTTCAGCCAAGAAACAGCTGATAGGCCGGGTTGTCGCTTTCGTCCCAGTACGGGTAACCGATTTCTTCCAGCGCCGCCGGCACCAGGTGGCGCTCGTCGTGGGGCACCTGCAGGCCCGCGACGACTCGGCCATCCGCCGCGCCATGGTTGCGGTAGTGGAACATTGAGATGTTCCAACGCCCGCCCAGCTTGTTGAGGAAGTTGAACAGCGCCCCCGGACGCTCCGGGAATTCGAAACGCAGGATCACTTCATCGACCACATGCGCCGCACGCCCGCCGACCATGTGACGGATGTGCAGCTTGGCCAGTTCGTTGTCGGTCAGGTCCAGCACCGGGAAACCCTGCTCGCTCAGGCTGGCGATCAGCGCGCTGCGCGGGTCGTTTTCCGGGTGGGTCTGCACGCCGACAAAGATGTGCGCTTCGCTGCCGGTGTTGTAGCGGTAGTTGAATTCGGTGATCTGGCGCTTGCCTATGGCCTCGCAGAACGCCTTGAAGCTGCCCGGTTTCTCGGGAATGGTCACGGCGATGATTGCTTCGCGGCCCTCGCCCAGCTCCGCACGCTCGGCGACGTGGCGCAGGCGATCGAAGTTGACGTTGGCCCCGGAGTCGATGGCCACGAAGGTCTGGCCGCTGACGCCGCGTTGCTCGACATACTTCTTGATCCCGGCCACGCCCAAGGCGCCGGCAGGTTCGGTGATCGAGCGGGTATCGTCGTAGATATCCTTGATGGCGGCGCAGATTTCATCGGTGCTGACGGTGATCACTTCGTCGACATGGTCTTTGCAGATGTCAAAGGTGTGCTGACCGATCTGGGCCACCGCAACACCGTCGGCGAAGAGGCCTACGGTCGGCAGTACCACGCGCTCGCCGGCCGCCATGGCCGCTTGCAGGCAATTGGAGTCATCCGGTTCGACGCCGATGATCTTGATGTCCGGGCGCAGGTACTTCACGTACGCCGCGATGCCGGCGATCAGGCCGCCGCCACCCACCGGGACGAAAATCGCATCCAATGGCTGCGGGTGCTGGCGCAGAATCTCCATCGCCACGGTGCCCTGCCCGGCAATGGTGTGGGGATCGTCGTACGGGTGAATGTAGACGTAGCCTTTTTCGTCGACCAGTTTCAGCGAGTAGGCCAGGGCTTCCGGGAACGAGTCGCCGTGCAGCACCACTTTGCCGCCGCGGGAGCGCACGCCTTCGACCTTGATCTCCGGGGTGGTCTTGGGCATGACGATGGTCGCTTTCACACCCAGCACCTTCGCCGCCAGGGCCAGGCCTTGTGCATGGTTGCCCGCCGACGCGGTGACCACGCCGCGAGCGCGTTCTTCGTCGCTCAACTGGGTCAACTTGTTGTAGGCGCCGCGAATCTTGAACGAGAACACCGGCTGCAAGTCTTCGCGCTTGAGCCAAATGCTGTTGCCCAGCCGCTCGGAGAGCTGGCGGGCAGACTGCAACGGAGTTTCTACGGCAACGTCATAAACGCGCGAGGTGAGGATCTTTTTGACGTACTGTTCAAGCATCGGAAAGCATCACTGAGCGGGTTGGGCAGGACCAAGGAGTCTAACCCGGCTTTTGTCCGTACGACCACCTGTTGTAGGAGCGAGCTTGCTCGCGAGAAACCCAAAGGCGCCGCGGGGTACCTGGTTTTACGCGTTATCGTTCACGTCCATCGCGAGCGAGCTCGCTCCTACAGGAATCGGGAACGCACCTGATCTGCCAATCGGGCAATGACCTTCCCCGCCCCGAAGCCTATAATGCCGGCCTTTCGTCCCCTCCCAGGCACCCCGGAGCCCGCATGAACCAGGATCAACTCAAACAGGCAGTGGCTCAGGCCGCCGTCGACTTCATCCTTCCGAAACTCGACGACAAGAGCATCGTCGGGGTCGGCACCGGCTCCACCGCCAACTGCTTCATCGACGCGCTGGCCAAGCACAAGGGCGCATTCGACGGCGCCGTCGCCAGTTCCGAAGCCACCGCCGCGCGCCTCAAGGGCCACGGGATTCCGGTGTACGAACTGAACACCGTCAGCGATCTGGAGTTCTACGTCGACGGCGCCGATGAAAGCGACGAGCACCTGAACCTGATCAAGGGCGGCGGCGCTGCCCTGACCCGCGAGAAGATTGTCGCGGCCGTGGCCAAGACCTTCATCTGCATCGCCGACGCCAGCAAACTGGTGCCGGTCCTCGGTACTTTCCCGTTGCCGGTGGAAGTGATCCCGATGGCCCGCAGCCACGTGGCCCGCGAGCTGGTGAAGCTCGGCGGCGACCCGGTTTACCGCGAAGGCGTGCTGACCGACAACGGCAACATCATCCTCGACGTGTTCAACATGCAGATCACCAATCCGGTGGAGCTGGAGACGCAGATCAATGCGATCGTCGGCGTGGTCACCAACGGTTTGTTCGCGGCACGTCCGGCGGATCTGTTGTTGCTGGGGACCAGCGAAGGCGTGAAGACCCTGCGCGCCGAGTAACCTGGACCACCCACACTTTTTGTGGGCAGATGAAAAACCTGTGGGAGCGAGCTTGCTCCGGGCGGCGTTCCGACGATGAGGCCGTGTCAGTCGACTGAGATGTTGAATGACAGACCGCTATCGCGAGCAAGCTCGCTCCCACAGTGTTTTGTGGTGTCGGTCAGAGTTGCGTGGGTTTCTTGAACACGTAGAACAGGTTCGGCTCGCTGACGATGTACAGCGTACCGTCGTCGTCCACGGCGATCCCCTCCGCTTGCGGCACGGTTTTTTGCAGGCCATGGCGTCCCTTGCTCAATGACATTGTGCTCAGCGGCCGCCCATCCACATCCAGCTCCAGAATCAATCGCGACTCATCCGACAGCGCCAGCAAATGCCCGCTGCGCTCATCGTATTGCAGGCTCGACAGGTCCCGCACGAACATCCCGGCATCACGCTTGGGGTCGTTGATCACGTGCACCGAGTAGGATTCTTCAGGATTGAAGCGCGGAAAACCGTGCACCTCGTAGATCAGCATCGGGTTGCGCTCCTTGGCGACGAACAGGCGCTTGCCGACTGAATCGTAAGCCAGGCCCTCGAAGCCCTTGTTGCCGCCCATGTGAACGCCAATGGTCATCTGCTCGGCATCTGCCGCATCAACGAAAGTTGTGTCCTGCTCCAGACGAATCTTGATCAGCCGCTGCTGACTTTCGTCAGTGACCACGTAGATATCTTCGCTGATGAACTCCACCGCCTCCGGATCGCCGAAACCGACCAGCGCCACACGACGCAAGATCCTGCCGTCGAGGGACAACTCGATCAGCTCGCTTCGTTTGTTGGTGACGGTGAACAGGCTTTTGCGTACCGGGTCGTAGGTCAGCGCTGAAACGTTGTCGGCCAGGCTATCGATCACCTGCGCCTCGGTCACAATCTGGTATTGGTCCAGGCCCATCGACCGGGAACTCACCGGCTGCCACAGCGTATGCAGATTGAACCAGGTACGCTCGAACAGGCGCATGTACTGGGCGATCGCTATCAATGCGATCAGCAAGATCACCGACAGGATCAGGATCAGGGATTTGGGGCGGGCAAATCGACGCATTCGGGTGGGCTCGGGGTCAAAACAGGCGGATGAAATATCACGCCCGTCTGAACTGAAGCTTAATGGCCGCCGGCCTTTTACGTACAGGCAATCAGCGCAGGCGTTGGTTACTTCTGTTTTTCGAAGCGATAAAACAGGTTCGGCTCACTCACCATGTACAGCGTGCCCGCTTCATCCATGGTCACGCCTTCGGCACGGGGAATGGTATTTTTCAGGCCGTTGAAGCCACGCAGCAGGGTGATGAAACTGACCTGCTCACCCTTCTTGTCCAGCTCCAGCAACAGGTGCGAGTCGGCGGACAACACCAGCATGTGGCCAGTCCGCGGGTCGACGGCCAAGGCAGACAGGTTGCGCATGTCCAGTGCATGGCTGGCTAGCTTCAGCTTGTCGCCGGTCAGGACCTTGCCGTCACCTTTCCAGGCAAACAATGCCGGCGGGCGCTCTTCGCCCAGCAGCAGTTGCTGATTGCTCGGGTCCCAGGTGACACCCTCGAACGCCTTGTTCTGGTCGCTGGAAGGCCCGAGGTCGTATTTCGGGAAGTCGGCCATATTCAATTCGCGGGTATCGGCATCGACCTTGACGATAGCGATCAGATGCTCGCGCTCATCGACAATGGCCAGCCGGCCGTCGCCCAGCACGGTGACGCCCTCAGGGTTGCTCCAGCCCACCAACGGCATTTTGCGCAGCACATCGCCCTGCAGGTTCAATTCGACCAGGAACGGGTTCTTGCCCATGACCGAAAACAGAGTCTTGGTCTGAGGGTCGTAGACCATGTCCGATGCTTCATCCTTCTCCATGCCCGGCAACGGCTTGGCATCGATCACCGCACGATAGTCCGGCAGCCAGATGCTCGCCTGGCGCTCGGCCGGGCTCTTGAATTGCTCTTTCACCCAGAGCACGGCCCGCGCATCCCAGTGCATGGCAAATGCAACGCCGTAGGCGACAACGGCCACCAGCAGTAGCCAGGTGTGCCAACGCAGGGCGAAGCGCGAACGGCGGACAGGTTCAAGCGTGGAAAGCGGAGAAGTGGCCATCGGGGAATGCGTTCCAGAAATTCAGGCTAGGGGTAATAGCACAGTTTGGGGCCGGCTCAGAGGCCGAAAGCCCTGAAATTATCCAGACTGGATGTGAAAAAAACGGGAAATGACAGGGTGAGTCTTTTATAGGCCACCACAAAACCAATGTGGGAGCGGGCTTGCTCACGAAAGCGGTGTGTCAGGCAACACTTAGTCGACTGTCACGCCCTCTTCGCGAGCAAGCCCGCTCCCACAGGGTTTGGCGGTGCCTGGACTAGCGAACGCTGCTGGTGAAACTGCTGGCGCCCGGCAATTCAAGAACGATCTCGTCACCGACATTCAGCGGGCCAACGCCCACTGGCGTGCCGGTGAGGATCACGTCCCCGGCCTGCAACGAGAAGCAGCCGGCCATGTGCTGGATCATCGGCACGATCGGGTTGAGCATCGCGCTGCTGTTACCGTCCTGGCGCACTTCACCGTTGATGGTCAGGCGGATGCCGATGTCGGTCAGGTCGGCAAACGTGCTGCCGGACACGAACGGAGCAAGCACTGCCGCGCCGTCGAAGGACTTGGCGATTTCCCAGGGCAGGCCCTTGGATTTCAGCTCGGCCTGCTTGTCGCGCAGGGTCAGGTCCAGGGCTGGAGCGAAACCGGAGATGGCGTCGAGCACTTCTTCGCGGCTCGGTTTGGTCGACAACGGCTTGCCGATCAACACCGCGATTTCCGCTTCGTAATGCACCGAACCGCGCTCGGTCGGAATGCTGAAGCCGCCTTCCAGCGGCACTACGCAACTGCCCGGTTTGATGAACAGCAGTGGCTCGGTCGGCACCGGGTTATCCAGTTCCTTGGCGTGTTCGGCGTAGTTACGGCCGATGCACACCACTTTCCCCAACGGGAAGTGAATGCGCGTACCGTCGACATACTGGTGCTGATAGCTCATTACCGACTCCTGCTTCGTTGGCTCTTAAAGTTCGAAAATCAAACAGCGAAAATCTTGCCCGGGTTCATGATGCCGTTCGGGTCGAACACCGCCTTGACCGCTTTCATGTACTCGATCTCGACCGGCGAGCGGCTGTAGGTCAGGTAGTCACGCTTGGTCATGCCCACGCCGTGCTCGGCGGAGATCGAACCGTTGTACTTCTCAACGGTTTCGAACACCCACTTGTTGACGGTGGCGCACTTGGCGAAGAACTCATCCTTGCTCAGGTTATCCGGCTTGAGGATGTTCAAGTGCAGGTTGCCGTCGCCGATGTGGCCGAACCAGACGATTTCGAAGTCCGGGTAGTGTTCACCGACGATCGCGTCGATTTCCTTCAGGAATGCCGGAACTTTCGATACGGTGACCGAAATGTCGTTCTTGTACGGCGTCCAGTGGGAAATGGTTTCGGAGATGTATTCGCGCAGCTTCCACAGGTTCTGCAACTGGGTTTCGCTCTGGCTCATCACGCCGTCCAGCACCCAGCCCTGCTCGACGCAGTGCTCGAAGGTTTCCAGGGCGTGGTTGGCCACTTCTTCGGTGGTCGCTTCGAATTCCAGCAGCGCGTAGAACGGGCAATCGGATTCGAACGGCGCCGGCACATCGCCACGGGCCATGACTTTGGCCAGGGCTTTGTCGGAGAAGAATTCGAAGGCGGTCAGGTCAAGCTTGCTCTGGAAGGCGTGCAGCACCGGCATGATCGAGTCGAAATCGGCGGTTCCGAGGACCATGGCGGTGAGGTTTTTCGGCGCGCGGTCCAGGCGCATGGTCGCTTCGACCACGAACCCGAGGGTGCCTTCGGCGCCGATGAACAGCTGACGCATGTCGTAGCCGGTGGCGTTCTTGATCAGGTCGCGGTTCAGCTCCAGCACGTCGCCCTTGCCGGTGACCACTTTCATGCCGGCAACCCAGTTACGGGTCATGCCGTAGCGAATCACCTTGATCCCGCCGGCATTGGTGCCGATATTGCCGCCAATCTGGCTCGAACCCGCCGAAGCGAAGTCCACCGGGTAGTACAGGCCGTTTTCTTCGGCCACGTTCTGCAGGTGCTCGGTGACCACGCCCGGCTGGCAAACGGCCGTGCGGTCAGTGAGGTTCACGTCGAGGATCTGGTTCATGTAGTCGAACGACACGACCACTTCACCATTGGCCGCCACCGCTGCCGCGGAAAGACCGGTACGACCACCCGACGGCACCAGCGCCACCTTGTGTTTGTTGGCCCACAGGACTATGGCCTGGACCTGCTCGGTGGTCTTGGGGAACACGATGGCGGTCGGGGCCGGGGCGAAATGCTTGGTCCAATCCTTTCCGTAAGCATTCAGGGAGTCGGCATCGGTCAGCACCTTGCCAGGCTCAACCAGGGTCTTCAGCTCTTCAATCAGGGCAGGATTGGTCATCGACAGAACTCTCGAACAATTCATGGTCATCCTGAGAACGCTTCACGTCGCAGGAATGAGTGTTTAGCGGGGTGCATATGCTAGCATAACGACCCCGCAGGATAGTGCCCAAGGGCTGTTCTGCGGTGACGGCTTTCCTGCCGTGCGGGTCAGCTCCGGGCTGCTCCCTTTCCTGCCATTTTTCTCCGGGATACAGGTTTACGCAGATGAGCAAGACTTCTCTCGATAAGAGCAAGATCAAGTTCCTTCTTCTCGAAGGCGTCCACCAATCGGCTGTCGACGTCCTCAAGGCGGCGGGCTACACCAGCATCGAGTACCTCACTGGTTCTCTGCCGGAAGCCCAGCTCAAGGAAAAGATCGCTGATGCTCACTTCATCGGCATTCGCTCCCGCACTCAACTGACCGAAGAGATCTTCGATCACGCGAAGAAGCTCGTGGCTGTAGGGTGTTTCTGCATCGGCACCAACCAGGTCGACCTGGACGCGGCCCGCGAACGCGGCATCGCGGTGTTCAACGCACCGTACTCCAACACCCGTTCCGTAGCGGAGCTGGTGCTGGCCGAAGCGATCCTGCTGCTGCGCGGCATCCCTGAGAAGAACGCTTCCTGCCACCGTGGCGGCTGGATCAAGAGCGCGGCCAATTCCTTCGAGATCCGCGGCAAGAAGCTGGGCATCGTCGGTTACGGCTCGATCGGTACTCAACTGTCGGTCCTGGCGGAAGGCCTGGGCATGCAGGTGTACTTCTACGACACCATCACCAAGCTGCCACTGGGTAACGCCACTCAGGTAGGCAACCTGCACGAGCTGCTGGCGATGTCCGACATCGTTTCGCTGCACGTACCGGAAACCGCCGCCACCCAGTGGATGATGGGCGAGAAGGAAATCCGTGCCATCAAGAAAGGCGGCATCCTGATCAACGCCGCCCGCGGCACTGTGGTCGAACTGGACCACCTGGCGGCTGCCATCAAGGACAAGCACCTGATCGGCGCGGCCATCGACGTATTCCCGGTGGAGCCACGCTCCAACGACGAAGAGTTCGAAAGCCCGCTGCGTGGCCTGGACAACGTGATCCTGACCCCGCATATCGGTGGTTCCACCGCTGAAGCCCAGGCCAACATCGGCCTGGAAGTGGCGGAAAAACTGGTCAAGTACAGCGACAACGGTACGTCGGTATCGTCCGTGAACTTCCCGGAAGTGGCCCTGCCGGCTCACCCTGGCAAGCACCGCCTGCTGCACATCCACGAAAACATTCCGGGCGTGCTCAGCGAGATCAACAAAGTCTTCGCCGAAAACGGCATCAACATCTCCGGTCAGTTCCTGCAGACCAACGAGAAGGTCGGCTACGTGGTGATCGACGTCGACGCCGAGTACTCGGACCTGGCGCAAGAGAAGCTGCAACACGTCAAGGGCACCATCCGTAGCCGGGTGCTGTTCTGATCGCGACTTGAGCGACAAAAAAAGGGAGCCTTCGGGCTCCCTTTTTCATTCACGCTACAACGTTACTTGACGTTGACGGTGATCTTCTCGGAAACGATCGGCGGATCGAACGGCATGTGGTTGCTATCGCCAAGTTCAAGCTGCAAGGTGTGTTTGCCCGGCGTGAGCGTTACTTCAGCCTGGGTCTGCGCGTTGCCGAAATGCTGGTGGTTGGCATCTTTGGGAATCGGCGCACCGGCGGCTGGCAGTTCGTCGACGTCGATCAGCAAGTGGTGATGACCGGTGTTCTTGGTGGTATTGCCCGCCGGTGCCAGGGCAACGTTCTCGACAGCGAACTTGACGACGACCGTCTGTGGAACCGTCGCGCCATCCTTGGGAGACACGATAGACACTTCGGCGCCCTTCGGAGCCGGCGTTGCACTGGCCAGCACCGAAACACCCATCAACAGGCCAGCCAAAGCAGCACGTGACATAAAGGTTTTCATTCTCTTCTCCAGTTTTTCCGTAAAATTCGCGTGACCATGACAACTTCATGGCCATTCGTTGTCGAAGGCACTCGACAACCATAGCAAAGCGAGCCTGAATCAGAGGATCGCGATAATAAATTCAAAGGAGTGACCATGCGCTTTCTGCCTGGCCTGATCTGCCTGCTACCCCTTCTGAGCCCTTTGGCTCATGCCGAATTGATTGATGACGTCAACGACCGGGGCGAATTGCGCATTGCCGTTGAAGCCAACACTCCCCCGTTCAATTTCAAGGATGACGACAAGCTCACCGGCTTCGAAATCGAGTTGGGCCAACTGCTCGCAAGTGAACTCGATGTCCGGGCCGACTTCGTCGTCACCGACGGCAGCGATCTGCTGACCGGCGTCGAAAGCGGCAAATACGACATCGCTATCAACCACGTAGCAGTGACCCCGGATCTCAAGGATCGTTTCGACTTCAGCGAACCTTACATTCAAACCAATGCGCAATTGATCGCGCAGAAAGAAGAGCCTCGCTCCATTTTGCTGGTCCAGTCGCTGACGGAAGAGAAGCCCAAAACCAACCCGGCCGTGAGCCTGGCGATTCCGTTTCAGAAGGGTAATCCGGCGTTCCATGCCAGCCTGGAAAACGCATTGCAGCGGATCAAGGATGATGGGCGCCTGCAAGCGCTGGAGCAGAAGTGGTTGGGGGCGGATGCGGGTGTGGTGCCCAAGCCTTGAAGTGTTGCAGGTCTGGAGTGAAAGCTGATCCTGTAGGAGCGAGCCTGCTCGCGATGGCGGCCTGACATTCAACATCAATGCTGACTGGACTGGCCTCATCGCGAGCAAGCTCGCTCCCACAGTGCCTTGTGTCGCTCGTTAATCGAGCATTGCCAACGCCTGTGCCGCCTGCGGCAACTCCAGCTCACTGAACACCTGCACCCCGTGACGGTTGAGTAGCGCAGCCGTCACGCCCTCGCCACTGACTTTCACGCCGCTGAACGTCCCGTCATAGGTCAGCAAATTGCCGCAGGACGGGCTGTTGGCCTTGAGGACGGCGATGCGGATGCCATGCTTTTTTACCAGTTCCAGTGCCTGATACGCCCCCGACAGAAACTGCGCACTAACGTCCTCGCCCTCGGTGGTGATCACCAACGCCTGGCCATCGAGGACTTGCGTGCCCTGCCCGCCTGGAATTTCCGCCGCCGCCCGAGGTGTTGGCAATCCACCAGCCACCTCCGGGCACAACGGCACGACCCGCCCCTCATCAAGCCACTGCTGAAGCTGATCGAAAGGCCCGCTGGCCCCGCCGTCGTAACGTACGCGGTGGCCCAACAGGCAGCGGCTGACGAGAATTTTCTGCATGATCAGAACGGCTCGTTGCCACGCCGCCGGAACCAGCCGGTCAGCGACAGTCGATCCCGGGTCGCGGGCAAGACTTCGTGGGGAACCTCGCCGGAGAGAAACACCACCAGGCAGCCACCGACAGGTTCCACGTCGTAGACGCGATCATTGTCGAGGTACATGCGCAACTGGCCGCCGTGTTCGGGAAGCCAGCCGTCATTGAGATAAACCACCGCCGAAACCATGCGCCGGTCGTCATCGCGAAAACGGTCGACGTGCTTCAGGTAGAAGGCGCCGGGCGGGTACATCGCAAAATGGCTTTCGAAATCCTCCAGGCCGAGAAACAGACCGCGATTGATCGCCTCGCGCAGGCTGTCCATCAAACTCAGATAGCTGTCGCACGCCTCGGCCTGGCCGGGGTCGATCCACTGGATATGGTCGCCACGAATCCCTTCGCGGATCTCCGATGACGGCCCACGGCCCACGGCGGCCGGAGCCAGCTGTCCCTCGGCAGCACGTTTGCGACACTCGGCCGCCAGCTCTCGGGTCAAGTCCTGAGGCAGGAAAATATTCTGCTGCGACCAGCCGTGCTCGGCCAGGTCGTCGACGATTCGTAGCAGCAGCGGGTGATCAGAGGATATTTGCATGGCGCGCATAGTATTCCTGTGCCCGGAAATCCGACAGAGCCGCGCGGCGGGTTGATACGAATTCTCGACAAGCAGGGGTGCCACACGGAGAATAGTCGCCTGCTGACTGGAGTCCCTATGCGCCGTTTGCTTTTATCCCTGCTGATGTTCTGCGTTTTGCCCGCCTGGGCAGACGGCCACGATCAGTTGTACAAGGTCGCCGGCTGGCCGGAACAACGCGCGCATTTCAGCGATGCCCTCTCGGCTGCTCAGCAACGCTACCAGGGCAGCCTGCCGCCGGCGGTGTTTCAGGCACTGGTCAGCAACAGCAATCAGCGATTTTCCGCCAAGGCCGTGGACCAGCGTGCCGAAGCGCAATTGCGCAAGAACCTCGCCGACCCCAAACCCGCGCTGACGTTTTTCCAGTCGCCCCTGGGCAAGAAAATCGTCGCCGCCGAGTTGCTGGCGACCCGTCGCGACCAACTGGCAAAAAACGCCAAGGGTCTGCCAAAGATGCAGGCCAGCGACAGCCGCATGTTGATCATCGGCCATTTGGCACAAGCCCTGCCCGCTCGCGAGGCCGGTGCGGAAGTCAGTCTGGCGATTGCTGGCGTCGCCGCCGATAGCTTGAGTTCAATGATCCCGGGATTGCTCGGTGCCGGTCAGGCGCAGGGCATGCTCAACGGCCAGCGCCAGCGCCTGATGGAGCAGATCGGTAGCGACCTCAACAACACACTGCTGTATGTCTATCGCGACCTGTCGGACAACGAACTGGAAGAGTTCGCAACCTTTGCCGAATCGGCGGAAGGCCAGGCTTATTATCAAGCGGCGCTGGCGGCGATTCGGGCGGGGTTGGCGGTGGGGCAGAGCAATTCTAACCTGACCCAGTGATCTTCGGCACCTGACCGATCGCTATCGCGAGCAAGCTCGCTCCCACATTGGATCTGCGTACGCCGGCCCATTGTGGGAGCGAGCTTGCTCGCGATGGGGCCGGAACAGGCACTAGGGATTGCGACCCTTGATCCGCCTGGTCAAAAACCCGAAATACTCCTGCCGCATCACCAGCGTCTCATTCGCCAGATGATGTCGTGCCTCGGGCAGCATCAGCACCTGCGGCCGATCAAACTTGCCCCGCAACACTTCCAGGTTGTGCTCCCAATCCACCGTCATGTCGGCCTGCCCCTGCACGATCAGCGGCCGGCGGGTGCTCATGGGTGCGGCCTCGATGCGTTTGATCCAGCGCGCCAACGCACCCACCCAGGCTGTCGGCAGGCGCAGCGGCTGCAACGGATCGGCCTGCAGAAACGGCAGAAAGGCCGGGTCGCTGGAGTTCTCGCTGAAACGCCGGGCGATGGCTTTGACGAAAGGCTTGAGCAGGTAATAACTCAGTTGCGACCAACCCCACGCCCGCGGCCGCACCAGCGGCGACAGCAAAATCACCTGGCCCTGGGCCGGGCTGCTCGCCCCCGCATTCAACACATGATCGATCACGATCGCCCCGCCGGTGCTCTGCCCGCACAAGTGCCACGGCTGCGGCAAGTCGAGGGATTGCGCCTCGCGGAACAACCCTTGCAATGCGTCCTGATACTCGGCGAAATCCTTGATGCTCGCCCGTTCGCCACTGGACAGGCCATGCCCCGGCAAGTCGCAGGCAATCACCGCAAAGCCCTGGTCCAGCGCCCACTCGATCACATGCCGATAGAGCCCGGTGTGGTCGTAGAAACCGTGGATGACAAACAGCGTCGCCTTGGCTCGCTCGGGCCACCAGAACTGGCTGACCAGCTCATAACCGTCGACCTCGAATCGCCCAAGGCCGCTGCGCAACTGACGCGGGGCAAAATCCAGCCCGTAGAATCGCTGGTAAGCCTGCGCCTGCGCCGACAACGGCTGCCCGGCAGCCAATGGCAGCAGGCTTGCACGTAGAAGATCAGGGTCGAAAGTGGCCGGCATGGACGATTCCAGAACGTGAAACGGACTTTATAGGCCTGCGATATTCATCTGTCGCGGCAAGCATGGCAAGCTAGCCACCCTTCGAGGATTGAACCGATGCGCTCGCCCCTTCGCGCCCCCCTGTTTGCCAGCCTGCTCGCCGTGGTGTGTGCTGGCGTATTGTGGGCGGCCTACGACTGGTTTCAGGGGCGTTACCTGCGGGCGTTCAGCGAGCACACCGCGATGTTTTCCGGTGATCCGCTACGCCTTCCCGAATCCCTCGCCGGCCCTGGCGCCATCCGCCTTGTGCATTTCTGGGACCCAGCCTGCCCGTGCAATGTCGGCAATCAACAACACCTGACCGAGCTGGTCGAGCGCTACCGACCCCATGGCGTGGAATTCTATGCCGTGCAAAAACCCGGTAGCCACGGCCAATTGCCGAGCACCTTGAGCAGCCTCAAAACCATCGACATCCTGCCCGGCTCCGAACAGATCCCCGCCAGCCCGGCCGTGGCGATCTGGGATCGCAGCGGCAAACTGGCGTACTTCGGCCCCTACAGCGAAGGCCTGACCTGCAACTCGAGCAACAGCTTTATCGAGCCGATCCTGCAAGCGCTGGATGAAGGCCGTGCGGTGAGTGCCACACACACACTGGCGGTGGGGTGTTACTGCCCGTGGCCTGTCGATCCAACTAAATAGGGAAAGACGGGGTAATACGAATCCCTCCTACGGGCGATGCGCCAAATCGGCACCCCGTGTTACACAGTGGCATCAGGAATCACAATAACAACAAGGACTCTTATGAAACGCAGCCTGACCGCTCTCGCTCTGTTGATCGTCGTGCTGGCCTCCGGAGCCGGCTGGTACCTCTACAGCAAGCAGCCGTCACGCCAGGGCATGGTGGAACTGCAACACCTGCAAGGCTCCGTCACCGTGCGCTACGACGAACGTGGCATCCCGCACATCCGCGCCGACAACGAAACCGACCTGTACCGCGCACTCGGCTACGTGCATGCCCAGGACCGCCTGTTCCAGATGGAAGTCCTGCGTCGCCTGGCCCGTGGCGAACTGGCTGAAGTGCTCGGGCCGAAGCTGCTCGACACCGACAAACTGATGCGCAGCCTGCGCATTCGCGAACGCGCAGAAACTTACCTGGCGAACCTCGACAAGCAGTCGCCCTCCTTCATCGCCATGCAAGCCTATCTGGACGGTATCAACCAGTATCAGGACAGCCACGCCAAACCCGTGGAGTTCGATGTGCTGGGCATTCCAAAACGCCCGTTCACGGCCCAGGACACCATCAGCATCGCCGGCTACATGGCCTACAGTTTTGCTGCGGCATTTCGTACCGAACCCCTGCTGACATTCGTGCGCGATCAACTGGGGCCCCAATACCTGAACATCTTCGATCTCGACTGGCAGCCCAAGGGCGTGCTCAACGGGACCGGCACCACCTTGGCCAGCGCCGACTGGAAAGACCTCAACGCCCTCGCCCGCTTGAGCGAACAAGCCCTGGCTGACAACGGCCTGCCACAGTTCGAGGGCAGCAACGCCTGGGTCGTCGCGGGCAGCCGGACCCAAAGCGGCAAGCCGCTGCTGGCGGGTGATCCGCATATCCGTTTTTCCGCGCCGTCGGTGTGGTACGAAGCGCAGCTCTCGGCGCCCGGCTTCGAACTCTACGGCCACTATCAGGCCTTGATGCCGTTTGCGTCGCTGGGCATGAACCACGACTTCGGCTGGAGCATCACCATGTTCCAGAATGACGACCTCGACCTGATCGCCGAGAAGGTCAACCCGGACAACCCCAATCAGGTCTGGTATCGCGGCAAGTGGGTGGACATGACGACCAGCGAGCAGCAGATCGCAGTCAAGGGCCAGGCGCCAGTCACCCTGGTGTTGCGTCAGTCGCCCCACGGGCCGATCGTCAACGATGCCTTGGGCAGCGGCGTCGGTAAAACGCCGATTGCCATGTGGTGGGCATTTCTCGAAAGCCAGAACCCGATCCTGGAGGGTTTCTACCAGCTCAATCGCGCCGACACCCTGGCCAAGGCCCGTGGTGCCGCGGCAAAAATCCAGGCCCCGGGCCTGAACGTTGTCTGGGCCAATGCCAAGGGAGATATCGGCTGGTGGGCGGCGGCGCAATTGCCTAAACGCCCGGCGGGTGTACGCCCGTGGTTCATCCTCGACGGCAGCACCGCCGAGGCGGACAAGGATGGCTTCTACCCGTTCAGCGCCAACCCTCAGGAAGAAAACCCGGCCCGGGGCTACATCGTCTCGGCCAACTTCCAGCCGGTGTCGCCAACCGGCATGGAGATTCCCGGCTACTACAACCTTGCCGATCGCGGCCAGCAACTCAATCGCCAGCTCAGCGACAAAGCGATCAAATGGGACCTGGAAAACAGCCAGAAACTGCAACTGGGCACCACTACCGCCTACGGCCCGCGCCTGTTGGCACCGCTGTTGCCGGTGTTGCGCGAAGTGGTGAGCGATCCCGCCGAACTCAAACTGGTGGAGCAACTGGCCCAGTGGAAAGGCGATTACCCGCTCGACTCGACCAGCGCCACGCTGTTCAACCAGTTCCTGTTCAACCTGACTGACGCGACGATGCGCGATGAACTGGGTAACGACTTCTTCGAAACGCTGCTCTCGACCCGGGTGATCGACGCCGCGCTCCCCCGCCTGGCCGCCAGCGCCGATTCGCCGTGGTGGGACAACCGCAGCACCCTCGGCAAGGAAACCCGTGCCGACACGGTGAAGGCCGCCTGGCAATCCAGCCTCGCGCACCTCAAGAGCACTCTCGGCGCAGACTCCTCGCAATGGCAGTGGGGCAGCGCGCACACATTGACCCATGGCCATCCGCTCGGGCAGCAAAAACCGCTGGACCTGTTCTTCAATGTCGGCCCCTTCGCCGCACCCGGCAGTCATGAAGTGCCGAACAACCTCTCGGCGAAAATCGGACCGGCACCCTGGCCCGTCACCTACGGCCCTTCGACCCGGCGCCTGATCGACTTCGCCGACCCGGCCCACAGCCTGACCATCAACCCGGTCGGCCAGAGCGGAGTCCTGTTCGACAGCCACTATGATGATCAGGCCGAGGCCTACGTCGAGGGGATGTACTTCCAGGCGCATCTCAATGACGAGGAAGTCACAGCCAATACCCGCAGTACGTTGAAGCTGTTGCCGGCGCGGGCTGTACCATAGATTTTTGCTGGCCGGGCTGGCCTCATCGCGAGCAAGCTCGCTCCCACAAGGATCTGTGTCGAACACAAATTATGTGAACACCAGAGAAACCTGTGGGAGCGAGCTTGCTCGCGATGGGACCCTGATAGACGCCTACAAATTCAGCTCAAACCATCGCCGCAAAGTTCAGCCGGAACTGCTGCGGCGTCACCCCCAACCTGCGATTGAACACACTGCGCATGTGCTGGGCATCGCGAAAACCGCATTGATAGGCCACGGTCTTGAGCGGCGCACGGGTGCTTTCCAGTAGCGTGCGCGCCGCATCGACCCTCGCTCGCTCGACGAACTCGGCCGGGGTGATTTTCGCTTCCCTGGCAAACACCCGGGAGAAGTTGCGCGCACTCATGTTGGCGGCATTGGCCAGGTCGACGATGGCCAGGTCGCCCGTCAGGTTGGCCAGCACGTAATGCTGCACCATCGCTACCGCCGAATCCGCTTCGGCGTGGGGCGTGAGGAACGGGCTGAATTGCGACTGCCCGCCCGAACGCTGGGTGAACACCACCAGCCGCTTGGCGACGCTCAGTGCAACTTCCGGCCCGTGATCCCGACCCAATAGATACAACGACAGATCGATCCCCGCTGTGACCCCGGCCGAGGTGAACAGCTCGCCGTCCTCAACATACAGTCGATCCGCTTCCACCCGGGAGGAGGGACACAGTGCAGCCAGATCCGATGCGTCCTGCCAATGCGTAGTGACCATGCGCCCCTCCAGCAATCCGGCCCGGGCGAGCATGAACGCGCCGTTGCAGATCGAGCCGAAGCGCTTGGCCCGCACGCAGGCATCGCGCAACCAGCCGTCGAATGCCATGCCGAAATCCATGAACGGCAACTGCGGCCCGCCCGCCACCAGCAACAGGTCATACGGCTCCAGCGCTTCGCTGAAATGCCGATGGGCATTGAGTGCCAAACCGTTGGAGCACGCCATCATCCCGCGCTCGACGCCGATCACCTCCAGCCGATAGTGATCCTGCGGGGCAAGGAAGCGATTGGCCTCGGAAAACACATCCATGGGGCCGGTGACATCCAGCGACTGGACGCCGGCGAACACCACGATGGCTACGGTTTTACTCATGGTTCGAAGAGCCTCTCATGGCACCGATTGCAACGCTCACCTGTAGGAGCGAGCCTGCTCGCGATGGACGTCAACGATGACGGGAGCTGGCTGGATGTACGCGGTGCCCTCACGTGCATCGCGAGCAAGCTCGCTCCTACAGGGTCTGCATGCACCCTAGCCAATCCACGCCCAACAAGCGAGGTTGGCGCGATATGCACGCTCATTGGCCGGGATCGCAGCCATGGATCGATTGTCCGGTTTCCGGGGCCGGAACAGACTGAAACCCTCAGCGCCGCCAAGGCGTTCACGACGAGGAAAACTCCATGAGCACCACCATCGCCGGCATCAAGATCCCCGACAGCACTTTGGCCAAGGCCACCACCGAATACATCCGCGACATCGAGTCCGACCTGCTCTACCACCACTCGCGCCGGGTCTTCCTGTTCGGTGCTCTGAGCGGCGAGCGCAAGCAACTGGCCTACAACCCGGAGTTGCTGTACGTCGGCGCGATGTTCCATGACCTGGGACTGGTGCAAGGTCATCGCAGCGACAACGAGCGCTTCGAAGTCGACGGTGCCAACGCGGCAGCGGCGTTCCTCAAGCCTTACGGATTGAGCGATGACGACATCGAACAGGTCTGGCTATCGATTGCCCTGCACACCACGCCGGGCGTGCCTCAGCATTTACGGCCCACCGTGGCACTGGTCACGGCTGGCGTCGAGATGGACGTGCTGGGCATGGACTACGCGGCGTTTTCCAGCGTGCAGCGCGAAGCGGTGGTGCATGCGCATCCACGGGGCGAGGGATTCAAGGAGTGCATCATCTGCGCGTTTGCCGACGGCTTGCGCCATCGTCCGCAGACAACGTTCGGCAATGTGAAGACTGATGTGCTGGTGGATCAGGAGCCGGGGTTCAAGCCGATGAACTTCGTCGAGGTCATTCGTAAATCCCCTTGGATTTCCTGACCGCAGAAGAACCTGTGGGAGCGAGCTTGCTCGCGATGAGGGCATCACAGTCAACATCGATGTTGAATGTCAGTCCGCTATCGCGAGCAAGCTCGCTCCCACATTGGAATTGGGTAGTCCACTCAAATGTGGTCTACCCAATTCGGGATCAAGCCGCTTCCGGCGCCTGCGCGCGACGCACGTCCGGTTGCTTCCACGAGTCGGCTGCCGCTTCTTCGATCGCCTGCTGGATCGCACGACGACGGCTCTCTTCGGCGCGACGGCTGAAGAACCAGACGAGGAAGGTCACGATGGACACCGCCAGCAGGATCAGGCTGGCCACGGCGTTGATCTCGGGTTTGACCCCCAGACGGACCGCCGAGAACACTTCCATCGGCAGGGTCGTGGAGCCCGGGCCGGACACGAAGCTCGCCAGCACCAGGTCATCCAGCGACAGGGCGAACGACATCATGCCGCCCGCTGCCAGCGATGGCGCGATCATCGGGATGGTGATCAGGAAGAACACCTTCCACGGCCGTGCACCGAGGTCCATGGCCGCTTCTTCGATGGACAGGTCCAGCTCACGCAAGCGTGCCGAGACCACCACCGCCACATAGGCCGCACAGAACGTGGTGTGGGCGATCCAGATGGTAACGATGCCGCGTTCCTGCGGCCAGCCGATCATCTGCGCCATGGCCACGAACAGCAGCAACAGCGACAGACCGGTGATCACCTCAGGCATGACCAGCGGCGCGGTGACCAGGCCACCGAACAGGGTACGGCCCTTGAAGCGCGTAATGCGCGTCAGGACGAACGCCGCCAATGTACCCAGCGCCACCGCCGCGATGGCGGTGTAGCAGGCGATTTCCAGCGAGCGCACCACCGAGCCCATCAGTTGGCTGTTGTCGAGCAGGCCGACGTACCACTTGATCGACCAGCCGCCCCACACCGTTACCAGTTTGGAGGCGTTGAACGAGTAGATGACCAGGATCAGCATCGGCAGGTAGATGAACAACAGACCCAGTACCAGCATCAGGCTGGAGAAACGGAAGCGCTTCATTCTTTACCCTCCATTTCCTTGGCCTGACTGCGGTTGAACAGGATGATCGGCACAATCAGGATCGCCAGCATCACTACCGCCAGGGCAGACGCCACCGGCCAGTCACGGTTGTTGAAGAACTCTTGCCAGAGCACTTTACCGATCATCAGGGTTTCCGGACCACCGAGCAGTTCCGGGATCACGAACTCACCCACCACCGGGATGAACACCAGCATGCAGCCGGCGATGATGCCGTTTTTCGACAGCGGCACGGTGATTTTCCAGAAGCTGTTGAACGTGCTCGAACCCAGGTCCGACGCAGCTTCCAGCAGGCTCTGGTCGTGCTTCACCAGGTTGGCGTACAGCGGCAGGATCATGAACGGCAGGTAGGAATAAACCACGCCGATGTAGACCGCCAGGTTGGTGTTGAGGATCTGCAGCGGCTCGTCGATCCAGCCCATGCTCATCAGGAACCCGTTGAGCAGGCCGTTGTTGCTGAGGATGCCCATCCACGCGTAAACGCGGATCAGGATCGCGGTCCAGGTCGGCATCATGATCAGCAGCACCAGCACCGTTTGCACTTCCTTGCGGGCAACGGAGATGCCGTAGGCCATCGGGTAGCCGATCAGCAGGCAGAGGATGGTGCTGAAAAACGCCATCTTCAACGAGCCGAGGTAAGCGGCGATGTACAGCTCGTCACCGGCCAGCATCGCGTAGTTGCCCAGGTTAAGCAGCAACTGCAGCTTCTGCTCGGCGTAGCTGTAGATCTCGGTGTATGGCGGAATGGCCACGTCCGCTTCGGCGAAGCTGATCTTCAGTACGATGAAGAACGGCAGCATGAAGAACAGGAACAGCCAGATGAAGGGAACCCCGATGACCATCTGACGGCCACCGGGAATTATTCGATTGAGTCGACGCTTGAATTTGCGCATGTTCATGAGCGCAGTACCACGCCGCTGTCGTCTTCCCAGTACACGTAGACCTGATCACCCCAGGTCGGACGCTGCCCGCGACGCTCGGCGTTGGCCACGAAGGACTGCACCAGCTTGCCGCTTGGCAATTCGACGTAGAACACCGAGTGCCCACCCAGGTAGGCAATGTCGTGCACCTTGCCGCTGGACCAGTTGTACTGGCAGGTCGGCATGTCGGCGGTGACCAGCAGTTTTTCCGGACGGATCGCGTAGGTGACCGACTTGTCCTGCACCGAAGTGCTGATGCCGTGGCCGACGTAGATCTGACGATCCAGGTCTTTGCAGGTAATGATCGCGTGACCTTCGGCGTCGTCGATCACTTCGCCTTCGAAGATGTTCACGTTACCGATGAATTCGCAGACCAGGCGACTGGTCGGGGTTTCGTAGATGTCGATCGGGCTGCCGATCTGGGCGATCCAGCCCAGGTGCATGATCGCGATACGCTCGGCCATGGTCATGGCCTCTTCCTGATCGTGGGTCACCATCACGCAGGTTACGCCGACGCGCTCGATGATCTCCACCAGCTCCAACTGCATTTGCGAACGCAGTTTTTTATCCAGTGCGCCCATCGGTTCGTCGAGCAGCAGCAGCTTCGGGCGCTTGGCCAGGGAACGGGCCAGGGCCACACGCTGACGCTGACCACCGGACAACTGATGCGGTTTGCGCTTGGCGTACTGGCTCATCTGTACCAGCTTGAGCATGTCGGCCACGCGGGCGTCGATCTCTGACGCCGGCAGTTTGTCCTGCTTGAGGCCAAAGGCGATGTTCTGCGCCACGGTCATGTGCGGGAACAAGGCGTAGGACTGGAACATCATGTTGATCGGCCGCTCGTATGGCGGCATATCAGTGATGTCTACGCCATCGAGGAAAATGCGCCCCTCCGTGGGCCGTTCGAAACCTGCGAGCATGCGCAGCAAAGTGGATTTGCCCGATCCCGAACCGCCGAGCAGGGCGAAAATCTCGCCTTTCTTGATTTCCAGGGACACATCGTCCACGGCAATCGTCTCGTCGAACTTCTTCGTGACCCGGTCGATTTTGACCAGCACCTGTTTAGGTGACTGGTCGCCCTCGAGGGCTTTCTTATAGGCGCCGGAGGCAACTGCCATTTACGAAACTCCCGAAAAAAAGAGTGCAGTTCGCTCAAGGTGAGCCAACCTTGGATAGTTTGAGCCTTGAAACTATTTACCCGACTTGACCTTGGTCCAGCTGCGGGTCATCAAACGTTGAATATTCGACGGTAACTCGACCGACACGTAGGTCTTGTCGAGCACCTCTTGCGGTGGATAAACCGCTTCGTCGGTGCGAATGGACTGTTCCATCAGTTTGTCCGACCCCGGGTTAGGGTTGGCATAGCCGACGTAATCGCTGACCTGGGCAATCACCTCAGGCTTGAGCAAATAGTTGATGAAGGCGTGGGCCTGCTTGACGTTGGCCGAGTCCTTCGGAATCGCCAGCATGTCGAACCAGAGCGCACCGCCCTCTTTCGGAATCGAGTAGGCGATGTTCACGCCTTTCTTGGCTTCTTCGGCGCGGTTCTTGGCCTGGAAGATGTCGCCGGAGAAACCGATCGCCACGCAGATATCACCGTTGGCCAGATCCGCGATGTACTTGGAGGAATGGAAGTAGGTCACGTAAGGCCGCACTGCAAGCAACTTGGCGGTGGCCTTTTCGTAGTCCTTGGGGTCAGTGCTGTTAGCGTTCAGGCCCATGTAATTGAGCACTGTCGGCATCATTTCATCGGCGGAGTCGAGGAACGCGACGCCACAGCTTTGCAGCTTCTTGATGTTCTGCGGCTCGAACAGCACGCCCCACGAATCAATCGTATCGACGCCCAGCACAGCCTTGACCTTGTCGACGTTGTAACCGATGCCGTTGGTGCCCCACAGGTACGGCACGGCGTACAGGTTGCCCGGATCGTTCTGTTCCAGGCGCTTGAGCAGCACTGGATCGAGGTTCGAATAGTTCGGCAACTGCGACTTGTCGAGCTTCTGGAATGCCCCGGCCTTGATCTGCTTGCCGAGGAAGTGGTTCGACGGCACGACCACGTCGTAGCCAGTACGCCCGGCCAGCAATTTACCTTCCAGGGTTTCGTTGGAATCGAAGACGTCATAAACCGGCTTGATACCGGTCTCTTTCTGGAAATCGGCCAGGGTGGTCTCGCCGATGTAGTCGGACCAGTTATAAATATGCACGGTACCGGCGGCCTGGACACTGACAGCAACTGTCAGCCCGGCACTCACCAGCATGGCATTGCGCAACATAGAAAAAATAGGCAAGTGGAGGTCCTCTGAAATTAGTTGGGCCCAAGTTGCCCCGCGCTACATGACAACCGTGGTTGCCCGGCAACAAAACCGGCGCGCAACTTACCCTCGAAAAACCGTTCCAGCAAAACTTTCTGTCATTTAATTACACCTGCTGCCGCCACCGCGCGGGCGGCGACAACAGGTTGTTGCATCAAACCGGCTTATTTACCGGATTTGATCTTGGTCCAGCTGCGGGTCATGATCCGCTGGGTCGCGGCCGGCAAGTCGGCAATCGCGTACAGCTTGGCCAGCACGTCCGCCGGCGGGTAAACGCCCGGGTCGCTGGTGATGTCTTTATCGACCAACGCAGTTGCAGCCGCGTTACCGTTCGGGAAACGCACGGCGTTGGTGATTTCAGCCATGATTTCCGGCTTCTGCAGGAAGGTCATGAACTTGTAGGCGCCTTCGACGTTTTCGGCATCTTTAGGGATGGCGACCATGTCGTAGAAGCTGCCGGCACCTTCTTTGGGAATGTTGTAGCTGACTTTCACCTTGCCACCGGCTTCTTCCGCGCGGGACTTGGCCTGGTAAATGTCACCCGAGTAACCCACGGCCACGCAGATGTTGCCGTTGGCCAGGTCGGAGATGTACTTGGACGAGTGGAAGTAACCTACCGAAGGACGAATTTTCAGGAACAGCGCTTCGGCTTCGGCCAGTTGTTTCTTGTCCTGGCTGTCGGTTGGATAGCCCAGGTAGTGCAATGCCACCGGAATCATCTCGGTTGGCGAATCGAGGAAACTGATACCGCACGCCTTCAACTTCGCGGCGTTTTCAGGTTTGAACAGCAGGTCCCAGGAGTTGGTCGGTGCGTCGGCACCCAGCGCAGCCTTGACCTTCTCGGGGTTGAAGCCGATACCGATCGAACCCCACATGTACGGGAAGGCATGCTCGTTACCCGGGTCGCTCACGGAAACGGCCTTGAGCAGGTCGGTGTTCAGGTTCTTCCAGTTAGGCAGCTTGGACTTGTCCAGCTTCTGGTAGACGCCAGCCTTGATCTGCTTGGCCAGGAAGTTGTTCGACGGTACAACGATGTCGTAACCGGACTTGCCTGCCAGCAACTTGGCTTCAAGGGTTTCGTTGCTGTCAAAGACGTCATAGACAACCTTGATACCCGACTCGTCTTCAAACTTCTTGACGGTGTCCGGTGCGATGTAGTCGGACCAGTTGTACACGTGCAGTACTTTGTCATCGGCCTGAACCGCGCCGGCCATCAAACCCATTACGGACATGGCAAGCAGAGTCTTGCCAGCGAGCTTTTTACCTAGTGCCTTCATGCGTAATGCTCCAAATTTTTCTTTTTTGAACCACTTGTTCAGCGACCGAACCCGGGCAACTGGAACCGCGGCTAGTCTGGCAAGATCCACATCGGTCTTTCAAGGAAACGGCCACGCTTTCTGACAGTTCTGAGCGAAAGTTCCTACTTCATATGTAGAACTTTGAACCTCCGCTCAGAGCCTAGCACTTAGCCCCGCAATGCACTCAGGGTCAGGTCAAGACACTTGCGAGCCTTGGTCACCAGTTCATCGATTTCCGCCGGTGTAATCACCAGTGGCGGAGCGATGATCATGGTGTCGCCGACGGCGCGCATGATCAGGCCGTTATCGAAGCAGAACTGACGGCAGATCATGCCGACGCCCTTGCCTTCGAAACGCTTGCGTGTGGCCTTGTCCTGGACCAGTTCGATGGCCCCCAACAGACCCACCCCACGAACTTCACCCACCAGCGGGTGATCGTTCAATTCCCGCAGACGCTTTTGCAAATACGGTGCCGTTTCGGACTTCACGCGCTCGACAATTTTTTCGTCGCGCAGGATGCGGATGTTTTCCAGCCCCACAGCCGCCGCCACCGGGTGCCCGGAGTAGGTGAAACCGTGGTTGAAGTCGCCGCCCTCATTGAGCACGTCCACCACTTCGTCACGCACAATCAGACCACCCATCGGGATGTAGCCCGAGGTCAGCCCCTTGGCGATGGTCATCATGTCTGGCTTGAGGTCGTAGAAATCGCTGCCGAACCACTCGCCGGTACGACCGAAACCGCAAATCACTTCGTCAGCCACGAACAGAATGTCGTACTTGGCGAGGATTTCCTTGATGCGCGGCCAGTAGGTCTCTGGCGGAATGATCACGCCACCGGCACCCTGGATCGGCTCGGCAATAAAGGCACCGACATTGTCGACGCCGACTTCCAGAATCTTTTCTTCCAGCTGATTGGCCGCCCACACACCGAACTCTTCCGGGGTCATTTCGCCGCCTTCGCCGAACCAGTACGGCTGGGCAATGTGAACGATGCCCGGGATCGGCAAGTCGCCCTGTTCGTGCATGTACGTCATACCGCCCAGGCTCGCGCCGGCCACGGTGGAACCGTGATAGCCGTTCTTGCGGCTGATGATGACTTTCTTGTTCGGCTGACCCTTGATCGCCCAGTAGTGACGAACCATACGCAGCATGGTGTCGTTGCCTTCGGAGCCGGAACCGGTGAAGAACACGTGGTTCATGCCTTCAGGCGCGATGTCGGCGATAGCCTTGGCCAGTTCCAGTACCGGCGGATGCGCAGTCTGGAAGAACAGGTTGTAGTAAGGCAGTTCGCGCATCTGTTTACTGGCGGCATCGGCCAGTTCATCGCGACCATAACCAATTGCGACACACCACAGGCCGGCCATGCCATCGAGGATCTTGTTGCCTTCGCTGTCCCAGAGGTAAACGCCCTTGGCGTTGGTGATGATCCGCGGGCCTTTCTCTTTCAGCTGCTTGAAATCGCTGAACGGAGCCAGGTGGTGATCATTGCTCAGGGTTTGCCATTCACGGGTTTGCGGATTGTTGCTGGTCATACGAATCTCCTAAAAAAATCACGTGAAGGCGCCGCCAGGCAGCGGCGGCGCCCGGCGTATCAGACGGCAAAGAGCAGGAATTCCCTTTCCCACGAACTGATCACGCGCTTGAAGTTTTCATGCTCGGCCCGCTTGACCGCAACGTAGCCAGTGATGAAATTTTTGCCCAGGTAACGCTCGATGGTCGCGCTGTTTTCCATGCGTTCCAGCGCGTCTTCGATGGTCAGCGGCAGGCGCAGGTTGCGGCGTTCATAGCCACGCCCCACTACCGGCGCACTCGGGTTCAGGCCTTCGACCATGCCGATGTAACCGCAGAGCAGGCTCGCGGCAATCGCCAGGTACGGGTTGGCATCGGCGCCCGGCAGGCGGTTTTCCACCCGACGGTTTTGCGGCCCCGCATCCGGCACCCGCAGGCCCACGGTACGGTTCTCTTCGCCCCACTCCACGTTCACCGGCGCCGAGGTATCCGGCAGGAAGCGGCGGAATGAGTTGACGTTGGGTGCGAACAGCGGCAACAGCTCGGGAATGAGTTTCTGCAAGCCACCGATGTGGTGCAGGAACAACTGGCTCATGGTCCCGTCGTCATTGGAGAAGATGTTCTTGCCGGTCTCGATGTCGATGACGCTCTGGTGCAAGTGCATGGCGCTGCCCGGCTCGCCGGTCATCGGCTTGGCCATGAAGGTCGCGGCTACATCGTGCTTGAGCGCGGCTTCGCGCATGGTGCGCTTGAACACCAGGATCTGGTCGGCCAGGGACAGGGCATCGCCGTGACGGAAGTTGATTTCCATCTGCGCCGTGCCGTCCTCGTGGATCAGCGTATCGAGGTCCAGGTCCTGCAATTCGCACCAGTCGTAGACGTCTTCGAACAACGGATCGAATTCGTTCGCGGCTTCAATGGAGAACGACTGGCGACCGATTTCCGGGCGACCGGAACGGCCGATTGGCGGTTGCAGCGGGTAGTCCGGGTCGTCACTGCGCTTGGTCAGGTAAAACTCCATTTCCGGCGCCACGATCGGCTGCCAGCCTTTGTCGGTATAGAGTTTCAGGACTTTCTTGAGCACGTTGCGCGGCGACAGCTCGATCGGGTTGCCTTGCTTGTCGTAGGTATCATGGATGACGATGGCGGTCGGCTCGATGGCCCACGGCACCAGGTACACCGCGCTCTGGTCGGGGCGGCAGATCATGTCGATGTCGGCCGGGTCGAGCAGTTCGTAATAGATGTCGTCTTCGACGTAATCGCCGGTCACTGTCTGCAACAGAACGCTTTCTGGCAGGCGCATGCCTTTTTCGGCGATGAATTTGTTGGTCGGCGAAATCTTGCCCCGGGTAATCCCGGTCAAGTCGGCGATCATGCATTCGACTTCTGTGATCTTGTGGTTTTTCAACCAATCGGTGAGCTGGTCGAGGTTGTTACTCATAAATGCCTCTAGGCTTGAGTTGTCTGACCCTTTTGAGGTCAGGCGTTGTTTGACGCATCGGCGTCGCGTTGTAGAGCGTTTGCGCGGCAGATTATCGTGCTTGGCAACACGGCTGCAGAGGCCGGGCGTGCAGAATCGCGAGCGGTGCCCTGAACAATGGTCAGGCCGCTATTGTGAATCGGTTCTATATTGAATGGAGTAACCGTAATGGGGGTGCCATCGCGACCGTCCAGAATATCGGACGGGGACGGTTGAACCGTCACGGATGGGAGGATCACCAGAACCGCCGGGGCCACGGAACGGACGGACGTGTCATCACTGATGTGACAAGCATGCCGACCGACCTGTCTTGAGCAGTCGGTGACGCCGATTATCGGCAGGCGAGACATGAAGCACCCCGGTATTATTGCTGTTATGGGTTTGATTCGAGCTTAGCCTTGTTCATTTTTTTACACAACACCCCCGTAAAAAATACAACACGGCCCGCTCAAGCCTGCGGGCGCCATAGAGGCCAAGGGCATAAAAACGCCCCAAAGTGCCTCAAAAAAGCCACACGGGCGCTTTTTTAGGGCAAAAAAGGCCTCGCTTGACTTCGGCATGCCGTTCGGGTTGACTGGAATCTGAAAAGATCAATGATTGATATTTTTAACAACAAAGGTGTTGCATCATGTCGGTACCCCCGCGTGCCGTTCAGCTTAACGAAGCGAACGCGTTCCTTAAGGAACATCCTGAGGTTCTGTACGTTGACCTTCTGATTGCGGATATGAATGGTGTGGTGCGCGGCAAGCGCATCGAACGCACCAGCCTCCACAAGGTTTACGAGAAAGGCATCAACCTGCCGGCCTCTCTATTTGCTCTGGATATCAATGGCTCGACGGTGGAAAGCACCGGCCTGGGCCTGGACATCGGCGATGCTGACCGAATCTGCTATCCAATCCCCGATACCCTATGCAACGAGCCATGGCAGAAGCGCCCGACCGCGCAACTGTTGATGACCATGCACGAACTCGAAGGCGAACCATTCTTCGCCGACCCGCGTGAAGTGCTGGCCAATGTGGTGCGCAAGTTCGACGAAATGGGCCTGACCATCTGCGCCGCGTTCGAACTGGAGTTCTACCTGATCGACCAGGAGAACGTGAACGGTCGTCCGCAACCGCCGCGCTCGCCGGTTTCCGGCAAACGTCCGCACTCGACTCAGGTCTACCTGATCGACGACCTCGACGAATACGTCGACTGCCTCCAGGACATTCTGGAGGGTGCCAAAGAGCAAGGCATTCCGGCCGACGCCATCGTCAAGGAAAGTGCCCCGGCGCAGTTCGAAGTCAACCTGCACCACGTGGCTGACCCGATCAAGGCCTGCGACTACGCGGTCCTGCTCAAGCGCCTGATCAAGAACATCGCCTACGACCATGAAATGGACACCACCTTCATGGCCAAGCCTTACCCAGGCCAGGCGGGTAATGGTCTGCACGTCCACATCTCGATTCTCGACAAAGACGGCAAGAACATTTTTGCCAGTGAGGATCCCGAGCAGAACGCCGCACTGCGTCACGCGATCGGCGGTGTGCTCGAGACCCTACCGGCGCAGATGGCTTTCCTCTGCCCGAACGTCAACTCCTACCGTCGTTTCGGCGCACAGTTCTATGTGCCGAACTCGCCGTGCTGGGGTCTGGATAACCGCACCGTGGCGATTCGCGTACCGACCGGCTCCGCCGACGCCGTGCGCATCGAACATCGTGTAGCCGGCGCCGATGCCAACCCGTACCTGCTGATGGCTTCGGTCCTGGCAGGCGTGCACCACGGCCTGACCAACAAAATCGAGCCTGGCGCCCCGGTCGAAGGCAACAGCTACGAGCAGAACGAGCAGAGCCTGCCGAACAACCTGCGCGATGCACTGCGCGAGCTGGACGACAGCGAAGTCATGGCCAAGTACATCGATCCGAAATACATCGATATCTTCGTGGCCTGTAAAGAGAGCGAGCTGGAGGAGTTCGAACACTCCATCTCCGACCTCGAGTACAACTGGTACCTGCATACCGTGTAAGCGGTTGCAGTAGTGAAGAAACGCCGCCGGCCTCACAGCCTGCGGCGTTTTTTATGGCCAACATTGTTCCCTGTGGCGAGGGGGCTTGTCGGGACGCCGCACCGCCCCGTTGGGCTGCACAGCAGCCCCAAAAAATACACCCTCATGTGTATCAGACATACCGCGATTACCGGGTTTGGGAGTGCTTCGCCCTCCAACGGGGGCAAGCCCCCTCGCCACAGGGTATGGATCATCCTCGCGCTCTGCGTACAATGCCCGCAGCCCCGCAGGAGACTCCCATGACACGCGTAGCCACCCCCCGCAAACCCCGCGCACGCAGCCAGGCCCGGATCGATTCGATACTCGATGCGGCCCGCACGCTGCTGGCTGCCGAGGGCGTGGCCAGCCTGTCGATCTACAGCGTCGCCGAGCGCGCGGAGATTCCGCCCTCCTCGGTCTACCACTTCTTCGCCAGCGTGCCGGCGTTGCTCGAAGCCTTGACCGCCGACGTCCATGCGGCCTTCCGCGCCTGCCTGCAAGCCCCTATCGACCACCACGCCTTGAATGGCTGGCGCGATCTGTCGCGACTGGTGGAACAACGCATGCTCGACATCTATGCAGAGGACGCCGCCGCCCGCCAACTCATTCTGGCCCAGCACGGCCTGACCGAAGTCACCCAGGCCGACCGCCAGCACGACATCGAACTGGGCGACCTGATGCACAAGCTGTTCGACCATCACTTCGAGCTGCCGACCTTGCCGAGTGATGTCGATGTGTTCGCCCTGGCCATGGAGCTGGGCGACCGGGTGTATGCGCGCTCGGTACAGCAGCACGGGCAGATTACGCCGCGCATGGCCGAGGAAGGGATGCGGGTGTTTGATGCTTATGTGGGGTTGTATTTGCCACCGTATCTGCCCAAGCGGAACCTCTACTGCGCTCACTGACCTCATCGCGAGCAAGCTCGCTCCCACAAGGATCTTCAGTGAATTCAGATTCTGTGAACGACAAATAATCCTGTGGGAGCGAGCTTGCTCGCGATGGCCGCACCGCTCAGCTCAAGACAAACACACATGAAAAACCCCGAAGGGCTCAAACCCTTCGGGGTTGTTGTTTACGCATGTGGCTTACAACTTGGCGATCGACACCTCGGTGGATTTCACAAACGCGATCACTTCACTGCCGACCGCCAGTTCCAGCTCTTTCACCGAGCGTGTGGTGATCACCGAAGTGACAATGCCGGACGCGGTCTGCACGTCGATTTCCGACAGCACGTCGCCGAGGACGATTTCCTTGATGGAGCCTTTGAACTGGTTGCGAACGTTGATGGCCTTGATAGTCATGATGTTGATTCCTGTCGTTGGGTAAGACTTGAGTTATTGAGCCCAGCGCAATTGCGTAGGCAAGGGTGAAACAGGTTCCGGTTCCGGCGGTTGGCCGGGCAGCGCCAGCACGCGATTGAGGACCTCGGTTTCCAATGCCGCCAGCCGATGGGAGCCACGAACCCGAGGGCGCGGCAGTTCCACGTGCAGGTCGAGGCCGACTTCGCCGTCTTCGATCAGGATCACCCGATCGGCAATCGCCACGGCCTCACTGACGTCATGGGTCACCAGCAACACCGTGAAACCGTGCTGCTGCCAGAGCCGTTCAATCAGTTGCTGCATTTCAATTCGGGTCAGGGCATCCAGCGCACCCAAGGGCTCGTCGAGCAGCAGCAGGCGCGGCTGATGAATCAACGCACGGGCCAACGCCACGCGTTGCTTCTGTCCACCGGACAGCGCTGCCGGCCACTCGTGGGCGCGATCGGCCAGGCCCACCGCTTCCAAAGCTGCAAGCGCTTGCGGCCGCCAGTTGCCCTTGAGGCCCAGACCGACGTTGTCGATGATCTTTTTCCAGGGCAGCAAACGCGCTTCCTGGAACATCAGCCGCGTGTCTTCCCGCGCGTCGCTCAATGGCGCGGCACCGGCGAGCAACTCACCGCCGGTTGGTTGATCAAGACCGGCGAGCAAGCGCAGCAAGGTACTTTTGCCGCAGCCACTGCGACCGACCACGGCAACAAACTGGCCCGCCGGAATGTGCAGGTCGATCTCGCGCAGCACCTGCCGCGAGCCGAAGGTCTTTTGCAGCTTGCGCACCGCCAGCGGAATGCCGCGCAGCAAGCGTGGAGGTTGCTCCGCAATCATGCCGCACCTCCCTTGGCAACCTGATAGGCCGGGTGCCAGCGCAGCCAGACACGTTCAAGTCCACGGGCCGCGAGATCGGCCAGTTTGCCGAGCGCCGCGTACAGCAGAATCGCCAGCACCACCACGTCGGTCTGCAAGAACTCCCGGGCGTTCATGGCCAGATAGCCGATGCCGGAACTCGCGGAAATGGTTTCCGCCACGATCAACGTCAGCCACATGAAGCCCAGGGCGAAGCGCACGCCGACCAGAATCGAAGGCAGCGCCCCCGGCAGAATCACCTGCCAGAACAGGCTAAAACCGCTCAGGCCATAGCTACGCGCCATCTCCACCAACGCCGGGTCGACGTTGCGGATGCCGTGATAGGTGTTGAGGTAGATCGGGAACAACGTGCCCAGCGCCACCAGGAAAATCTTCGCCGACTCGTCGATGCCGAACCACAGGATCACCAGTGGAATCAGCGCCAGGTGCGGCACATTGCGGATCATCTGCACCGAACTGTCGAGCAGGCGTTCGCCCCACTTCGACAGGCCGGTGATGAAGCCAAGGGTCAGGCCGATACCACCACCGATGGTGAAGCCCAGCGCGGCACGCCAGCCACTGATCGCCAGGTGTGTCCAGATTTCGCCACTGCGCACCAGACTTACACCGGCCTCGATGACGGCGATGGGTGCCGGCAGGATCCGTGTCGACAACCAACCCGCCGACACACTCAATTGCCATACCGCCAGCAGCAACACCGGCAACGCCCAGGGCGCCAGGCTGTGGATGATTTTCTTCATGACCGCGCCTCAGCTCTGGGACGCGGCTTTGGGAAGAATGTCGTTGGCGACCATCTCGCCGAACGGGCTGACGTAACCGGCGCTCTTCGGTAGTTCAGGACGCTCGACATCGAGGTGCGGGAACAGCAACTCAGCCACCCGGTACGACTCTTCCAGGTGTGGATAACCGGAGAAGATGAAGGTATCGATGCCCAGGTCCGCGTACTCCTTCACGCGGGCGGCCACGGTCGGACCATCGCCCACCAGCGCCGTACCGGCACCGCCGCGCACCAGACCGACGCCGGCCCACAGGTTAGGGCTGACCTCCAGGTTGTCGCGATTGCCGCCGTGCAATGCGGCCATGCGTTGCTGACCGACCGAATCGAAACGCGCCAGCGAAGCCTGGGCACGAGCGATGGTCTCGTTGTCGAGATGGGAGATCAGCCGATCCGCGGCTTTCCAGGCTTCATCGTTGGTTTCGCGCACGATCACGTGCAGGCGAATGCCGAAGCGCACGGTGCGTCCGAGCTTGGCGGCCTTGGCTCGGACCTGTTCGATTTTTTCCGCGACGGCGGCCGGTGGCTCGCCCCAGGTCAGGACCATTTCCACCTGTTCGGCGGCCAGGTCTTGCGCGGCTTCAGAGGAGCCGCCGAAGTACAGCGGCGGACGCGGCTGCTGGATCGGCGGATAGAGTAACTTCGCGCCCTTCACGCTGATGTGCTGGCCGTCGTAATCGACGGTTTCACCTTCCAGTACCCGGCGCCAGATGCGGGTGAATTCCACCGAGGCCTGATAGCGTTCTTCGTGGCTGAGGAACAGACCATCGCCCGCCAACTCTTCCGGATCACCGCCCGTCACCAGGTTGAACAGCGCACGACCGCCGGACAGTCGATCCAGGGTCGCGGCCTGACGCGCCGCCACCGTCGGGGAAATGATCCCGGGGCGCAGGGCGACAAGAAACTTCAAACGCTGGGTCACAGGAATCAGCGATGCCGCCACCAACCAAGAGTCTTCGCAGGAGCGTCCGGTCGGAATCAGTACCCCGCCAAAACCCAGGCGGTCAGCGGCTTGCGCGACTTGTTGCAGGTAACCGTGATCAACGGCGCGGGCGCCTTCGGCGGTGCCAAGGTAATGGCCGTCGCCGTGGGTAGGCAGGAACCAGAAAATATTGAGGCTCATGGAGTGGTCTCCTTGGGGAATCGATTTATTGGGCTTTGGCAACGGCGGCCGGCGGCGTCCAGATCACGTCTTTGATGCTCAACGGCTTGGGAATCAACTTGAGCTGGTAGAAGCTGTCGGCAATTTTCTGCTGCGCCGCGACCACTTCCGGAGTCAGGAACAACGCGCCATAGCCCTGGCGTTTCACCGAGGTCAGGGTGATGTCGGCTGGCAGGCCGAGCAGCGGTGAAACCTGTTGGGTCACCTCTTGCGGGTTAGCCTTGGACCACTCGCCCACCGCGCGCACTTCTTCCACCAGGGTCTTGATCACCTCGGGATTTTTCTGCGCATAAGGTTTGGTCGCCAGGTAGAACTGATGGTTGTCGACAATGCCCTGGCCATCGCGCAGGGTGCGCGCTTGCAGCTGTTGTTCGGCGGCGGCCTGGTAGGGGTCCCAGATCACCCAGGCGTCGACACTGCCACGCTCGAACGCGGCGCGGGCATCGGCCGGCGGCAGGAATACGGTCTGGATGTCGGTGTATTTGAGGCCGGCGTCTTCCAGTGCACGCACCAGCAGGTAGTGCACGTTGGAGCCTTTGTTGAGGACGACTTTCTTGCCCTTGAGGTCCGCTACCGATTTGATCGCCGAGTCCTTCGGCACCAGGATCGCCTCACTGTGCGGCGCTGGCGGTTCGTAGGCGACGTAGAGCAAATCAGCACCGGCCGCCTGGGCGAACACTGGCGGAGTTTCACCGGTGACACCGAAGTCGATGGAGCCGACGTTCAAGCCTTCAAGCAGTTGCGGGCCACCGGGGAATTCAGTCCATTGCACGTCCACGCCTTGGGCGGCGAGGCGTTTTTCCAGGGTGCCTTTGGCTTTGAGCAGCACCAGGGTGCCGTATTTCTGATAGCCGATTCGTAAAGTCTCGGCCTGAGCTTGAGTAATGGCGCCGAAGGTGACAGCCGCAGCAAACAGAGCGACCAGACCACGACGCAAAATGACAGGGCGCATGGCGCTCTCCTTTTTGCAGTTGGGTTTTGGCTGCACCTGCTTGCCCGTTGGCGGGCGAGTAAGGCCAGTACTTCAATTTTCGGTGAGGCTTAAATGCTCCAGCGAGCACTCAACAAACGATCATTCAACAGGTTCGGATCGAGCGGCTTGGGCCGTCGCGCCATGGCGCTGAAAAACAGCTCAAGCGATTCATTCAGTCGTTGTTCCAGCTCCGGCGCCAACTGCGCCAGGGCGCTGCCTTCGCCGTAGGCGATCTGGCTGTCGACGGCAAAAATGCCTTGCAGCATTTCCTGAGCCTTCAATGCCGACAGCACCGGCTTGAGCGCGTAATCCACCGCCAGCATGTGGGCGATGCTGCCGCCAGTGGCCATCGGCAGAACCACCTTGTGGCTCAAGGCGCGTTCGGGCAGCAAATCCAGCACGACCTTCAGTGCTCCGGAAAACGATGCCTTGTAAACCGGTGTGGCGATCAGCAGGCCATCGGCGTTTTCAATTTGTTGCAACAAGTCGATCACCTTGGGGCTGTCGAAGCGTGCGTGCAGCAAGTCCTCGGCCGGGAAGTCCCGTACCTGATAACTCACCACTTCCACGCCCTGCCCCTGTAACCAACGCTGGGAGCGATCCAGCAGCACCCCGGATCGAGAGCGCTGACTGGGACTGCCACCGAGTGAGACAACCAACATTCAGACGATTCCTTGCACGGTGTTGGCGATTCGCGGTTTGCGATCTCGCTTCGATGGAGTGACCTTAACAGTTGATTTATATATCCATAAATCATATTTATTCATTTGGTTATACCTTAAAGAAATATAGAAAGCTGTTTCTTCCAGGCAAAAAAACAGGCCGTCGAAACGGCCTGAAATCCCCTGCTTTGTGGATGCTGTTAACTGTGAAACCTGTGGTGTCTGACCCGACGCCTTCGCGAGCAAGCTCGCTCCCACAGGGGTACGCGGACAAATGTGGGAGCGGGCTTGCTCGCGATGGCGGCATCAGTTGCGCCAAAAATGCTGAAGACTTACCGGTTCGGCTGCGGCGTCAGGCGCAAGTAAGGCTTAACCGCTCGATAGCCCTTGGGAAAACGCTGTTTGATTTCATCCTCATCTTTAAGCGACGGCACGATCACCACCTCATCACCGTCCTGCCAGTTGGCCGGTGTGGCCACCTTGTAGTTGTCGGTGAGTTGCAGCGAGTCGATCACCCGCAGGATTTCATTGAAATTGCGGCCGGTGCTCGCCGGGTAGGTAATCGTCAGCCGGACCTTTTTCTTCGGGTCGATCACGAACAGACTGCGCACGGTCAGGGTGTCGTTGGCGTTGGGGTGGATCAGATCGTAAAGGTCCGAGACTTTGCGGTCGGCGTCATCCAGGATCGGAAAGTTGACCACGGTGTCCTGGGTTTCGTTGATGTCCTCGATCCACCTGTGGTGCGAATCCACCGGGTCCACCGACAAAGCGATGGCCTTGACGCCGCGCGCTGCGAACTCATCCTTGAGCTTGGCGGTGAAGCCCAATTCAGTCGTGCACACCGGCGTGAAATCCGCTGGATGGGAAAACAGCACACCCCAACTATCGCCCAGCCACTGATGGAAACGAATGGTGCCGGCGCTGGAGTTCTGTTCGAAATCGGGGGCGATATCGCCAAGTCTGAGACCCATGGTGCTGCTCCTTGTGAGTGCTTGATGGGTTCAACTGTGCCTGTGTTTTTTATCTATTAAAAAGAATAAATATCGATTTATTTATATCATAAAGAAATATTAAATATCTATTCACTGGACGTGCCCGCACAACCGGCCGAACATCGCCCCCAAGGTTCGAGAAGGCCTTGAGTTGCTGCAAAGAGGGAAGTTCAAGGCGGGATTACGGGGGTGAACCCGTCTTGAAAATGTAAAAGCCCCGCCCGGTGCAATACCGGGCGGGGCTTTTTTTGTCTCGGTTACGCGAGCGCTATTACAACAGCGGGATCGAGTAGCTGACGATCAGGCGGTTTTCGTCCTGCGAACGCGTGTTCGGCAGGTCGGTACGCCAGGTCGCGTTTTTCCACGCCAGGCCCAGGTTTTTCAGCGGACCTTCCTGAACGACGTAAGCCACGCTCAGATCGCGCTCCCACTCGGAAGCACCATTGGCCGCCTCGCCACCCTTGGCGTTAACGGTATCGATGTTGTCGCCGTGCAGGTAAACCAGACCCGCCGTCAGGCCAGGTACGCCAACCTTGGCGAAGTCATAGGAGTAGCGTGCTTGCCAGGTACGCTCGCCGGCACGGCCGAACTTCTGGATTTGCGCATCGGTGATGGTGTAGTTCGACGAACCGTCGCCCTGGTTCAGCCAAGGGAAATCGCTGCTGCCGTTGCTGACCTGATAACCGCCACCGAAGGTGTGACCGGCAACGGTGTACAGGAACAGGCCGCTGTACAGGTTGTTGTCGACCTTGCCTTTACCGTTTGGCGCGTTGTAGTTGCCAGTGGTGAAGTACAGCGGGTCGTGACCGTTGGCACCATCATCAGAGCTGTTGAAATAACGGAAATCCGACTTCAACACGCCAGGGCCGATTGCCCAGTTGTGCACCAGACCCAGGAAGTGTTGCTTGTAGAACTCTTCCAGGTTGCCGTAGTAGTACTGGGCCGTCAGGTCCTTGGTGATCTTGTAGTCGCCACCGGCATAGATGAACTTGTTGCTGTCGCGGAATTTGGTGCCGCGAGTGTTCGCGCCGGAAATCGACATCTGCTCATTGTTGCTGGAGTTACGGCCTTTAACGGCTTCGATCTGGCCACCAACCAGGGTCAGATCCTTGATGTCGCCGGACGTGATCTGGCCACCCTGCCAGGTTTGCGGCAGCAGACGACCATCGTTGGTCACGATCACCGGGTTTTTCGGCTGCAGGGTGCCCAGCTTCAATTCGGTCTGGGAAACCTTGGCTTTGGCCGTCAGGCCCAGGCTGGAGAAATCATCAACTGCCTCGCCGTTGGATTTGCTCGGGAAAACCGTGCCGCCGTAAGAGGTCGCCGTGGCGCCGTTGGTACCGCCGCCCGAATCCAGTTTCACGCCCAACAGGCCGATCGCATCGATGCCGAAGCCGACGGTGCCCTGGGTGTAACCGGAGATGAAACGCAGATCGAAGCCTTGGCCCCACTCTTCGTTTTTGTTGGCACCGGCTCCGTCACGGTAGTCGGTGTTGATGTAGAAGTTACGCAGCCCCAATGTTGCCTTGCTGTCTTCGATAAAACCCGCGGCGCTTGCCTGCTGGGTCAAAACCCCGACGGCCACAGCCATGGCCAAGGTGGACTTGTTCATGTTTCGCTCCTCTCGTTTCTAGTTCTGATGTTCCTGGTCCCGAATCGATTGCCCGGGATCCTGAATGCATAAATTCGCGGCAAACCGTCTAGGCCGGTCATTTGGCGGGCCGCAGGATACACGGCCTTAAAGCCAAAAAGAATTTTTTGATATTTTTTAATATCGCTTTGGAATATGACTTCCCACGACAGATCCGAGGTATCGGCGGCAAGGCCGATTCCTGCACCTGAACTATTGTCGAGGGACGAAATCGCCAAATCCGGGCTCAGGGATGAGTGCCGGACAGGCGCACTTTAAGCGGGATATTTAAAAACTAAAAAGAATAATAAATAATCAGTAAAGATCTTTATGGAATATAAAAAACAGGCAAAAAAAACCTCGCCAGCAGGCGAGGCTTTTTTACAAGGCTTGTTACAGGAAGCTGTAGGTGTAGTTGAAGATCAGACGAGTCTGGTCAACATCAGGGTTGTTGGAGACTTCACTGCCGCGGTAGACACCATTACGCAGCGTTACGCCGAAGCCTTTGAGAGCGCCCTGCTGGATGGTGTAGTCGATCCGCATGTCGCGTTCCCACTCGGAGCCATCAGGGCCGCTGCCGTTGGTAGCCTTGATGTTGTCGCCATGCAGGTAGGCGATCGAAGTTTTCAGGCCCGGCACGCCCAGTCCGGCGAAGTCATAGGAGTACTGACCGAAGGTGGTGTTTTCACCGGCACGAACAAATCCGTTGATCATGGAGTCGGTGAACAGGTAGAAGCTGGCGCCGCCGTTGCCTTCCGGACGGCCATTGCCATCAACCACGTTGCCCTGGTTCAGGTAGACAAAACCACCGTCATCGCTGACGCGCTGATGACCGAGCAGGAAGGCGTTGCCACCCAGGGTATAGGTGAACATGGCGCTCCAGGTCTTGTTATCGACCTCGCCCGGGGTCTTGGCGAAACCGTTGTTATTGTTGAAACGGAAACCCGGATCACCGTTCTTGCCGTCGGAGCTGCTGTCGAAGTAGCGAATATCAGTCTTGAAGGACTGTTTGGCGTCGATCGGAAACACGTGGATCAAGCCAAGGAAGTCCTGCTTGTAGTAGTCCTTCAGATTCGAGTGGTAGTACTGCAGGGTCAGGTCCTTGGTGACCTTCCAGTCAGCACCACCGTAGTAGAACTTGTTGCTGTCCTCTGTGCCGCCAGCCACGGCAAGGCCGGTGGAGTTCGAAGAGGCGCGACCCGCCGAATGCTCCAACTGACCTGCGTTGAAGGTCACGTTGTCGATTTCTTTCGAAGTGATGGTGCCACCGTCAAAGGTCTGTGGCAGCAGACGGCTGTCATTCGCGACCAGAATTGGCAAGTTGGGTGCCAGGGCGCCACCCAGGTGGGCTTCGGTCTTCGAGAAGCGCGCCTTGACGTTAGCGGCTGCACGGCTCCATTCGGACACGGCCGAACCATCGCTGTCGCTTGGGAAGAAGGTGTTGTTGTCCGGGTGGTGACCCTTGCCGCCGTCCAGGTGGATACCCAGCAGTGCCTGGGCGTCGATACCGAAACCGACAGTGCCTTGGGTGAAACCGGACAGATAATCGAATTTCAGGCCTTCTGCGGACTCTTTCTGATCCGCACCGCCTTCACGGTTATCGTTGTTGTAATACATGGTCCGGGAACTGATGGACGCCTTGCTGTCTTCCAGGAAACCTGCGGCGCCTGCCTGCTGCGCCAAAACCCCTACGGCCACGGCCAAAGCCAAGGTGGACTTGTTCATTGTGTAGCTCCTCTCGATTCTAGTTCTTGTATTCCTGATCTCGAGTCGTCGCCCGAAATCCTAAGATGCGCGATTAGCGCCAGACCGTGACCCACAAGTCAATCGTAACCATGTGTGTCTACGACCTTTGTCTAACCCCCGATTTTTTGGTCCCTGCCGGGTCATGAATTCGTCATGAACCTGAAAAGAATTACCCGATTCTTTTCTAATACCGTTTAGGAATTTAGCGCTCAATTTCCAGCCTCCCCAGAACAAAGGGTTCGGCTCATAAGCTAATTCCTAAACGGTATTTATTTTTGCTTTTTTAGATCGATTAGTTTCTGACGCAATCCGGAAACAAATCCTTACCGAAAGGCAGCCCCATGACGATCAAGCGCGCACTATCCAGACCAATTGTTACAGTTTGTGTATCTCTCGCATTTTCTTTCACCGCCCAAGCGGCGAACCTCACCGTCGGTTATCAAACCGGAATCGACCCCAGCAAAGTCCCCCAGGCCGATGGCCTTTATGAAAAAACCATCGGCCAGCCCATCGACTGGCGACGCTTCAACAGCGGCCCGGAAGTGGTCACGGCGATTGCCTCCGGCGATGTACAAATCGGCAATCTCGGCTCCAGTCCGCTGGCCGCTGCCGCTTCGCGCAACCTGCCGATTGTCGCGTTCATCGTCTCGGCCCAGATCAATGCCGCCGAAGCGCTTGTGGTGCGCAATGGCAGCGGCATCGAAAAACCACAAGATCTGATCGGAAAGACCATCGCCACGCCTTTCGTTTCAACCTCCCACTACAGCCTGCTTGGTGCGTTGAAGCACTGGGGCCTGGACAGTTCGAAAGTCAAAGTGGTGAACCTGCAGCCGGCGGAAATCGCGGCAGCCTGGAAGCGGGGAGATATTGATGGCGCGTTTGTCTGGTCGCCCGCCCTGGGGGAAATCCGCAAGAGTGGCAAGACCCTGACCGACGCTGCACAGGTAGGCCAATGGGGAGCACCCACCTTCGAGGTCTGGGTGGCACGCAAGGACTACGCCGAGAAGCACCCGGAGGTGGTGGCCAGATTCGCCAAGGTCACCCTCGACGCCTTTGCTGATTACGCGGTGCATAAAGCCAGCTGGACTGCCGACTCGGTACCGGTGCAGAAAATCGCCAAACTGACCGGTGCCAATGCCGCCGATGTGCCGGAGTTACTGGCCGGTTCCGCATTCCCGGATGCCAAGGCGCAACAGAGCGCCGCGCTGCTGGACGGCGGCACGGCCAAGGCCATTGGCGAGACGGCGAAATTCTTGAAGGAACAAGGGAAGGTGGAGACGGTGCTGCCGGATTACTCGCCGTATGTCAGCGCGAAGTTTGTCGCCGAGTAACATCACCGACCTCTGTAGGAGCGAGCCTGCTCGCGAAAAACCCAAGGACGCCAAGGGGCATCTGGTTTTACGCGTTATCGTTCACGATTTTCGCGAGCGAGCTCGCCCCTACAAGGACCGTATCCTGATCAAAGGGCTTTTTCGAAAATCTTCGAATTACGCTGATAGTTGTACAGCGACGCCCGCGCCGACGGCAGACGATCAACGCTGCTCGGCACAAAACCACGCTCGCGGAACCAGTGAGCGGTGCGGGTAGTAAGGACGAATAATGTCTTCAAACCCTGAGTCCGGGCGCGGGTCTCGATGCGCTCCAGCAATTCATCACCGCGACCGCCATGGCGATACTCTGGATTCACCGCCAGGCACGCCAGTTCACCGGCATCCGAATCGGCAATCTGATACAGCGCCGCACAGGCGATGATCATGCCTTCGCGCTCGACCACACTGAACTGTTCGATCTCGCGCTCCAGCACCTCGCGGGAACGGCGCACCAGGATGCCCTGCTCTTCAAGCGGGCTGATCAAGTCCAGCAAACCACCGACGTCTTCAATGGCCGCTTCGCGCACCACTTCGAACTGTTCCTGGGCCACCAGCGTACCGCCACCGTCGCGGGTGAACAGCTCAGTCAGCAGTGCACCGTCTTCGGCATAACTGACGATATGGCTGCGGGCCACGCCGCCACGGCAAGCTTCAGCCGCTGCATCAAGCAATTCTGCCTGGTAGTTACTGCCCAACCGTTGCAGATGCGCCGGCACCTGCTGCGGACGCAGTTCACGCACCAGGCGCCCGTGTTCGTCGATCAGGCCCAGGTCGGCGCCGAACAGCAGCAGCTTGTCCGCGCCCAGGTCGATGGCTGCGCGGGTGGCGACGTCTTCGCAGGCCAGGTTGAAAATCTCCCCGGTCGGCGAATAGCCCAGCGGCGACAACAGCACGATGGAGCGCTCGTCCAGCAGACGGTTGATGCCCTTGCGGTCGACCCGGCGCACTTCGCCGGTGTGGTGATAGTCGACGCCTTCAAGCACGCCGATCGGTCGTGCCGTCACCAGGTTGCCGCTGGCCACCCGCAGGCGCGAACCCTGCATCGGCGACGAAGCCATGTCCATCGACAGGCGAGCCTCAATGGCAATGCGCAACTGGCCAACCGCGTCGATCACGCACTCCAGGGTCGCGGCATCGGTGATGCGCATGCCGTGGTGGTAATGCGGGGTCAGGCCACGGGCCGCGAGGCGCGCTTCGATTTGCGGGCGAGAACCGTGAACCAGCACCAGACGCACACCCAGGCTGTGCAACAGCACCAGGTCGTGGACGATATTGCCGAAATTCGGGTGTTCAACGCCGTCGCCGGGCAGCATGACGACAAAAGTGCAATCGCGGTGGGCGTTGATGTAAGGCGAAGCGTGACGAAGCCAATTGACGTATTCGGGCATGAACCTGGGCCTGTAATAAATAGCAGCCGAAAAAAGGGCGAAACTGAAAACGCACAGCGGGCTGATGGTTATCGTCGGAACAGGCTTGGCGACACGCGCGCTCTCCTCATGAATACGGGTTGGGACATCGGCAATTTAACTGCAAAACCCTGTAGGAGCGAGCTTGCTCGCGATGGATATGAGGACGCCGCGCTCATCCAGGCAGCCCTCGTCATCGTTAACGTCCATCGCGAGCAGGCTCGCTCCTACACGGGTGTCAGGCAATAGTGTTCGATCAGTTGCCTTAATAGATGCACCGTAGGCTGCAAACGTGACATTTCGAGGTATTCCCCCGGCTGATGGGCGCAGGCGATATCACCCGGGCCAAGCACCAGCGTTTCACAGCCAAGACGCTGAAGATAAGGTGCTTCGGTGCCGAACGCCACTGCTTCGGCGCTGTGGCCGGTGAGCTTTTCGGCAATGCGCACCAACTCTGCGTCCTCGGCCTGCTCGAACGGCGGCACTTCGGGGAACAACGGCGCGTAATCGATTTTGACCTGATGCCGCTCGGCAACCGGCTTGAGCTTCTGCAGGATCTCGGCGCGCAGGACCTTGGGGTCCATGCCGGGCAGCGGCCGCAAATCGAATTCCAGCGAACACTGGCCGCAGATGCGGTTGGGGTTGTCGCCGCCATGGATGCAGCCGAAATTCATCGTTGGCGTCGGCACGCCAAACTGTGGATTGCGGAATTCGCGCTGCCATAACAAGCGCAGGCCACGCAGTTCACCGATGGCATCGTGCATGGCTTCCAGGGCGCTGTGCCCCAGGCGCGGGTCGGAGGAATGACCGCTCTGACCAAGGATGTCGATGCGCTCCATCATGATGCCCTTGTGCATGCGGATCGGCTTGAGCCCTGTCGGCTCGCCGATCACCGCCGCCCGCCCCAGCGGTCGCCCCGCTTCGGCCAGCGCGCGGGCACCGGACATCGAACTTTCTTCATCGCAAGTGGCGAGAATCAGCAACGGCTGTTTGAACGGCTGATCGAGCAGCGGTATGACCGCCTCGATGGCCAGGGCGAAAAAGCCCTTCATGTCGCAACTGCCCAGGCCGACCCAACGACCGTCGACTTCAGTGAGCTTCAGCGGGTCGGTTTGCCACAGCGCACCGTCGAACGGCACGGTGTCACTGTGCCCGGCCAGTACCAGGCCGCCGGGGCCGGAGCCGAAACTGGCCAGCAGGTTGAACTTGCCGGGGCTGACTTGCTGGATATCGCAGGTAAAACCCAGCTCACCGAGCCATGTCGCCAGCAGATCGATGACCGGGCGGTTGGTTTGATCGAGACTGGGTTGGGTGCAACTGACGGACGGTGCAGCGATCAACGCAGCGAATTGTTCTTTCATCGACGGCAATGGCATCGCTGACTCCCGGCACCTGAATTGAAGTCCATCATAGAACCAACCGATGACAGGAATAAACCGTCTCGGCGCGTACTAACCTTGAGTCCTGTACACTGCACGACCTTGGCAGCCACACATTCCCCCGGCTGCGCTCCCGATCCTGGATTTTCCGGCCATGCAGAAAGAAACCGAAATCAAACTCCGCGTCAGCCGCGAAACCCTCGCCGCACTGCGCGAGCACCCGTTACTGAAAAAACGCAACAAAAGTGGCTGGGAACGCCGTGAGTTGATGAATCAGTACTTCGACACGCCCGAACGTGACCTGGCCCAGGCCAAAGTCGCCCTGCGCCTGCGCAAGGATGGCGAAGAAGTGATTCAGACCCTCAAGACCCGCGGCCAGAGCGTCGCCGGTCTGTCCGTTCGTAACGAATACGACTGGAACCTGCCCAAGGCCAAGCTCGACCTGAAGAAACTCGACGGCGAATGCTGGCCCGAGGAACTGGCCGAGCTGGACAAGAAGACCCTGAAGCCAATCTTCACCACCGACTTCGTCCGCGAACGCGCGGAACTCGCCTGGGGTCGCGGCAAGACCAAAGTGGTCATCGAAGCCGCGCTGGACCTGGGTCACGTCGTGGTCGGCAAGCAGAAAGAAGAAATCTGCGAGCTGGAACTGGAACTGCGCGAAGGCGAACCGGCAGCCCTGCTGGAACTGGCCGCCGAGCTGGCCGAGAAACTGGCCCTGATGCCATGCGATATCAGCAAGGCCGAGCGCGGTTATCGCCTGTACGACGCCCACAGCTATTCGTTGAGCCTGCCGGCACCGCAAATCACCGCTGAAACGCCGCTGGACGACGCGTTCGCCGCGCTGAGCTGGCATTTGCTGGGCAGCAGCCAGCGTCTGGCCGAGCAGTATCGCTTCAACGGTCACTGGCGCCTGTTGCAGGACTGGGTCGAGTGCCTCGCGGAAATGCGCGCGCTGATCAGCAGCCTGGGCCAGGCCGCTCCGCGTCAGTCGACCCACGATCTGCGTATCGCCCTCGATGCCTTGCTGGAAGACTGGCGCCCGCTGGTCCAGGCCGGCCTGGAAGATGAAGACGTGCGCAAAGCCGCGCCCGAGCAGTTCCTCGAAGAACTCGAAGACCCGCGCTGGGGCCTGTTCTCCCTGACCACCTCGCGCTGGCTGCTGGCCCGCACCTGGGCCGCCGACCGCAACACCCGTGGCAATCGCCAGGGCGCTGCGCAACTGGGCAGCTGGTTGCCGCGCCTGCTGGGCGAAGAAGCCACTTCGTTGCAACTGCAACGTTACCAGCAACAACCGGAAGACCTGGCCGAGCAACTGCCGCGCATCGAACGCATCCAGGTCTGGCTGCACCATGCGCGTAACGTGCTGGAGATCCCGGAAATGGATCGCCTGTACGGCGAGTTGAACAAGCTGGCGCAACTGGCCAACGAGTCGATCACCGACGAAGTCCTGGATGCACGTAAGCAGCAGGCGATTGCGGTGTATCAGAACCGCGCCTGGAAAATGTTGCTGCGCCTGTAATACCGCCATCGCGAGCAAGCTCGCTCCCACAGGATTTATGCGGTCCTTGTGGGAGCGAGCTTGCTCGCGATGAGGCCGGCACAGTCACCGCAAAATTTCAGACCGGCAAACTGGTGGTCGACTTGATCTCCGACAACGCCACGATCGAATTGACCTCCTGAATCCCCGGCACCATCGACAGCTTCTCGAAGAAGAAGCGCTCGTACGCCTCGATGTCCGCCGTGACAATCCGCAGCAAGAAATCCACCGCCCCCATCAGCACGTAACACTCCAGCACCTCCGGAAAGCCGCGAATCGCCTCGGTGAATTCGGTGAAGTTCGAACGCCCGTGGGCATTGAGTTTCACCTCCGCGAAGATCTGCGTGTTCAGGCCGATTTTCTTGCGGTCGAGCAAGGTCACCTGGCCGCGAATGATGCCCTCCTCTTTCATCCGCTGAATCCGCCGCCAGCACGGCGATTGCGAGAGCCCCACCTGCTCGGCGATCTGTGCGCTGGAAAGCGAAGCGTCCTCTTGCAGCAAGGCGAGGATCTTGCGGTCGTAGCTGTCCAGTTCGCTATGCATAAAAAAACCCTTAGCCGCGTAATAAGTGAATTGATTTATTCTTCATTCCTGCAATACAGCCAATCATAGAGAAGAAATACCCGGCACAGGATGTAAACATTTCTCCAATGATTCTGGAGCCTGACCATGCCGTATCTCGAAGCCGCGAACACCCCACCTGCCCGCGCCGATGTCTGGAACGTCGGCAACGCCCATTGCCGGGTTCGCTATCAAATGACGGCCGAGGCTGAACCGGACCTGCTGTGTCGCGCCCTCAATCTGTTCGCCCTGCAATTGCTCACGCCGGAGCAGGTCAGCGCGCAGCGCCAGGACGACTGGTTGACCATCGAAGTTGTCATCGACGGTTTGAGCTGGCACCGCGCGCAAGTGATTGCGGAAAAACTTCGCAACCTGATCAGCGTCTGCTCAGTGGAGCTGCAAGAAGCTGATGCCCCATGGACCGAAGCGGTTCAAGCGGCGGGCTGAAAAACTCCGAAACGGCTTTGTCGGGTAGTGGCCCAGCGGTCAGCCGGGCCACGGCTATCCTTTGCGCACTGTCGTTCAAAAGGAGCCCGCATGTCCGTACAAATCGCCCTTCAGGACCGCTGGCTGGATCTCAATGATCTACTGCGCGAACTCGTCGCCCAGGGCTTTATCAGCCAGGATTCGGCCGAACACGCACTCAATGCCCGCCGCCGCAACGCCTCCCTTGGGCAGATGCATCCGCTGGAGTTCATTGCCAGCCAACAGCTGGACGATCTCAGCCGCCCCGGCAAACCGCTGGACCTCGAGAGCCTGACCCTGTGGCTGTCCCGGCAGGCCGGCCAGCCTTACCTGCGCATCGACCCACTGAAAATCAACGTCGCGGCCGTGACCCCGCTGATGTCCTATGCCTTCGCCCAGCGCCACAAGATCCTCGCGGTAGCCATCGACCGCGAGGCGGTAACCGTGGCCAGCGCCCAGCCTTATGTCAGCGGCTGGGAGGCTGACCTGACCCACGTGCTCAAATTGCCGATCAAGCGTGTAGTGGCCAACCCCGTGGACATCCAGCGCTTGAGCGTCGAATTCTTCCGCCTGGCCAAGTCGGTCACCGGGGCGAACAGCGCCGACCCGCAAGTCAGTACCCTCGGCAATTTCGAACAGCTGCTCAACCTCGGCGCCAGCGACCAGGAGCCGGACGCCAACGACGCCCACATCGTCAATATCGTCGATTGGCTGTTCCAGTACGCGTTCCAGCAACGCGCCAGCGACATCCATATCGAGCCCCGGCGCGAGCAAGGCACGGTGCGCTTTCGCATCGACGGCGTGCTGCACAACGTCTATCAATTCCCGCCCCAGGTCACCATGGCCATCGTCAGTCGCCTGAAAACCCTGGGGCGCATGAACGTCGCGGAGAAACGCAAACCCCAGGACGGCCGGGTGAAAACCAAGACTCCGGACGGCGGTGAAGTCGAATTGCGTTTGTCGACACTGCCCACGGCCTTCGGCGAAAAAATGGTCATGCGGATCTTCGATCCGGAAGTATTGCTCAAGGACTTCGACCAGCTTGGTTTCTCCGCCGACGACCTGCGCCGCTGGCAAGACATGACCCGCCAGCCCCACGGCATCATCCTCGTTACCGGGCCGACGGGTTCGGGCAAGACCACCACCCTCTACACCACCCTGAAAAAACTGGCGACGCCGGAGGTCAACCTCTGCACCATCGAAGACCCGATTGAAATGGTCGAGCCGGCGTTCAACCAGATGCAGGTCCAGCACAACATCGACCTGACCTTCGCCGCCGGCGTGCGCGCACTGATGCGGCAAGACCCGGACATCATCATGATCGGCGAGATCCGCGACCTCGAAACCGCGGAGATGGCGATCCAGGCGGCGCTCACCGGGCACCTGGTGCTGTCGACCCTGCACACCAACGACGCGCCCAGCGCCATCAGCCGTCTTCTGGAGCTCGGCGTGCCGCATTACCTGATCAAGGCCACAGTGCTTGGCGTCATGGCCCAGCGACTGGTGCGAACCCTGTGCCCGCACTGCAAGGCGCCGCTGACGCTGGGCGAAGACGACTGGCAAACCCTGACCCGTCCCTGGCAAGCACCGTTGCCGGCCAATGCCCAGCGTGCCATCGGTTGCGTGGAATGCCGCGACACCGGTTATCGCGGTCGCGCCGGGGTCTACGAAATCATGCAACTGAGCGATGGCATCAAGGCGTTGATCAGTCCCGACACCGATCTGCTGGCCGTGCGGCGCCAGGCATTCAAGGAGGGCATGCGCAGCCTGCGGTTGTCAGGAGCGCAAAAGGTCGCCGCCGGGCTGACGACTATCGAGGAGATTCTGCGCGTGACTCCCCAGAGCGAGCAGAACTGAGCCTGGCTGTACTGATCCGGCATCGGCACAGCTACACTTCAGCCATTGCAACTCCACAGATCCACACATCAACAAGGAATCGTTATGCAGATCGGTAGTGTGCTTTTGCTTTTTGTCGGCCTGGTGGTCGCCATTCTGTTCATGGGTTTCAAGGTCGTGCCCCAAGGCTTTGAATGGACCGTCGAGCGTTTCGGTCGCTACACCAACACGCTCAAGCCGGGGCTGAACGTCATCATTCCGGTCATGGACCGCATCGGCCGCAAGATGAATGTGATGGAAAGCGTGCTGGATATTCCGCCACAGGAAGTCATCACCGCCGACAACGCCACGGTGCAAATCGACGCCGTGTGCTTCTTCCAGGTGGTCAACACCGCCCAGGCGGCCTACGAGGTCAACAACCTCGAACACGCCATCCGCAACCTGCTGCAAACCAATATCCGCACCGTGCTCGGCTCGATGGAGCTCGACGCCATGCTCAGCCAGCGTGACGGGATCAACGAAAAACTGCTGCGCACCGTCGACGAAGCGACCGCGCCTTGGGGCATCAAGATCACCCGGATCGAGATCAAGGACATCAGCCCGCCCGCCGACCTGATGGCGGCGATGTCGGGGCAGATGAAAGCCGAGCGAATCAAGCGTGCGCAGATCCTCGAGGCCGAGGGCCTGCGCGCCGCAGCGATCCTGACCGCCGAAGGCAAGAAGCAGGCGCAGATCCTCGAAGCCGAAGGCAGTCGCCAGGCCGCATTCCTGGAAGCCGAAGCCCGCGAGCGGCAAGCCGCGGCAGAAGCCCAGGCCACTAAAGTCGTGTCCGAAGCCATCGCCAGCGGCAACGTGCAGGCGGTGAACTACTTCGTGGCGCAGAAGTACATCGATGCGCTGGGCAAGTTGTCCTCGGCCAACAACAGCAAGGTGATCCTGATGCCGCTGGAAGCCAGTTCGATGATCGGTGCGGTGGGCGGCATTGGCGAAATCGTCAAGGCCACTTTCGATAACAAGAAAGCCTGAGGCACGCCATGTGGGCATTTTTGCAGCACCTTTCATTCTGGGACTGGTTGGCGCTGGGCACGGTGCTGTTGATTCTCGAAGTGTTCGGCGCCGGCGGTTATCTGCTGTGGATCGGTATGGCCGCGGCAACCGTGGGCGTCTTGACCTTCCTGATGCCGGACCTGTCTTGGGAATGGCAGTTTCTGTTGTTCGGCCTGCTGTCGATCACCACCGCGTTGTACTGGTGGCGGCGTCAGCGCACGGCGATGCGTCCCAGTGATCAGCCGCACCTGAATCTGCGCGGCCAGGAACTCATCGGCAAAACCTTCGTGGTGCATGAAGCGATTGTCGACGGTCGCGGCAAGATCAAGGTGGCTGACGGCGTGTGGATGGCCCGCGGGCCGGACACCGCCACTGGCAGCCGCGTGCGGGTGGTCGGCCAGCAAGGCGCCATCCTGCTGGTCGAAGCGGCGGATTAAGCGACCACGGAACTCGATTGGGGGTTGGCAATCCAACCGCGTACTCAACCCAGTGGAGTCACCTTGTCATGCGTTTCAAACTTGCTGTCGCTACCGTCGCGCTGTTGTCCCTGCCTGTCGGTTCGGCGATGGCCGATACTTTTTGGCGTAACGTTCTTACGTCCGGTGCAACCACCGGTTCGAGCTATCTGACATCCAAGGATAACAAGCTGGTCGTCGCGGCCCAGGACGATGCCAGCAGCTTCGTCGCCAGTGACGGCGGTATCCGCGGTCCGTACCTGGAAGCGGCCATGCAGAAGGTCCGCGCCGAAAACCCGGGCCTGCAAGCCACGGACATGGAACTGGCGAACGCGATCCTGGCGAAGAATGCCGTGGCTTCGGAGTAACCGTTGCGAATGAAAAATGCCGCTCAATTGAGCGGCATTTTTTTGCCTTGCGAACACAAATCTCATGTTCACCGAGCCGCCCTGTGGGAGCGAGCTTGCTCGCGATAGCGGTGGATCAGTAAAAACTTCATTGACTGTCACACCGCAATCGCGAGCAAGCTCGCTCCTACAGGGGTTATGTGTTGCCTGAGATGTCAGCGGTAATCATCCACCGGCACACACGCACAAAACAGGTTCCGGTCCCCATACACGTTGTCCACCCGGTTCACCACCGGCCAGTATTTGTGAGCCTTGGTGTGCGCGTCCGGCGTGACCGCTTGCACGATGCTGTAGGGTCGTTCCCACACGCCGGTGATATCGGCCAACGTATGCGGCGCACCTTTCAACGGGTTTTCTTCAGCCGGCCAATTACCGTTCTGCACCTCGTTGATTTCCGCGCGGATGCTCAGCATCGCCCCGATGAACCGGTCCAGCTCCGCCTTCGATTCACTTTCGGTCGGCTCGACCATCAGCGTCCCCGGCACGGGAAACGACATGGTCGGGGCATGGAAGCCGTAATCCATCAGACGCTTGGCCACGTCCTCCTCGGTAATGCCGGTCAACGCCTTGAGCGGTCGCAGGTCGAGGATGCATTCGTGGGCCACCCGTTCGTTGCGCCCGGTATAGAGCACCGGGAAAGCACCGGACAAATGCCGCGCCAGGTAATTCGCGGCCAGGATCGCCACTTCGCTGGCGTCCGCCAGTTGCGGCCCCATCATGGCGATGTACATCCAGCTGATTGGCAGAATGCTTGCGCTGCCCCAAGGCGCTGCGCTGACGGCGCCATTTTGCGGGTGCGGCCCGTCGATTGGCACCACCGGATGGTTGGCCACGAACGGCGCCAGATGCGCCCGAACACCAATCGGCCCCATGCCCGGCCCACCGCCACCATGGGGAATGCAGAAGGTCTTGTGCAGGTTCATGTGCGAGACATCGGCACCAATATCGGCCGGCCGCGCCAACCCCACCTGAGCGTTGAGGTTGGCGCCATCCATGTACACCTGCCCCCCGTGCTGGTGGATCACCTCACAGATTTCGCTGATGCCTTCCTCATACACCCCATGGGTCGAAGGATAGGTCGCCATCAGGCAGGCGAGTTTTTCGGCGGCTTGCGCGGCTTTTTCCTTGAGGTCATCCAGGTCGACGTTGCCCGCCTCGTCGCACTCGACGATCACCACGCGCATCCCGGCCATTTGCGCCGACGCGGGATTGGTGCCGTGAGCCGACGAAGGAATCAGGCAGATATCGCGGCCGCCCTGTTGCCGGCTCTCATGGTATTTGCGGATCGCCAGCAGCCCGGCGTATTCGCCCTGGGCACCGGAGTTGGGTTGCATGCAAATCGCGTCGAAACCGGTGATCGCGCACAACCAGCGCTCCAGTTCCTCGATCATCAGCCCATAACCGGCGGCCTGCTCCTTGGGCACGAACGGGTGCAGGTTGGCGAACTGCGGCCAGGTAATCGGGATCATCTCGCTGGTGGCGTTGAGCTTCATGGTGCAGGAGCCCAATGGGATCATCGATTGATTGAGCGCCAGGTCCTTGTTTTCCAGCTGCTTGAGGTAGCGCAGCATCTCGGTTTCGCTGTGATGGGCGCTGAACACGGGGTGACGCAGATAAGGTGAAGTTCGCACCAGCCCTTGGGGAATTCCGCCAGGCAAGACTTCGGCATCCAGGTCGTCGATGCTGAGCCCGTGATCGGCCCCCAGGAACACGTCGAACAGCTTCGCCACGGTGCCTTCGTCGCAGGTCTCGTCGAGACTCAAGCCCAGTTGGCCGCGCCCGAGAATGCGCAGGTTGATCTGCGCAGCCCGGGCACTTTCGATGATGGCGGTCTGGGTTCCGCCGACTTCCAGCGTCAGGGTGTCGAAGAAGTGCCGGTTGACCCGGACGATACCGTTGCGCTCAAGCCCGGCGGCAAGGATGCAGGTCAGCCGATGAACCCGCTGGGCAATTCGCTTGAGCCCTTCGGGGCCGTGGTAGACCGCATAGAAACTGGCGATATTGGCCAGCAGCACCTGGGCCGTGCAGATGTTGGAGTTGGCCTTCTCCCGGCGAATGTGTTGCTCGCGGGTTTGCAGGGCCATGCGCAGGGCGGTGTTGCCCCGCGCATCTTTCGAAACACCGATGATCCGCCCGGGAATCGCACGCTTGTATTCATCGCGGCTGGCAAAAAACGCCGCATGAGGCCCACCGTAGCCCATGGGCACACCAAATCGCTGGGACGAGCCGAACACCACATCGGCACCCAGTTCACCCGGCGGAGTCAACAACAACAGGCTCAGCAAATCCGTGGCGACACAGGCCAGGGCCTGTTGCGCGTGCAGGTGATCAATCAGCGGTCGCAGGTCGTGGATTTCACCGTGGGTGTCAGGGTATTGCAGCAGCGCGCCGAACACCTGGTGCCGCTTCAAGTTATCCACAGTGTCGACGATCAGATCGAAGCCGAAACCTTCAGCGCGGGTCTGCACCACGGAAATGGTTTGCGGGTGGCAGTTTTCGTCGACAAAGAACAGGTTGCTTTTGGACTTGGCGACCCGCTTGGCCAGGGCCATGGCCTCCGCAGCGGCGGTGGCTTCATCGAGCAGCGAGGCATTGGCCAGTTCCAGGCCGGTCAGGTCGATGGTCAGTTGCTGGAAGTTCAGCAGCGCTTCAAGTCGCCCTTGGGCGATCTCTGGCTGATAGGGGGTGTATGCGGTGTACCAGCCGGGATTTTCCAGCACATTACGCAGAATGACCGCAGGTGTGAGGGTGCCGTGGTAGCCCATGCCGATCAGGCTGGTCCAGACCTGGTTCTGCTCGGCATAACCGCGCAGCTTGGCCAGCGCGGCCTCTTCATCGAGTGCCGGGGGCAGGTCCAACGGTCGGTTGAGGCGGATGCCCGGCGGCACCGTCTGCTCGATCAAATCGACCCGACTGCCCAGGCCGAGGCTGTCGAGCATCGCCTGTTGCTCGGCGGCATCGGGCCCGAGGTGGCGGCGCAGAAAGGCATTGGGGTCGCGTAACTGGCTCAGGGACGGCAATTGGGACATGACGGGCTCTCTCTTGACTGGCGCTCAGCGTCGATGCAACACGGTCAAACCAGCATAGCAGCCACTCTGTAGGAGCGAGCTTGCTCGCGATGACCCCGAGCGCGCCGCGGGGTCTCAGGTTGCAGCGTTATCGTTAACGACCATCGCGAGCAAGCTCGCTCCTACAAGGGAAATTCGCCAGACAACAAAAAGCCCCGACGAGTCGGGGCTTTGGATGACGCTGAAGGCTTACTCGCCGATGGCGGCCTTGTAGCCGGCGGCATCCAGCAGTTTTTCCAGGTCTGCAGCGTTGCTTGGCTTGATCTTGAAGATCCACGCGCCGTACGGGTCGCTGTTGAGCAGTTCCGGCGAAGCGCTCAAGTCTTCGTTGACCGCGATCACTTCACCGGCAATCGGGGAGTAGATGTCGGAAGCGGCTTTCACCGATTCAACGACACCGGCCTGATCTTCAGCGGCAAACACGTTGCCGACTTCAGTCAGCTCGACGAACACCACATCACCCAGCGCTTCCTGCGCGTGATCGCTGATGCCCACGGTGACGGTGCCATCGGCTTCCAGACGTGCCCATTCGTGACTTTCGGCAAAACGCAGGTCGGCAGGGATATCGCTCATGTTCTGTGTCCTCAGGAAATGGTCGGCGGTCATGTCCGCCAGAAAAGATTAGATCAAGGTTTTGCCGTGGCGTACGAAGGTCGGTTTGACCACCCGGACCGGGTACCACTTGCCACGGATTTCCACTTCAGCGCGGTCGGCTGTTGCCATCGGCACGCGCGCCAGTGCAATCGACTTGCTTAGCGTAGGAGAGAAACTACCACTGGTGATCTCCCCTTCGCCAACATCGGCGATGCGGACCACCTGATGAGCACGCAAAACACCACGCTCCTCAAGGACCAGACCGACCAGTTTGTGCTGTACACCGGCGGCCTGCTCGGTTTCCAGCGCCTTGCGCCCGATGAACTGCCGGGTGGCAGGTTCCCAGGCAATGCTCCAGGCCATATTGGAGGCCAAGGGTGAAATATCCTGCTGGATGTCCTGACCGTAAAGGTTCATGCCGGCTTCGACCCGCAAGGTATCCCGCGCGCCGAGGCCGATGGGAGAAATCCCGGCTCCGACCAGATCGTTGAAAAAGCCTGGCGCCTGATCGGCCGGCAGAATGATTTCCAGGCCGTCTTCGCCGGTATAACCGGTGCGTGCGATGAACCAGTCACCATCGGACAGGCCTTCGAAAGGCTTGAGGAGCTGGATCAGGTTGCCGCGGGACTGACTGACCAATTCGGCAATTTTCAGTCGGGCGTGGGGGCCCTGGATGGCCAGCATCGCCAACTCGGAACGCTCGCGAAGTTGCACATCGAAACCGTCGAGATGCGCTTGCATCCAGGCCAAGTCCTGATCGCGGGTGGAGGCGTTGACCACCAGGCGATAACCCTCATCGAGACGGTAGACGATCATGTCGTCGACAATCCCGCCCTGCTCGTTGAGCATGGTGCTGTACAACGCACGGCCTGGGCTGTGCAGGCGTTCGACATCATTGGCCAGTAAATGCCGGAGCCAGGCTTTGGCCTGGGCGCCACCGACATCGATTACGGTCATGTGGGATACATCGAAGACACCGCAATCGCGGCGCACCTGATGGTGTTCCTCGACCTGCGATCCATAATGCAGAGGCATGTCCCAACCGCCAAAATCGACCATCTTCGCGCCGAGTGCGAGATGAAGGTCATACAGAGGCGTACGCTGTCCCATGGGTTTCTCCTTCCGGGCGTGGCGAAGGTGCGGGCAGGTGCTACACGGACTGAATGCCTTGAAACAAAGGACCTTCAGCCAATTTCAGCTACCTGGTCTGTCAGACGGACCGCACCGAATGCCGCGCATTGTAGCCGCAAGGTGTAGGACTGACACCTAGCTGTTTCGATGAGCTGAGCGTCGGATCAATCCGATGACCGGTAACAGCCCGACCAGCACCAGGGTCAATGCCGGCAAAGACGCCCGCGCCCATTCGCCTTCGCTGGTCATTTCGAAGATTCGCACCGCCAGCGTGTCCCAGCCAAACGGGCGCATCAGCAAGGTTGCGGGCATTTCCTTGAGCACATCGACGAACACCAGCAGCGCTGCGCTCAACGTGCCGGGTAGCAATAGTGGCAGATACACTTTGAAAAACAGTCGTGGCCCACTGACGCCAAGGCTACGTGCCGCTTCGGGCAAAGATGGCCGTATACGCGCCAGGCTGCTTTCCAGCGGTCCGTAAGCCACCGCAATGAAGCGCACCAGATAGGCCAGCAACAACGCCGACAGACTGCCCAGCAGCAGCGGTTTACCCGCACCACCGAGCCAGCTCGAGAGCGGGATCACCAGTTCGCGGTCCAGGTAACTGAACGCGAGCATGATCGACACCGCCAGCACCGAACCGGGCAAGGCGTAGCCCAGGTTGGCCAGACTGACCCCGGAACGAATGACCCGGGTGGGCGCCAGTCGTCGGGCAAACGCCAGTAACAAGGCGACGCTGACGGTGATCAACGCCGCCATCGCCCCCAGGTACAAGGTATGGACGATCAACCCGGTGTAGCGCTCGTCGAGATCGAAGCGCCCACGCAGCCAGAACCACACCACCAATTGCAGCAAAGGGATAACGAAAGCACAGGCGAACACCAGGCAGCACCACGTCGTGGCCGCCAGTGCCTTGACGCCTCGCAGGTGATACAGCGCCTTGACCCGTGGTCGCTCGTTACTCGCCCGGTTCGCCCCACGGGCACGCCGTTCGCCGTAGAGAACGAGCATCACCACCAGCAGCAACAAGCTGGCCAGTTGCGCGGCGGACGACAGGCTGAAAAAACCGTACCAGGTCTTGTAGATGGCCGTGGTGAAGGTATCGAAGTTGAATACCGACACTGCGCCGAAGTCCGCCAGGGTTTCCATCAGTGCCAATGCCACGCCCGCACCGATGGCTGGCCGCGCCATGGGCAATGCCACCCGCCAGAACGCTTGCCAGGGCGATTGACCAAGGACCCGCGCGGCTTCCATCAGGCCTTTGCCCTGGGCGAGGAAGGCGGTGCGCGCCAGCAGGTAAACATAGGGATAAAAGACCAGCACGAGCACGACGATCACGCCACCCGTGGAGCGCACGCGCGGCAGCCGCAGGCCACTGCCAAACCACTCGCGCAGCAGGGTTTGCACGGGCCCGGCAAAATCCAGCAGGCCGACGAAGACGAAGGCCAGCACATAGGCCGGGATCGCGAAGGGCAGCATCAATGCCCAGTCCAGCCAGCGCCGACCGGGGAATTCGCAAAGGCTGGTGAGCCAGGCCAGGCTGACACCCAGGACTGTCACGCCGACACCGACGCCTAGCACCAGGGTCAGGGTATTGCCCAGCAAACGCGGCATCTGCGTGTCCCAGAGATGAGACCAGATCTGTTGATCGATGGTTTGCCAGGACAGCAGCAACACGCTCAGGGGCAACAGGACCAGCGCAGCAATGGCGAAGACGACTGGATACCAGCGGCGTTGGGCGGGATGGGCCACAGGCTTGGTTCTCTACTATCTAATGGATGAGATCGACACTGGTAGGAGCGAGCTCGCTCGCGAAAAACGTCAACGATAACTCGGGAAGCCTGACGGTCCGCGGTGCCCTGACGTTCATCGCGAGCAAGCTCGCTCCTACAGCGTCAGGGGTGCGTAACGCAAAAACAAACGCCCCGCCTAGGCGGGGCGCAGCATAACAGCTGGCTCAGTTCCAGCCAGCCTTGTCCATCATGCGAATAGCCTCAGCCTGGCGCTTGCCGGCGATTTCCACAGGCAAGGTATCAGCGATGAACTTGCCCCATGCGGCGACTTCAGCCGATGGCTGCACGGCCGGATTCGCCGGGAACTCCTGGTTCACGTCGGCAAAGATTTTCTGCGCTTCAGGGGTGGTCATCCACTCCACCAGAGCCTTGGCCGCTTCCGGGTGTGGCGCGTGTTGTGTCAGGCCGATACCCGACAGGTTGATGTGTACGCCACGGTCAGCCTGGTTCGGCCAGAACAGTTTCACCGGCAGGTCTGGCTTCTGCTTGTGCAGGCGGCCGTAGTAGTAGGTGTTGACGATACCGACGTCACACTGGCCGGCGTTGATCGCTTCCAGCACGGCAGTGTCGTCGGAGAACACGTCAGTGGACAGGTTCCTGACCCAGCCCTTGAGGATTTCCTCGGTCTTCCCGGCGCCGTGTACTTCGATCATGGTCGCGGTCAGGGACTGGTTGTAGACCTTCTTCGCCGTGCGCAGGCACAGGCGGCCTTCCCATTGTTTGTCGGCCAGCGCTTCGTAGGTGGTCAGTTCACCCGGCTTCACCCGATCTGTGGAGTAGGCAATGGTCCGCGCCCGCAGGCTCAGGCCGGTCCAGGCGTGGGAGGCTGCCCGGTATTGCAGCGGAATATTGGTGTCGATGGTTTTCGAGGTGAACGGCTGGAGGATGCCCATCTGCTCGGCTTGCCAGAGGTTGCCGGCATCGACGGTGAGCAGCAGGTCGGCCGGCGTATTCGCGCCCTCGGCCTTGAGCCGCTGCATCAGCGGCGCTTCCTTGTCGGTGATGAACTTCACCTTCACGCCGGTCTTGGCGGTGTAGGCATCGAATACTGGCTTGATCAGCTCGTCGATTCGCGAGGAGTAGACCACCACTTCGTCAGCGGCCTGGGCGGCGGTGCTGCCGATCAGGGTCAAGGCCAGTGCAGTCAGTAGACGCTTCGGTGCCAACATGGGAGCGGTCTCTCGATTGAAAAATGAGGACAAATGATAAGGACTCACATTTAGCTTCTCAATCGAACCCGCTTGCGGAGGAGTTACCAGATGTTGCACAAGCTGGAATATTGGGTGGCCGAACTGTCGCCATCGCGAGCAAGCTCGCTCCCACAGGGTTCTCCAGCGTTCACACAAATTGCATTAACACCCGAATTCCTGTGGGAGCGAGCTTGCTCGCGATGGGGCCTTTAACCTCAACAAAAATCTCAGGCCTTGGCGAGTGCCGGTAAATCCCCGATCAACCCCAGCGCTTCACGCACAAACAACGCCTTGGCCTCCGGCATTTTCTCCACCATTTTCAACCCGGTATTACGCAACCAGCGCACCGGCAACGGATCGGCCTGGAACAACCGCTCGAAGCCTTCCATCGCCGCCATCAACGCCAGGTTGTGGGGCATGCGCCGACGCTCGTAACGGCTGAGGACTTTCACATCCGCCAGGCGTTCGCCACGTGTTGCCGCTTGCAGCAACACTTCGGCCAGCACGGCGGCATCGAGGAATCCGAGATTCACCCCCTGCCCGGCCAACGGGTGAATGGTGTGGGCCGCGTCGCCGATCAATGCCAGGCCTTCAGCCACATACCGCTTGGCATGCCGCTGACGCAGGGGCACACACAGGCGCGGATCGGCGCTCAGTACTTCGCCGAGCCGACCTTCAAAGGCCCGCTCCAATGCCTTGCAGAAACCTTGCTCATCCATCGCCATCAGACGTTCGGCTTCGCCGGGTGTGGTCGACCAGACGATCGAACACCAATCCTGTTGGCCGTCCCGCTCAAGGGGTAGAAACGCCAACGGGCCGGTGTCGGTGAAGCGCTGCCACGCCGTCATTTGATGCGGTTTGGCGCAACGCACGCTGGTGACGATGGCATGGTGCATATAATCCCATTCGCGGGTCGCCACTCCGGCCAAACGTCGCACCGCCGAGTTGGCGCCATCTGCCGCGATCACCAGCGGCGCGCGCAGGGTGCGGCCATCGGCCAGGGTCAGCAGCCAGTCATCGCCGGAGCGGCGCATCTGCTCCAGGCGAGCATTGGCCAGCAATCCCAGGTCGCAATCGTGCAAGCGCTCGAGCAAGGCATCCTGGACCACGCGGTTCTCGACGATATGCCCCAGCACCTCGGCATGCACGCTGGGCGCCGAGAAGTGGATTTGCCCGGTGCCGCTGCCATCCCAGACCTGCATGTCGGTGTAGGGGCTGCTGCGCCGCCCGGCGATGCCGTCCCACACGCCCAGGCGCTCGAGAATCCGCTGGCTGGCAGCCGACAAGGCGCTCACCCGTGGCTCAAACGCTGCCTGAGCGTTGAACGGTTTGACGCTCATGGGGCTGCCGTCCAGCAGCAGGACTTCCAGCCCGCTGTCCTGCAACGCCAGCGCCAGGGCGCTGCCGACCATTCCGGCCCCGACAATCAGCAGATCTGCGCGCATTTCCATGCTTTAAGCCTGTCTCTCTTGCGGCTTGAGCCGCACGTAAAGGGTTTTCCCGACCCGCGCCACCAAGTGGCCGGCGCTGTCATGAATGTCGAACCTGCAAGGCAGGTATTTTATCAATCGCGCCTTGCCGAATCGGCGGATCAGCCAGTTACGCATCTGGACGCGTACCCAGCCCCATCGCCTGCCGGGCAAACCAGCGTTTGGCCGGTGGCAGAAGATCGAGGCCGAGCAAGCCGATGTTGCGCCCCAGGGACACCAGCGGCTGGGTACTGCCGAACAGGCGCGTAACCTGATCGGAGAAACCCACGGTGAGGTCCTGATCGAGACGCTGGTGTTCGCGATAGGCCTGCAACGTGGCGAAGTCGCCCAATGGTTTTTCACTGGCGAGCAAGGCATTGGCCAGGGCCTGGGCATCGCGCAGGGACAGGTTGAATCCCTGGCCGGCAATCGGATGCAGGCTGTGCGCCGCGTTGCCGAGGACCGCCAGATGCGGGCGCACCTGTTCTTCGGCCTCAACCAGTGTCAGCGGATACAGATGCCGCGCACCCACCTGCTTCAATGTGCCAAGGCGATAACCGAACACACCCTGCAACTCGCTGAGGAAGCTGCGCTCGTCGAGGGCTGCCAGACGTTGCGCGTCCATGCCCAGGCGGGTCCAGACCAATGCGCAGCGATTATCCGGTAGCGGCAGCAACGCCATCGGGCCTTCGTCGGTGAAGCGCTCGAAAGCCATGCCGTTGTGGGCTTCGCTCGGGGTGATGTTGGCGATCAGCGCGCTCTGGTTGTACGGACGCTTGCGGATGCCGATCCCAAGTTGCTCGCGCAGGCCGGAGCGGCCACCATCGGCGAGCACCGCGAGGTCGCATTCCAGGGTGGTTTCATCATTGAGGGTCAGGCGGTAGCCGTCGGTCAGCGGCTCCATGCGGGTGACTTCTGCCGGGCAGTGCCATCTGATCACGTCCTTGTCCAGGCCTTGCCACAGGCATTGGCCGAGCCAGGCGTTTTCAACGACATAACCCAGCGCTGGAACACCCTCTTCCATCGCCGACAGCCGCGCCGTCGAGAATCGACCACGGTCGGAAACATGAATCTGCTTGATCGGCTCGGCGCGGCGCGAGACTTCCTGCCAGACACCCAACCGTTGATAGATTTGCCGCGAGCCGAAGGACAATGCCGAGGAGCGGGCATCGTAACTCGGTTGCCAGGTGTCGCCAGGAGCGAACGGTTCGATCAACACGATCTTCCAGCCTCGGGCCTTGGCCCCGGCCTGAAGCGCCAGTGCCAGGCTTGCACCGACCAGCCCGCCACCGATGATTGCCAGATTGACTCGACTCATGCTGCCTGTGCCCGCGCGGCGGCCATCAGGGCCTCTATCTCGGCGACGGTTTTCGGCACGCCGCTCGTCAATATTTCACAGCCGGTTTTAGTGACCACTACGTCGTCCTCGATGCGCACGCCGATGCCGCGCCATTTCTTCGCAACATTCTGGTTGTCCGGGGCGATATAGATCCCCGGTTCCACGGTCAGCGCCATGCCGACTTCCAGCACGCGCCACTCGCCGCCGACCTTGTATTCGCCGACGTCATGCACATCCATGCCCAGCCAATGGCCGGCGCGGTGCATGTAAAACGCCTTGTAGGCTTCGCTGGCGATCAGTTCGTCAACGTCACCACGCAGCAGACCCAGCTTGACCAGCCCGGCCGTGATGACCCGGACCGTGGCCTCGTGCGCCTGATTCCAGTGCTTGTTCGGGGCGATTTCGGCAAAGGCGGCTTCCTGGGAGGCCAGCACCAATTCGTAGATCGCTTTCTGTTCCGCTGAATATTTGCCGCTGACCGGAAAGGTCCGGGTGATGTCGCTGGCGTAGCAGTCGATCTCGCAACCGGCATCGATCAGCACCAGATCCCCGTCCTTGAGCAGCGCGTCATTCTGCTGGTAATGCAGGATGCAGCTGTTGCGCCCCGCCGCGACGATCGAGCCGTATGCCGGCATCTTCGCCCCGCCCTTGCGGAATTCGTAATCGAGCTCGGCTTCCAGGCTGAATTCGTGCAATCCGGCGCGACAGGCCTGCATTGCCCGTACGTGCGCCTGGGCGGAAATCCGCGCCGCCTCGCGCATCACTTTCACTTCTGCCGCCGATTTATACAGGCGCATGTCGTGCAGCAGATGATCCAGGGCAACGAATTCGTTCGGCGGCTGGGCACCGAGGTTGGCCTTGGAGCGGATCACGTTGATCCACTCCATCAGGTGGCGATCGAATTCGGGGTTGCTGCCCATGGCCGAATACACCCGGTCACGGCCTTCGATCAGGCCCGGCAGGATGTCGTCGATATCAGTGATCGGAAAGGCATCGTCGGCGCCGAAGTCGCGAATCGCGCCTTCCTGCCCGGCACGCAGGCCATCCCACAGCTCGCGCTCGGCATTGCGTTCGCGGCAGAACAGGATGTATTCGCCATGCACGCGCCCCGGCATCAATACCAGTACGGCCTGGGGCTCGGGAAAGCCGCTGAGGTACTGGAAGTCGCTGTCCTGGCGGTAAACATGCTCGACGTCGCGGTTACGAATGGCCACCGCGGCGGCGGGCAGGATGGCGATGCTGTTGGGTTCCATCTGCGCCATCAGGGCCTTGCGGCGACGGCTGTATTCCGATTTCGGGATATGGATCATGGGCAGATGGCGTTCCCTGGCAAACGATTAGTGCAGCGACGGTTTGGCGGCGGCCGGTACGTCTTTTTTGGTCTCGGAGAACAGCAGCAGCGGTGCGACGCGCAGGTACTCCATGACTTCCATGTAGTCGTTTTCGCCGTCGTCGGACTCTTCCAGGGCATCCTGCACCTGGGAAATGGCCGCCAGATCCTGCAGCACCTCGGTGGCCTCGGTACTCAGGGCGCTGCTGTCACGGCAGTTCAGGCCGAAGCCGCTGAGGAAACCCTGGCACCACTGGCCCAGTGCGACGGCACGGTCGGTGAGGGGGGCGTCATCGGTCGGCAACAGCAGAACGACGGTCACGTCATCGCCCGTTAGCTCGCCCTTGACCATCTCTTGCAAGCCGATCAAGGCGTTGCGAACGTTGTCCTGCGGCTCGCTTTCGAGCAGTTCGGCGGCGTCGATCAACCACTCTTCGGCATTGAAACCGGCGCCGGCACAGCTGCGGCCGAGCAGCAGGCCATGCAGTTCGGCAGGCGAGACGTTATGACCGCTGGAAGTCAGCAGGGTGGCGAAGGCTTGGTACGGGGAATTCTGAATGGTCATGGGCAGCTAGGCGCCAGACGGCGCTATGTCTAGAATGAAGGCCTTGTATCCTACATCGACTACCCCTGTAGGAGCGAGCTTGCTCGCGATGGTCGTCAATGATAACGCTGGGTACCTGACACCCCGCGGCGTTCTCGGGTTCATCGCGAGCAAGCTCGCTCCTTCAGTCCGACACCCATCAGACAGTGAAGACAATGGAAGACACCGACCTGCAAGCGCTGATGGCCAGACTCGAACTGCTGATTACCCGAGTCGAGCAACTTAAGAGTCAAAACGGACTCTTACTAGCTCAGGAAAAGACCTGGCGCGAGGAACGCGCGCACCTCATTGAAAAAAACGAAATCGCCCGGCGTAAGGTCGAATCGATGATTTCGCGCCTCAAGGCCCTGGAGCAAGACTCATGAGTTCAAGCAATAGCGTCACCGTGCAGATCCTCGACAAAGAGTATTCGATCATCTGCCCTCAGGAAGAGCGCAGTAATCTGATCAGCGCCGCCCGTTATCTGGACGGCAAGATGCGCGAGATCCGCAGCAGCGGCAAAGTCATCGGCGCCGACCGTATCGCCGTGATGGCCGCGCTGAACATCACCCACGACCTGTTGCACAAGGAAGAACGGCCGGATATCCAGGCCAGCGGCTCGACCCGCGAACAAGTGCGTGACCTGCTCGATCGCGTCGATCTGGCGCTCGCCACCGATCCGGATGTCACCAAAGGCTGATTCGCGCCGCCGCTTGCGGTATAATCCCCTCACTCCCTGGGGTGCTTGCCAGTTGGCGATGTCCCTGAGCCGATTTGCTATACCCTGGAGGTTGCACGTTGGGCTGGTGTGCATGTCCGCTAGACGGAAAGCCTTAAAGCCTACTGCATCTTCCACCTTGAACTTTCGGGTTCAAGGGCTAAGTCGACAGCGGCACATTCGGGGAGCCTGATTTCAGTCCAATGCCGGTTTTGATACCGGCATTGGCGTTTTTACGGGTACGCTTCACGTATCCGCATTGTTGAAGCCCGAATACATGACCGAACCTGCGCTGCTCCCCCGCCCGCAACTTCGACGCATGCTGCGCAAGGCCCGCCGCGCACTGACACCCAGTCAGCAACGCCAGGCCGCTCGCGGGCTGTACAAGCAATTGGCCCAGCAACCGCTGTTCCGCCGCGCCCGACACATCTCGCTCTATCTGCCGACCGATGGTGAAATCGATCCGCGTCTGTTGCTGCGCGCCGCGCAACGCCGGGGCAAAGCCACCTATCTACCGGTGCTGAGCGCCTGGCCGCGAACCAAAATGGTGTTCCAGCGCATCCGTCCCGGGGAAAAACTCAAACCCAACCGCTTCCGTATTCTCGAACCACGGGCCAACCTCGCCCGGCAGCGCAAGATCTGGGCGCTGGATCTGGTGCTGTTGCCATTGGTGGGTTTTGACGATGTCGGCGGACGCCTGGGAATGGGCGGTGGTTTCTACGACCGGAGCCTGGCCTACCTGGCACGACGAAATGACTGGCGCAAGCCGACGCTGTTGGGGCTGGCCCATGAATGTCAGAAAGTGGCGCGATTGGCTCAGGCGAGCTGGGATGTGCCGCTGCAAGGAACGGTGACGGACAAGGCCTGGTATTACGCAGGCTAGGCGCCACTTCGATCAGTGGCGCCGAGGCAACAGGATCAGCGCTTGAAGGCTGTCGACTGTTGCTGCAATTGGGCGAGTTCGACCGGCGCATCGGTCTTGTTGGCCCATAGGCTTTGGGCATAGCCAGTGGTCACGACGCCAAGGCCAAACAAAATGACCAAAATCCATAGTAAATCCGGTTTGCGTTTCATCGATTGCCCCCCAAAGGCACATCAACACGATGACAGCAGCGGTTTCCGTTTGTAGGCCGTGCAGCAGCGTCAAGCTTTAAAGGCCGGCATTTTGCGACAACGTGAACCGCTGCGCAAATGCTGACGTCAACCGACTGTCGGTTTGTCATAAAATCGCCGACAAGCTGCTCAATCACCACGCAAGGAGCAAAAGACATGGCCTATTGGCTGATGAAATCCGAGCCCGACGAACTCTCGATCAAAGGGCTGGAAAAGCTCGGCAAAGCGCGCTGGGACGGGGTTCGCAACTATCAGGCGCGTAATTTTTTGCGTGCCATGGCGGTGGGGGATGAGTTCTTTTTCTATCATTCCAGCTGCCCCGAGCCTGGCATCGCCGGAATCGGCAAGATTGTCGAAGCCGCGTATCCGGACCCGACGGCGCTGGAGCCAGAGAGCCATTATTTTGACCCTAAGGCCACCCCGGATAAAAACGCCTGGAGTGCGATCGACGTAGCACATGTGGAAACGTTTGCCCGGGTGCTGAAACTGGATTATCTGAAACAGCAGACGGCGCTGGCCGAGTTGCCACTGGTGCAGAAAGGCTCGCGGTTATCGGTGATGCCGGTGACGGCGGAGCAATGGGCAGCGGTGATTGCCTTAAAGCCTTGAGTCATTTGTCGCCTGGACTGGCCTCATCGCGAGCAAGCTCGCTCCCACAAGGTTCTGCGGTGGACATGTGATTGTGCTTCAACACCAATCCACTGTGGGAGCGAGCTTGCTCGCGATGACGCCAGCTCAAGCAATTGAAGTCTTACTGAATGATCAAGTTGTTGAACAACAAATCCTCAACCACCGGCTTACCGGTTTCGTCGTTCATCACCTGTTGGGTCTGTTTCAGGGCTTCCTGACGCAGCTTTTCCTTGGCCTCGACGTTGTTCATCGTCTCGGTGGTCTGCTGGGCGAACAGTGCGACCAATTGATTGCGGATCAAGGGTTCATTGGCCTTCACCGCCTTGGCAGCCTCGTCACCGGTCACCCGCAACGCCACATCGGCCTTGTAGACCTTGAGTTTCGGCGTGCCGTCCAGTCCGTAGTTACCCACGAACGGCGGGCTCAGGGTGATGTAACTGACCTTCGGAGCTGCATCTTCTTTGGCTTCTTCGGCCACCGCTGCCACAGGCAGAGACAGGGCCAGCATCAACATGATCCACGCTTTCAAAATTCGCTCCTTATCCGGTTTGCGGCCTAGCATAACGACCCGCCGCGCAAGCACAAGCTTATGGCTGACTATCAGGGCCGGGCATGCTCGTTGACCCATCGACCCACACACCTACACTTATCGGCCATCACTCCCAAAGGAATAGCCCTGATGAAAGCCGTGCTGTGCAAAGCCTTCGGCCCTGCCGAATCGCTGGTGCTGGAAGACGTCGCCAGTCCTGTCGCGAAGAAGAATGAAATCCTGCTGGACGTGCACGCCGCCGGGGTGAACTTCCCCGACACGTTGATCATCGAGGGCAAATACCAGTTCAAGCCGCCCTTCCCGTTTTCGCCGGGTGGTGAAGCGGCCGGCGTGGTCAGCGCAGTGGGTGAAAAAGTCAGCCACTTGAAAGTCGGTGACCGGGTCATGGCCCTGACCGGCTGGGGCAGCTTTGCCGAGCAGGTCGCCGTGCCGAGCTACAACGCACTGCCGATCCCGCCATCGATGGACTTCAACACCGCCGCCGCCTTCAGCATGACCTACGGCACCTCGATGCATGCCCTCAAGCAACGCGGCAACCTGCAACCGGGTGAAACCCTGCTGGTACTGGGTGCTTCCGGTGGTGTCGGCCTGGCGGCGGTGGAAATCGGCAAAGCCATGGGCGCCCGGGTGATCGCGGCGGCCAGCAGCGCAGAGAAACTCGCCGTGGCCAAGGCCGCCGGCGCCGACGAACTGATCAACTACAGCGAAACCAGCCTGAAGGACGAAATCAAGCGTCTGACCGACGGCCAGGGTGCCGACGTGATCTACGACCCGGTCGGCGGCGACCTGTTCGACCAGGCCATCCGCGCCATCGCCTGGAACGGCCGCTTGCTGGTGGTCGGCTTCGCCAGCGGTCGCATTCCCGAATTGCCGGTCAACCTGGCCTTGCTTAAAGGTGCGGCAGTGCTCGGCGTGTTCTGGGGCTCGTTCGCCCAACGCCAGCCGCAGGACAACGCGGCGAACTTCCAGCAGTTGTTTGGCTGGTTTGCCGAAGGCAAGCTCAAGCCTCTGGTGTCCCAGGTGTATCCGCTGAGCAATGCGGCGCAGGCGATCAATGACCTTGGCCAGCGTAAAGCGGTGGGGAAAGTGGTGGTGCAGGTTCGCTGAATCCCTCTGCTAAAAAGCGCGGCCATGTAGCCGCGCTTTTATTGCCGTCAAAGCAACACCCGAATCTCCTCCGGCAAAAACCGCACATACCGACTCGCCGGATGTGCGCTACACCGCTGCACAATCGAACGGACGCTGGCATTGAGCTTGGCAATCAGAGCCAGACGTTTCTCTTCCGGCAATTGAGTCGGTGAAAGCGAGTGGGTCAGGTAACTGCGAGTCCAGCTGAAAACCGAAAGCAGGTAACGCTTCCTACAACGCCCTTCACTTACATCTGAGCGACATGTTCATAAAGGAACGCGCGACTTCCAACATTTCCGCTGTTTTGCTGATGAGAACCGGTGCTATTTTCGGTAACGAAACTGTAATATTCGTATCCGCAGTCAAAACAAGAAATCTGGAGCTCTTGAATGTTTGCTTTCTTTCGTCCTGCCGCACATCAGGCTCCATTGCCTGAAGAAAAAATAGACAGCACCTACCGACGCCTTCGCTGGCAGATTTTCGCCGGCATTTTCATTGGCTATGCCGGTTACTACCTGCTGCGCAAGAACTTCTCCCTGGCCATGCCGTATCTGATCGATGAGGGCTACTCCCGTGGCCAGCTGGGTCTGGCGATGTCCGCCATCGCGATTGCCTACGGTCTGTCGAAGTTTCTCATGGGCCTGGTGTCCGACCGTTCCAACCCGCGCTTCTTCCTGCCATTCGGTCTTCTGGTATCGGCTGGGGTGATGTTCATTTTCGGTTTCGCGCCCTGGGCGACGTCCAGCGTGACCATGATGTTCATTTTGCTGTTCATCAACGGCTGGGCGCAGGGCATGGGTTGGCCGCCGAGTGGCCGGACCATGGTGCACTGGTGGTCGCAGAAGGAACGTGGCGGCGTGGTGTCCGTCTGGAACGTGGCGCACAACGTCGGCGGTGGCCTGATCGGCCCGTTGTTCCTGATCGGCATGGGGCTGTTCAATGACTGGCACGCCGCGTTCTACGTGCCGGCAGCCGTGGCGCTGGCAGTAGCGGTGTTTGCCTTTGTGACCATGCGCGACACCCCGCAATCGGTTGGCCTGCCGCCGATCGAGCAATACAAGAACGACTACCCGGAAGGCTACGACGCCAGCCACGAAGAGGAATTCAGCGCCAAGGAAATCTTCGTCAAATACGTGCTGCGCAACAAAATGCTCTGGTACATCGCCTTGGCCAACGTCTTTGTCTATCTGCTGCGTTACGGCGTGCTGGACTGGGCACCGACTTACCTCAAGGAAGCCAAGGGTTTCACTGTGGATAAAACCTCGTGGGCGTACTTCTTCTACGAGTGGGCAGGTATCCCGGGCACGCTGCTGTGCGGCTGGATGTCGGACAAGATCTTCCGTGGCAACCGTGGCCTGACCGGCATGGTGTTCATGGCGTTGGTGACGGTCGCGACGCTGGTTTACTGGCTCAACCCGGCCGGTAATCCGATGGTCGACATGATCGCGCTGCTGTCCATTGGCTTCCTGATCTACGGCCCGGTGATGCTGATCGGCCTGCAGGCGCTGGAACTGGCACCGAAGAAAGCTGCCGGTACGGCGGCGGGCTTTACCGGTCTGTTCGGTTACTTGGGTGGGTCGGTCGCGGCCAGTGCAGCGATGGGCTACACCGTGGACCATTTCGGTTGGGACGGCGGTTTCGTGCTGCTGGTCGGTGCCTGCCTGTTGGCGATGGCCTTCCTGGCCCCGACACTACGGCACAAACAAATCGCCAGTCAGGGCCGCGAAGCACTCGCTTGATCGGCCTTTGATTTACAGCGCTTGAGCCGCGCCTCCAGATTCCGGTCTGGCATGGCGTGGCTACGAAGGGCGTGCGCGGTCTGCTCGACATAATCGCGAGTGGTGCCGTAGCGCCCGCAGGCGTTTTCGAACACATGGCTCAGCACATGGTCCGGCAAGTTACCGGCATAGCTGGGCAGGTGTCGCTCCAGCACAAAGCCCAATGCCTGAACCTGGCTGCCATCGTCGAGGCGGCAGTTGAGCCAGTGCGGGCGGTAGGAAGGGAAAGGCATCTCGCGCTGCCAAAGTGCGTAGAGCGAGGCTTCGAGTTGCTCTTCGGGCAAGCGATAGGCGAAACCGCTGCAAGAACCGCCGCGATCCAGGCCAAACACCAGGCCGGGCATTTCCGGTGTGCCGCGATGTTCGTGGGACCACAGGTACAACCCGCGATGGTAGCCATGCACCCGGCCGCGAACCCGCTCAACCGCCGTGCATTCAGGGCGCCAGATCAGCGAGCCATACGCAAACAGCCACACCGGCCCGCCCTTGTGGCGCGCCATGGTCGATTGCATCGAGCTGAGCAGTTGTTCGTGAGTGAGCTGCGGCCCCAGATCGAGCCGCGGAGGGTAAGCCAGATTCAAAAAAGCAGATTCAATGGCGCTCATGGCGAATAGCGTTCAGCTCCCCGCGGGTGAAGAATTACTTAATAGAACGCACGGCTGTAACAATAAGGCACATAAGTTTTAAGGCAATTTAAATGCCATGGCACAGTTCTTAATGAATTGCCTGGACAACATATAACCTACCGATATTTATAAAAATTTATAAATGCCGATTGGCTATATGTGGAGTTATATACCTGTAGGAGCGAGCTTGCTCGCGATGGAGTCAAGAACGCTGCGGGCAGCCTGACTTCCCGCGTAATCGTTAACGACCATCGCGAGCAAGCTCGCTCCTACAGGGAGTGCAGCATCAGGATCTTGGTGCGTAGGCAAATACGTCGGCACGCATCTGGTGGGCATCCATTCCCGCTTCCACCAGCGCATCCAGCGTGCCGTAGACCATGGCCGGAGAGCCACTGGCGTACACGTGTAGCGGCTTGAGGTCAGGGAAGTCTTCACAGACCGCTTCATGCAACATGCCGCACCGCCCTTCCCAACCGCATTGATCGCTGACGACCTTGTGCAGGAACAGGTTGGGCAACTTCAGCCATTCGTCCCAATGCTCGATTTGATAAAAATCTTCAGGACGACGCACGCCCCAATACAGATGCACCGGGTGCTTGAAACCCGAGGCCCGGCAATGCTCGATCAGACTGTGGATCTGGCCCATGCCGGTACCCGCGGCGATCAGCACGAGAGAACCTTCCGGCAACTCCTCCAGGTGGGTATCGCCGAACGGCAATTCGACCCGCACCATACTGTTGCGCTGGAGCTGTTCGATCAGGCTCAGCGCACTGGATTCGCGCGCCAGTACGTGGATTTCCAGGTCGCGTCCCGCATGCGGTGCCGAGGCGAGGGAGAATGCGGACTTTTCGCCGTTCTCCCGTTCGATCATCAGGTACTGGCCAGCGTGGTAGCGCGGCGGTTTGCCGGCCGGAGCCCGCAGACGCACGCGCCAGGTGTCGCCGCCCACCTCCTTGCACTCAATGACCTGACACGACACGCTGCGCACCGGCAGTTCTCCCAGCGCGAGCACGCCATCCCACAGCACGATGCAGTCTTCCAGCGGCTCCGCTATGCAAGTGTAGAACTCGCCATGGTCACGCACATTGCCAGCCTGCTCGACCCGGCCTTCTACCAGCAGCGCCGCGCACACGTGGCAATTGCCGTTGCGGCAGCTTTGCGGGCATTCGTAGCCCAGACGTCGGGCGCCATCGAGAATCCGCTCGCCGGGCAATATCTCAAGCACTGCTCCGGAGGGCTGCAAGGTTACACGCATCAATCTATTCCTAACTGATTCCAGATGGCATCGATCCGCTGGGTCACGGCATCATCCTTGACGATGACCCGGCCCCATTCGCGAGTAGTTTCGCCCGGCCATTTATGCGTGGCATCGAGGCCCATTTTCGACCCCAGGCCGGAAACCGGCGAGGCGAAGTCGAGGTAGTCGATCGGCGTGTTGTCGATCATCACGGTGTCGCGCTTGGGGTCCATGCGCGTGGTGATGGCCCAGATCACGTCGTTCCAGTCCCGGGCGTTGATATCGTCGTCGGTGACGATAACGAACTTGGTGTACATGAACTGTCGCAAAAACGACCAGACACCCAGCATTACCCGCTTGGCGTGGCCCGGATACGACTTTTTCATGGTCACGATGGCCATGCGGTACGAGCAACCTTCGGGCGGCAGGTAGAAATCGGTGATCTCCGGGAACTGCTTCTGCAGGATCGGCACGAACACTTCGTTCAATGCCACGCCGAGGATCGCCGGCTCATCCGGCGGACGGCCGGTGTAGGTACTGTGGTAGATCGGCTTGATCCGATGGGTAATGCGCTCGACGGTGAACACCGGGAAGCTGTCGACTTCGTTGTAGTAACCGGTGTGGTCGCCGTATGGGCCTTCATCGGCCATCTCGCCCGGATGGATCACGCCTTCGAGGATGATTTCCGCGGTGGCCGGCACTTGCAGGTCGTTGCCGCGACACTTCACCAACTCAGTGCGGTTACCGCGCAAGAGGCCTGCGAAGGCGTATTCGGAAAGGCTGTCGGGCACCGGGGTCACGGCACCGAGGATGGTCGCCGGGTCAGCGCCCAGGGCCACGGAAACCGGGAACGGCTGGCCCGGATGCTTTTCGCACCACTCGCGGTAATCCAGCGCGCCGCCACGGTGGCTCAGCCAGCGCATGATGACCTTGTTGCGGCCGATCACTTGCTGACGGTAGATACCGAGGTTCTGGCGATCCTTGTTCGGGCCTTTGGTGACGGTCAGGCCCCAGGTGATCAGCGGACCGACGTCGCCCGGCCAGCAGGTCTGCACCGGCAGCATGGCCAGGTCGACGTCGTCGCCTTCGATGACCACTTCCTGGCACACCGCGTCCTTGACGACTTTCGGCGCCATCGAAATGATCTTGCGGAAGATCGGCAGCTTGGACCAGGCATCCTTCAGGCCTTTGGGCGGCTCGGGTTCCTTTAGGAACGCCAGCAGCTTGCCGATCTCGCGCAGCTCGCTGACCGACTCGGCACCCATGCCCATGGCGACCCGCTCGGGGGTACCGAACAGGTTGCCGAGCACCGGGATGTCATAGCCTGTCGGCTTTTCGAACAACAGCGCCGGGCCTTTGGCACGCAGCGTGCGATCACACACCTCGGTCATCTCCAGCACTGGAGAGACGGGGATCTGGATGCGTTTCAACTCTCCGCGCTGCTCAAGCTGCTGCACGAAATCCCGAAGATCCTTGAATTTCATTGATGATGGCACCCGAAAAATAGGCGTACATCCTACCTGCTCTGCCGGCCGCTGGCAGCTTATCGCTGCTTATCTGGATGCATTCACCTGCGGTTTCCCCGGGTTTGCCCTGGCTTGCAGGCTGACAAACAGCGGTTCGAGGATCGGCGCCACGAACCGCGCACCGACTTCCGAGAGGTGATTGTCATCGGTGTACAACGAGTAGCCGCCGCGTTCGGCGCGGCACAGGCCGCTCGCATCACACAGTCTTGGCGCCGGGTCCACCACCTGTACCGCCGGGTCCTGCGCCAATTGTGCGAACAATTGACTGATGAATGCCTGGCGCTTGTGATGCTCTGCGAGCGCCAGCCCGACATCGTCGACCGGACGGGCCAGCATTGCCAGACGGGTGAGGCGATACGGTGGGCTGAAGGCCTGCAACGGCGCCTCTTTTACCAGCCAGACCCGATGCCCACCGGCACGCAATTGCGCGACTCGGGTACGCAAGCCATCGGCCAGACGTTGTTCGGCAATTGCGCGGTCGTAATGCCCGTCAGCGCTTTTCAGAACGTGGCCCAGATCACCTTTGGCATCGCCGTAGAGGTATAGGCTCCAGTGCGCAACCAGCACCACATCGCTGACAGCTTGCGGCTTCAGGGCCTGTTCAACGCGTCGATTGAACCGCGCACAACGCGCATCGTGCTCCAGGCCTTCGACAGGCAAACAGCCAGCAGAACTGGCGAGCATCACATTGACGCCATGGGCCTTGGCACCCTCGTCGAAAACCGGAATCAACGCCGTGGCATGGCTATCGCCCCAGACAAGCGCTGGGGGCAGGCGGTTTTGCGCGCCATAACGGCAGAACAACTTGTCATCCGGCGTCTTGTCATCGGCCAGGCAGGCCATCAGCTCTGGCCGCCATTCGCGACCCTTGGCGTATTGCAGGGCCTGGTCAGACAGACGCCATGGCAAGCCGTCGGTCCATCGCAAGGCTTGTCCGGCCAGGCCGAGCACCAGGACGCCGCAGGCGCCAGCGAGCAGAATCTGCCGGCGCCCGGCGAGCAGGCGACGCTCACGAAACGGGGTCTCGACGAATTTCCAGGACAGATAACCCAGCAACAGCGTCAGTAAAATCAACCCGGCACTGTCGAAAACACTCGTTTCACCGACGCTGGCATAGCTGGAGAATACGAACACCGGCCAGTGCCACAGGTACCAGGAATATGAAATCAGACCGAGGCCGACCATTATCCGACTGCTCAAAAACTGACCAACCCAGGTTTCACGATGACCGTTGGCCAGAATCAGCAGCACCACACCTGACACCGGCAGCAACGCCGCGACACCCGGGAATGGCGTGGCCTTGTCATAACCGAACACCGCCAACAGGATCAGCAACATACCGAGCAGGCTCAGCCACTGCGCCGCCATCGGCTTGAGACGCCATGCAGACTTGGGCGCTACCGCCAGCATCGCACCGGCCAATAGCTCCCACGCACGCATAGGCAACAGGAAGAAAGCTTTTTCCGGATGATGGGCGACAGCCCACACGCTCAAACCAAAGGACAGCAGCAATACGCAGAACAGCGCCAGTCGCCAATGCTTGAGACGGCTCGACAGCAGTGTCAGCATCAACGGGAAGACGATGTAAAACTGCTCCTCCACCGCCAGCGACCAGGTGTGCAGCAGAGGCTTGAGATCGGAGGCGACATCGAAATAGCCGTCCTGGCGCATGAACAGGATGTTGGAGACGAACATCACCTGGTAACGCACCGATCGCCCCAGCTCTTCGTAATCCTTCGGTGCCAGCAAAAACCAGCCGACCGCCAGCACCGCAATGATCATCGCGAACAACGCCGGCAAAATCCGCCGCGCACGCCGGGCCCAGAAATCGACGAAGCTGAATTGCCCGGCCTGGCGCTGATTCCAGATGATCGACGTGATCAGGTAACCGGAAATCACGAAAAACACGTCCACGCCGACAAAGCCGCCGGTAAACCCAGGAACGCCAAAGTGAAACAGCACGACGGCGATCACCGCCACTGCGCGCAAGCCGTCGATATCCCTTCGATAAGCCAGTGAGCTCATAAGCATTAAACCAGTCAGATCGTTATTTTCAGCGCGCTTGAGCATCGCCCCCGGAGATGACTGCAAACGCGGCTGGTTGAAGTGCTAACCAACTGACCTTGGCCAATCAAAAACCTCCCATGGCCCAGGTAAAAAAAAGGCGCCCCACTGGGGCGCCATTCTCTTGAACTCAACGGGCGATGTTACTTGCGCTTCATCGACAGGAAGAATTCGTCGTTGGTCTTGGTCGTTTTCAGCTTGTCGACCAGGAACTCGATGGCAGCAATTTCATCCATCGGGTGCAGCAGTTTGCGCAGAATCCACATGCGCTGCAGCTCGTCGTCGGCGGTCAGCAACTCTTCGCGGCGGGTGCCGGAACGGTTGATGTTGATGGCCGGGAACACGCGTTTTTCAGCGATGCGGCGATCCAGAGGCAGCTCCATGTTGCCGGTGCCTTTGAATTCCTCGTAGATCACTTCGTCCATCTTCGAGCCGGTTTCAACCAGCGCGGTGGCGATGATGGTCAGCGAGCCGCCTTCTTCGATGTTCCGCGCGGCGCCGAAGAAACGCTTCGGTTTCTCCAGGGCGTGGGCATCGACACCACCGGTCAGTACCTTGCCGGAGCTCGGGATCACGGTGTTGTAGGCGCGAGCCAGACGAGTGATGGAGTCAAGCAGGATCACCACGTCTTTCTTGTGCTCGACCAGGCGCTTGGCCTTCTCGATCACCATTTCGGCAACCTGCACGTGACGGGTTGGCGGCTCGTCGAACGTCGAGGCAACCACTTCACCGCGCACGGTGCGCTGCATTTCGGTTACTTCTTCCGGACGTTCGTCGATCAGCAGCACGATCAGGTGAACTTCAGGGTTGTTACGCGCGATGTTCGCGGCAATGTTCTGCAGCATGATCGTCTTGCCGGCTTTCGGCGGTGCAACGATCAGACCGCGCTGGCCTTTACCGATCGGGGCGCACAGGTCGATGACACGACCGGTCAAGTCTTCGGTGGAACCGTTACCGGCTTCCATCTTCATGCGCACGGTCGGGAACAGCGGGGTCAGGTTCTCGAAGAGAATCTTGTTCTTCGCGTTTTCCGGACGGTCGAAGTTGATCGTGTCGACCTTGAGCAGCGCGAAATAACGCTCGCCTTCCTTTGGAGGGCGGATCTTGCCAACGATGGTGTCACCGGTGCGCAAGTTGAAACGGCGGATCTGGCTCGGCGAGACGTAGATATCGTCTGGACCTGCGAGATAGGAAGCATCAGCGGAGCGCAGGAAGCCGAAGCCGTCCTGGAGAATCTCCAGCACGCCATCACCGGAGATTTCCTCACCGCTTTTCGCGTGCTTCTTGAGCAGGGAGAAAATCACGTCCTGCTTGCGCGAACGGGCCATATTTTCTATGCCCATCTGTTCGGCCAATTCGAGCAGTTCGGTAATCGGCTTTTGCTTGAGTTCAGTCAGATTCATATAGGAATGACGTAATCATTTATGGAGGGGGGAAATTAAGCTTTTGGCTTAATGAGGCCGCGCCGCGGAGAAGGCGACAGGATCGCGTACTTATTCGAAAAGGAGTGCGTCGGCGACGGCTAGCAGGGGGCAATGGAGAAACCAGTGCGGGGCCGAATGTACCACCTGAGTTTAGGAGCGTCTAGCCCTGAATACGCAAAAAGCCCCGCTATTTGCGGGGCTTTTTCAGGACACTTTGCAACGACGCTTAGATGTTGGCGTCGAGGAAGGCAGCCAGTTGCGACTTCGACAGTGCGCCGACCTTGGTCGCTTCAACATTGCCGTTCTTGAACAGCATCAGGGTCGGGATACCGCGCACGCCGTGCTTGGCCGGGGTTTCCTGGTTTTCGTCGATGTTCAGCTTGGCAACGGTCAGCTTGCCTTTGTAAGTCTCGGCAATCTCGTCCAGAACAGGAGCGATCATTTTGCAAGGGCCGCACCATTCAGCCCAGTAATCGACCAGTACAGCGCCTTCGGCCTTGAGTACGTCGGCCTCGAAGCTAGCGTCGCTAACGTGTTTGATAAGATCGCTGCTCATGGAATTCTCCAGGTTGTAAGCAAAAAAACGTGGCCCATCATAGCGGTCCTTCCCCCGTTCAGGAAGGTGCAGATGATTGAGTCTCGCTATGGTGATCCATGAGTTTGGGTATAGCTCAGGTCATGAAGTGGCGGGAGCGATGAACGCGATTCCGGTGCGCAACGCGGCGTTACGTACGTGCTCTTGCATGGCCTTTTGCGCGGCGCCAGACGCTCGGCGAGCCAGCGCACGAAGGATTTTGCGGTGTTCCTGCCAGGTTTCCATGGCCCGCTCGACCCGGATGAACGGTAGCTTCTGGCTTTCCAGGAAGATGTCGGCGCTGGCGGTCAGGATGCTCAGCATCGCCTGATTGCCGCTGGCCAGCAGGATGCGGCGGTGGAATTCGAAATCCAGGCGGGCCGCGGCTTCGAAGTCGCCGGACTTCAGCTCATTGCGCATGGCGGCGACATTGTCTTCCAGCGCATCGAGTTCGTCGGTGCTCAAGGTTACGGCCGCCAACCCCGCAGCAAAACCTTCCAGCGCATAGCGCAACTGAAAGATGTCCAACGGCGAAGCCTGCGCCGCGAACGGCCAGCCCGGCGCCGCATCGCCCCGCGGCAGCTCCACGGGCGATTGCACGAATACGCCTTTGCCCGGCTGGATACTGATGACCCCCAGCGCACTCAGCGATGACAACGCCTCGCGCAACGACGCCCGACTGACTCCCAATTGCACCGCCAGGTCCCGTTGCGAGGGCAAGGCATCCCCCGGCCCGAAGCCCTGTTCGGTAATCAGTTTGCGGATGGCTTGCAGCGCCACTTCAGGTACGGCGCGGGAGATCGAGTTCATGGTTTTCCAGACGAACCAGCCAATGTGCGCTCAGTTGTAAAGCTATTCGCGACGTCCGGCAAGTCGTGCCCCATGGGGGTTCGGAGATTTTCACGGCTGCGCCATCGGGGTGCGAAAAGCAACCTGACTGTTCAGACCAGTAAGACCGTGCGACGCCAGTAAAACCGTGCCCTGGCGCCCTCAAAACCCCATGTTGGCATGGCCCATGCTCTGTCGATCCGCAGAAATCACTTCTTGCCGATCCGGAGATTTGCCATGACCCAGCGTTACAGCGCCCTCCTCGCAGCCTTGTTCGCCAGCCTGATGCTGAGCCAGGCACCCGCCCACGCCGATGGTCTGGAGGATGTGGTCAAGCGCGGCGTCCTCAAGGTGGCCGTGCCCCAGGACTTCCCGCCATTCGGCTCGGTCGGCCCGGACATGAAACCTCGTGGCCTCGATATCGACACCGCGAAACTGCTGGCCGACCAGCTCAAGGTCAAACTCGAACTGACGCCGGTCAACAGCACCAACCGCATCCCGTTCCTCACCACCGGCAAGGTCGACCTGGTGATCTCCAGCCTCGGCAAGAACCCGGAGCGCGAAAAAGTCATCGACTTCTCCCGCGCCTACGCGCCGTTCTACCTCGCCGTGTTCGGTCCGCCAGACGCCGACATCAAGGGCCTGGACGATCTCAAGGGCAAGACCATCAGCGTCACCCGTGGTGCCATCGAAGATATCGAGCTGACCAAGGTCGCCCCCGAAGGCGTGACCATCAAGCGTTTCGAAGACAACAACTCGACCATTGCCGCGTACCTGGCCGGGCAAGTCGACCTGATCGCCAGCGGCAACGTGGTGATGGTCGCCATCAGCGAGAAGAGCCCGAAACGCGTGCCGGCGCTGAAAGTGAAGCTCAAGGACTCACCGGTCTACGTCGGCGTGAACAAGAACGAGTCGGCGCTGCTGGACAAGGTCAACCAGATTCTGGTGACCGCCAAGAGCGACGGAGCGCTGGAAAAGAACGCCCTGACCTGGCTGAAAGAACCGCTGCCGGCCGATCTCTGATTCGGCGCGCTGGAGACGTTTTATGGCTTATCAGTTCAATTTCCTGCCGGTGGTGGACAACACCGATCTGTTGCTGCGCGGTGCGTTGTTCACCCTTGAGCTGACCGCCATCGGCGCTGTGCTCGGCGTGGGGCTGGGCATCGTCGGGGCGCTGGTGCGGGCGTGGAACATCCGGCCTTTCGCGGGGATTTTCGCGGTCTACGTCGAGTTGATCCGCAACACGCCATTTCTGGTGCAGTTGTTTTTCATCTTCTTCGGCTTGCCGTCCCTGGGCGTGCAGATTTCCGAATGGCAGGCGGCGGTGCTGGCGATGGTCATCAACCTCGGCGCCTATTCCACCGAGATCATCCGCGCCGGCATCCAGTCGATCCACCGGGGTCAGCTGGAAGCCGCAGCGGCACTGGCGATGACACGCTTCGAAGCGTTCCGCCATGTGGTGCTGCTGCCGGCACTGGGCAAAGTCTGGCCGGCCCTGAGCAGCCAGATCATCATCGTGATGCTCGGCTCGGCGGTGTGTTCGCAAATCGCGACGGAGGAGCTGAGCTTCGCCGCCAACTTCATTCAGTCGCGCAACTTCCGCGCCTTTGAAACCTACGCCCTGACCACACTGCTGTACCTGTGCATGGCGCTGCTGATCCGTCAGTTGCTGAACTGGCTTGGCCACCGCTTCATCGCAAGGAGCAGCCGATGAGCGACTTCACTTTCTGGGACATCGTGCGCAACCTGCTCACGGGCCTGCAGTGGACGCTGGCGCTGTCGCTGGTGGCGTTCATTGGCGGCGGACTGATTGGCTTACTGATCATGGTCATGCGCATCTCGAAAAAATCCCTGCCGCGCAGTTTCGCCCGCACTTACATCGAACTGTTCCAGGGCACACCGCTATTGATGCAACTGTTCCTGGTGTTTTTCGGCGTGGCGTTGGCCGGGATCGAGATTTCGCCGTGGATGGCCGCGGCGATTGCACTGACGTTGTTCACCAGTGCTTATCTGGCGGAGATCTGGCGCGGTTGCGTCGATTCGATTCCCAACGGTCAGTGGGAAGCCTCATCGAGCCTGGCGCTGAACCCGCTGGAACAATTGCGCCATGTGATCCTGCCCCAGGCCCTGCGCATCGCCGTGGCGCCGACAGTGGGGTTTTCGGTGCAAGTGGTCAAAGGCACCGCCGTCACCTCGATCATCGGCTTCACCGAGCTGACCAAGACCGGCGGCATGCTCGCCAACGCCACCTTCGAACCGTTCATGGTCTACGGCCTCGTCGCCCTCGGCTACTTCCTGCTCTGCTACCCCTTGTCGCTCAGTGCGCGATACCTGGAAAGGAGACTGCATGCCTCTGCTTAGAATTTCCGCCCTGCATAAATACTATGGCGATCATCATGTGCTCAAAGGCATCGACCTGAGCATCGAGGAAGGCCAGGTGGTGGCGATCATCGGCCGTAGTGGCTCGGGCAAGTCCACCTTGCTGCGCACCCTCAACGGCCTGGAGTCAATCAACGACGGTGTGATCGAAGTCGACGGCGAGTACCTCGACGCCGCCCGCGCCGACCTGCGCAGCCTGCGGCAGAAAGTCGGCATGGTGTTCCAACAGTTCAATCTGTTCCCGCACCTGACCGTGGGCGAAAACGTCATGCTCGCGCCGCAAGTGGTGCAAAAAGTGCCGAAAGCCAAGGCCGCCGAACTGGCGCGGCAGATGCTGGAAAGGGTCGGACTGGGGGAAAAGTTCGATGCCTTTCCTGATCGGCTGTCGGGCGGGCAGCAACAGCGGGTAGCGATTGCCCGGGCACTGGCGATGTCGCCGAAGGTTTTGCTATGTGACGAAATCACCTCGGCACTGGACCCGGAACTGGTCAACGAAGTGCTGAGCGTGGTCCGGCAACTGGCCAGGGAAGGCATGACGCTGATCATGGTCACCCACGAAATGCGCTTCGCCCGGGAGGTTGGGGATAAGTTGGTGTTCATGCACCAGGGCAAGGTGCATGAGGTTGGGGATCCGAAGATTCTGTTCGCGAATCCGCAGACGGCGGAGCTGGCGAATTTCATCGGGACGGTTGAGGCTGTGGGCTGACAGAGCTTCAGCACCAGCGAGACCGTCATCGCGAGCAAGCTCGCTCCCACAGAGGGCCTGCGTCGGTCGCGGGATTAGAGACACCCTGGAACCCTGTGGGAGCGAGCTTGCTCGCGATTGACCGCGAAGCGGTCACCGGTTTTCATGCACTGGATCAAGGCTTTGAACACTGCGCGTTGGCGCCAGCCTTTGATCGTGGCACGATGTCGAGGTTATCGACCGAGACCCCAGACCATGCCGCAATCCCAAGCCAAGAATCTGTCCCTGATCGCCGCAATCGACCTGGGCTCCAACAGTTTTCACATGGTCGTGGCCAAGGCCCAGAACGCTGAAATCCGCATTCTCGAGCGCCTCGGGGAGAAGGTTCAGCTGGCCGCCGGCATCGACGAAGAGCGCCATCTCAACGAAGAATCGATGCAACGCGGGCTCGATTGCCTCAAGCGCTTCGCCCAACTGATCAGCGGTATGCCCACCGGCGCCGTGCGAATCGTGGGCACCAACGCCTTGCGTGAAGCCCGCAACCGCGCCGAATTCATCCGTCGCGCCGAAGAAATTCTCGGCCACCCGGTGGAAGTCATTTCCGGTCGTGAAGAAGCGCGCCTGATCTATCTCGGCGTGTCCCACACCCTCGCCGACACCCCGGGCAAGCGCCTGGTGGCCGACATCGGTGGCGGCAGTACCGAGTTCATCATTGGCCAGCGCTTCGAACCGCTGCTGCGCGAAAGCCTGCAGATGGGTTGCGTCAGCTACACCCAGCGCTATTTCAAGGACGGCAAGATCACCCCGGCCCGTTACGCCCAGGCGTACACGGCAGCACGGCTGGAGATCATGAGCATCGAGCATGCCCTGCATCGCCTGACCTGGGATGAAGCCATCGGCTCCTCGGGCACCATCCGCGCCATCGGCCTGGCGCTGAAGGCTGGCGGCTACGGCACCGGGGAGGTCAACGCCGAGGGCCTGGCCTGGCTCAAGCGCAAACTGATCAAGCTGGGCGACGTCGAAAAAATCGATTTCGAAGGTATCAAGCCGGATCGCCGGGCGATCTTTCCGGCGGGCCTGGCGATCCTCGAAGCGATCTTCGACTCCCTGGAACTGCAACGCATGGATCACTGCGAAGGTGCCCTACGCGAAGGCGTGCTCTATGACCTGCTGGGCCGCCATCATCACGAAGACGTGCGCGAACGCACCCTCACTTCGCTGATGGAACGCTACCACGTCGACCAGGAACAGGCGGTACGGGTCGAGCGCAAGGCGCTGCATGCGTTCGATCAGGTGGCCGAGGACTGGGATCTGGAAGACGGCGTCTGGCGCGAACTGCTCGGCTGGGCGGCCAAGGTCCATGAGGTGGGCCTGGACATCGCTCACTACCAGTACCACAAGCACGGCGCCTACCTGATCGAGCACTCGGACCTCGCCGGGTTCTCCCGCGAAGACCAGTTGATGCTCGCGCTGTTGGTACGCGGCCACCGACGCAACATTCCCAAGGACAAGTTCGCCGATTTCGGCGATGACGGCATCAAGCTGATTCGCCTGTGCGTACTGCTGCGCTTTGCGATCCTGTTCCACCACATCCGTGGCACCCAGCAAATGCCCCAGGTGGAACTGAATGCCAATGGCAATAGCCTGGAAGTGGTGTTCCCGGAGAACTGGCTGGACGAAAACCAGCTGACCCAGGCCGACTTCGAAATCGAAGCGCAATGGCTGACCCGGGTCGACATCGTGTTGAGCGCTCGCTGAAATTGAAAAAAGGCCTTCTTCGGAAGGCCTTTTTTGTCTGCGATTCTGCAAACGCCACTATCCCCTGTGGGAGCGAGCTTGCTCGCGATGGCGGATGGTCAATCAACACATCGTTGCCTGACACACCGTCATCGCGAGCAAGCTCGCTCCCACAGGTTGCAGTCGTTACCGAACAGCCAGGATCGGACTGCCCAAACGCTCCAGCAATGTCGCCTGGGCGCTGCGCGGGTTCTGGTTGCCGGTCGGAGTGTTACGGATGTAACGGCCGTCCGACTGCAGGCTCCAACTGTGGGTGTTATCGGTCAGATACAACTCCAGCTCTTTCTTGACCCGCATGATCAGCTTCTTGCCCTCCACCGGGAAGCAAGTCTCGACGCGCTTGTCGAGGTTGCGCTCCATCCAGTCGGCACTGGACAGGAACATCTGCTCGTCGCCACCGTTGAGGAAATAGAAGACCCGGGTGTGTTCCAGGAAGCGGCCGATGATCGAACGCACGTGGATGTTGTGGGAAACCCCGGCGATGCCCGGTCGCAGGCAGCACATGCCACGCACCACCAGATCAATGCGCACGCCCGACTGGCTGGCCTTGTACAGTGCGCGGATGATCTTCGGATCGGTCAGCGAGTTGAACTTGGCAATGATGTGCGCCGGCTTGCCATCGAGGGCGAACTGGGTTTCGCGGGCAATCATGTCGAGCATGCCCTTTTTCAGGGTGAACGGCGCATGCAGCAGTTTTTTCATGCGCAGCGTCTTACCCATGCCGATCAACTGACTGAACAGTTTGCCGACGTCTTCGCACAAGGCGTCGTCGGAGGTCAGCAGGCTGTAGTCGGTATACAGGCGGGCGTTGCCGGCGTGGTAGTTACCCGTACCGAGGTGCGCATAACGCACGATTTCACCCGCTTCGCGCCGCAAAATCAGCATCATCTTGGCGTGGGTCTTGAAGCCGACCACACCATAGATCACCACCGCACCGGCCGCTTGCAGACGGCTGGCCAGTTGCAGGTTGGACTCTTCGTCGAACCGTGCGCGCAGTTCGATCACCGCGGTGACCTCTTTGCCGTTACGCGCCGCATCCACCAGCGCATCGACGATTTCCGAGTTCGCGCCGGAGCGGTACAGGGTCTGGCGCACAGCCAGCACATGCGGGTCCTTGGCGGCCTGGCGCAGCAGGTCGACCACCGGAGTGAACGACTCAAACGGGTGCAGCAACAGGATGTCCTGCTTGCTGATCACGCTGAAAATGTTCTCGCTGTTCTGCAGCAGTTTTGGAATCTGCGGGGTGAACGGCAGGTATTGCAGCTCGCGCTGGCTGTCCAGGCCGGTAATGCTGAACAGCCGCGTCAGGTTCACCGGACCGTTGACCTGATACAACTCCGTCTCGCTCAGGTTGAATTGCTTGAGCAGGTAGTCGGACAGGTGTTTCGGGCAGGTGTCGGCCACTTCCAGACGCACCGCATCGCCATAGCGACGGGAGAACAGTTCGCCGCGCAAGGCACGGGCCAGGTCTTCGACGTCTTCGGAGTCCAGCGCCAGGTCGGCGTTACGGGTCAGGCGGAACTGGTAGCAGCCCTTGACCTTCATCCCCTGGAACAGGTCATCGGCGTGGGCGTGGATCATCGACGACAGGAAGACATAGTTGTCGCCGGCGCCGCCGACTTCTTCCGGCACCTTGATGATGCGCGGCAACAGGCGTGGCGCCGGGATGATCGCCAGACCGGAATCGCGGCCAAAGGCGTCGATGCCTTCGAGCTCGACGATGAAGTTCAGGCTCTTGTTCACCAGCAACGGGAACGGGTGCGTCGGGTCGAGGCCGATCGGGGTGATGATCGGCGCGATCTCGTCACGGAAATAGCGACGGACCCAGGTCTTGAGCTTGGCCGTCCAGTTACGGCGACGGATGAAGCGGACCTGATGCTTTTCCAGTTCCGGCAACAGGATGTCGTTGAGGATCGCGTACTGGCGATCGACGTGACCATGGACCAGTTCGCTGATGCGGGCCAGGGCCTGATGCGGTTGCAGACCATCGGCGCCGGCCTGTTCACGGGCGAAGGTGATCTGCTTCTTCAGGCCGGCGACACGAATTTCGAAGAACTCGTCCAGGTTGCTGGAGAAGATCAACAGAAACTTCAGCCGCTCCAGCAATGGATAGGACTCGTCCAGCGCCTGCTCCAGCACACGGATGTTGAACTGCAGTTGCGAGAGCTCGCGGTGGATGTACAGGCTGCTGTCATCCAGGCCGGGAATGGCCAGCACTGGCGCCGGCGCTGTCACGGCGGTTTCGACGACCGCCGCGGGCGGAGCTGGCTCCAGCTCCGGCGGGGTCTCGTCGACTTGCTCCACCACAGGTTGAGCGTCTTTTACGGCAACTTCAGTGAGCACTTCGGTATTCATCGAATGTTCCTGGGAGGGCTATTTTTGCTCTCGTAACAATTGAGCGGCACGAACGGCGAAGTACGTCAGGATGCCATCAGCCCCTGCACGTTTGAAAGCGGTCAGGGACTCGAGGATAACCCCTTCGCCCAACCAGCCATTTTGGATCGCCGCCATGTGCATGGCGTATTCGCCGCTGACTTGATAAACAAAAGTCGGCACTTTGAATTCTTCTTTTACCCGGCACAGGATGTCCAGGTACGGCATGCCTGGCTTGACCATGACCATGTCTGCACCTTCTGACAAGTCCGCCGCCACTTCGTGCAGGGCTTCGTTGCTGTTGGCCGGGTCCATCTGATAGGAGGCCTTGTTGGCCTTGCCCAGATTCAGCGCCGAACCGACGGCATCACGGAACGGGCCGTAATAGGCACTGGCGTACTTGGCCGAGTAGGCCATGATCCGCACATTGACGTGACCGGCCACTTCGAGAGCTTCGCGGATCGCCTGGATGCGACCGTCCATCATGTCCGATGGGGCCACGACCTGAGCGCCGGCCTCAGCGTGGGACAGGGCTTGCCTGACCAGTGCGTCGACGGTGATGTCGTTCTGCACGTAGCCTTCTTCATCAAGAATGCCGTCCTGACCATGGGTAGTGAATGGGTCCAGGGCAACGTCGGTGATCACGCCCAGCTCCGGGAATTGCGCACGCAGCGCACGGGTCGCGCGCTGGGCGATGCCTTGCGGGTTCCACGCTTCGGCGGCGTCCAGGGACTTGAGTTCCGCTGGCGTCACCGGGAACAGTGCCAGCGCCGGTATCCCCAGTTCGACCCACTTGGCCGCCTCTTCCAGCAACAAATCGATGGTCAGGCGTTCGACACCCGGCATCGAAGCCACCGCTTCGCGACGGTTTTCACCGTCCAGTACGAACACCGGCAGGATCAGGTCATCGACGGTCAGGACGTTTTCACGGACCAGACGACGCGAGAAGTCGTCACGACGATTGCGGCGCAGGCGGGTTGCTGGGAACAAACGGTTGGCGGGGGTAAAGCTCACGGCAGACTCCTGAGCCCGCAGGCGTGCGAGCGTGACAGTTATAAGCGGCCATTATGACGAACGTATTACAGTTGTGTGCACCCCTGTGACAGGTAGCCGCATTCCATTGTCGTTGTAGGAAATGTTCACGTCGAGACACATTTGGACACTTTCCTGAATGTGTCCGAAGGGTTAGGCTGCGCGTTCATTTCGCCAGCACCCAGACAATGCTCCAACAATTTCTGCATGACTTCGGCTATTTTGCCCTTTTTCTAGGCACGTTCTTCGAAGGCGAAACCATCCTGGTACTCGCGGGCTTCCTCGCGTTCCGTGGATACATGGACATCAACCTGGTGGTGGTCGTGGCCTTCTTCGGCAGCTATGCCGGCGACCAACTGTGGTATTTCCTGGGACGCAAACACGGCCGCAAACTGCTGGCGCGCAAACCCCGCTGGCAAATGATGGGTGACCGGGCGCTGGAACACATTCGCAAGCATCCGGACATCTGGGTATTGAGCTTCCGCTTCGTCTACGGTTTGCGCACGGTCATGCCGGTGGCCATCGGGCTGTCGGGCTATCCGCCGGGCCGTTACCTGCTGCTCAACGGCATTGGCGCAGCGATCTGGGCCACAGCCCTGGCGGCGGCCGCGTACCATTTCGGCGCGGTGCTCGAAGGCATGCTCGGCAGTGTGAAGAAGTATGAACTCTGGGTGCTCGGTGCGCTGCTGGTCCTGGGCTTCGTGCTGTGGCTGCGTCGGCGCTTCAAGAATGCCCGCCTGGCCAAGCAGGTCTACGCCGACGAACAAGCCCTGAAGGCCGAACGAACCAAAGCCGAAGGCCCTACTACGCCAGCCGAGTGATGCGGTTTCTGCAACAGTAGAGACCGATGCCGCTCAACAGACTGTAACTGAACAGGCCGACCCAGCCCACGGCGCTGGCCGGCCACAGCCCCACCATCGGCGCCAGCCATACCAATGGCAGATTCGACGCCAGCCGCACCAGCTCCAGCTTCAACGCCCACGGGCGATTCTCCAGAGCCACGCCCAGCACAAACAGACCGAACGCCACCGCTCCCCAGCCCAACGCCAGGGCGACGACGGACAGCTTCGGCTCAAGATTCATCAAGTAACTGCCCAGCGCGATATAGACGCAGAACTGCAGGAGGACGTAGAGCTGCTGACGCCCGTCCAGCGCCACCTCGAATTTGCGAAACTGGCTCAGGTCCGGCTTGTTCATCGGGTATCTGGCAGCCACCTCCGCCGGGCGCCAGCCGGTGCGCATGAACCAGATCCGCAGCTTGTCCCAGGTGCTTTCGGCACGACGCGCATCTGCCCACAACTGCGCGTAGAACTGCACGTTCGCCCACACGGGGTTCCAGCTCGCCAGTGGCGTGGTCACGCCGAAGATCACCGGCTCGTTGTCGTCTTCTTCCTGGAACGAGCCGAACAGACGGTCCCAAATAATGAACACGCCGCCGTAGTTGCGATCCATGTAGAGAGCGTTCTGTGCATGGTGAGCCCGATGATTGGACGGCGTGACAAAGAACCATTCGAACCAGCCAAGCTTGGGAATGTGCCGCGTGTGCACCCAGAACTGGTACAGCAGGTTCAGCGCCGCGACGCTGACGAACACCAGCAGCGGCACGCCGGACACTGCCATCGGCAGATAGAAGATCCAGCCCAGCAGGAAGCCGGTACTGGACTGGCGCAAGGCCGTGGACAGGTTGTAGTCCTCGCTCTGATGATGCACCGAATGGGCGGCCCAGAGGATGTTGCGCTCGTGACCCATGCGATGCAGCCAGTAGTAGCAGAAATCGTAGAAGACAAAGGCAAACACCCAGGTCCAGATGCTGTCGGCCGACAACTCGAACAACGCCAAGTGCTTGAGGGCAAAGGCGTAGGTCACCAGCCCCACCCCCTTGGTCAACAGACCCGTCGTGGTCGACAGCACGCCGGTGCTGATGCTGTTGATCGCGTCCGCCACCCGATAATTGCTCACCCCGCGCCAACGGTCGGCCAGCAGCTCGGCGGCGATCAGCACAAAGAAAAACGGCACCGCATACAGAATGAGGTCCATGACGCGCCCTGATCGGAATCTTGAGGACAGATGCTATGTGCAGCCGTGAATTAACCCTATGGCAACGCGGGACAAATTAGTGGACATTTAACGCCATGAATCTGGAGAAAAGCCCATGAGCAAAAAAGTTGCAGTGATCCTTTCCGGTTGTGGCGTGTACGACGGCGCCGAGCTCCACGAGAGCGTCATAACCCTGCTGCGCCTGGACCAGCGCGGGGCGCAGGTGCAGTGTTTCGCACCTGACATCGTGCAGTTGCATGTGATCAACCACCTGACCGGCGAAGAAATGCCCGAATCGCGCAACGTGCTGGTGGAGTCGGCGCGGATTGCCCGAGGCAACATCAAGGATATCCGAGACGCGAACGTCGATGAGTTCGATGCGCTGATCGTGCCCGGCGGCTTCGGCTCGGCCAAGAACCTGTCCAGCTTCGCCATCGAAGGCGCCTCCTGCACCGTTCAACCGGATGTCCTGGCACTGACCGAAGCCTTTGCCGAGGCCGGCAAACCGGTGGGGTTGATGTGCATCTCCCCTGCCCTGGCGGCAAAGATCTACGGCCCTGGCGTCACCTGCACCATAGGCAACGACACCGACACGGCAGCTGCGATGAACAAGATGGGCGCGACCCATACCGATTGCGCGGTCAGTGACATCGTCGAGGACAAGGCGCGCAAACTGGTGAGCACACCGGCTTACATGCTGGCGCAATCGATCAGTGAAGCGGCTTCAGGCATCAACAAACTGGTAGACCGGGTACTGGAACTGACCCACGAAAACGACGCCTGACACCCTCCAAAACTGTGGGAGCGAGCTTGCTCGCGATGGATGTGAGAGCGCCGCGTTCATCCAGTCAGCACTCGTCATCGTTGACGACCATCGCGAGCAAGCTCGCTCCTACAGTTTGCGCGTCAGACGAGTGAGAATCCGGTCCAGCGCATTGGCAAACGCCTGCTTCTCACGGTCGCCAAACGGCGCTGGCCCTCCGCCCATTTGCCCCTGTTCGCGCAAATCGGTGAACAGGTTGCGAACCGCCAGCCGCTCGCCCATGTTCTGCGCATCAAACTCCTTGCCCCGTGGGTCGAGCGCTGCCACGCCCTTCTTCACCAGACGATCGGCCAGTGGCACATCGCTGCAGATCACCAGTTCACCAGGTACCGCGTGTTCCACCAGGTAGTCATCGGCCGCATCCGGGCCGCTCGGCACCACGATCAGCTTGACCAGTGCCAGCCCTGGTTTGGTCTGCGGCTGCCCGGCCACCAGCACCACTTCGAACTGGCGCTTGAGAGCGAACTTCACCACCAGATCCTTGACTGCCCGAGGACAGGCGTCGGCATCGATCCACACACGCATTGAATTTTCCTCTGTTGAAAAGCATCGCGGGCAAGCCACGCTCCCACAGGTTAACGCGAAACCTGTGGGAGCGTGGCTTGCCCGCGAAAGTGAGCGAAGCGAATGCCGTTTAAGAAACCTGCACCCGCTGCCTCTCAACCACCCGGCTACGACCGTACAACACGACAATCGAAATGATCGCCACAGCCTGGGCGCTCAACGAATAGGCATCGGCATGGATCCCCAGCCATTCAAAGTCAAAGAACGGTACCGGCCGCGTACCGAAGATCCCGGCTTCCTGCAGCGCTTTCACGCCATGCCCGGCAAACACCACCGACAAGGCGCACAAAAGACCGGCGTTGATGCTGAAGAACAACGCCAGCGGCAACTTCGCCGAACCGCGCAAAATCACCCAGGCCAGGCCGACCAGCAGCACCACCGCCGTGGCACCACCGGCCAGCACCGCGTTGTGCCCCGCGGGACCTGCCTGCAACCACAGGGTTTCGTAGAACAGGATCACTTCGAACAGTTCGCGATACACCGAGAAAAACGCCAGGGTCGCAAAACCGAAGCGCCCGCCACCGCCCACCAGGCTGGTCTTGATGTAATCCTGCCAGGCCGCGGCGTGACGACGGTCATGCATCCACACGCCCAGCCACAGCACCATGACGCTGGCAAACAGCGCCGTCGCACCTTCCAGCAATTCGCGTTGTGAACCGCTGACATCAATCACATAGGCTGCCAGCGCCCAGGTGCCCAGCCCTGCCACAAACGCCAGGCCCCAGCCGACGTTAACGCTGCGCACCGCCGCCTGTTGATCCGTGTTACGCAGGAAAGCAAGGATCGCCGCCAGCACCAGAATCGCTTCCAGACCTTCGCGCAGCAGAATCAGCAGGCCGGAAATGTAACTCAGCGACCAGCTCAAACCCTCGTTGCCCAACAGGCCGGCCGATGCCTTCAACTTGTCCTTGGCCACGTCCAGGCGCTGCTCGACCTCGCTCACCGGCAAGCCGTCCTGCAACGACTGACGGTAGGCCATCAGGGATTTTTCAGTGTCTTTACGCACGTTGGCGTCAATGTTATCCAGCGAGCTCTCAACCAGCTCGAAGCCTTCCAGATACGCCGCTACCGATAAGTCATAAGCCTGATCATGCTCACCGGCACGATACGCCGCGATGCTCTTGTCCAAAGTGGCCGCGGTGTAGTCGAGCAGTTGCGCCGGACCACGCTTGACCTGCGGCGGTTGCGCTCGCTGGGCACGGAAGGTCGCGGCGGCTTGCAGGCCTTCGACAGCCTGTACTTCGGCCGGGGTCTGACGAGCGAGGTCGGCGATGTTGTAGGTCTTTTCAGCCTTGGCCGTCGCCGGGTCGACACTGAAGCTGGCGATATAGGTGGCCAGGTCCCAACGCTGACGATCATCCAGTTGATCGGCAAAGGCCGGCATGTCAGTCCCTTCGACCCCCAGGCCCAGGGTGCTGTAGACCGCGTAGAGGCTCAGTCGATCCAGTCGTGTGGTATCACGCAGATTGGATGGCGGCGGCGTCATGCCGACACCTGCCGGGCCGTCGCCGGCCCCTGTATCGCCATGGCAGACCGAGCAATGCTGAGCGTACAGCGGCGCACCACGCACCGGGTCCGGCGTAATGACCGGGGCCTGGCTGACTTCATAGGCCACGGCCAGCTTCGCACCCAGTTGCCGGGCCTGGCGCGCGACGTCGGCACCGTCCTGATGGGCGTCAATGGAATTTCCCAGCGCGGCCAGGCTTTGCTCCAGAGCGGCTTTTTCCGGCTTGGCCGGCATGGCTGCAATCAGATTTCCCAGCGTCTTGACCGAGTCTTGCTGCGCGCGAAATCCGGCCTGGTCCGTGATGCTGCCCGCCTGCACCGTGTCCGGGTAATCCGCGCCGATGTAATCGAGCAAGTGCAGCGCCTGCGGCGCACCTTCGGCGGGAGCGGCCAGTAGCTGAAAACTGCACGCAGCCAACAGCGGCAGCAACAGCCAGGCCAGGAAACGGGAGGGGGCAATCATGAATGAATCTCAATTGGAAATACGAAGTTACATATTGTTAACGCCAGACGGGTTTCGCTCAAGCTTTGTTGATATCTCTTCGTAATTGCATCAGTTTCGAGAGCGGCTCCTCCAAACAAAAAAGGCGACCTCCAGGGTCGCCTTTTTTGTATATCGCCGATTTACACAGCAGCTTTGCGCAACGTCGCCATGAACGCCGCCGCCCCAATGAACAGCCCGGCAAAGGTCCGGTTCATGCGCTTTTGCTGTTTCGGTGTGCGCAACAGACGCAGCACTTTGGACGCCAGACCGGTGTAGCCGGCCATGACGATCAGGTCGACGCAAACCATGGTCACACCGATTATCAGATACTGAATCAGCAGTGGCGCATGGGGGTCGATGAACTGCGGCAACACCGCCAGCATGAACACCAGCGCCTTGGGGTTGCTGATGTTCACCAGAAAACCACGGAACACCAAGGCCATCGGCTTGCCGATCTGGCGCAGCGCCGCGTCATCGCTCATATCGCTGGGCAGCGCACGCCATTGCTTGATCGCGAGGTAAACCAGATACGCCACGCCAAACCATTTGATGGCGTAGAAGGCCGTGGCCGACGCCGTGAGAATGGCGCCGACACCGGCGCCGACGATGGCGATCTGCAAAGCCAGGCCCAGTTGCAGGCCCAGGGCGTTCCAGTAGCCGCGCCAGAAACCGTATTGCAAGCCGCTGGACATCGACGCAATGGCGCCGGCACCGGGGGACAAGCTGATCACCCAGCAGGCGGCAAAAAACGCCAGCCATGTTTGAAGCTCCATTGCACACCTCGACTCAGACTCGTGACAGATGTCTAAGCTAATGCGGCTTTGATTGGATGACTACCGATTTTTTGTAGGACATGACGACTGCTGACTTGAGGCCCCCATCGCGAGCAAGCTCGCTCCCACAGAGAAGTCTCTGGTGCTCACAAGATTTGTGCTCACTGAAGATCGACTGTGGGAGCGAGCTTGCTCGCGATGGCGATATGTCAGGCGACAAAAAACTTACTTTTCAAACCCGCTGGAAGGAAACACATCCGTCCCGCGCCAGCGCCGTACCGAACGCTGGAAGAACAAACTGTTGGGCACCTGCACCATGGCGCTGCCAGTGCCGAGTTCTTCGGCCTCGATCAGCGTGGTGTAAAGAAGATTGATCGCCACTACCCGGCCTTTGACGCCGGGCTTGTCGGTGGTGTCCACCAACTCGACCACGTCACCTATGCGAAACGGGCCGACGGTAAAGATCAGGATCGCGCACAGCAGGTTCGAGAGCACGCTCCACATGGCGAAAAACGCCACCGCCGCGACTGCGACGAATCCGGACAACGCGGTCCAGAGCACCGTGGCCGAAACACCGAGGCGCTCCAGCACGAAAATCAATGCACTGCCCATGATGAGCCAGCGCAGGCCACCGCGCAGCGGCATCAGCAACTGCGGCGGAAACGGATAGCGCTCGCCGAGACGGGTCAGGCATTTGGCGACGAAACGCTGGGCGATGTATCCGGCCAGCAGGATCAGCAGGATTTGCACGCCGAGCCAGATCGGCTCGACCCACACCGCCGGCAGCGGCAGCTTGAAGGCGTCCATCAGGACAGCTCCTCCAGCTCCGCCTGCATGTTTTCCAGCAACTCCAGGGCTTCCATCCAGGCTTCTTCCAGCTCCGCCTCACGCACCTTCAGCTTGGCCTGTTCGGCCAGCAGATCCCGCAATTCGTTCTTGCGCGCCGGCTCGTAGATGTCGCTGTCGCCGAGGCTGGCGTCGATCTTCGCCAGCTTTTCGTGGAGCTTGCCGAGTTCGGCTTCAAGCTTGTCAGCTTCGCGTTTGTGCGGCGCCAGTTGCTGACGCAACGCAGCAGCGGCCTGACGCTGGGCTTTCTTGTCGGTCTTGTCCGGGTTGACCGGCGTGTTGCTGACCGGGGCGTTGCGCTGGCGATACTCCACCAGCCAGCGGGTGTAGTCCTCCAGGTCGCCGTCGAATTCCTCGACCTTGCCGTCCGCCACCAGATAGAAATTGTCGGTGGTGCTTTTGAGCAAGTGGCGATCGTGAGAGACCACCAATACCGCACCACTGAACTCCTGCAGGGCCATGGTCAGCGCCAGACGCATTTCCAAGTCCAGGTGGTTGGTCGGTTCGTCGAGCAGCAACAGGTTCGGTCGGTCCCAGGCGATCAAGGCCAACGCCAGGCGCGCCTTTTCGCCACCGGAGAAATTCAGTACCGGCTCGTCGATTCGCGCACCACGGAAGTCGAAACCGCCGAGGAAGTCGCGCAGGGCCTGCTCACGCTCGGTCGGTGCCAGGCGTTGCAGGTGCAGCAACGGGCTGGCCTTGGAGTCCAGCGAATCCAGCTGATGCTGGGCGAAGTAACCGACAACGGTGTTCTCGCCACGGGTCAAGCGGCCGGCCAATGGCGAGAGCTCACCGGCAAGGTTCTTGATCAGGGTCGATTTACCGGCGCCATTCGGGCCGAGCAGACCGATTCGCGCACCCGGGGTCAGTTGCAGCTTGACCTTCTCCAGCACGGCCTTGTCGCCGTAACCCAGGCGGGCATCGGACAGGTCGATCAGCGGGCTGGAAATCTTCTGCGATTCACGGAAGACAAAGTCGAATGGCGAATCGACGTGGGCAGCGGTCAGCTCTTCCATCCGCTCCAGTGCCTTGATCCGGCTCTGGGCCTGGCGGGCCTTGGTTGCCTGGGCCTTGAAGCGGGCGATGTAGCTTTCCATGTGCGCACGTTGCACCTGCTGCTTCTCGTACGCCTGCTGTTGCTGGGCCAGGCGTTCGGCACGGGCACGCTCGAAAGCGCTGTAGCCACCGCGGTACAGGGTGATCTTGCGCTGATCGACGTGGGCCACGTGGTCGACCACGGCATCGAGGAAGTCCCGGTCGTGGGAAATCAGCATCAAGGTGCCGGGATAACTCTTGAGCCACTCTTCGAGCCAGATGATGGCGTCGAGGTCCAGGTGGTTGGTCGGTTCGTCGAGCAGCAGCAGGTCCGATGGGCACATCAAGGCCTGCGCCAGGTTCAGGCGCATCCGCCAGCCACCGGAGAAATCCCCGACCTGGCGATCCATCTGCTCGTTGGTGAATCCAAGCCCGGCCAGCAGCTTGCGCGCCCGGGCATCGGCGGTGTAACCGTCGGCGCTGTCGAGTTCCGAGTGCAGTCGGGCCTGAGCGGCACCGTCATGAGCCGCTTCGGCTGCCGCCAGGTCGCGTTGCACCTGGCGCAGGCGCAGGTCGCCATCGAGCACGTAGTCGACCGCCAGGCGTTCGAGGGTGTCGACCTCCTGGCGCATGTGGGCGATACGCCAGTCGGCCGGCAGGAAGCAATCACCCGAGTCCGGGTGCAGCTCACCCCGAAGCAAGGCGAACAGGCTCGATTTGCCGGCGCCGTTGGCACCGATGAGGCCGGCTTTCTGGCCGGCGTGCAGGGTCAGCTCGGCGTCTTCTAGCAGACGTTGCGGGCCACGCTGTAAAGTCAGGTTCTGAAGTCGAATCATAATGGCGGCGGAGTCTACCAGCTTCGCTCGCAACTGGCGCGAGTAGCACTATGTCCTCTGACCTGTGGAGCTTTTCCCTAAGTACTTATGCCCAGCCCGGCGTTGAACCCGCATGCCTGCAATTGCAGTCGGCGGGCATCAATGTGTGCTTGCTACTCTGCGGACTGTGGCTGGGAGAACGTGGCGTCGCCTTTAACGAACACCGATTGCAGCAACTGCGTAGCGTGGCCGAGCCATGGGACGCAGACGTGGTGCGACCGCTGCGAGCCTTGCGGGTGAATTGGAAGGTCGTTGCCGCCGACGACGGCGAACTGAATGCTTTGCGCGAGCAAGTGAAGGCACTCGAACTGGAAGCCGAGCGACATCTGTTGGTACGACTGGAACGAACGGCGTTGAGTTGGCCGCAAGGTGAGGCGACCGATCTATCGGCCTGGCTCAATGGTGTGACGGCAGGCGCCGCCCACCTGGACCGCGACGCGCTGCATCAGCTGCGCGTCGCGGTAACCGGCACTTAGGAAGCGCTGGTTGGGGTGGTTGCTGCGATCGATGCAGCGGCCGGCGTTGGCGCTGGCGTGGCTGTCGAGGTGGCTGCTGCTAAAGCAGACGTTGCTACCGGAGCCGGGTTGGCTGGCTTGGCAACTGGCGCGGCGGCCGGCTTGGCGGCAACAGGTTTCACTGCTGGTTTTGCAGCTGGCTTCGCCGCCGCTGGCTTGGCAGCGGGTTTGGCGGTGGCCGGCTTGGCAGCAGCGGCAGGTTTAGCCGCAGCAGGTTTGGCTGCCGGTTTAGCAGCTGGTTTAGCGGCCGGCTTGGCCGCTGCTTTTACAGCGGGTTTGGCCGCTGCTTTTACAGCGGGTTTGGCCGCAGTTTTCGCAGCAGGTTTTGCAGCGGGTTTAGCCGCGACAGATTTGGCGGCCGGCTTCGCAGCAGGTTTCGCTGCTGCAGTTTTGGCTGCTGGTTTTGCTGCGGGTTTAGCGGCTGGTTTTGCAGCCGGTTTCGCGGCGGCGGTTTTAGCCACGGCTGGTTTGGCAGCAGCGGCTCTTGCAGCGGTAGGTCGTGCGGCGGCTGGTTTGGCAGCCGTGGTTTTAGCCGCAGGTTTTGCAGCGCTGGCAGCAGCCGGTTTTCTCGCAGCCGGTTTGGCTGCAGGTTTGGCTGCGGCAGTTTTAGCTGCTGGCTTGGCAGCTGCAGGTTTTGCGGCAGGTTTGGCCGGTGCTTTTGCAGCAGCCGGTTTGGCAGCGGCTTTCTTCGCAGGTGCCGCAGCAGGCTTGGCCGCACGCAAGGACAACACCTTGCCGACAGCCTCTTGTACACGACCGACGCCCTGGGCCAGTTTCAGGCTTTCCTGAGCATCGCGCTTGAGTTGCAGAATGTAGCCGCGGGTTTCCGATTGACGATCCTTGAGGGCATCGAGCAGCTCCTCAAGATCGGCCACTGCGCCCTTGGCCTTGGCTTGTGCCTTGGCTTTTCCGGCCGCCGCAGCGTCCTGCAATTTGGTGCGGGATTTGTGCAGTTTTTCTTGCGCTTTTCCGCGCTGCTTTTCCAGCTTGGCGAGCAGTTTTTCAGCATCAGCCAAGGCTTCGGAACAAGCGGTTTCCAGATGCTCGAGCAGGCTGCTCGAGAGTTGTTGGAGCAAGTGCAACGGAGTGTTTACTGGCTTCTTGGTGGCCGACATGGTTTACCTCCTGGCTGAAGTGAGTGCGGCTCATACTAGACCTCTGCTGCAACCGCCGCTAGGGCATGTTGACACTATCGAAAGCGCTGTGTTGCAAAGGATTGAAAAACTTCTGCCTCGGCGCAAAAGCAGTTCACCGTTGCGCGCATTCTCGCTGGCATAATCCCCCGCAATTCAGGTCGGAGAGTGCTCATGTCGCGCTACCTTTTTTTATCGCTGTGCGTGCTTTTTTCGGTGGCCCAGGCCGGCGAAACAACGCAGGAAAATGAAGCCCACGATCTCGCTTACAGCCTGGGTGCAAGCCTTGGCGAACGCTTGCGCCAGGAGGTTCCCGACCTGCAACTCCAGGCATTGGTCGAAGGATTGCAGCAGGCCTATCAGGGCAAACCGCTGGCGCTGAAGGACGAGCAGATCCAACAGATACTGACCGAGCATGAAGCCCGCATCGCCATGCAGTCCGACGAGCCGCAAAGCGAAATGGCACTGGAAAAAGAACAGCGTTTTCTCACCACAGAAAAAGCCAGGCCCGGCGTGCGCGAACTGGCTGATGGCGTGTTGCTGACCGAGTTGACGCCAGGTACCGGCGCCAAGGCCGGACCGAACGGCAAGGTGCAGGTGCTGTATATCGGTCGATTGCCCGACGGCACTGTGTTCGATCAGAACAGTCAGCCACAGTGGTTCAGTCTCGACAGCGTGATCGCCGGATGGCGCAGTGCACTGCAAAACATGCCGGTCGGGGCGAAATGGCGACTGGTGATTCCATCGGCTCAGGCCTATGGCGCCGACGGTGCCGGTGACGTGATCGCACCATTCACACCACTGGTGTTCGAAGTCGAACTGCGCGGTGCCACCAGCTGACGATGCAAACGAAAAACGGCGTGCCTTGGCACGCCGTTTCGGGATCTTGCAGGAAGCGCTTCAGGCCTGAACCGAATCGGCTTCCTTGTGGGCGGTGTGCAGCACTTCGATCAGGCAGTCTTCCAGCTCAAAGCGCTCATGCAACAGTCCGCCGAGTGTCTTGAACTCTTCGGCGACACACTTACCTGCGTCACACAGGTCATTGAAGGCGAGCAGCTTTTCGGTGATGACGTCGATCCGCGGGTAGATGGTCTCGGCGAGCTCCAGGCCACGCTTGTCGTTGAAGGCCTTGGCCTCCCCCGTCAGCTGCTCGTAGATCTCGAAGTGCCCGGCCGATACATAATCGACCAGCACGCCGCAGAATTCCTGCAAGGGCTTGCGGTGCTCACCCAGCGCCTCAGGCTTTGCGCCGAGAGCGTCATAGGCCCCGATCAGTTCGTGTCGTTCCTGCAACCAGCGATCGATCAGCAGGTGCACTCCGCCCCAGCGTTCCTGAGCATTCTGACAACTTTCGAGCATGGTGATCTCTCTTCCCTTGTGGGTCAGCTGCTCTATGCCCGCTCGCCTCTTGTAACGTCGGTGGGCGGTCAGGCAGAGCGTCATCGAGCAACATAATTCCAATGACACGTGCGGGCCAGATTATGCCCGCACGACACTGGCTTCAAGGTACGCAGGCGATAAAGTTCATACAAGTGTTTAATCACCCGCAAAGGCCCGGTGCGACGACTCGCCGCTGAGTGGTCGCTGATAGCCGGTCCAGACCAGTCGCAGCGACTGGTAAACGGCCAGAATCATCATCGCGACGAAGAGCAGCAGGCTCCACTCGGTGAGACTCAGATCGAACAGCGTCCAGGAAATTTCCACACAATCGGCAGCGCCCTTGAACATTTGCTGTACGACCGAAAGCCACGGAGAGTTGGCCAACAGGTCCGCCAGATGAGTCGAGCACGCCGCTACCTGTTCCGCAGGAAGGCTTTGCAGCAGGACCTGTCGCCATGCAGTTACAGTGCCGGCCAGGCTGCAACAAAGACTGAACAGCCAATAGAGAACGTTTCCGATGCGACCGGGGCCATGGACCGAAGCCATCAGGCAGACGCCGGTAAGGAGCGCCAGGCAAAACCGCTGCACAAGACACAAGCCACAAGGCCGCAGGCCGACTGCATATTCCAGGTAGTAGGAAACACCCATCGCCAGGGCACCCGCAATGAAAGCCATGAAAAACAAGGAGCGTGAGCAGGCCAAAGACATGGCTTTTCCGTAAAAGTAGTGACAGACCATTACGGTAGAGGAAAGCGCGACAGCCTTTCAAGGCAAGTGCCCACAGAGACTTCAGCGCAGGTGTAGGGAAATCCCGACGCAGGCGAGAGGATAAAATGTAGTCCTCTGTAGGACTTTGTCTGCGATGAAATTTCGCGACTGAATTTCAACTAATCATCGCACTGCGGCGAGGGTGATTGCCCCCTCGTCGCAGGTCATCGCGCAGGCGCCGGAGCCCGGTGCCTGCGAGTGGGTCAAGCGCCGACTGGCGTTGGCAGAGGGGCCGCGAGCAAGCGCTCATCCAACAACCCCAGGCCTTCCTGAAACAGCTGGTTGCTGCGCTCCGCATCGCCCATTTGCGCCAGCAAGCGTGCCAGCTCGGCACAGGCTTCCGGATTGCGCTGTACACGCAGGCTGCTTTCCAGATAGTCCCGGGCCTTGCCCCACAAACTGTTTTGCAGGCATAGACGACCCAGTGTCAGCAGCAGGCCCGGATCGGCCGGGTGGTCCTTGAGCCAGCCTTCGGCGGCCTGCAACTGGCGGGCCGGATCATTTCCGCGAACCAGTCCGTAGAGACGTGCCAGATGACTGTCGTAGCTGCGCTTGAGCGCGGTGCGCAGCACTTCTTCGGCCTCGACCTGAGCCCCCAGTTGCCGCAACTGCTCGGCATACGCCAGCACCAGTTGCGGCTCCTGACGCTGTGCCGAAGTCAGTTGCTGCCAGGCACGCTCCAGCGATTGCTTCCCCACTGTTCCGTCTTCTTCCCGTTGCGCCGCCAGGGACAGGTTCGCCCCCCAGGCCCGACGCTCCAGCTCGGCGAGCTCCGCCGCCGGCAGGATTTTGTCCTTACGCAGCTCCGGCAGCAGGCGAATCACTGCCGACCAGTCACCACGCTGCTGAAGCAGGCGCTGCAATTGACGCAGGGTCTGTGCGTTATGAGGATGGCGTTCACGCATGGCTTGCAGGGTGGCCAGGGCGCCTGCGGTATCACCGCGATCGGTCTGTAACTGGGCGTGGCTCAAGGCGATCGCCAACTCGGCCTGGGGCTGACGCTCGAGGGCGCGCTCCAGCAGGTTGTCGCTTTCTTCGTGATTGCCGAGTTCGTTCGCGGCACGAGCAGCGCCGAGGTAGTAAAGCAGCGGCTGACGCTCGGCTTCGGCAGCCCGATGCAAGTGACGTTGCGCGCTGGCCCAGCGACCCTCGGCCAGGTCCAGCTGACCGTGCTCGATCGCCACCTGCACTCGACGGCTGCGGTTACGCCGTGACCACGGATTGACCACGCCACTGGAAGCCATCACCAGTTCGACCAGCGACCTGATGCCCCAGATCACCAGCCAGAGCACAGCCACCAGCGCCAAAGTAGCCCACAGGCTCGACTCATAACGGAAGGTCTTGTAGGCAATCAGCACGTAGCCGGAATGCTCGGCAATCGCCAGCCCCAGCGCAGCGGCAGCGGCGATCACGAGGAACACGATCACATAGAGGCGTCTCATGGCGTGGCCTCCGGCGCGGCGCTCGCGGCAGGCTTGGCCAGTGGCTTGACCGAATCCTCGGCGTTGACGTTGCGCCGCTCCAGGTACCCCTGCACCGCGCTCAGGGTGCCGGTCATATCCGGCGTGACGACGGTGACAGGTTGCACGCTCAACTCGGCCACCTGTTCAAGCATGACTTTGCTTTGTGCGTTGTCCGGATTGAAGTTGCCCTTGAGGATGTCCCGCGCCTCGTCCAGCACTTGGGAGTAAACCGCCGGCTGGCCATTGAGTGCGGCCCACTGTGCCTGCTCCAGCGCCAGGCTCAGGGCCAGGCGTACCTGGCTCAGACTCTGGCCTGCCAGCAATGGGCGAACGTTCTTGTCGGCATTGAAGTCGATGCGGATGTAGCGCGAAATATGATCCCACCATTGCGCCCAGCGACTGGCACCGTCGCCATCGGCAGTCAGGCCCAGCAGCGAATCGCCACGGTCCTTGTACTCCGGTGCCAGCTCGGTGAGGCTGGCCACTTGATCGCGCAGCGCGCCCAGACGCAGAAACAGCCCGGTGCGATCCGGTTGTTCGGTGCTGCGCAAGGCGATCAGGGTTTTGGCTACCTGCTCGCGAGCGGCAAAGGAGCCCGGATCGTTTTGCTCACGCAGTATCTCGTCGGCACCCTGGACCAGTGCCTGGGCACTGCTGATGTCCTGCAAGGCGGACAGTCGCAGGCTGGCCAGACGCAGCAGGTGCTCGGCCTCGGCCAGACGCCAGTCTTTGCGGCTGGCACCGAGAACGGTTTCCAGCCGCTGGTTCAACCGCTGCTGATCACCTTGCAGCTGAATCACCAGACGACTGCGTGCTTCCAGTTCATCGGCTGGAGGCAATTGCGCCAGGCGTGCGCTCAGGCGCTCCTCATTGAGCTTGAGGTTTTGCGCCTGGTCATTCAGCGCCTGCACCTGGCTCAGTTGCTGCTGATTATTGGCCTGCAGGTGACGCACCTGCCAGACACCCCAACCGCCCACCGCTACACCGGCCGCGCCCAACAGCAGCGCGATGATTGCCAGACCATTGCCTCGACGCTGCTCGGCAGCAGGTGTCGGCGGCGACATTTCATCAACAGGTGCATCAACAGGTGCATCAAGCACCGGTCGCGAGTCATCTTTAGGCAAGGCTGTTTCGCTCACGTATCCATCCTTTGCATTAGAAAACGGGTACGGGATGCTCCCGTAACGCCGTCAGCAAGGCCGCGGCACTGGCGCCACGACAATCCACAACTGTTTTGGCCCCGGCGGCACGCGCCAGCTCGGCAACCCTGGGGCTCGGTACAAACAACGGCAACCGCGCCAACTGCGGCCAGGCATCGCCGGCCAGTTGATGCAGGTGCTCAAAACCTTGTCCACTGCTGACCACCAGCCCGTTCAGGCGTTCCGCCTGGATCCGTTGCGGCAGCAGTGTCGGCGGGTAAATCGGCAATCCCCGGCGGTACAGCTCCAGATACTCGACACTAGCACCAAGCTCACGCAAACGCTCAGCCAGCAACTCGCGCCCGCCCTCCCCGCGCAGGATCAGCACTCGTGCATCGGGTTGTGCGATAGCCTCGCGCAGTCGGGAAAGTTCGAGCAAGGCTTCACTGTCATCGCCTTCTGCCGGGAAGCTCACGTCCAGCCCGTGATCCCCGAGGATCTGCGCGGTCGCCGCGCCGACGCTGAACCACTTCACACCGGGCGGTGTTGGCCAATACCGCTCGAGCAGTTCGACGCCGATCCGGGCGGCCGGCTTGCTGACCACGATGACGGCGCAGAACTGATCCAGCGCCAGAATCACCTGGCGCATTGTGTCAGTGGCCTCAATGGGCATGATGTCCAAAAGCGGCAGACTGTTACTGAATATCCCCTGCTCGGCCAAAAAACTGCTCAGCGCCGCCGCTTCTTCGGCGGGACGCGTCAGCAGCAGGCGCCAGCCGATCACTCGTGACCAGCCTCGCCATAGACCGCTTTGAGGATGGCGTCGGCACCCTGGCTGAGCAGGTCTTCGGCGACTCGTACACCCAGTGCCTCGGCATCGCCGCGAGGGGCGCGGGCTTGTGCGCTGAGCAGCAGGCCACCGCCTGGATCGCCCACCAGTCCGCGCAACCAGACCTGGTCACCCTCCAGCACGGCGTAGCAGGCAATCGGCACCTGGCAGCCGCCATTGAGGTGCTTGTTGAGGGCTCGTTCGGCGGTCACGCGGGTGGCGGTGTCCTGGTGATGCAGGGGTGTCAGCAACGCATGGATTTCACTGTCGGCGCTGCGGCATTCGATACCCACCGCGCCCTGGCCACCGGCCGGAAGGCTGTCGTCGACGCTGATGGCCGAGGTGATGCGGTCTTCGAATCCCAGGCGGATCAGGCCGGCAGCGGCGAGGATGATGGCGTCGTATTCGCCGGCATCGAGCTTGGCCAGGCGGGTGTTGACGTTGCCGCGCAGGAAGCGGATTTCCAGATCCGGGCGACGGGTCAGCAATTGAGCCTGGCGGCGCAGGCTGGAGGTACCGACGATGCTGCCCTGTGGCAACTCATCCAGGTTGGTGTAAGTGTTGGAAACGAAGGCATCGCGCGGGTCTTCCCGCTCGCAGATACAGAACAGACCGAGGCCTTCGGGGAAGTCCATCGGCACGTCCTTCATGGAGTGCACGGCGATGTCGGCTTCATTTTCCAGCAGCGCGGTTTCGAGTTCCTTGACGAACAGGCCCTTGCCGCCGATTTTCGACAGCGGAGAGTCAAGCAGCTTGTCACCACGGCTGACCATGGGGACGAGGGTCACCAGCAGGCCCGGATGGGCTGCTTCAAGACGGGCCTTGACGTATTCGGCCTGCCACAGGGCGAGAGCGCTTTTGCGGGTGGCGATGCGGATCTGGCGAGAGGACATGGATCAATCCGTACTGAATAGATATGACGGATAATAACAGCTCAGCCAAATCCACTTTGACTTGTATCAGATACTACTCGGCCTCCCTGGCCCCGGATGTCCGGCAATCGGGTGTGAAATTGGCCTGCGAACAGCTTTTTAAAGCTGTTGCATCATTTTGCGTACCCCAGCCACATGACGACGGCTGACGATCAGCGCATCACCGTTGAGGCCTTTGAGGAACAGCTGAAAATGCCCCAGGGGTGTGCGTTGCAATCGCTCGATACGCTCACGGGCGACAAGTGCATTGCGATGGATACGCACGAAACGGTCACCGAATTCATCTTCGAGGGCCTTGAGCGGCTCATCGAGCAACACTTCGCCGCTTTCGTGGCGCAAGGTCACGTATTTGTGGTCGGCAATGAAATACACCACCTGATCCAGCGGAATCAGCTCGATCCCTTTACGGGTTCGGGCGCTGATATGGCTGCGCGGGCCGTTGCCGCTTTCGGCAGCAGGGCGGGTCAGGGCGGAGAGCTGGGCACGATTGGGGCGCTCGGCTCTCTTTAATGCGTCATGTAATTGTTCAGTTCTCACAGGTTTCACCAGATAGCCTACGGCGCTGGCCTGTAAGGCTTCCACGGCAAATTCATCGGGCCCGGCGCAGAACACCACGGCGGGGGGAGTTTCGCGTTCACACAACCGAGCAGCCACTTGCAGGCCATCCAGGCCGGGCATGCGGATATCGAGCAGCACGATATCCGGCTTGTGGCTGTCGATCAGTGCCAACGCCTCTTCGCCATTCGTGGCACTAGGCTCCAGGACACTGTACCCCTCGAGTTCGCCAACCATTCGGCTCAGGCGCTCGCGGGCCAAGGGTTCGTCATCAACGATCAGGACATTCATATTGCGCTGGATTCCTGCGTGAGTCTCGCACAAGGATAGCGTAGACAGGTGAAGTGACGTCCGTCACCGCGATCCACGCTAAGACTAGCGCGAGCGTCAAAAAGTGCCGCTGGTCCGGCGGCTAAATTTTCATCTACCGGGCGATTGGCGGCCCAGGCCCGCGTTGGCGATGCATCGCCACAGGGTTTGCTGATACGCAATATGAACACCCCACTCTTCTTATAGTCAGCGGCTGCACCGAGAAAATGCGCTGATCCTACTGTCCAACTGTAGACGGTTGCCGGGACGATATTGCTCAATTGGAAAATATCGTTCGGCAAAAATGCGCGGCTCTTGCCCCGGACCGGTCCTTCTCTCCCCAAAAAAACGTATCGACCAGTGTCAGCGACAGGATTGGCAACCCTGTTATTATCCGCGCCAGCGTTCCACGCCTTCTTACTTCAAGCCGATACGAGCGAATTCATGAGCACTGACAAGACCAATCAGTCCTGGGGCGGCCGCTTCAGTGAACCCGTCGACGCCTTCGTCGCCCGCTTCACCGCCTCCGTCACCTTCGACCAGCGCCTGTATCGCCACGACATCATGGGCTCGATCGCCCACGCCACCATGCTGGCCAAGGTCGGTGTGCTGACCGATGCCGAGCGCGACAGCATCATCGATGGCCTGAACACCATCCAGGGTGAAATCGAGGCCGGTCAGTTCGACTGGCGCATCGACCTCGAAGACGTCCACATGAACATCGAGGCGCGCCTGACCGACCGCATCGGCGTGACCGGTAAAAAACTGCACACCGGCCGCAGCCGTAACGATCAGGTCGCCACCGACATCCGTCTGTGGCTGCGTGACGAGATCGACCTGATCCTGGCTGAAATCACCCGCCTGCAAAAAGGCCTGCTGGAGCAGGCCGAGCGCGAAGCCGCCAGCATCATGCCGGGGTTCACCCACCTGCAGACCGCACAACCGGTGACGTTCGGGCACCACATGCTGGCCTGGTTCGAAATGCTCAGCCGCGACTACGAACGCCTGGTCGACTGCCGCAAGCGCACCAACCGCATGCCACTGGGCAGCGCGGCGCTGGCCGGCACCACCTACCCGATCGATCGCGAATACACCGCCCAACTCCTGGGTTTCGACGCGGTTGGCGGCAATTCGCTGGACAACGTCTCCGATCGTGATTTCGCCATCGAATTCTGCTCGGCGGCCAGTATCGCGATGATGCACCTGTCGCGTTTCTCCGAAGAGCTGGTGCTGTGGACCAGCGCGCAGTTCCAGTTCATCGATCTGCCCGACCGTTTCTGCACCGGCAGCTCGATCATGCCGCAAAAGAAAAACCCGGACGTGCCGGAGCTCGTGCGTGGCAAGACCGGTCGCGTGTTCGGCGCGCTGATGGGCCTGCTGACCCTGATGAAAGGCCAGCCTCTGGCCTACAACAAGGACAACCAGGAAGACAAGGAACCGCTGTTCGACGCCGCCGACACCCTGCGCGACTCGCTGCGGGCCTTTGCCGACATGGTCCCGGCGATCAAGCCCAAGCACGCGATGATGCGCGAAGCGGCCCTGCGCGGCTTCTCCACCGCCACCGACCTGGCCGACTACCTGGTGCGTCGCGGCCTGCCATTCCGTGACTGCCACGAAATCGTTGGTCATGCCGTGAAGTACGGCGTGGACAGCGGCAAGGACCTGGCGGAAATGAGCCTGGAAGAACTGCGCAAGTTCAGCGACCAGATCGACCAGGACGTGTTCGCCGTGCTGACCCTGGAAGGCTCGGTCAATGCCCGTAACCACATCGGCGGCACCGCGCCGGCGCAGGTGAAGGCTGCAGTGGCTCGCGGTCAGGCGCTCCTCGCCAGCCGCTAAAAGCTTCGCGGGCAAGCCCGCTCCTACAAGGATCCAGTACTTGCCAAAAATCCATGGCAAACAAAGAAACCTGTGGGAGCGGGCTTGCCCGCGATGACTGACTTCAGAACGCCACAGAACTACTTTTTGGCAGCAATCATCGCCATGAACGCCGGCATCGCGGCCTCCCGGTCCGCCGCCACACGCTGCACATTCGGATTCCCCCCCAAAAACTCCAGCAGCGCCTTGGCCTTTGGCATCTCGGCCAACAGATCGATGCCAAACAACTTCTTGGCGACCCCACACGCCAGCGGCACGCTGAACAGGAAATACAGATCCGCCACGCTCAAGCTGTCGCCAGCCACGTAAGGGCTGAATTTGGCATGCCGGCCCAGCGCAGCCATCCCCAGCAACAATTCGGCTTTGGTTTTTTCCTTGATCGCATCCGGCAGGGTCATGCCGAAAAAGGCTTCGGGATAGCAGGCCCGGCCTGGCAATTCGATGTACAGCTCGATTTCCTTGGCCAGTGCCAGCACCTGCGCGCGCTCGAACGGATCGCTCGGCAGCAGCGGCGTGCCTTTCTGGCTTTGCTCGATGTATTCGAGGATCACGCTGGTTTCATTGATGAAGCCCTGCTCTACCTGCAGCACCGGGACCTTTCCGCGAGGGCTGATGGCCAGTGCCTCGGGGCTGGTGCCAGCGTAAAACGGTACTTCTTCGAAGGGCAGGCCTTTTTCCAGCAGCGCCAGTTTGACCATGTTGTAGTAGTTACTGACGGAGAATCCATAAAGCTTGATCATCACAAAGCCTCCAGGCCATGCGGGGTGGGCAGTGCCTGTTTATAGAACGCTGCCGGGATTCTTGCCAGCAGCATCACGCCGCTGAATGCGGGTAAACTGGCCGCCTTTCCCTGAGGAGCCTGCCATGAGCGAGCCAACCGATATCGACAACGACGAAGAAGAGTTCGCCGAAACCACCCTGATCCAGGCCATCGAAAACCAGATCGAAAGCGACAACCCGCCGGCTGCCAAGGCGACGTTCAACAAGCTGACGCTGGTGGGTTACGAGCGGGAAGAAATCCTCAACTTGATGGCCCACGTTTTGGCGGTAGAAATCGACGCGATCCTCGAAGAAGACCGCGCGTTCAACACCGAATGGTACGAAGCTGCCCTGCGCGCCTTGCCCGAGTTGCCGCCGGAAAAGCAGTAAGCCCACACATCCCTGTAGGAGCGAGCCCGCTCGCGAAAAACCCGAGAGCGCCACGGGGCATCTGGTTTTACGCGTCATCGTTGACGACCTTCGCGAGCAAGCTCGCTCCTACAGAGTAAAAAAAACCCTGTCGCGAGCACTGGACATGCCGGACAAGCGGGTTCACCTTAGGGGCGCTGTCGTCCAATTCCTAGAAAGTCTGGAGTCCTTATGTCGCTTACCCCTGAGTTGGTTGCCGAACTGGAAGTCCTCGCACTCTTCAACCTGGACAGTTCCCAGGAAGGTCTGAAAATTCATCAGACCGCTGCCCCGAAACACATTGCCGCCGCCAAACGCCTCTTTGAAAAAGAACTGACCGACCAGCCTGATGGCGGTTACCTGACCAGCCTGGGTCGTGACGCCGCGCAAAATGTGCAAACCGTGCTGACCATTCTTAACGCCGAAGTAACAGCCTGAATTCTGCCGCATCGCCCACGGAGACCCCGACCCAGGGATTTCCGCGGGCACATCCCCCTGATTTCTGTCTGTAGCCGATAGAAATCTGACGCCAGAAAAACAAAATCAGCTTAAAAGTCCTCGCCTCAAGGCGCTAAACTGCCCCTCATCCGAAGCCCCACGTCCGAGCCCTGCGAGCCGGTTTGAGCTGACATGACGCGCACCCACGAAATCCGCCCCGATCTGGACGAGGGAATCGACCGCAAGGTTCTCAGCCAGCTGCGCGCACGGTTTCTGAAACTCAACGAAGGACGCATGGCTCGCGCCATGGAAGGGTTGTCGACCCGCCAGCAAGGGGTCCTGACCTTGCTGCCGCTGTTTTTCCACGTTAACCATCCGCTGTTGCCCGGTTACGTTTCCGGCAGTACGCCGGCCGGGCTGTCGAATTTCGAGCCGGATGCCAATGTCCTCGCTGAAGCCCAGCGCCTGACCCGCTCGTTTTCCTACAAGCCGCGCCACGGCAGCAACCCGCCGAGGCCGATTCACGGATTGTTCCTGATGGGCAGCCTCGGCACCCTGGCCCAGGCCGACCAGAGCGACATGGATGTGTGGGTCTGCCATGGACCGGACCTGACCGAAAACGAACTCGCCGAGCTGCGCAAGAAATGCCAGTTGCTGGAAGCCTGGGCCACCAGCCAGGGCGCCGAAGCGCATTTTTTCCTGATCGACCCGAGCCGTTTCGTCCGCGGTGAGCGCGATACCCAGCTGAGTTCGGAAGATTGCGGCACCACCCAGCACTACCTGTTGCTGGACGAGTTTTACCGCACCGCGATCTGGCTCGCCGGGCGCACACCGATCTGGTGGCTGGTGCCGGTCTACGAAGAGTCGAGCTACGACCGCTACACCCATGCCTTGATCTCCAAACGCTTCATCCGTGCCGATGAAACCCTCGACCTCGGCAACCTGGCCTACATCCCGCCCGGCGAATTCATCGGTGCCGGGCTCTGGCAGTTGTTCAAGGGCATCGAGTCGCCCTACAAGTCGGTGCTCAAGCTGCTGCTGACGGAGGTTTACGCCAGTGAACACCCCAGGGTCCATTGCCTGAGCCTGCGCTTCAAGCAAGCGGTGTTCGCCAACCGCCTCGACCTCGACGAACTGGATCCGTATGTCGTGGTGTATCGGCGTATCGAGGAATACCTGATCGCCCGCAACGAACCGGAACGGCTGGAACTGGTGCGGCGCGCGCTGTACCTGAAGGTCAATCGCAAACTCACCGGCAACAGCCGCGCCCAGAGCTGGCAGCGCTCCTTGCTTGAACGCCTGGCCCATGAATGGCACTGGGACCAGCGTCAACTGACCCTGCTCGACAGCCGCAGCCAGTGGAAAGTCCGCCAGGTCGGCTCCGAGCGGCGGGCACTGGTCAACGAGCTGAACTACAGCTACCGCTTCCTCACGCAGTTTGCCCGTCACGAACAAACGGTCAGCCGCATCAACAAGCGCGACCTGAGTGTCCTCGGCCGTCGCCTGTACGCCGCTTTCGAGCGCAAGGCCGGTAAAGTCGAATTCATCAATCCCGGCATCGCCCCGGACCTGGCTGAAGACACCCTGACGCTGGTGTACGCACCGAACAGGAAAGAGCCGGGGCAAAGCCAGTGGGGCTTGTACAACGGCAGCCTGACGGCACTGGAGTGGGAGCATTTCGCGCCGATCAAACGCAGCCGTCACTTGCTCGAACTGCTGACCTGGTGCCACCGCAATGGCGTGATCGACAGCAGTACCCGCCTGGCCTTGCACCCCGGCACCAGCGACTTGAGCGAATTCGAACTGTTCAACCTGCTCGGCAGCCTGCAACAGACCATCGCCCTGCCCTTGCCCACCGTCGCCGAGGAACCTCTGTTGCGCGCCAGCGTGCCGAGTGAAGTGCTGATCCTGGTGAATGTCGGCATCGATCCGCTCAAGCACCATCGCGACCTGAACATCCTCATGACCACCGAACGCACCGACTCCCTGAGCTACGCCGGTGTCCGGGAAAATCTGGTGCTGACTCTGGACCAGGTCACGCTCAATAGCTGGAACGAAGCGCTGGTTGGCCGCTACGACGGCCCCCACGCCCTGCTCGACTGCATTCGCGACTACCTCAATAACCTGCCGGCCGGACCACAACAGCCGAAGCTGCGGGTGCGTTGCTTCTGCCATAACCGCGCGCAGTTCATTGCCCGACGGGTCGAGGAAATCCTCGATACCGCACAGAACCTGCTGCTGAGCCGGCTCAATCATCGTTACCTGATCCAGGTCCAGCAGCACTACCACGTGCTGGAGTTGGTGCCGGGCCAGGTCCAGCACATCGCGCTGGCCACTCTGCCGGCACTGATCGATTACCTGGGCGAAGAAATGGCGAGCTACAGCCCGTTGCACCTCGATCCGAAGGCACTGGAAGACCACGACCTCGCGCTGTTCCTGCCAACGGGCCAACCGGACTGCATTCAAGTGTTCTATAGGGTCAACGAAGATCAGGCTGATCTGTACGTGCTCGATGAGTTCAACGCCCTGTGGCAGCAACGCCTGCCCTGGCACGATGAGCAAAGCCTGCTGGTGCCGCTGCAGCGTTTCCTGCAATCGATCCAGTACCGTCGCGATGCCTTGTTGCCGATGGACGCAGCCCACCCGCTGAACCTCGACACCCTGTACTGCCAGTTGCTGCCGTCAGGCCCTGGCCGCGCACGCCGTATCGAAGCCCGGCCAGTGCCGCAGACGCCTGTGAACAAGCCGTTCTACGACGTGCAGGCGATCGTCGGCAAAGCCGCACCGGGTCAGGTGCAGGTGACGCTGTATTGCAATCAACGGGAATTTTCCGAGCTGGAACATGGCGACCAGTTGTTCCGCGTGGTCGCCCGGGAAATCGTCGGGCAGCGCCGGGAAACCGAACGCTACCGCTGCTACATCACCGACCTCGACCTGTCAGGCCTGCTCGGTGAAGGTCAGAGTTCCACCCATCTGTACCTGCGCTACAAAGCCGACCTGGAGCACGCATTGAACGAGGCGCTCGATCAAGTCTGAGGGGAAGTCACTCCGGGAACGCGCCGCCATTGGCCGGCTGCGATTCGACTTCCAGCAGTGTCAGCTTCAGGGTCTTGCCGCCCGGAGCCGGCCAATCGATGTGCTGGCCAACCTTCAGGCCGAGCAGCGCACTGCCCACCGGCGCCAGGATCGAGACCTTGCCTTCGTCGGCATTCGCATCCTTGGGGTACACCAGGGTCAGGTGGTAGTCCTTGCCACTGCCTTCTTCGCGGCAATGCACTCGGGAATTCATGGTCACGACATCCGCCGGCACTTCATCGTGGCCGACCACGGTATCGGCGCGATCCAGTTCGGTTTGCAGCGCAATAACGCCCGGCAGCGTGTCGTCCAGGCTGTCGATCAGACGCTCCAGACGCTGGACGTCCAGACGGGTAAGGGTGATGGAAGGTGAGGTCATGATCTGGGCAGACTCCTTTCTTCTGCACGAAAAAAGCAAAACCCCGCCAGAAAAAGGCGGGGTTTTCACAAGCCTCGATGGGTTGAGGCGTTTCTGGACACTATCACAGCTCAAAAAATATACAAGTCATGGCCAAACCGACGCTATGGACTTGTAGAGAACTCCTGTGGCGAGGGGGCTTGCCCCCGTTCGGCTGCGCAGCAGCCGTAAAAACTTGGGGCCGCTACGCGACCCAACGGGGGCAAGCCCCCTCGCCACAATGACTCACTAGACTGAAGCTTTGCGGTGGGCAGCCTGCGCACAAATCACCCGCCTACGCTCGTCATCAGCCGAGCGCCACTCACGAATATCTTCGACATGGCGGAAGCAGCCCAGACACACTTTCTGCTCGTCCAGCCGGCACACACCGCTGCAGGGCGACGGTACCGCCGGGCTGACATTGCTGTAGAGCGGTTTGGGCGCACGGACAGGCGCAGGCTGGGTCACGATCTCACAGGCCTTCGAAATCGAGTTCGACACCGGCCTGCTGCTGGACGATACGCTCAAGCATTTCACCCAACTGCTCTTCGCTCTTGTCGCACATCCAGCGCTCGCTTTCTTCGTCGTAGTCGAAGTGGAAACCACCGGATACCGCCGCCAGCCACAGCTGGCGCAGCGGCTCCTGGCGACTGAAGATCAACTGGCTGGCGTTCTCGAACTTGACCGTCAGCACACCGGCCGAGCTTTCGAGGTCGATATCCAGGTCGCTTTCGTCAAAGATGTCCTCCAGGGTTTGCTGGGTGGCATCGACCAGGTCATGGAAACGCGCTTCGGACAAACTCATTACGGCAACCTCAAAAAGTGTCTGATCAGGCTCAAGCGCCGCAAGATACGACCGAGCTCCGTCGATTGCAAAGGATAACGACCTGTGGGATTGCATGATACCGACCGGCATCGGGCCGAGCCCCGCCGGACGGGCGGTCCGTTGCATAGGCAAGCTGCCGGGTGGCCGGTATACTCCGGCGCAATTAATGCATTTTCAAGGATTTCGCCATGAAGCGCCTGATCTCTTCCCTTGCTGCGCTCCTCGCGGTTGCCTGCCTTGTGTCGGCCTGCGGTCAAAAAGGCCCGCTGTACCTGCCCGATGAAGACCAGGACCCTGTGGAGCAAGCCAAGTCGTCGCAGCAGCAGCCTGCCTCCAAAGCACACAAGCACGACGTCTACCAATAATAAGGGAACCTCATGGACGCTTTTAACTACCGTGACGGTGAACTGTTCGCGGAAGGTGTTGCCCTGTCTGCCATCGCCGAGCGCTTTGGTACACCCACCTACGTTTACTCGCGCGCACACATCGAAGCCCAATACCTGGCTTACGCCGATGCGCTGGTCGGCACACCGCACCTGGTGTGCTATGCGGTCAAGGCCAACTCCAACCTGGGCGTCCTGAATGTCCTGGCGCGTCTTGGCGCCGGTTTCGACATCGTCTCCCGTGGCGAGCTGGAACGTGTACTGGCCGCTGGCGGCAGCGCCGACAAGATAGTGTTCTCCGGCGTAGGCAAGACCCGTGACGACATGCGTCGCGCCCTGGAAGTCGGCGTGCACTGCTTCAACGTCGAATCCACCGACGAGCTGGAACGCCTGCAGGTGGTCGCCGCCGAACTGGGCGTTCGCGCGCCGATTTCGCTGCGCGTGAACCCGGACGTCGATGCCGGCACCCACCCGTACATTTCCACCGGTCTCAAAGAGAACAAGTTCGGCATCGCCATCGCCGACGCCGAAGACGTGTACGTGCGTGCCGCGCAGCTGCCGAACCTGGAAGTGGTCGGCGTCGATTGCCATATCGGCTCGCAACTGACCACCCTGCCGCCTTTCATCGACGCTCTCGACCGCCTGCTGGGCCTGGTCGATCGCCTTGGCGATTGCGGTATCTACCTGCGCCACATCGATCTCGGTGGTGGCCTGGGCGTGCGATACAAGGACGAGGAGCCGCCACTGGCTGCCGACTACATCAAGGCCGTGCACGAACGTCTCGACGGTCGTGACCTGGCGCTGGTGTTCGAGCCGGGCCGCTTCATCGTCGCCAACGCCGGCGTGCTGCTGACTCAGGTCGAGTACCTCAAGCACACCGAACACAAAGACTTCGCCATCGTCGACGCCGCCATGAACGACCTGATCCGCCCGGCGCTGTATCAGGCCTGGATGGACGTCACTGCCGTGAGCCCGCGCACCTCCGCTGCCCGCGCCTACGACATCGTCGGCCCGATCTGCGAGACCGGCGACTTCCTGGCCAAGGATCGTCAGCTGGCGCTGGAGGAAGGCGACCTGCTGGCCGTGCATTCGGCCGGTGCCTACGGGTTTGTCATGAGTTCCAACTACAACACCCGCGGCCGTGCCGCAGAAGTGTTGGTGGACGGTGATCAGGCATTTGAAGTGCGTCGCCGTGAAACGGTAGCCGAGTTGTATGCTGGCGAAAGCCTGCTGCCGGAGTAAAACCATGCTGCTGCGTTTTACCAAGATGCACGGCCTGGGCAATGATTTCATGGTCCTCGACCTGGTCAGCCAGCACGCGCACATTCTGCCCAAGCATGCCAAGCAATGGGGCGACCGGCACACCGGCATCGGTTTCGACCAGTTGCTGATCGTTGAAGCGCCGAGCAACCCGGACGTGGATTTCCGCTATCGGATCTTCAACTCCGACGGTTCCGAAGTGGAACAGTGCGGCAACGGTGCGCGCTGCTTCGCCCGTTTCGTGCTCGACAAGCGCCTGACTGCAAAACGTGTGATTCGCGTCGAGACCAAAAGCGGCATCATTGAGCTGGACGTGCGTAACGACGGGCAGATCAGCGTCAACATGGGCGCCCCGCGCCTGGTGCCAGCGGATATTCCGTTCCAGGCGCCGGAGCAGGCCAAGAGTTATCAGGTCGACGTCGACGGCACCCCGGTCGATCTGGCTGCCGTGTCCATGGGCAACCCCCATGCGGTGGTACGGGTCAGCGACATCAACAACGCGCCGGTGCATGAACTGGGCCCGAAAATCGAACATCACCCGCGCTTCCCGGCACGGGTCAATGTCGGCTTTCTCCAGGTCATCGACCGGAGCCGCGCGCAGTTGCGCGTATGGGAACGCGGGGCCGGGGAAACCCAGGCTTGCGGAACCGGCGCCTGTGCCGCCGCAGTGGCCGCGATCAGCCAGGGGTGGATGGATTCGCCGCTATTGATCGACCTGCCTGGCGGGCGCTTGTCCATCGAATGGGCAGGCCCTGGCCAACCGGTGATGATGACCGGCCCGGCAGTGCGCGTATATGAAGGACAAGTGCGTCTTTGAGTGAGCGAAATCCATGACCGACAAGCCTCAGGTACCCGCACGACAAGCTGACGAATCACCGTCCGAAAGCCTCGAGGCGGCGGCTGTAGCCGCGTACCTGGAGGCTCATCCGGACTTCTTCGTCGAGCACGAAGAACTGCTCCCGTCCCTGCGTATCCCCCATCGGCGCGGCGATACCGTGTCGCTGGTCGAGCGTCAGATGACCATCCTGCGCGACCGCAACATTGAACTGCGTCATCGCCTGTCGCATTTGATGGACGTGGCCCGGGACAACGACCGCCTGTTCGAAAAGACCCGTCGCCTGATCCTGGCATTGATGGATGCTGCCAGCCTGGAAGACGTGGTGATGTGCGTCGAAGACAGCCTGCGCCAGGAATTCCAGGTGCCCTTCGTCAGCCTCATCCTGCTCGGCGACAACGCCATGCCGGTGGGCCGCTGGGTCACCCACGCCGAAGCTCAAGTAGCCATCGGCGGTTTGCTCTCGGAAGACAAAAGCGTCAGCGGCAGCCTGCGCGAGCATGAACTGGACTTCCTGTTCGGCGAAGAACAGCGCAAGCAGATCGGCTCCACCGCGGTTGTCGCCATCAGCCACCAGGGTATCCACGGCATCCTGGCCATCGCCAGCCGTGATCCGCAGCACTACAAAAGCTCGGTGGGCACCTTGTTCCTGAGCTACATCGCTGAAGTCATGGGTCGCGTGCTGCCACGGGTCAACAATTCCCTGCGCTCGGTACGCTGAACATGGAACGACAACTGGACGCTTACTGCGAACACCTGCGCAGTGAGCGGCAGGTGTCGCCGCACACACTGTCGGCCTACCGCCGCGACCTCGATAAAGTGCTGGGCTGGTGCGTCAAACAGAATATCGGCAGCTGGACGGCGCTGGACATCCAGCGCCTGCGTAGCCTGGTTGCCCGTCTGCACGCCCAAGGCCAATCGTCCCGCAGCCTGGCGCGATTACTGTCAGCCGTTCGCGGGCTCTATCACTACCTGAACCGCGAAGGCCTGTGCGACCACGATCCGGCCAATGGTTTGGCACCGCCCAAAGGCGAACGCCGCCTGCCGAAAACCCTCGACACCGACCGTGCCCTGCAACTGCTTGAAGGCGGGGTTGAAGATGACTTTCTGGCACGTCGGGACCAGGCGATCCTGGAGTTGTTCTACTCCTCCGGGCTGCGGCTTTCGGAGCTGACGGGGCTCAATCTCGATCAGCTCGATCTGGCTGACGGCATGGTCCAGGTGCTCGGCAAAGGCAGCAAGACCCGCCTGCTGCCTGTAGGAAAAAAGGCCCGCGAAGCGCTGGAGCAGTGGCTGCCATTGCGAGCCATGGCCAACCCGACGGACGATGCGGTGTTCGTCAGCCAGCAAGGCCGCCGCCTCGGCCCCCGGGCGATCCAGGTGCGGGTCAAGGCTGCCGGCGAGCGCGAACTGGGGCAGAACCTGCATCCGCACATGTTGCGACACTCCTTCGCCAGCCATTTGCTGGAATCGTCCCAGGACCTGCGCGCGGTGCAGGAACTGCTCGGACACTCGGACATCAAGACCACACAGATCTACACCCACCTGGACTTCCAGCATCTGGCAGCCGTCTACGACAGCGCCCACCCACGGGCCAAACGCATGAAAGGCGACGATTCATGAGTATTCAGTTGATCACCTTCGACCTCGACGACACCCTGTGGGACACCGCCCCGGTGATCGTCAGCGCCGAAGCCGTTTTGCGTGAATGGCTGACCGAGCACGCGCCCAACCTGGGGGCAGTGCCGGTGGAACATTTGTGGGCCATTCGTGAGCGCGTATTGAGCAACGAGCCCAGCCTCAAGCACCGCATCAGCGCCCTGCGTCGGCGGGTACTGTTCCATGCACTGGAAGAGTCCGGTTATGGGCACGACGAAGCCTCGGACCTGGCGGACAAGAGTTTTGAAGTATTCCTGCATGCCCGGCATCAGATCGAAGTGTTTCCGGAGGTCGAACCGACCCTGGAAATCCTCGCCAATCATTACGCCCTCGGCGTGGTCACCAATGGCAACGCCGATGTGCGTCGGCTGGGCCTGGCGGATTACTTCAAGTTTGCGCTTTGCGCCGAAGACATCGGCATTGCCAAACCCGATGCGCGATTGTTCCAGGAGGCCTTGCAACGCGGTGGCGCGACCGCTGAATCGGCGGTGCATATTGGCGATCATCCAGGTGATGACATTGCCGGTGCGCAGCAGGCGGGAATGCGGGCGATCTGGTTCAACCCGGCGGGCAAGGTCTGGGAAGCCGAACGGTTGCCGGATGCGGAGATTCGCAGCCTGAGCGATTTGCCGGCATTGCTGGCGCGGTGGAATTCGGTATCGACCTGACAAAAAACCCGTGGGAGCGAGCTTGCTCGCGATGAGGGCTTAACATTCAAAATAAAATGTTGCCTGACACTCCACCATCGCGAGCAAGCTCGCTCCCACAGGGATCACCACTGGTTTCATGTTTTTTGTTTCAGGCATGAAAAAGCCCGCAGCGACGGCGGGCTTTTTCAGTAAGCGGGTAGCAGGCTCAAATAGGCCGGCTGCCGTACTTGTTGTCCGGCTTCTTGGGCGGATCGGCGACCACATTGGCCTCCACTTCCTGCACCTTGCCACCCTTGGCCAAAAACTCCTCCATGGCCCGCGCGAGAGCATCGCGTTCCTTGTTCTTGGCTTCGACACTCGGCAGCTCATCGACCGATACCGCTGCCTTGGCCTTGCCTTTGGCGGTCGGAACCGGCGCATCACCACCGTCGTCTTCAGCGACGTCTTCCGCCGCTGCTTCCAGACCTTCTTCGGTTTCGTCGTCGTCGCCTACTTCGAGGTCGTCGTTTTCCAGATCATCGTCGCTCATGTTCTACCTCATGACTTGCGAAAAGCAGATTAGTTATAGCCCAGCTTTGCCCTCTGTCGAAGGCTGCCGGAAAAAAATCAACAGCCGCTGCTGACCAGCGGTTATGCCCCTTCACCGTGCACGGTGGCGAGGACTTTACGGGCACCGCCATGATCACGGTGCTCGCCCAGATAAACGCCTTGCCAGGTCCCCAACGCCAACCGGCCTGCCGCAATCGGCAAACTGAGCTGACAGCCAAGCACGCTGGCCTTGAAGTGCGCCGGGAGGTCGTCCAGGCCTTCGTCGTTATGCTCATAGCCGTCTGTTCCTTGTGGGATCAGACGATTGAAAAATCGTTCGAAGTCGCGACGTACCGCCGGATCGGCGTTCTCGTTGATAGTCAACGACGCCGAGGTATGCTGCAGCAACAAGTGCAACAGACCGACCCGACACGCCTTGAGTTCAGGCAGGCCGGCGAGTAACTCGTCCGTTACCAGATGAAAGCCCCGGGGCCTCGCCCGCAAGGTAATCAGAGTCTGTTGCCACATACAGTTCTCCGCACGTTCGGGGCGCATTCTAGCGCGCTCTGTGAAAAAACAAAGGCCCTAATATTCCTTCAATCCTGTAAGCCTTTGGCTGCACAAAAACACCCGACGTAAACATCATAAAACCTGTAGGAAAAAACCTTTCAGCTCGGCCTTCAACGACAAATTCCAGACAAAAAAATGCCCGGCAAGCCGGGCAGTTTTTTACGCGCTTGCTTACAAGTTGTAGCCGCGTTCGTTGTGAAGCGCCAGATCGATGCCGACCGCTTCTTCTTCTTCGTTGATACGCAGGCCCATGACCGCATCCAGCACCTTGAGGATGATGTATGTAGCGATCGCGGTGTAGATCACCGTGAAGCCCACGCCTTTGCACTGAATCCACACTTGTGCGGCGATGTCGGTCACGGTGCCGAAGCCACCCAGGGACGGAGCAGCGAACACACCGGTCAGGATTGCGCCGAGGATACCGCCGATACCGTGCACGCCGAAGGCGTCCAGGGAATCGTCATAGCCGAGCTTGCGCTTGAGGGTGGTGGCGCAGAAGAAGCACACCACGCCAGCCGCCAGACCGATTACCAACGCGCCCATCGGGCCAACGGTGCCGGCAGCCGGGGTGATTGCCACCAGACCGGCAACCACGCCCGAAGCGATGCCCAGTGCGCTAGGCTTGCCGTGGGTGAGCCACTCGGCAAACATCCAGCCCAGTGCAGCAGCGGCGGTAGCGATTTGCGTCACCAGCATCGCCATGCCGGCGGTGCCGTTGGCCGCAGCGGCGGAACCGGCGTTGAAACCGAACCAGCCAACCCACAGCATGGCCGCGCCCATCAGGGTGTAACCGAGGTTGTGCGGCGCCATCGGCGTGGTCGGGAAACCCTTGCGCTTGCCCAGCACCAGGCAAGCAACCAGGCCTGCTACACCGGCGTTGATGTGCACCACGGTGCCGCCGGCGAAGTCCAGAACGCCCCAGTCCCACATCAGGCCACCGTTGCCGGACCAGACCATGTGCGCAATCGGCGCATACACCAGGGTGAACCAGATACCCATGAAAATCAGCATCGCGGAGAACTTCATCCGCTCGGCGAACGCACCGACGATCAGCGCCGGGGTGATGATCGCGAAGGTCATCTGGAAGGTGATGAACACCGCCTCGGGGAACAGCGCTGCCGGGCCGGTGAGGCTCGCTGGCGTGACACCCGCAAGGAACGCCTTGCCCATGCCGCCGAAGAACGAGTTGAAGTTGACGACGCCCTGCTCCATGCCCGTGGTGTCGAACGCGATGCTGTAGCCATAAATGACCCACAGGACGCTGATCAGACCGGTAATGGCGAAGCACTGCATCATCACGGAAAGAATGTTTTTCGACCGAACCATGCCGCCGTAGAACAGCGCGAGGCCGGGAATGGTCATGAACAGCACGAGAGCTGTCGAGGTCAACATCCAGGCGGTGTCGCCGGAGTTGAGGACTGGGGCCGCCACTTCGTCTGCCGCCAGAGCAAGGCTGGGCATTACGATGGACAACAGGGCTCCTAGCCCTGCGAATTTACGCAGAGTCATATTGTTTTCTCCTGGGGCGTTGGGTTTGTGGCGGCTTAGATAGCGTCGGTATCGGTTTCGCCGGTACGGATGCGAATCGCCTGTTCCAGATTGACCACGAAGATCTTGCCGTCACCGATCTTGCCGGTGTTGGCAGCCTTGGTGATGGCCTCGATTACCCGGTCCAGATCCTTGTCGTCGATGGCGACGTCGATCTTCACCTTGGGCAGGAAATCGACCACGTATTCCGCGCCGCGATACAGCTCGGTGTGACCCTTCTGCCGACCAAAGCCTTTGACTTCGGTGACGGTAATGCCCTGCACGCCGATCTCGGACAGCGACTCGCGTACGTCGTCCAGCTTGAACGGCTTGATGATGGCAGTGACTAGCTTCATGAAAACTCTCTCCCGAATTTGGTGGACTTGCCCCAGGAAAACAAACCCGTCTCAAGTCTAAGCGCAGTGCCTGGCTTTGTAACGCATCGTCGGCCTTACCTGCCCGTCCGACGCCAGCTAACCGCTCCTCACGAAACACTCCCCCGCGTTCCGTTTGGCGCACTGCATTCGTCACAGCGACTGCATCAGTGCATGGGTCACCAGCATCTAAGCAGAAAGCTTGCCATCTCCACAAAACCGACTGTTTTCAAGCCATTACAGGTGGATGGTGGATACTTCGCGACAAGACCCCGCACGTTACGCACAACAACGGTGCAACGCCGCCTGTCCCAATGCGCGAAAAGCGTGCATCCCTTGCCCGCGCAAATGACTATAGACACTGCGTGATACACTGCCCGTCATTGTTTCCAGGACATTGCCCATGCTCGCGCCAAAAGACTTCCTCGACGCCCTCACCGGCACCGCCTCCCGCCTTTTCAGCGGTGACACGCCACTGCCGAAAGCTGAAATCGAAAGCCAGTTCAAAATGTTGCTGCAGAGCGGCTTCAGTAAACTGGATCTGGTGAGTCGGGAAGAGTTCGATAGCCAGATGGTCGTACTGGCACGCACCCGCGCCCGCCTCGAAAGCCTCGAAGCGAAAGTCGCCGAGCTGGAAGCGAAACTGAACCCACCAACCGAATAACACCGCAAATGCTCACTGTGGAACCCAATCCACTGTGGGAGCGAGCCTGCTCGCGAAATGGTCGCCACGACCTTCAGACTCACCTGTAGGAATTGCCGCAACCTGCGCTCTTCAAGCCCGCAAGAATCCCGGCAACTTCCTACGAAGATCTCACTCCCCTTCCGATTGCGCAGCAAAGCTCCGGTTCCTAAGCTCACTCCCAACTGATTAGCCAGCAATGGGTTTAGCGACTCGAACAGCACCCGACGCACCGTGACCACGTTCGAACCAGAGATTTATTCCTTTCTCGAATTACGGCCGTGCATGGAAGACCTTCGGGCCTGCCAGTATTTCCGCAGGCTTCGGTTCGCCAATTCGCTCGAAAAAGTTTAAGCCCATGTTACATGGCTTAGATAATAGTTTGTGATGAGCACAACTTTTTAAATGGAATACTGTTAGCAACACCACAAGGAGCAACATCCATGAAAATATCCAAGTCTTTAATTGCCGCTTTCGCATTGACTGCATTTCACATAAGTTCAGCGGTCGCTGGGCCGTCTGTTACAGTCACATTCAAGAACCTTGGAACACAGACTGCTACGTATACCCCCATAACAAACAACGAAGCTATAACGAAAGCAAACGCATCACCTACTCCACAAGCGTCCGTGATTGCAAATGGCTCAGATACGTACGTCATACAAAGCCAGATATCACCTGATTACAATCATGCTAATTTGCGATATCAAATTGGCAACAAGAAATGTATTTATTTAGCTACATTTGTGACGACTCCTGGCTTTGGTGCGAGTAAAACTCCAAAATGGAATAATACGGCCACGCCTAGTGGTGGGGCCACCTGCACCATCAAAGCAACTAAAACAAATCCGTCCACCTATGCATGGTCAGTAGTACTCACCATGAAATAAAGCATGTAGCGATATTTAATTGGCTTGTAAGATCTTGATAAAGCATCAACATTTATTAGGCGATGCATCATATTTTAGTCATCGAACAGGGAGCAGAAAAGAATGGTTAATTCACTAAACAATTTTGCAGCTAACAGCGGCCAAGCGCTCACTGGAACAAAAAAATTGACAGCGACTCCCGGCAAAAACCCAGGCGTCAACCAAAGCACACCCCAAGTCCCATTTGGCAACGCACGAGATAGTAGTACCGTTTCCACCCTAGCGAGCCAATTGAGCGAAGCCTCAGTACGCGCACAGGCCCGGGATGCACGCCTAACTAGAACGGAACTGAGCTCGATGGCTAATAACACATTCAACGAGTTAGTGAGTGCTAATTATACTGCCAATAAATCAACATACGACTCTGAAGCTCCTGACACAGATAATGCCACATTACTAGCGCGCGCCAAAAGTGCGACACAGTATACAAACGGACTCGGCAAAAATCCGTTTTCGGGGATGCCCATGGATCAGCTTGCCTTAATTACTTACGATGACAGCGGCACCTTTACCATCAATGAAAGACGGGCAGCACTGGAAGAGTCAGCCAAACAAGAATTTGCATGGCGACAGAAAGTGGTGGCCGAAGCAGAGTTTGAATACAACAACACTGGAAAACTCACAAACTTCTCCAAAAGTGTCCTTGACCATTACAAGGGCTTGCCCCCAGTGCAGCAAGCACAGTATCCAAACAACTACGAAGCCAAACTTAAGCACTGGATAGATTTAGACTTCAACTATTTTACGAATGTCGCAGAAGGTAAAACGAAGATGGATGCCGAGAGCTTCGCCGGCAAAATCCTGGATGGCGATAATAGTTTGTTTGACGACACAACTTCTTCAAAACAAGCCACCTCAACATAAGTTGCTTGATTTACACGCGAAATAAATGCGCAGGGGTGTGTCAGGCTGGCTTTGTCAGTAGGTTTTACGACAGCTGTGCAGCCAAACTCAGCGTTTGGCTGCTGTTACATAGCGTGGCTTTCAGCAACATTCTGCGAAAGTTTCCCTCCTCTCCGACCGGACTCCACGACTACCCTTCAAAAACCCGCAGGAAGCGGCTCCCGTCATCTCAAGGAACGACCATGTCCCTCTCCATCGTCCACAGCCGCGCCCAGATTGGCGTGGATGCGCCCGCTGTCACCGTTGAAGTCCACCTGGCCAATGGTTTGCCATCGCTGACCATGGTCGGCCTGCCCGAGGCGGCGGTCAAGGAAAGCAAGGACCGGGTGCGTAGCGCGATCATCAATTCGGGGCTGCAGTTTCCGGCGCGGCGGATCACGCTGAATCTGGCGCCAGCCGATTTACCCAAGGATGGCGGGCGGTTCGATCTGGCGATTGCCCTGGGAATTCTCTCGGCCAGTGTGCAGGTGCCTACGTTGACGCTCGATGATGCGGAATGCCTTGGGGAGTTGGCGCTATCAGGTGCCGTGCGGGCGGTTCGTGGGGTCTTGCCAGCGGCGCTGGCAGCGCGCAAGGCCGGGCGCTGGTTGATGGTGCCGCGAGCGAACGCCGAGGAAGCGTGCCTGGCCTCGGGACTGAAAGTAATTGCGGTGGATCATCTGCTTGAGGCCGTTGCGCATTTCAATGGGCATACACCGATTGAGCCTTATGTCTCCAATGGCCTGCTCTACGCCAGCAAACCCTACCCCGACTTGAATGAAGTGCAGGGGCAACTCGCGGCCAAGCGTGCGCTGCTGATCGCTGCCGCTGGTGCTCACAACCTGTTGTTCAGCGGGCCGCCGGGAACGGGAAAAACCCTGTTGGCGAGCCGCTTGCCGGGATTGCTGCCGCCCCTGGCCGAAAATGAAGCGTTGGAAGTGGCGGCGATTCAGTCGGTCGTCAGTTGCTCGCCGTTGAGCCATTGGCCGCAGCGGCCGTTTCGCCAACCGCATCACTCGGCGTCCGGCCCCGCGCTGGTGGGGGGCGGCTCGAAGCCGCAGCCCGGTGAAATCACCCTCGCCCACCACGGCGTCCTGTTCCTGGACGAACTACCGGAGTTTGATCGCAAGGTTTGGAAGGAGGTTACCCCTAGATAGTCCTAAAATCACACAATCAACTTTAACATACTAATTAATAATGGATTTTTTTAGGACTAGTTCTAGGCTAATAAAGGTCGGGCACTCCTAAATTTCGGCTCGGTGACAGGGGAATCGGCGTAAAACCGCGCAAGGACCTCGCGCATTTCTAGCATCGCTCGTGCTCTCCCCCCGGTCCAATCTGCCACATAGCGCAGTAGGGTGACGGAGCAGGAGGCCCAGCGGGACATCAGCCATTACCTGATGCATCGCTACAACTGGATCAGGCCGCATCAATTCAATGAAGGGCTACTCCCCCGCGGTGGCCGAAGCAAAACTTAACCCACTGTCCGGGATGGGTTGACTACTACAAGCTAGATTTCCCAACTTGGTCCAGATATTTCCCCCGACGACTACAATTAGTCTTGCGCAGTCCACTACGGCCATTCCAAGTGGCATCCAACGCTCAGCCTCCCTCAGGAGATCAGTTGATGTCTGCCCTCATTTCCCAACTCAACACGCTTTGGGCACCACGCCTGCTTAGTGTCCTGCGGATCATCACGGCCTTCCTGTTCCTCCAACATGGCACCGCCAAGTTATTTGGATTTCCGCATGTCGCTTTTTTCGATGAGTTGAGCCTGTTTTCCCTGATCGGCTTTGCCGGAGTGCTGGAAGTGGTTGGCGGACTGCTGCTAGTGCTCGGCCTTTTCACGCGCCCGGTGGCCTTTATCCTGTCCGGAGAAATGGCTTTCGCCTATTTCATCGGGCACGCCCCCAAAGGGCTGTTCCCGCTGCTGAATAACGGTGAGCCGGCGACCCTGTTCTGCTTCATTTTTCTATACCTGGTTGCGGCCGGTGGTGGCGCCTGGAGTCTTGACCGTCGCCTGTGCCGAGGAAAACCTGGCTGCGATTGGGTCTAGGCCAGCCGTGGCAATCGTCGCGGGACTGGATACCTTTTCCTGCGGGTTCCTCTTGGGGCGTCAGTGCCTGGATGTACGAATGCCAGTGGGGAGCTGGTCAGAAATCTTCAAAAACTGCTCGGCTTCTAAGCTTGTTTACCGTTGTTGAGGCAAAAATCAGCAACTCACCCTGAGTCAATTTTCCATCTGCACCAACACCACCTCTAAAGCTTACGTGCATATAAGGAGGATTTTGCACGAACCCATGCTGATCCCCAACTCCTGGAGGCGATGCGCAATGCAAAACCCCATCAACACGAAGGCAAGGCTCGCATTTGTGGCGTTCCTGCTTATCTCGATTGTCATCGGGGCAATCTGGTATTTCTTTTCATTAAACCAATACACAACCTATCAGATCTATACCCAAGACCCGGTCTCTGGCCTCATGATCGATGCCCCGATTGAGTTCCACGGCGTCGATGTGGGAAAGGTGAAAAGCATCAGACTGGTCAATCCGCATTCAGTGGCCATCGTGTTGAATATCGACAAGACTGTCCCGGTCAGTTCGACCAGTGTGGCGACGATTACCTCCAGAGGACTGGCAACACGAGGATTTACCGGCTACGTATACATTGCTCTCGAAGACGTCGGCACCAACTCGGTGCAACTGACCGCATGGCCGGGCGAGCCTTATCCGATCATTCCGACGGCACCCTCGAAAATCGTGACGCTCGATACGTCGATAAATCAGGTAAACGAAAGTTTCCAGGCACTGGCCAAAGTGCTGGAATCGCTATTCGACGAGAAGACTATCGTGTCGCTGAAGCAATCAGCCGACAACATGCAGCAAGTCACCAAGGCACTGGCTGAAAATACCAAGAAGCTGGACGCTATCGTTGCCAATACCGAGCGCGCCAGTCGTGGATTTGAACCGCTCCTGAAATTGAGCCATGACACCGTAAGAACGCTCCAGATGCAAATCTTGCCGGAAACGCACAAGGCCTTGTCCGACCTTGAAAATCTCTCCACTTCCTTCTCTACTCAACTCTTGCCGGAAGCGCACAAGGCCCTGTCCGACCTTGAAAATCTGTCCACTTCCCTCTCTACGATAACGGCCAAGATCAATCGAGACCCCTCGATCCTGATTCGTGGTTCCGCGCCGCCGCCACCCGGACCGGGGGAAAACAAATGAAATACTCCATGGGCAGGGCGGCTCTCATTGCATTATGCGTCGTCTTGCTATCGGGCTGCGCTTTGCTCTCCCCGGTCAAGACTGATACGAAGAAATATGTGCTGAACTCCATCCCGCTCAATCTACCCAGCGAACAGACCGACTCCGCGACCCTGCTGGTCTTGCCCCCCGAGACTGAGCCTATCTATGCCAAAACGCAGATGGCCTATTCGACAAAGGCTTATGAAATTGCATATTTCAGCCAGAACGAATGGGGGGCAACGCCATCGCAGATGATTCAACCTTTAATCGTCGAGACACTTCGGCACACCCACCATTTCAGCGAGGTTCTACCGTCCCCTCATTTCGGCCGCCACACTTTTGCGCTTCGCACCGAAATCCTGGAGCTTAAGCAGGACTTCACTTCGGACCCCGCGATGCTGCAACTCGCGATGCGCTTCTATCTGAGCCGCGAGGCAACGAATCAAGTTATCGCTACCAAGGAATTGTCGGTTCGGGAACCCATGCGGGAAAGGACCCCCTATGCGGGAGTCGTGGCGGCCAATGAGGCCATGGGAAAACTATTGCGGGAATTAGCCAGATTTGTAGTCGAGAAAGCCCATTAAGGCAGCATTCTGCGCAAGGTATCGTCCTTGAAAACAAAGTGATGCCACAGTGCTGCCCCCATATGGATCAATATGAAAAAACACAGCATGTAACCCAACCATCTGTGGATGTCGATGAATCGCTGAAACAGATAGCCGTCGTAACGAATCAAATCAGGCAGCGTATATAGACCAAAGAGCGATACTGGAATGCCAGCGGCGGAAGACATGAGCCATCCAGTCATCGGCAAGGTGAGCATCAGTGCATAAAAGGAAAGATGGACAAATTGAGCGGCGATTTTTTGCCAGTCAGGCAGGTGTGCAGCCAGTTTCGGCAGTATTTGAGTTAAACGCCATGCCAAGCGCGGTACGAGTAGCATTAGCACCAATATGCCGAACGCCTTATGGTAGAAAATCAGGTAGATCTTTTCCGTATTAAAACCGACATCAGGAAGCGTGACCATGTAGAGACCCAATATTACGAGGCCAATAACAAGAAGAGCCATCGACCAGTGGAACAGGATCGCGATCACTCCATAACTTTCCTCGGTGTTCTCGATCGGCGACATCGCTGGTGCTCCGTTCATCAAGTGCTCTACCGGCGCAAGGCTAACCCAATTTCATCTCTCGTCATCAAGCAGTTGGACAGTATTTCCACTTGCTATATCCCAGCCTCTCAGCAGGTATCCGACCCGGCCTTGGTTTGATAGCGGCAACGTGAGTCAGGTTTTATGCACCTTCCCACAGCGATTCGCGCTGTTCTCAAGGCGCTGAGCTGTGCGGTATGAAGTGCGTTTACGGCTCTGGGGTTGTGCAGGGAGAGTCGTCCATGCGCCTGCGGCGTACTAACATTGACTAAACCGGTCCGCTACCAAGTCTCTGCAAGCGGCGCGAAGATACCGGGTGTGACCAGTCGCCAGGTCGTACCTGATTGGTGAGATATCCCCCGTGATACTCGCGGGGACCCTGGCGATTCTGCGCGAGAGAGCCCTCAGCCATGTTGCGCCACAAGTACCTCCCCCTGTTGCTCGCCCTTGTCAGCTCACTGCTCGTCTCGGTTACGCAGGCGGAGGAGTTGCCAGCGCCCATCAAAGGGTTTGAGGCTCGCGGAGCGACGATCGTGGGGGAGTTCACGGCACCCGGTGGTCTGCGAGGCTATGCCGCGCGCTATAACGACCAAGGGCTGGCTCTTTACCTCACGGCCGATGGCCAGCACGTCCTGATTGGCACCCTGTTCGATGCCCAGGGTGAGGATCTGACGGGGGCAACGCTGGAGCGTCTGATCTACGAACCGATAGCCAAGGAGGTGTTGGCGCGCCTGGAAAAGAGCACCTGGATTGCCGATGGGCGCAAGGATGCCCCACGCATCGTCTACATGTTCGATGATCCGAACTGTCCCTACTGCAATAAATTCTGGCACAAGGCGCGCCCGTGGGTTGAGTCCGGCAAGGTTCAGTTGCGCCACATCATGGTGGGCCTGCTCAGTCCCGACAGTGCCGGCAAGTCCGCGGCGCTGTTGACGGACAAGCAACCAGAAGCCGCGCTGAAACAGCATGAGGTGGCCGGTGGCGGGAGCTTACTCAAGGCTCTGGAAACGGTGCCCAGCAATGTTCAAGAGCAACTCGACGCCAATCTTGCGTTGATGACTGGGCTGGGCAGCGAGGCAACGCCCACGATCGTCTATCGCGATTCAAAGGGCCGCCTGCAAATGCAGAAAGGCTTACGACCAGATCAGGTCATGTCGGAGCTTCTGGGGCCGGAATAAACCCCGGTCGGAGTTGACCTTCCCATCATGTCAAGGTCGAAGCTGCATGTGCGGCAAGAGATGTCGCTCTAGCATGAGAGGCCCGTTATGTTCGTCTTGGAAGTTTCCGGTATGGGGCGTGGTAGTTGTGTCAGCAAGATCACAAAGGCCATCCAGGCAGCAGATTCGGAGGCCAAGGTCACGGTCGATCGCGCTGCCGGTAAGGTGAGTGTTGAAAGTGTCATCGCAGCCGAATGCGTGAGTGAGATGGTACAGGCATTGGGCTATCCCACCAGGGTCAACGCAGAGTGACTCTGATTCCGGCCGGCTCCAAAAGAGGCCGGTGCTTACCCTGGCGCACATGTGCCCGGCTGGCCGCAGCAACACGGCTATCGGTTGAGTCCGTAGTCAGGTTGCTCGAACGTCGTTCAAACGGCCCGATCCATGCTTCAAGACTTAGTTTTTGTGCCATCCCCCACGGCATATCGAAGGGCTATTCGGCTTTCGCCGGCTTGTAGCTGATCCCGTTCGGGCCAGCGCCGACCTTGTATGTGCCGACGACCTTGCGGTTGTTCGTATCAATTACGGATACGGTGCCCGCTTCAATATTGCTGACAAACATATAAGCGCCATCTGTGCTGATGGCCACACCATGGGCGCCCCGGCCGGTGGTCACGGTGCCAATGCTGCTGCGCGTTTGGGGATCGACGATGGAGACTCGATCGTCCGGGTTCTGGCCACTGCCTTGGTTCGCGACATAGACCTGGCGGCCGTCAACGGTGGCCATCATCTGGATCGGCGTACGGCCCACATCAACCTTGCCGATCACCTCGCGCCTGGCTGTGTCGATGATGCCAAGCTGGTTCGCGGCACTGAGCGACACGAACGCCAGGTGGCCGTCGGGGGCAAAGCCCACTTGGACAGGACCTTTACCTACTGGAATTTGCGCAGTCTCCTTGAGTGTGGCGACGTCGATAAGCGATACGCTATCGCTGCGCATATTGGCGACGTAGAGTGTTTGGCCATCGGGGCTCAAGCGCAGCCCATGGGGGTAGCGCCCAGTCGGAATGCCAGATAGTTCAACCCGCTGTTTGAGGTCGAAGACCCGCACCCGATTGGCGGCGGAATCGGTAACAAAGGCGCGCTGCCCAGTGGCGTCGGTGACCACATGAGCCGGGTGATCGCCTGCCGGCAGGCTGAACTGCGGTCTATCCAGAGCGGTGGTACTGAATACCAGCAACTGTCCACTGGCCTTTTCACCACTCGAATGTCCGGCATGACCGGATATCCCAACAACCAAAAGCAAGCTGCCGTCGGGTGAAACCTGCACGTTGTGCGGGGAAATCGGCAAGGCGACCGTGCTGATCACACCGGCATCGAGGTCCACCTGGCTAATGGACGCCGCCCGCTCGTTGGCGGTGTAGACGCTGCCAGTCGGACTTGCCAGGGCAAGGCCCAGGTGTGCCCCTAGGGATATGCTTAAGACCAGAGAGGTAAACCGCTTAGCGATCATCGTGGTGTCTCCAACGAAGGACATGGTATTGAGCCAGGCAGGCCTAAACCGATGCTCAAGCTAAGCGCCAATCGCGAAGTAGTTTGTTGATCGCGGTCAACGATCTCTACCAGGCTCGATACTGAGTGATCGAACGCGCAAAATTTTCCAGAGGAGTACCGCTAGCTAGCCGATCCTGCCGAGGACCGGAAATATCTCCAGCAACCACCAGGCAAAGCCGGTCAATTGGCCGGTCACCATGGCGCTCCCCATGAGAATCAGAATGACACCAGCGCCTATGTGGATGGACCGGCTCCAACGGCGAAGACGCTTCATCTGGGCAAGAAAATGATTGGTGAACCAGGCCGTCAGCAGGAATGGGAGACCCAGGCCGAGCGAGTAGGTTGACAGCAATGCAACGCCACTGGCGCCGGTACGGCCGGTGGTAGCGCTCAGCGTCAGGATGCTGCCCAGGATGGGGCCGATACAGGGCGTCCAGCCAAAGGCGAAGGCCATACCCAACACATAGGCGGCCAGCGGTCCGCCTGTGGACTTGAACTGGTGGACGAAGCGCACGTCCATATTCAGCCAACGCGGGTTGATCAGATTGGTGATGAATAGGCCGAAGGCAATCACGATGATGCCGCCAACCAGGTTGGTCTCCTGCCGATAAGCAATCAGCAGCCGGCTGACGGCAGTGGCGCTGGCCCCCAGCGCAATGAAGATGGTGGAAAAGCCCAGCACGAAGCTCAGGCTCATGCCGATCACGGCAAGCCGCTCCCGGTGGCTTTCCAGGACCTGCAGTTCATCCACCGAGCGGCCGGCGATGAAGGACATATAGCCTGGTACCAAGGGCAGCACACAGGGCGACAGGAACGAGATCATGCCCGCTGCAAACGCGCTGAGGATGCCGATGTCGCTAAGGTTCATCGCAGACTATTTCCTCGCTGTGGAGGCCATTACTTCCTGCACAAACTCAATAACCTGCGGACTGTCCCACTCGGCCGCACCGACTTTGCGGCCAATTTCCCGTCCTTCGCGGTCCAGCAGCAGGGTGGCCGGCAAGCCGAAGGCGCCGAGACTTTGGAGGGTTTGCATCTGCTCGTCGAGGTAGATCTGGAGGTGCTGGATCCCGATCTCCCGGTAAAAGTCCCGTACCACCTGCAGTCCGCCTTGATCGAGCGAGAGCGCTACCATATGGAAGTCGTTGCCGCCCAGTTTTGCCTGGAGGCGATCCAAGGTCGGCATCTCCTGACGGCAAGGGACGCACCAGGTGGCCCAGAGGTTGAGCAGAACCACCTTACCCCGGAAGTCAACCAAGCTTCGTGGTTTTCCCTCTCCATCGACGAAACTCACATTGTCTACCGGTTTGGGCTCAGACCAGACGATCAACCCCGCCCGAGTGCTGGTTTCAGCAGTTGGCTCGGCGCCGAACGAGAGGCAAGCTCCGGCCAAAGGCAGGAGTAGGCACAGCGGCAGCCAGCAGGTCCGTAAATACCGGGACTGCCCAGTGCAGCCTGAGGCCCGGTGCGTGGCGCGGGGTAAAGCGCAGGTCATGGCACACCTCACGAGCAACTGTTGCTTTAAACTGTCGAAGCGGCGCTGGCTGGCCACAATTACCGGGGAGGCAAGGCTGCCATTGGGATTATAGCAGTGCCTAACCGCCGTTCATGTGGCCCATTGCCATTCCTCGTCGCGGACCTCTTTAATCGGCTCCTTGGGCAAGGGAGGCTGATATGGCACTGTTGGATGAGCCGGCGGGTTTCAAATACTGCACCTGACGGTCAAGAAGCGAATGCGTGCGACGCTGCTGGCTATTCCAGATGAGTTGAAGCGCCGACGTCATGACCCCATCCGGGCTAAAGGGCAATGGCTCACGTGGGTGGTGTGTGGTTACTTCAATTACCACGCGGTGCCAAGAAACTTGAAGCTGTTGAGTGGCTTCAGGAAGGCCATATGCCGATATTGGCGTCAGGCTCTCGGCGACATCGGCTGCAATGGTCTCGCTTCGGGTTGCTCACAGATCACTACATACCGAGCCCAAAGAATGCACACCCGTATCCTGAGGATCGCTTCGCGTCCACGCACCCGAGGCAGGAGCCGTATGCGGTAGTTCCCCACGTACGGATCTGTGCGGGGGGGGGTGGCAAGCGCAGCAAAAGTGTTGTGGATAGGAAGCACAGCAGGCTGATGCGCTGTTGCTGTTTTGATACAACAACTGCACACATCAGATGCAGGATGCTTGACCCAACACTCACAAACTGAATTTTGGCCTATCCCTTGGAGCGCTCAGTCTCAGGAGTTATTCCAACGTTTGCCCCGCCTGTGCAATGGCTTTCCAGGTCTTGCCTTCGTCTTGCGAGAGATAGACGTCACGCTTGAGGGTCGCCATAGCCCACTCCTGAGCATTAGTCGGACTCTGCGCCAAGTAAGCGACGGCATCCTGATTGAGGGGGGGCAAACCGAGGGCGCGGATCTCGTGGGTCTTCAGGTCCAAGATCGAGAGCTGCGGTACCTTGTTAAAACTGCCGAACCATAAGTTCTTTCCGTCGATGCTGAAGCTGACGCTTAGCACCTGAACGTTTTGGAGAACAGGTTGGAAGTGCTCGCCGGCATCGCTCGATAAGAACAGGCCGCTGCTCGTCGCCACGGCAACTGTTTTGCTGTCAGTAGGATGCACCGCCAAGGCACTCGGCTCTGGCCCCAACCCTTGAGCCGAAGCGTGCTGCCAAGCGGCTCCGTCATTCAGGCTGTAGTACAAACCCGAAGTGGTCATTTTCGAGTTCGGGTGCGTGTTGTAAACGTAAATGGCCCCGCTGTCGAAACCGCTGGCTAACAGATGAAAGTCCGACTCTCCTTGAAGCCCGAGCTGCTGCCAGGTGCTTCCGCCGTCACTGCTCTTGATTAGCCCGAGAGGGTTGACCAGGTCAGTGCCACTGGCGGGATGGCCACTGCTATAGATCGCCTGACGGCCGGCAGAAAAGCCCATGTAATCGTGCTCAGGCCCAGGTGCCTTGCTCCAGTGACCATCACGGTACAGGGCCAATCCGTCATGACTGGGTATGGATAGCTGTTGCCCATCCTGGCTGAAAGCGAGCCCGTGAACATGCTTCAAGGTGACCGTCGTCGCGGCGTCGGCAGTCAGGTGGGTGAGCCCCATCAACAATCCAATCGATACCGCCCGGCGTAGACGCTCTCCCAGATCCATAGTCCATTCTCCAATCGTGACTGAGCCCTTTCCAGTGGATATCTGGCTAACGGCCAACCTCATCTGCGGATGAACCACCGCAGATGAAATTAAAAGGGTGCCTTACGTCGGCACCCAAAGCCCGGCTCTCAACCAAAGGGGAACATAGAGCTGAGGCAATACAACTGTAGCTCACAGCCCCGTGATTGTTTTCAGCATCCACAAAACCCGTGGCAGTCAAAATAAACTGCGCTGTTTATGGTGGGGCAATTAGATACCGCGCACTGCTGCTTGACCTTCCCGCAATGACAAGGTGCAGCTTTACGGTTGAGAGGTACTTCAGACGTTGGCCGAGTCGCATCTGGCCAGCATTGCGATGACTCTGAGCAACCATCTGGGCCCGCTCTGAATGATGCCCCTCTCGACTTACCCGATAGGAGAGCATCATGACTCGTAATAAACCCTCAATGGTTCAGCTGGGCATCGGTGCAGCCATTATCCTGGCGGCTGCCTATGTTTTGTTTCCCGCTTTTCAAGCCTGGATCGCGGCGAATGCGCTGATCTTTCTGGTGCTGCTGTGTCCGCTGTCGATGGTGTTTTGTATGAGTAACATGCACAAGAATCCGCCAACGACCGATGACACGCAGAAGATCAAACCAACCAAGCGTGATCCAGACGATAGGCTGTGAGCGGTAACTTTTTCCATGGCTGAGCGAGTTGGGCTTGGCTGTTCAGCGACTCCTTGTACCCGAGGAGGAGCCTATTGATCCTCAAACTCTAGCCAATGGGCTCTTTCTTATGGGTTTGTAATTGTCCGGTTCGTTAGCAACGACTAGACTCCCCCGCATGAAACGCTACCTGCGGTGTTGTCTCATTTTCCTGATTAGCCTGGCGCTTCCCCTCAGCGGAATGGCGGGCATTCAGGCGCCGACAGAACCGTGCCCAATGAAAATGGCGGGCATGGCGATGATGGATGACATGGGCATGGACTGCTGCAACGATATGAAAAGTCCCTCCGAACACGGCAAACCCTGCAAGCCAGGCCAGGAATGCAAGACCGGCGGCATGCTGCAAGTCTCGATCATCAAGCCTCCTGTTACTTTATCCAGCCCCGTAGCGCTTTCCCTCTCCAGCGATTTCCTGCCTGCACAGACCCCGTCCGGGGTATGGCGACCGCCCCGCGCCTGATACCTGTACCACACTGAGTCTCATCCTGCCTTGGCGGGATGGCATTTCTGCGTGCATGTCTAAAAGGCGCGCAGTGGAACATCAAAGGAATCGTGAGCATGAACTTCCTACGTTATTGCGCAGGCTGGCCCCTCGTGGCCGGCCTGACAGCAGGCGTACTGGCATTGCCGAGCGTCGCCGCCCCGCTGACCCTCGATGAAGCCTTGCGGCTGGCCGACAACAACGCTCCATCACTGACGGCCCAAGCGGCCAAACTGCAAGCCGCCAGCAGCGCCGCCATTCCCGCCGGCGAGCTACCCGATCCGAAGTTACTGCTGGGTGTGCAGAACTATCCCATTGGTGGCCCGGATCGCTGGAGCATTGACCAGGACTTCATGACCATGCAGATGGTTGGGGTCATGCAGGAGGTGCCCAACCGCGACAAGCGCAAAGCGCGTATCGAGGTCGCCGAAGCGGCCGTTGATCGAGCCGCAGCTGAAAGTCGCGTCGAGCATCTGAAGGTCCGCCAAGCCACAGCACTGGCCTGGATCAGCAGCTACTCGGTTGAGCGTAAAGAGGCGCTGTTCCAGGACTTTTACAAAGAAAATCGTCTGTTGAGCGATACCGTGCGCGCCCAAATCGCCGGCGGTCGGGCCCAGCCTGTCGATGCGGTCACACCGAAACAAGAGGCAGCGCAGCTAGCGGAACAACAGGACGATCTGATCCGCCAGCGGGCGCAGGCCCGAGCGGCCCTCAAGCGCTGGATTGGCGTTGCTGCCAATGACCAGCCTGTAGGCCGTCTGCCCGAATGGCCCGTCGATACCTCAAGCTACTCCCATAAGTTGCAACACCACCCTGAACTGGCAGCGTACGCACCAATGACCCGCGAGGCCGAAGCCAAGGTGCGTGAAGCCGAGGCGGAAAAGCAATCCGACTGGAGCTGGGAGCTTGATTACCAGCGACGCGGACGGGAGTTCGGCGACATGGTCAGCGTGCAATTCTCATGGGATCTGCCGCTGTTCCCAGGCTCGCGACAAAATCCGAAGATCGCCGCCAAACACGCCGAACTCAATCAACTGGAAGCCGAGCGCGAAGCCCTGGTGCGCGAGCATACCGAGCAACTGGAGGCGGATCTGGCCGACTACGAGCGTCTGAACCGTGCTGTGAGCCGCAGCCAGGACAGCCTGGTCCCTCTGGCCAAGGAAAAGGTCGGACTGAGCATGGCCAGCTACCGCGCCGGTAAAGGCGACCTGGGGGCTGTTATCGCGGCCCGGCGTGAACTCATCGAGGCTCGCCTCAAACAAATCGACGTCGAAGAACAACGAGCGCTGACCAACGCACGTTTGTATTTCAACTATGGGGAAGCCAGCCAATGAGCACTCGAATCTGGAAAACGGCTGTGTTGACTGGCTTATCGGTCACCCTAGGGATTGCAGGTGGCTACTGGTTCGCTCAGCAGCGTATGAGCGCAACGCCTGGTACGCTCGCCGAGCAGAGTCCCAAGATGCAAGACGAACGCAAGGTGCTGTATTGGTACGACCCGATGGTCCCGCAGCAGAAGTTCGATAAACCGGGCAAATCGCCCTTCATGGACATGCAACTGGTACCGCAATACGCGGATGGCGCAACCAGCGGTGCCGCGATCAACATCGATCCAGGTCTGACTCAGAATCTGGGACTGCGCCTGGCGACCGTCACCCGTGGCGTCCTCGCTTCCAGTCTGGACGTTGTCGGCGTGCTGGCGTTCAACGAGCGGGACGTTGCCGTGATCCAGGCGCGTACCGCCGGTTTTGTCGAGCGGGTTTATGCCCGTGCTGCCGGCGATGTGCTCAAGGCCAATGCGCCATTGGCGGATATCCTGGTACCGGAGTGGGCTGCTGCTCAGGAAGAATTCCTTGCGCTTAAACGTAATGGCGATGCCGACTTGTTGGTGGCGGCCCGCCAACGGTTGCGCCTCACCGGGATGCCAACGGCACTGATTACCCAGGTGGAACGCAGCGGCAAGACTCAGCCGTACCTGACCCTCACCAGCCCCATCAGTGGTGTGCTGCAAGAGTTGGATGTCCGTACGGGCATGACCGTGGCGGCCGGCGAGACGCTGGCTCGCGTCAATGGCTTGAGCAGTGTCTGGCTGGCAGTGGCGGTTCCAGAGTCGGAAACTGGATCGATCGTTGTCGGGCAAACGGTCGAAGCACGCCTGCCAGCCTTCCCGGGGACTGTACTCAAGGGCACGGTCAGCGCAATTCTGCCCGAGACCAATCCGGACAGCCGCACCGTTCGCGTACGCGTCGAGCTGCCCAACCCTGACGAGCGTCTCAGACCCGGATTGACGGCGCAGGTGCGCCTGAACCACACGACCGACCAAAGTGCGTTGTGGGTGCCGAGCGAGGCGGTTATTCACACCGGCCGGCGCACGCTTGTGATGCTCGCTGAAGATGCGGGTCGCTACCGTCCGGTAGAGGTGCAACTCGGGCAGGAAAACGATGGTAAGACGGCGGTATTGAAAGGCTTGCAAGAAGGTCAACAGGTGGTCAGCTCCGGCCAGTTTCTGCTCGACTCCGAGGCCAGCCTCAAGGGCATCGTCGCCAGCACACTGGAAATACAAGCACCTCCCACCGCAGCCCCGGCCCTTCATGAGTCGGAGGGACAGGTCTTGCAGATCAATAGCAAAGACGTGACGCTCGCCCACGGACCCTTCAAGACATTGGGCATGCCCGGCATGACCATGACCTTTCCGTTAGCCAACCCTGCGCTCATGCAGGGGGTCAAGTCGGGTGACAAGGTTCGTGTATCAGTCAGTCAAACCGATGATGGTTTGCGCGTTGAGCGCCTGGAAAAACTAGGGGGCCAGCCATGATCGCGGCCCTCATACGTTGGTCAGTGGCCAACCGCTTCCTGGTTCTGCTGGCCACGCTCTTCGTCACGGCCTGGGGGATCTGGTCGGTGCAGAGCACGCCCATCGATGCACTGCCAGACCTCTCCGACGTTCAGGTGATCATCCGTACCCCCTACCCGGGACAAGCTCCACAGATCGTTGAGAACCAGGTGACCTACCCGTTGGCCACCACCATGCTCTCGGTACCCGGCGCCAAAACCGTGCGCGGCTATTCCTTTTTCGGCGACAGCTTCGTGTACGTGCTGTTCGAAAACGGTACCGATATGTATTGGGCCCGCTCGCGGGTGCTGGAGTACCTGAGCCAGATCCAAAGTCGCCTGCCCGCCAGTGCCAAACCGGCGTTGGGGCCAGATGCTACTGGGGTGGGCTGGATTTATCAGTACGCCTTGGTGGATCGCACGGGTGGACACGATCTGGCGCAGCTACGCGCGCTGCAGGACTGGTTTCTCAAGTTCGAGCTCAAGACCCTTGCCAACGTCGCCGAGGTGGCCACGGTCGGCGGCATGGTCAAGCAGTATCAGGTGCAGCTCGATCCGCTCAAACTCGCCAGCCAAGGCATCACCCAGGCGCAGGTCACCGAGGCGATTGGCAAGGCCAACCAGGAAACCGGTGGTGCGGTGCTGGAGATGGCGGAGACCGAGTTCATCGTGCGCGCTTCCGGTTACCTGAAGACCCTCAATGACTTTCGTGCAATCCCGCTGAAGCTCGGTGCCGGTGGCGTGCCAGTGACCCTTGGCGATGTGGCCACGATCCAGCTGGGGCCGGAGATGCGTCGTGGCATCACCGAACTCGACGGTGAGGGTGAAACCGTCGGCGGCGTGGTGATTCTGCGCAGCGGCAAGAATGCCAGCGAGACCATCGCAGCAGTCAAAACCAAGCTCGACGAGTTGAAGAAAAGCCTGCCGGCCGGGGTGGAAATCGTCACCACCTACGATCGCAGCAAGCTGATCGACCGCGCCGTTGAAAACCTCAGTCACAAGCTGCTCGAAGAGTTCATCGTCGTCGCCTTGGTCTGTGGGATATTTCTTTGGCATCTGCGCTCATCCCTGGTGGCTATTATCTCGCTGCCGGTCGGGGTACTGATGGCCTTCATCGTCATGCGCTACCAGGGAATTAACGCCAACATCATGTCCCTCGGTGGGATTGCCATCGCCATCGGCGCCATGGTCGATGCCGCGGTGGTGATGATCGAGAACGCTCACAAGAAGATCGAGGCCTGGCACGTGGCCCATCCAGGGGAAGAGCTCAAGGGCGAACATCACTGGCATGTAATGACCGAAGCGGCGGCCGAGGTGGGTCCGGCACTGTTCTTCTGCCTGTTGATCATCACGCTGTCGTTCATCCCGGTGTTCACTTTGGAGGCGCAAGAGGGACGGCTGTTCGGTCCGCTGGCTTTCACCAAGACCTATGCCATGGCCGCGGCGGCCGCCTTGTCGGTGACCCTGGTGCCTGTATTGATGGGTTACTGGATTCGTGGACGGATTCCCAATGAGGAACAGAACCCGCTGAACCGCTGGCTGATCAGGCTCTATCAACCCGCCCTGGACGCGGTGCTGCGTCGACCCAAAGTCACCATGCTGGCCGCACTGCTGGTATTCCTCAGCGCGCTATGGCCCATGTCCCGATTAGGGGGCGAGTTCCTGCCGCCGCTGGATGAGGGCGACCTGCTCTACATGCCTTCGGCTCTGCCAGGGTTGTCGGCGCAGAAAGCCGCGCAGCTGCTGCAACAGACTGACCGCCTGATCAAGACTGTCCCCGAAGTCGAACATGTCTTCGGCAAGGCTGGCCGCGCCGAAACCGCCACCGACCCGGCGCCACTGGAGATGTTCGAGACCACCATTCAGTTCAAGCCGCGTGAGCAATGGCGACCCGGCCTGACCCAGGAGAAGCTGGTGGAAGAACTGGATCGGGTGGTCCGCGTGCCGGGGTTGACCAATATCTGGATCCCGCCGATTCGCAACCGCATCGACATGCTCGCCACCGGGATCAAGAGCCCGATCGGGGTGAAAATTGCCGGTAGCAATCTGACGGACATCGATGCGGCCACTCAGGCGGTCGAGCGCGTGGCCAAGGACGTGCCTGGGGTCAGTTCGGCCCTGGCCGAACGCCTGACCGGGGGACGCTATATCGACGTCGATATCGACCGCAAAACTGCTGCTCGCTATGGGTTGAATATCGATGATGTGCAGTCCATCGTCGCCGGCGCCATCGGTGGTGAAAATGTCGGGGAAACCATTGAGGGGCTGGCACGCTTCCCGATCAATGTGCGATATCCGCGTGAGTGGCGTGATTCGCTCGGCGCCCTGGAGCAATTACCGATCTACACCCCACTGGGCAGCCAGATCACCCTGGGCACGGTGGCGAAGATCAAGGTCAGCGACGGTCCGCCGATGCTCAAGAGCGAGAATGCGAGGCCTTCCGGCTGGGTGTACATCGATGTACGCGGGCGGGATATAGCCTCGGTGGTTGCCGACCTGCGCCGGGTCGTCAGCGAGCAGGTCAAGTTGCAGCCAGGCATGAGCCTGAGCTACTCGGGGCAGTTCGAATTTCTTGAGCGAGCCAATGCACGGCTCAAGCTGGTGGTGCCGGCCACGCTGCTGATCATTTTCATCCTGCTCTACTTGACCTTTGCTCGCTTCGACGAGGCCTTGCTGATCATGGCCACGTTACCATTCGCTCTCACCGGCGGAGCGTGGTTCCTCTATCTGCTGGGCTTCAACTTGTCGGTGGCCACCGGTGTCGGCTTTATCGCCCTGGCCGGTGTATCAGCTGAATTTGGGGTGATCATGCTGCTCTACCTGAAGAACGCCTGGGCCGAACGTGAAGACCTTGGTGACAGCACCGAGCGCGGGCTGGTCGCCGCGATTCGCGAAGGTGCAGTGCTGCGCGTTCGACCCAAGGCGATGACTGTCGCCGTGATCATCGCCGGCCTATTGCCGATACTCTGGGGCAGTGGCACCGGTAGCGAAGTCATGAGTCGGATCGCCGCGCCCATGGTCGGTGGCATGGTCACTGCTCCCTTGTTATCCCTGTTCGTTATTCCGGCGGCCTACCGTTTGATGCGTCGTCGGCACCTCCCCGTTGTATCCACCAACCCTCAAGGAAAAGTCGTATGAAACTGACCCTGATCACCGTTGCAAGCACCGTTGTCGCTCTGTCTCTTTCCGCCCAGGCAGAGGACATGCCGGGTATGAAGATGGACGCTACGCCCATGGAAGGCATGCAGATGAAGCAGGAGACCAAACAGGCTCCAGTGGCCAAAGCGGAGGGCACGATCAAGGCCATCGACACAACGAAACATACAGTGACTATCGCCCATGGCGCCGTACCGGCTGTGCAGTGGCCAGCCATGACCATGGCATTCAACGCTACAACCAAACAACTGGCAGGCCTGAAGGCTGGGGATCAAGTAGCGTTTGAGTTTCGTGCCGAGGGCATGGGGGCCACCATCGTGTCGATCAAGACGCTCAAGTAACAATGGCATGGGTGGCTGGTTCGACCTTCGCAAGCTGATACCGGACCAGCTATCCACCATTCATGGCGGACCACACCATAAACGCCCTGTGTCACCAGCTTCCCTTCCAGACCTGTGCGGTAAACCTGCACTCCTCCAGTCACGTCAACTGTGTGGAACAACAAAACGGTAGGAGCCCCCGGAAGCAATGAGCACCATGATTAGCCCCCCAGCGCCCGTAGTGTATGGTGAAGTCACTCATGGCCGGATGTATTCTTAGACTGCCGCAGTGAAATGGCATCTCATGCTTAAAAGCCTAGGGAATCGGGATGGCGACTCTCCAAAAGCGCCACCTCCCAGGGAGCAACAGCCCATATCGCCCGGGGCGGGAAACAGAGACGGCAGACGTGAACCAGACTGCTATTGGGCCTTGCTATCGCCCTTCGGAGGCTCAGTGCCCATGTGTTGGTTCATGTTCTCCATCATGGCATTGCAGTTTTTCATCATCTTGGACATCTCCTGCATGTCCATCATCGGCATATGGTTGCCGTCCATTATGTGCATGTCCTCACCCTTTTCAGTCTCGGAACTGCCTTGGGCGGGGGCTTTGGTCTGTTCGGCAAATCCCGTGGCAACAGTTCCAAGGGCTATGAAGGTAGCAAGGGCGGTGTGGGTAATGGCGTTGCGCATGGCGGCTCTCCTCATCTACTACCTTGGTTTCTGGCAGGTGCCGGCAAGAGACTGCGGATTTGCCAGAAGGTAAGGACAGTGGCAGCTGTAGAGGGGCGTACGTAGGTTACGATTAACCTCTGACCGCCCCTTTTATTATTCTGGACCTTGCCGCTGGGGTAAGGTCAAGCGTCGTTGTGCTCATGCCCAGTTCAATAGCAATGAGCCGTTAAGCTGAAGCACCCAACACTGGCTACTTTCTCAGTCGCCTCGGCGTTCAACTTGGTGCGACGCGGTAAACATTTTACCCTCGAGGGCCCTTGTGACAAACCTACTTAATCTGTGACAAAGCTAGATATCTTGTGACAAACCTAATTGTTAAAGACACCCATATCCATCTCTGGGCTCAAGGTTCCAAGCCAAGCGACTAGACACACTATGATTATTGCCACTGAGAACTCCAGGGCCATACTGCGCCGCAAAGCATTAACGGCACCCGTGTATTCTCCACTCTGGATCGATCGCGCTAAAAGTGGGCTCAAGTGAAAACGGTTCATCGTGGCTAATACGAGCATCGCTGCAAATAGTAAAATTTTCAGACAAAGCAGCACGCCATAAGTGCTAAACACCATACCATCGAGTGTTGGGCCTACAATGAACAGATAGTTCACTACGCCGGTGAAACCTAGGCTCACTACGATCAATGCACCCGCTGACTCAAAGCCGGTAAGCACTCGAGAGAGAATTCGCACTTCTTGTTCACCATTCAGTATCTTCGTACGCAGCAATAAAGCGAATGCCGCCAGGGCGCCGAGCCAGCCTCCTGCTGCCAACAGGTGGAAGATGTCGCTGGCGAAATGCATGTAACGCTTATTGCCTTCGTCCATAGCGCCATGCCCAGTCCAAGCGAGGGTGGCTAACGCGACGGCACCGCACAAGGTAACTACCCACAAACTGAGGGTCGGAAAGCGTTTGTTTAGCGTCAAGCTGATACCCGCTAAAACAAGGGCAGCTATGCGGACCATCCACATGAGCCCGACATCGGTCCCCATAAGCACCATTTCGAAGATATGGCGCTGAAGCTCCATAAATTCGGAAACACCACTCATTGCCTTGGCAAGTAACAACATGGCCGCGAGAGACAGAAGTACACCAACAACGACTGTGCCGAAAACTAGCGACTCAAAGTTCAAGACGGCGCCGGATATTCGCTCTTTTCCCCTGAGGCTGTACAAACCAAAAATGGCCAATCCGAACAGCAGCATGAGGTCCATGTAAAGAGCGAAGCGAACGGCGATATTGATTGAGTCGCTCATGGATCATTTCACTTTAAAAACAAGGTTACCTGTTACTGGGTGAGTGTCTGAAGAGACTGCCCGCCATTCAACCTTGTAGGTACCAGTGGTGAGTGGAGCGGAGGGCGTGATGACCATCGTTTTCGGATCGTCGCTGCCGGAGACACCCGCTTTAACAGCCATTGGAGAGTTTGGCATGCCCGGCATGTCGGTCATGATCAGCTTCGCACCGGAGAACTGGGTTGCGAGGTTTTCCGAGAAATGCAGTTCAATTTTGGAAGGTGCTGCGGAGGTCGAACCTTCCGAAGGGGTAGCGGACACGAGCTTTGGATGTGCTTGGGCCATAGCGCTCAATAGCAAACCAGCGGTAAGTGCAGCAGCTACGGTAGTAGTTTTAAAGAAAGACATGCAGGGCTCCTCACAGCAGAAGCTGTTGGTTTGAGGTTTGGTGGGGAAGTTCTAGTTTTTATTTCTCGATGCTGGTTATAACCACTGGCAAATACCAAGCGAATACCGCGTCCTGGTACGCACTGAGCCCAGGTAATGGATCAAGGTAGCCACGTCATTGAGCCAGGACACGATGCCACATGACCGCCGACGGTTCGATTACAATTCAGTAAGCTTCGCGGCTGCTCTCTGGTCCAACGCTGAGGGCAGGCAATGCGGTTTTTCACGTGCACGATCAGCGTTACGTTGACTTTCTGACGGAGCTCTCAGTCCCTAGACGGCTCACTCCTTCTAGGAGAAGCAAGGGGGGGCAATCTTTGTTCCAATGAGGCGTTTTGTTTACCTGTGGTAAGTGCCTATGTCCTCTACCTATGCGTTTCCGGATTTACGCATGTTCCAGTCCGGAGCTAGGGAGCTCCATATGAAACGAGGTTTCCCCATTGAATGAAGTGCACCAGATCCTGCCTTCATGAGCTTCGATAATGGACCGAGTTATTGCTAATCCCAGCCCTGCGTTACTTGGACTTCCTTCGCGCCGTGCGGGGTCAGCGCGATAAAATCGATCGAAGAGCTTTTCAAGGTGCTCGGGGGCAATGGTCTCCCCTGGGTTTTCCACCGTCACGATTGCTTTCTTCCGTTCCTGGCGGATATCCACGCTGATGGTTTGTCCCTCCGGGGTATAGCGCAGGGCATTCGAAAGCAGGTTCGAGATGGCTCTGTGCAGCATCAGCACATCGCCTCGGACACTGCCTTGGCCTGAAACCGTGAGGCTGATACCGCGCTCATCGGCTAGCAGGCGGTAGTACTCCAGCAACTTTTCCACTACCTCCAATAGGTCTATTGGTTTGTCCTCATGCGTCATCAGGCCATTGTCAGATTTCGCCAGAAAAAGCATGTCATCGATCATTCGCGCCATACGCTTCAAGTCATCGAGATTTGAGTACAGATTGTCTTCATAGTCCTCGATGTCCCGTTTTCTGGAGAGGACCACTTCCGTATGAGTCATCAGATTGCTGACCGGTGTACGCAGTTCGTGAGCAATGTCCGCAGAAAAATTTGATAGCCGGACAAAAGCATCATCCAGTCGGGACAACATCGCGTTGAACGAAGAGACCAATTGTTGAAGCTCTTTGGGAACGGGCGCTAATGGAATGCGCTCTTTGAGTGATTTAGCCGACATCGAAGCCGCGACCCTGGTCACCTGATGAATTGGACGCATACCACTGCTTGCAACCATCCATCCCAACCCCGCACTGACGAGCGCACTGATTACCAAGCCTATCCAGAACCAGCGCTGAAGCGTCGTGAAGAAGGACATATGCTGAGTGACATCAAAGATCAAGATGACCGTAAATGGCTTTTCCTGGCCGGTAACCATCGCTTCCGCCGTCATCCCGCGGAACATTTGCTCCTGTTCCTGCCACTCCCACACATTGCTGTTTGACGTCGTGCGAAACTGTTGTGGAACGTTGATTGGTCTTGGATCAGCGAAAAGCAGCGTTCCTTCACTGTCCAGGATGATGGCTGTCAAATCACGGTGGGCCCCGAGCAAAGCCTGTAACTCGGGCTTTATCTCGTTGAATTGATCGACGCTGGTCAGATCTCCCAGGATTCGCTGAGTGGATTCGAGCTTTTCGGTCAGGGCCTGCTGATCCAGCATTTTGAAATGATGCTGGCTGAGGTGGTTGAAGCTGAGCCCGGCGACAGTGAGGACGGCCGTCACCGCAAGCATGAACATCAGGCTCATGCGTGTCGTTAGGGATAGACGGTTCATTCCGAGTCTGAATCCGGTGAGTCGATCATATAGCCCATACCACGTGCGGTGTGGATCAGCTTGACTTCAAAGTCGTCATCAATCTTCGCTCTGAGCCTTCTAACCGCGACCTCGATCACGTTGGTATCGCTGTCGAAGTTCATGTCCCAGACTTGCGAGGCGATGAGCGATTTTGGCAGCACTTCGCCCCGGCGTCGGAGCAGCAACTCCAATAGCGCAAATTCCTTGGCCGTAAGGTCTATGCGTTTACCTCCTCGAATGGCCCTGCGCTTGAGCAGGTCGACTTCAAGATCAGCCAGTTTCATGCTGGGAAGAGCGGGAGCACTATTGCCGCGACGCAACAGCGTTCTGACCCGAGCCAGCAATTCAGAAAATGCGAAGGGTTTGATCAGGTAATCATCAGCGCCGGCTTCAAGTCCCTTGACCCGATCTTCAACGCGGTCGCGAGCGGTCAGGAAAAGCACGGGGACATCTTTGCCGGAGGCGCGGACCTTCCGGAGTACTTCCCACCCGTCCATACCCGGCATCATGACGTCCAGAATCAGCAGGTCATACGCTTCGCTCAAGGCATGTTGAAGAGCCTCGGTACCATTGGTATAGCGATCCACGTTGAAGCCCGCCTCAGTGAGGCCTTGCTGCAAATAGATACCTATCTTTGGCTCGTCTTCCGCAACCAAAAGTCTCATGGGGGTGGCTCTCAAGTGATGATAGGAGTGAGTTTGCAACGAATCCGTCCAGCCAACCAGCAACTGACAGAAATGTAATATTGGGCTCAGGTAGATGTCAGCGAGCGTTGTCTAGGGTTCGAGCATGAGCACTTTGAAGTGTTCATCCGCCTCTCCGGTGAGCAAGGTCCTGTCGAGCCGGACAACATTCCTACGAAGGAGCGCCCCAATGAACTACCTCAAAACCTTGTTTTTTGCTGGCTCAATTCTGCTCTCGGCCTCGGTCTGGGCTGAAGGGGGTGGAGACCGAGTGATCGACCGCATTAGCACTATGCGAGACAAAGCCGAAGCCGTCCTGGTTCAGGCCGAAAAAGCCCCTGCTGGAAAGCGTGATGCGCACATGGCAGAGCACATAAAAATGCTCGGAGAAATTTTGGGCCAGCTGCATCAGGACCACCCCGATGCAGCAATGGCACCCGTGCAGCACCTCGCCTGGATGGAAAAGCACGACAAAGTCGTTGATGACGTTTTGAACCAAATGCAACGTGAACACAAACTCATGGTTTCAGAAAGTCAGTAATAGCGGCTCTACCTTGAAGCTTTACGCATTCAATCTAGATGAAATGGCGTTGTTTAGGCCCCGTACTTTATTTCAGGAAACTGACAGAAATGTAGTGTTCAGGTCAGTTAGCTGGCAGCTCCGTTTCCTTAACATAGCCAGCGCCTACTCATTCTCGTTCTTGAGGTCGTTATGAAAGCAAAATTTGCCACACCGCTGATTGCTGTAATGGTTCTGCTCCTGGGAACTTCAGCCATGGCCAGCGTAGGCCATGGAAAAGATGACACTGGCCAACTGGGAGCGGCCGCCGACGTGAATCGCACCATTGAAGTGAGGATGGGCGACATCTTCTTCGTATCCGAAAACATCAGTGTCAAACCAGGAGAGACGGTTCGATTTGTCCTGCGCAATGAGGGCTCGCTGCTGCATGAGTTCAACATTGGTAAAGCTGCTGCCCATGCCGCCCACCAAAAAGAAATGGCAACCATGTTTCAAAACGGCACCCTTACCCCCAGTGGGCACGGGCAAGCAATGGCCGACATGGAGCACGGCAGCGGGGGTATGAAAATGGTTGGTATGGAACACAACGACCCGAACAGCGTTCTGATCGAGCCAGGCGCAACCAAAGAACTTATCTGGACCTTTTACAAAAGCACCAGTTTGGAGTTCGCCTGTAACGTTCCGGGGCACTACCAGTTGGGAATGGTGGGTCAGCTTGAGGTGAAGTAACAGAGGCTTGATCAGTATCAAAGCCTTCAAACGAGCATTGACTACTCTCAGTTGCAGACGTCGCAGCAACGTTGTCCGGACAATGGAGACCGCACCATGCCAAACCATTCACATGTGTCTGAAAAAGTTCGTTCACCATTTTGGAGAAGTAAGGCCGGCGTGATACTGATTATGCTGGTTGCAATCGGTGCGTTCTACCTGGTTCGGGAACACTTCGGCCATGTTTCGCCTTACCTGCCGTATCTGATTCTGTTGGCCTGTCCTTTGATGCATTTTTTGGGGCATGGCCATGGTGGTCACAGCCGAGATGGTCATCCAACCGAGGCCAACAAGGATGAGAAAGGAAGCTAGTCATGCCCGACGCGACGAGTCATCACGACCATCATCATTCTCACTCTGTAAAACCCCTGGATGGAGGTTTGCGCGACCCGGTGTGCGGCATGGCCGTTACCCCACCGAGCCTGTTCAACGAGCTTTATGAGGGGCAGACGTATCAGTTTTGCAGCCTGAAGTGCCAAGAGAAGTTTCGAGCTGAGCCTGGCCGTTATGCGGGTAATTCGTCGGATGCCAAACCTGCTAGCGATCCGAAGCCGGTAAATGAGTCACTGATGGACGCAGAATTCACCTGCCCGATGCATCCGGAGATACGCCAGTCCGGGCCCGGTACCTGCCCAAAGTGCGGCATGGCATTGGAACCGGTCATGCCTGGGCTTGAGGAGGAAGAGAACCCCGAACTCAAGGACTTCGCTCGCCGCTTTTGGTGGTCGTTGCCACTCACCATTATTGTCACAGTACTGGCCATGGCGGGACACTCGCTGCAACTGGTCCATGGGGCGACACAGAACTGGATTGAGCTCATCCTTGCCACCCCGGTGACCCTGTGGGCGGGCTGGCCATTTTTTGTGAGGGGCATCGACTCTATTCGTCATCGCAGTCCAAACATGTGGACCTTGATTGGCCTGGGCACAGCGGCAGCCTATCTGTACAGCGTCACAGCCACACTATTCCCCCAGAGTTTTCCCGCTACCTTCATACAAGACGGTCGCATCGGGGTCTACTTCGAAGCCGCAGCAGTGATCATTTCACTGACGTTGTTGGGCCAGATGCTTGAGCTCAAAGCGCGATCACAAACCTCTGCCGCGATTAAGTCCCTTCTGGGGCTGTCACCCAAGACGGCACGCAGGCTCAATGCCGATGGCCAAGAGGAAGATATTCCGCTGACACATGTGCACAAGGGGGATCACCTGCGGGTAAGGCCGGGGGAAAAGGTTCCCGTTGATGGCTCCGTCCTGGAGGGTGAAAGCGCGGTCGACGAGTCGATGCTAACGGGTGAACCCGTGCCGGTGATGAAGAGGATCGGAGATAGCCTGATCGGGGCTACGCTCAATACCCATGGCAGCCTGGTGATGGAAGCGCAGAAGGTGGGTGCTGAGACCGTGTTGTCGCAGATCGTACAGATGGTTGCCCGTGCCCAGCGCTCCAAAGCGCCCATGCAACGCATGGCCGATGCCATCGCCGGCTATTTTGTGATGGGCGTCATCACCGTGGCCATCCTGACTCTTGTGGGGTGGGGGCTCTTCGGTCCTGAACCCAGTTGGGTCTTCGGTCTGATCAATGCGGTCGCCGTGCTGATCATTGCCTGTCCCTGTGCGTTGGGGTTGGCAACGCCGATGTCGATCATGGTTGCCACAGGTAACGCGGCCAGCATGGGTGTGCTGTTCAGAGATGCCAGCGCGATCGAGAACCTTTGCAAAATCGACACGCTGATCGTTGATAAAACAGGAACCCTGACGGAGGGGCGCCCGGAATTTCACAGCGTGGAGGCCACGCAGAAGTTCACTGCCCATGAAGTCCTTCAACTGGCCGCCAGCCTCGATCAGGGCAGTGAGCATCCCCTGGCTCACGCAATCGTTGATCACGCCCGAGCTGAAAAACTTGTACTGACCAAGCCTGAATCGTTCGAGTCCGGATCTGGGATTGGCGTCAGCGGAATGGTGAACGGTAAGAGAGTCCAACTGGGTAACACGGCCTTGATGGCAGATGCCGGTGTGGATATCAGCCCCCTGAGAAACTGTGCAGAGCAGTTACGGCTTGAGGGAATCAGCATCATCTACGTTGCTATCGACGGATTATTGGCAGGGTTGCTGGCAGTGTCAGACCCAATCAAACCAACCTCCAAAGAGGCTGTCACCAAGCTCAAGGCCGACGATGTGAAAATCATCATGGCTACTGGTGATGGTCTTACTACGGCCCGTGCAGTAGCCAAAGAGATGGGCATCGAGGAGGTGCACGGTGAAGTAAAACCTCAGGACAAAGAACGTCTAGTCGCAGACCTTCAGCAATACGGTCGCCGGGTTGCCATGGCTGGCGACGGTATCAATGATGCGCCGGCTCTGGCACGAGCAGATGTGGGTATCGCAATGGGGACGGGGACAGATGTCGCGATGAACAGCGCACAGCTTACCTTGGTAAAAGGCGACTTGATGGGGATTCTTCGGGCGAGAGCCCTTTCTGTCGCGACAGTAAAAAACATGCGGCAGAATTTGGCTTTCGCGTTTCTCTACAACTCGATGGGCATTCCGCTCGCCGCAGGCCTTCTTTACCCAATGACTGGACATCTGTTATCACCGATAGTCGCGGCCATCGCCATGAGTGTGAGCTCTGCATCCGTCGTCCTCAATGCATTGAGGCTGAGGAACATACATATAAAGTGAAGTCACGGCACAGCTGAAGGTGCCGCGCAGACAACGGTCAAATTCCAGCGGACCAGCGTCGATCTTACTGTTGAACGTAACCCTTCCCAATAGGGCTACTTTCAACATGCCAAGTCGGATATTCAGCAGTCTAACGCCCCGGGGCCAAGTCATGATCTCCAGACGATTGACTAGACTGACGTGAGTAGTTCGTTGACGACGAACGGAGGGAGTCATGCTTGATTACTTCGCTTTGGGCCTCTTAATTTTTGTCGGGTTAGTCTTGTTTTACGGAATCCTCGTGCTGCATGACATCCCCTATAACATCGCCGTGAGCCGCAATCACCCTCATCAGGACGCGATCCATGTGACCGGTTGGGTCAGCATGTTCACCCTGCATGCGATCTGGCCGTTCCTGTGGATCTGGGCAATGTTGTACAAGGAAGATCGAGGGTGGGGCTTCAGCGATGGAAAGTCGCCGCAAAGCCATGTCGTTCACCTAGAGCACCAGGTGGCCGAACTGCAACGGCGCATCGAGCGGCTGGAAGATGCAGCGGCGTCGCCACCAGCATCGGCGATGACTAACTCCGGTGAGGGCAACTGAACTCTACCCACTCGCCGCAGGCCTCCATACCCACTGACCGGACATCTTTTATCACCGATGAGGTCAACGTTGAAAGCGACGGAAAACCGGAGCGTGTACGTGCGGTAATTGAAGGGGGGGGCTTTCCTGCCAGCATCAGAGCCTGAGGGCGCTGATCTGCTTCAGGGGGCTCACGCTGCTCATTTGCTTGCACATCCTGAGTTTGACGACGGACCAAAATGCACCGCCCGCTTACTTCAAGGATCTCTTGTCAGCGCATGAGGAGTTGGTTCACATTACCGTTGAACTTAGCCCTTCCCAATAAGCCTGCTTCAACAGTTCAAGTCGGATATTCAGCACACTTCCACGGATTAGCGAGCACGACTTCCAGTAAGGGGGATTTGTGCGACCAATTATTAGCCGAACATGAACTGAAGCATCAAAGCGCTATCATTTTTGAGCAATTGGGAGCGGCCTGCTCTCGCTTGTTCTTTCAAAATATTGTCAGAAAATCAAAACCTTACAGAACTGTAATTTTCACCTAAGGTTCCTGACAGGGGGAGAGTCTTAAAGTTACATCGAGCTTTGAGCTCACTCCCCCCCGCGAATCATCTCTTGATGTGGGTTCAACGGGTTAAGCAAATCTTATTTGAGGATACCCCCAATGAAATCCATGAAAACACTGTTGATCGTTGCCGCTTTGACCGCCTCCTCTCTGGCTATGGCCTCAGGCGGTGGCGACCGGACATTCGCTCGTATGGAAGCAGCAAAGAAGAACGCAATGGAAGTGTACCAAGCTACCCAAAAGCGAGCTGATCAAGCACCTGTAGCTCAGAGCAACGTCAAGGCTGTCAACCAAGCCAAATACTCAGCGAATTGATGCGATCCCAAGCTGACAGAAATGTAATCACTTCGGTGGTTAAAGTGTGGCAATTTCAGCGCTCGCCTGCCGTATGAATTTTGTCATTTGCGGCGGCGGGCAAGGCTCATCTGGATTCGCGACGCACTCCTGAGAGCACGCCCCTAACCGATAAGCACAACGCTCAGTGTGTTTCGCACGGTTTCCCTTTTGACTGATTGGATATAAACGGCATGCATTCCAAAACCTCTAGGCGGACCTTCGTCAAAGGCCTGGCCGCTGGTGGCATTCTCGGCGGTCTTGGTCTGTGGCGCACTCCTGTATGGGCCGTAACCAGCCCGGGTCTGCCGAGTGTTCTCACCGGTAACGAATTTGACCTGTTCATTGGCGAAACCCCCGTAAACATCACCGGTTCGCCGCGTACAGCCATGACCATCAATGGCACTTTGCCGGGGCCTCTGCTGCGGTGGCGTGAAGGGGATACGGTCACACTGCGGGTGAAGAACCGCCTGGATCAGGACACCTCCATCCATTGGCACGGGATCATCCTGCCGGCCAATATGGATGGCGTGCCGGGCTTGAGCTTTCACGGCATCGCGCCCGATGGCATGTATGAGTACAAATTTAAGGTGCATCAGAACGGCACCTACTGGTATCACAGTCACTCGGGCATGCAGGAACAGGTCGGTGTCTACGGGCCGATCGTGATCGATGCCAAAGAGCCTGAGCCTTTCCAATACGACCGCGATTACGTGGTGATGTTGTCTGACTGGACCGATGAAGATCCTGGCCGAGTCATGGCCAAGCTCAAGAAGCAGTCGGACTACTACAACCACCACAAGCGGACCGTAGGCGACTTCATCGGCGATGTGAGCCAGAAGGGTTGGTCCGCGGCGGTGGCGGATCGGAAAATGTGGGCCGAAATGAAAATGAACCCCACCGATCTCGCCGACGTCAGTGGGGATACCTACACCTACCTAATGAACGGCCAGGCCCCTAACGGCAATTGGACCGGGATTTTCAAACCGGGGGAAAAACTTCGCCTGCGCTTCATTAACGGCTCAGCCATGAGCTACTTCGACGTCCGTATTCCAGGCTTGAAAATGACCGTCGTGGCGGCCGACGGCCAGCACGTCAAACCGGTCAGCGTCGATGAGTTTCGCATTGCCGTGGCGGAAACCTATGACGTGATCGTCGAACCTGCCAGCGCAGAGGCTTACACCATTTTCGCCCAGTCCATGGATCGCACCGGCTATGCCCGCGGCACCTTGGCCCTGCGCGAGGGGCTGAGCGCACCAGTACCGGCAACTGATCCGCGCCCGCTTTTGACCATGGATGACATGGGGATGGGGGGGATGGACCATGGCAGCATGGCCGGTATGGACCACAGCGCCATGAAGCAAGGTGACATGTCCGGTATGGCCGGCATGGATCACAGCAAGATGGCCAGCATGGACCAAGGTGACATGTCTGGCATGGCCAGTATGGATCACAGCAAGATGACTGGCATGGACCAGGGCGGCATGGCCGGGATGGCCGGTATGGACCACAGCAAGATGGCCGGTATGGGCCAAGGTGACATGTCCGGCATGGATCACAGCAAGATGGCCGGTATGGGCCAAGGTGATATGTCCGGCATGGCCGGGATGGATCACAGCAAGATGACTGGTATGGACCAGGGCGGTATGTCCGGCATGGCCGGCATGGACCACAGCAAGATGGCTGGTATGGACCATGGTGACATGTCAGGAATGGCTGGCATGGGTGGCATGGAGATGCAGTCGCACCCAGCCTCTGAGACCAATAACCCATTGGTCGATATGCAAGCCATGAGCACTACGCCGAAGCTCAACGACCCGGGTATTGGCCTACGGAACAACGGCCGTCGCGTGCTCACTTACGCGGATCTGAAGAGCACTTTCCAGGACCCTGATGGCCGCGAGCCCAATCGGACGATCGAGTTGCACCTGACTGGCCATATGGAGAAGTTTTCCTGGTCATTCAATGGCATCAAATTCTCCGACGCCGAGCCATTGCGCCTCAAGTATGGCGAGCGCCTGCGCATCACGCTGGTGAACGACACCATGATGACCCACCCCATCCACCTCCACGGCATGTGGAGCGACCTCGAGGATGAGCACGGAAAATTCATGGTGCGCAAACACACGATCGACATGCCACCCGGTACCAAACGCAGCTATCGCGTCACCGCCGATGCCCTGGGACGCTGGGCCTATCACTGCCACCTGCTGTTTCACATGGAAATGGGCATGTTCCGTGAAGTACGGGTTGATGAGTAAGGGAAACGGATTATGAGCAGATATCTGAATCGTCAGTCATTGATTGGTTGCGCCCTTGCCATCGGCATATTGAGTGGAGTGCCCTTGGTACAAGCTGGGGAAGGCAATGCCGAGCACGCTTACGCTGCTGCCGACACAGACAAGTCAGCAACAAAGCATAAGACCAAGACAAGTGAGTCCAAGTCTGATCACGGTTCTATGGGCCATGGAACGATGGACCACAGCAAAATGAATCACGAGTCGATGGATCATGACTCAAACACTAAAAAAGCGGATTGAGACCATGACCCTTAAGCTTTTACGTCCGACCCTGATGGCGTTGACGGTTTCAGTCAGCTCTGTGTTTGTTGGTATCGCTTCCGCGGCTGAAGAGATGGATCACTCCAAGATGGATCACGGTTCGATGGGAACCATGGACCATAGCAGCATGGGGGCAATGGATCACGGCAATATGAACATGGACCAAGGCCAAATGGAGGGCATGGATCACAGCACCATGAATATGGATGCTGGGGTAACCACCATGAGTCGGACGCCCATTCCTGTATTGACCGATGCTGATCGTAAGGCCGCCTTTCCGCCTGTCGCAGGTCATGGCGTGCATGACAAGAAACTCAACTCTTTCGTCCTCCTGGATAAATTTGAATATCAAGACGCGGATAACGGCAGCGCTCTGAGTTGGGATGCCAAAGGTTGGATCGGAGGCGACGTCGATCGTTTGTGGCTACGCTCGGAAGGTGAGCGTACTAATGGTGTGACGGAAGATGCCGAACTCCAGGCGCTTTGGGGCCATTCCATCGGTCCATGGTGGGATGTTGTCACCGGTGTGCGCCAGGACTTCAAACCCGGTTCACCGCAGACGTGGGGGGCTGTTGGGATCCAGGGCATGGCCCTCTACAACTTCGAAACTGAAGCAACCGCTTTCATAGGCGAGAACGGCCAGACCGCCGCTCGACTAGAAGGTGATTACGACATTCTGCTCACCAACCGCTTAATCTTGCAGCCGACCGCCGAAGTGAACTTCTACGGGAAAAACGACCCACAGCGCGGCATTGGCTCTGGATTAGCCAATACCGAAGTGGGCTTGCGGTTGCGCTATGAGATTGTTCGTGAGTTTGCCCCTTATATCGGGGTTACCTGGAATCGCTCCTACGGCAAGACCGCCGACCTGGCCAGCGATGAAGGGGAAGATACCAACGAAGCTCGCTTTGTAGCCGGTATTCGCATGTGGTTCTAAGGGGCTGACATGAAAAGAACAATAAAAACGTTGACTGCTGCCAGTGTGGTCGCCGCCATTGTAGGCGCCGGTGTCGTGTATTTCGGGGTGTTTAATGTGGGCGCCGATGACCCCCATTCGCAGGCCGTGCACTCCCTACTCTCAACCGCTCGGGATCGATCGATCGAAGTACGCTCCCGAGACATTGAAGTCCCCGACCTGACAGACGAAGCGCTCATTCGTGCAGGTGCTGGCAACTACAATGCTATGTGCATTGGTTGCCACTTGGCTCCAGAGCTCGCGCAAACCGAGTTGAGTAAGAGCCTCTATCCGGCACCTCCCAACTTGTCGAAGCTTGGTGTCGATGGAAACCCAGCAGCAGCGTTCTGGATCATCAAGCACGGTATCAAGTCCACGGGCATGCCTGCCTGGGGTAAAAGCATGTCTGATCCCTATATTTGGGGAATGGTTGCTTTTCTTCAGCAGCTTCCGGGTATGGATGCTCAGGAATACAGAGCGTTAGCCGCGAGCAGCGGTGGCCATCAGCACGGTGGGGGTGAGTCCATGATGCATAACCACGAAGGTCAGCATGATGGTCAAGAAGAAGCGACTTCTTCACATCACCATGATGCAGGCGGAGCTGAAGAACTCGCCGAAGCTGACGTTCACCACGGCGACACAAGCGGCGCCCATGCTCCTGCACCTTCAGCCGCTCAGCCAAAGACTCATACCCATGCCGATGGCAAGGAGCACACTCATGCGCAATAATTTTCGTCGTTCCGGCCGGGCACTTCGCCTCGCGACATTTGCGGTTCTGTTTATCGGCTCGGCTGCCCACGCTGCTGAACCTCTGACGATTGATGTCTATCGAGAGCTTTACTGCGGATGCTGCAAGAAGTGGATTAAGCACCTTGAAGCGAACGGCTTCACCGTCATTGATCATGTAGAAACAAACACAAACATGAGCGCGGTCAAGCAGGAGCTGGGCGTCGCTCCGCGCCTCTCGTCCTGCCACACTGCGGTGATCAATGGGAAATTTGTTGAAGGCCACGTGCCTGCCGAGCAAATAGTCGAGTTGACTAAGCGCACCGACCTTCTCGGGATTGCTGTACCCGGCATGCCGGCAGGCTCGCCCGGGATGGAGGGCGAGGGACCGCAGGAAGTCTACCAAGTCATCGGCCTGACCAAAGCAGGTACTGATGAAGTACTCGCTGAGTACCCAGCACACTAGTTTTCAAACTGCCCGTCATCCCTGCATGATCACTGCTCGTGACCATGCAGGTGAAGCGAGCCCTTACCCAAGAACGCAGAACGCTGTGTGATGGAAAGCATGAGCAAGCGTAAGGGCGCATGCCGAATGTCCGATTCTGGCCGTTTTCTGCCTCTCGCCAAGGGCAGTAATCGGCCGATTCTGTTGAAAAAGTCGACCATGGTTTCCGCAGCAGAAAAGTATGCGTCCGAGATTGAAATCTTTACTTTCGGCAGAGGCTTCCGGACTCAGATTTCACGTAGCAGTGTGTAAAAAAGGCGTTTTAACCAGTCAATGACCAGGCTGTTTGGGCGAACCGACTTTTTCAACAGAATCGGCCATTAGCGGACATCCGCCAATGATCTGATCACTTCTATGCCCAGGCGCCCAGCGCGCGAAATTCAGTTCGCCCGCACAGCCGTGCAGCTAGCTCTGGGTACTCATTCCTTTTGGCCGCAAGCTTTCTGATGCGGGCGACTGCCCAATAGACAAGGCCGCACTGCCATCTGCCAAGGGCGTAGCGCGTTAGGTGCGCCGTCCCTCAACTGCATTCTTTATTGATTTAATCTCATCGTACCAGGTGCCAAATTGATAGATGGATTTGGTGGAGTAATAGTTGCGCACATCATCATGCTCAAGCGGGCTCAGATTAGCGTATAAATCCTTGAGCCTGTCCGCCTCTACCGGAAGCAATGGCACCAACTTCACGAAGTCCTTAAAGTTGGAAACCTGCAACGTTCTGATTTTGTACTGGTGACGTTGCTCATTGAATACGTAGGAGTTCGTTAACCTCTCCACCAAGCGTCTTAGCAGAGCAGAAAGCTTGGATTTTTCATCAGGACTGATCTCGACTTGTGGGCCAATGTAGCCATCAATTTGCCCACATAGCTCCTCCCATTTCTCTACGTACTCAGATACCGTCGCACAGTCTTCCAGCACCTGCACGGAGAAGGCGCCACTCAGTCCTGAACCATTTAACGTATTCTGGAGGTTCGCAAAGAAGTCCCAATTGTGTGTCAATACGATCAGTTGCGACTGTGCATTATCCTTCGCATAGTCACGCAGGCGCTCACAAAAATTAGAGATATAGTTGTAGTCAAAGCTAGTGACTGGATCATCCAGAATCAGGACTTGGTGCGGTGCGACGCTCGCCTCACACATGAACAAGGCAAGTGCGTGAACCTTAAGCTCGCCTTCACTCAGCACGCGATGCACCAGCTCATCTCCGATTTTCGGAAGAACTATCGCATCAGCTCCTTGGTTGGCCAGGCGGACACCAATTTGTTCCAGCGAGGCACCACAGAGACGGCGATACTCTCCATCCAAATACGGTACAAACGAACCTAGAACGAGCGCTGTGTGCGCATCCTTCTTTCGTGCGGTCAGCGCGGACAGGCGTGATGTGAAGTTATAGGACTCCACCACATTGGCGACGCCAGCAAAGGAAATCGCATTTTGGCAAATCGTCTCGATTTGAGGGCGCACGGAAGATGCGGTTTCATCGATGCTCAGTACACCAATTTCTGTTGCGAGCTTTGAAATCTCCTCGTTCAGCGCTTGCAACCCATTCGACGCTAACGTCAAAGCGGAGTCAGCGTTGTTGTACTCTGTATTAACCGCTTCGATATAAGCATTCAGCTCGGCGTAACGAGAGTAAGCATCGAGCGCAGCCTGATCAATTAGAGGTGCCTGCAATGAGGCTTTGACTGAGGTGATCAGATCCGAGGCTGCGCGCAAGAAATCGGCATTCAACACATTCGAATATTGTGAGTAATTTATCTCTGCGAAGCCCTCGATCATTCTTTTCTTGGAGTGCTCAGCCTGCTGTTTAGTATTTAGGGCGTATAGCTCCGTTTGAACCGTTGAAATCAAGTGATTATGGAAGGCCAGGAAGAGTGCCTTAGCATCATTTTCTAGTGTCTGACGGCACAGCGGGCAGTTTTCAGCAGGAACAAATGGCCGCAATGCAGCAGCTGCGGAGAGAAGCTTCTGCTGGCCTGCCACATCCAGGTCTTTGGAAAATACAGCACCTGCAAGCTCAATGCTTGCAGCCTGCTTTTGCTGGATTGAAAGCAGAATCTGATTGTAGGCAGAGTATGAAAAACCTCCGCACTGCTGAACGAAATTTGCCAATGATTGTTTTACTTGGCCTAGCAGGCTTTTCCTCAGAGTGAGGGCTTGTTGCCCCTCCGCGCTCGTCGCACCCTTAAGCTGCTCAAGCCGTGCCTGCTTTTCTACCTTTTGCAGGCGCTTTTCTTCACCAAAGCTCACCGTCCCTATCCAAGAAAGCATAGGCTCGCAATTGGTTGCACTCCAATCCTTAAAAACCCCAGTATTTGTATCTATAACTGCATGAGCGCCCAGCTTAATTTCGGCAATCTTCCTATCGGCATCCTGCCGGTACTCAGCAATTTTAGATCCACCGTAAGCCTGAAACTGCTTCAAATACTCACGTGCATAATCGAAGCACTCTAATCGAAACGCACTCAACTCCACGACAGCTTCTGGTGAGATAGAGCTATTGACGTGTTTGTATGCAACTGCGGAGTCAAAATATTTCAGAGCCTGAGCCTGGCCACCAAAACCGTCCAGCTCTGTCCAATTTTGTACAGAGCCGCCCCGCAGCTTATAGCTAAAGGACGGAAGAACCTTGCTAGAAGAACGAACATTATTCAGGGGCTCTTTTGGCTTCTCAGGATTTGCCAGGATTTTAAATGCCTGGCATAGGCTCGATTTCCCTGCGCCATTCCGACCAAACACTAGTGTTATACGCTTCGATAGATCCAACCTTAGCATGCCGCCTAATTTCTTAAATCCGGAGAAGTCCGACAGACTCTCCAGATGAAACGGTTGGATTGCGTCGCGTGCATTTGCCTTCAGCGCCGGGGGAGTAGCTGCCGCAGGTGCAAAGGTTTCCAGCTCGCAAAACAGCCTCCAGAGGCGCTCAAGCTCATCTGGAGATAGGTTGCCTCCGTCTGAGTTGATTGCGGCTTCACACACCGCGTGAAACCACGCTTCGTTGACCGAATCTCGGTGAGCTAAAAGATAACCTGTTGCATCACTATGCGCTGCCATTTTGACCTCCCTTTCCTGATGACTCAGCCACTATAGAGCACATTGCCATTAGCGCTATGACTCACAGTGTAGTGGCCTGATGAAACCCGACACCCAATTAGGCGAGAGTTCTCGCCAGATAACCGCTTCGAGGGGACTATATGAATGACTGCAAAGGGTCCAGGCCGTGTGAAAACGTTTTAGAGCAGGTTTGACAGTCAGGACTGAAACGAAAATCGCGTTCCTACGCAATTTTCCGGTCTGCTGGTTAACCAAACGCTGGCAGATTTTACGTAGCAACGCAGACTTCAAAACGGTGCATGCGTTTTCACACAGCCTGGGTCGGTTGCAGCCCTTCGAGACAGGCAGCCACAGCCAAAAGCTGACATTCAAAAATATTACTGGCCAGTAGTTTCCCATCGCTGCCAGGCGCCTGCACACGATACTACGAGCGTCACCTTTTCTAGCTCTGCGACAATGGCGTGGGCGTAGTCGCTTTAATTCGGGCGTTCCTTTCCCTCGTTTTTTTCGTCACGTCTCGGTATTGGCCCTTGGCGGATCTAAGGATGAAATGCCGAGCAAACCTGTCCTCACTACTCAAAACTATCGAAATATAGTGGTTTATAGCAAAAAACACTATAACACCCTATATTATGGTAGAGATCATAGGAGGTAAGAACGATGGATCCGTACCGCAACCCTTTTGCGCCAGGCGCGGGAAGTAGGCCGCCTGAGCTCGCGGGGCGTGATGCAGTCCTTGAGACCGCGAGAATTTCATGTGGCCGAGCCATCAATGGACGGAGCGCCCGGTCGATCATGCTTCTTGGATTGAGAGGAACCGGCAAGACGGTTCTGCTTAATGAAATTGGCAGAATTGCTCAGGAAGAAGGCCTTCTCGTCTCGAAGGTTGAGTCCCCGGAAAGCGAGAGTCTTGCTCGTCTTCTCTATCCTGAAATGCGCAAAGTCATGCGCTCACTGTCGGGTGTAGCGGCTGCGAAACAAATTGCTACTCGTGGACTAAAGGGGCTGCGCGGATTCGCGTCTATTTTCAAGATCGCAATCGCGGGTGTCGAGATCGGCCTCGAACCAGAGCCTGGACTCGCTGATAGTGGAGATCTTCAATATGATCTTCCCGATCTCTTCGACGTGATCGGCCGTGCAGCAAAGGCTGCGGGCAAAGGCTGGATTCTTCTTATTGATGAAGTGCAGTACCTTTCAGAGGCTGATCTTTCTGCACTAATCGTTGCCATCCATCGTATGTCTCAAGAAGGCCACCCGATACTTCTCGTCGGTGCTGGTCTTCCGCAGGTTGCTCGGCTCGCGGGAGATGCAAAGTCATACGCCGAACGTCTTTTTCTTTACCCAAGAATTGGTGCGCTGGAGCCGGCATCTGCTACTCAGGCCATTGAAAAACCGATACTGAATGAAGGTGTATCAATCGCACCTGCTGCACTTAGCGCCATCGTTAATCAAACACAAGGGTATCCCTTCTTTCTTCAAGAATGGGCCTCAGTTGCCTGGAACAATGCCGAAGGGTCAGAAATCACCCTCGATGACGTAAGTCATTCTTATGCTGAGACATTGGCTTCACTTGATGAGGGTTTTTTCAGGGTCCGTATTGATCGACTGACCAAGGCAGAGGTTCAGTTCGTGAAGACCATGTCGGAGCTGGGCGATGGACCATATGCCATGGCTGATATCGCAAGGACAATGGGACGCGCCCTGTCATCGCTCGGTCCAACCCGGGCGAACATTATTTCTAAAGGGATGATCTACAGCACCGATCACGGCTATCTGGATTTTACCGTTCCACTTTTCGCGGGATATATGCGGCGTCAGGGGTGAGCCCCTCGTCGTGATTTTCACGCGCACTTGTCAAAGCCGCATTTCTCCACTGCCCTGTATCTGCTGTAGGTAGTAGTGATAGCAGTCTGTTTATGGATGCACGGGGACTCCTGAACAAGATGAGCATGGATCGCTCCCCGAAGTATCTGCATCTGGCCGAAAGTTATCTCTCGCAATGGGCATATGACGAGGGTCTTCAGTGGGATAGTCAGTGGCATTGGGGCATTGGACATGAGCCACATGATTCAGGGATTGCTGGAAGAGCTGCCGTAGAATACTAAGTCATCGGGCAGCGCCGCATTCAGGTGTTTTGCTATCAGTTTCGAGTCCCAAGGGGGGCATTGGGGGGGCAAACGGCTACCATGACATAACCATTAGGCCGAGCTACGGATGCGAAGCGACTGCCGAACAGCGTTGCTGTCACTTTAGGAGTAATAGAGGCGCTCCTTGACGGTAAAGTCTCGCTCTACTCCATTCCTAGCTGGCTGGTAGCCGACAATCGATCTCAATAAATCAGATTGACTGCTCTTGGCGTTCGGTAAAAATCACGCTTCGTTGGGTACACATCCGTGTCGTCAAACCGCGATCGCCATCGACGTAGGTGGTGTTATTTTTTACTACATAGAGATGAGCGACGGAGTCTTGTTCGCTCAGATGCTCTATGCGCAGCAAACGCTCCATACGCCAGTCGCCAGTCCCATTTAGTCTGCCAGGCGTGACCACGTAAATGCTCTCCACGGTGCGCCCGGAGTATGGCGCTGACAGAAGATCTTCTAAAAGCGCGACGCTATCGATCATCAGGATGCTTCTTACTTCGATAGTTTGGACCCTCTCCACAATGGTCACATAGAACCAAACATGGGGGAGCGTCAGCTCAACATACTTCCAAACTCGGTAATCCTCGCCGAATAGCTGGCCAAATAATGGCTCTTCTGCTGCGATAGGGGTTCTGAACATGACATCATTTCCTTAATATACTCTATAGAGTATAGAGATTTTTCCTTTGCAAAGGCTTCATCTTTCCTTTTGCGAGCATGGCAAATGGAACTGAAGAAGGCTTTCGGGTTAGCAGTTCGCGAAATCAGACTTAGCAAAGGTCTGCCCCAAGAGGCCATAGGGCCGAGCCAACCCTTCGTGAGCGATCTAGAGCGAGGTATGAAATCGCCGAGCCTCGAAAAAATCCATGAGTTAGCGTCTTCGCTGGGTATCCACCCCTCAACTTTATTTGTTTATTGCTGTATCAAAGCTGATGAGGCGAAAGTGCCGCAGGAGGATATTCTGGCTCGCGTTAAGGATGAGCTAAGGGCTATTGGAACGAGCCTGAAAAACAGTCGATAGAATTGGTTATAGCAAAGTTTTAAAAAGCATGTCCCATCACTACTGCTAACTCATGTGCAGGGGTTAGCCTGAAAGAAGCGCGAACTTGCTCGACCTTCCTGTGCCGAGGATGCGAAGACCGAACACTAAGTAGAAAGCCGTCACAGATGATGCTCCTGCGTCAAAGGCTTTGCAGCGCGGGGGCTATTTTGCTGGGCAACTAAGTCGCGGTGACTGCTTCGAGTGGCAGCTTCTGGCCTTTCTTTGCCGATCATGGTAACAAAGCGTGATGGTCAAATCCGATGCAAAAGACTGGTCAGATCAAATGCAAACGGGTGGTCAAGTTGAGTGCAATTCCGCAGCGGGGTCATTCTGCCGACTAATTGGCTTTTCATTTCACCTGCCCCGACAGAATTTTTTCAATGGCATCGCGGAAACCTGGTTTGTGAATTTGTCTTCCGGATGCATCAATCACTTCGCCCCGATTACCAATCGACAACCCAACAAGTCTGAGGGCCGCCGGCTCGATTGCCGCTTGCAGCGCCGCCAACTCCGCACCGTTCAGATGTTGCTGTAATGCAACGGCCTGCGCCGCCGCATTGCTCAAAATTATCGGAGCTCCACTCTGTTGGCTCTTTCGTCCTTCCTTCGACTTGAGCGCTCGCAGCTCCTTGGCCAGCAAGGTGACACTCATGCGTAGCACTGGGTCTGCAATATGCTCGATCCAGTCGTTGGGGTGGGCTTTGGTTTTACCTGGCACCGAAGCCAACTTCCATGCTTGGATGAGCTCTCGATAATGCGTGCCAGTCGAATTCACGATGGATTTTTCGCCGGGTACGGGCAACCCCCGATCCTTGCCAAGAGTAATAACCGATTTGTAAGAGAAGTCTGAAGAATTACGCTCATGCAGCAGCCTGCACGTCTCATTTAACGCTTCCAAACTACGCTTGCGCCGGCTGTCGCTAGCCTCACTCATAAGCCGCTCGTAGGTTTCAAGCGGCAATGTCAGTAGCTCACTCATGGCGTTTTAACTCGTGACTAAGCGGGTGAGTGGCGCCATGCAAAAGAAGATTTTGAATCTCCATCGAAATGCGCGTCAGCTTGGGTTCGTGCGCGTCAATGTCAAGCAGCATCAAGTCACCTGAAAACAGGTCTTCGATCCGCTCCCAGGAACCAAGACGCTCTAGGAGTAGTTTGTTCAGTTCGTTGATTACGATCAGCTTTTGCTCATCGGTGAGGCGGAACATAGCAGGTGCCAAGTTATTATTTTCCGCCATTCTGTCGATAGCCTGGGAAATAAGCGGAATCGCACGCGAAGGATTAGCCGATTGGTAGATAGTCGCGTTCTGACATATTTCGGCCAACAGGTGATACTGTGTCCTGGACTCCTCAACTGCCACGCCAATCTCCTGTAGGTCGCCAGAGATAATCAACCTAATCTCTTTGACGCGCTCACCGCTCTGATTGGTCTTCTTTATTAGCTTCAGGCAGCTTTGGACGTAGTGATTGATGGCTGCGTAGTCTGTCAGCAGGCTATCGAGTTTCCCAGCGCTTTGTTGCTCATTGGCAATCGCCTGCTTGCGTTGTGACTGTTTCATATCCGGCTTGTTCGCTTGGCAGGTGTCGTAAAATTCCTGCTCCAATGCCACGACTGCTGCCGCATAGCCTTGGAAGCGCCCGCTTTCAGTGTGAATCTCTAGTGCTATTTCGTTGGCAAGTGCCACCAGGCCTGCCAAGAAAGGAATACCAGTTATAAAGAATCGGCAACGTAGGCAATTTTTTTGCCCGAGGTAACCTGCTTCAACGGCACCATACATTTTTTGCCCCTTACTCTCGTGCAGAAGCTCACCACCCATATGGCAAGCCGCTGCCGACATTGGGCAAATTCCCCAATCGAATACTACGCATGCTGAGTTCGGCACATCGTTTTCGATCAGAGAGCGATTTCCGTCGGTGGCAATCAGGACTTGGCGAAGCGGGTGTAGCCCTTGGGTCCTGACTGTCTCGCATTGACGCTCAGTGGCTAATTGGGCGGCGCGCTTTTCAGTCTCGCCCATGGTTCGCCTCATCTGCTCGCTGTTTAGCTTGGTGTAATAGATCGTCATTACCAGAGATGAATGACCGACCAGTTTTGACATCAAGTGGATGGGGGCATCGCCGTCTACGATAAAGGCGGTAATCAAACTGACCCGCAGGCTATGCGGGGTGTAGGGGGTGATCAAACGCAGGCCGGTGACATTACGGTTTTCCGCCGCGAGATTTTCACCCTCACGCTGAATTTGATAGAGCAACGCAGGCAACGAGTAGTCGAAAGCTGTCTTGGCACTAAGCGGTCGACCCGAAGAGTCTGTACGAAAGAGAAAACACTGGGTTCCTCGCGCTTTTAGGATCTTGCTATTGGCCTTTATGCGCCCTTCCAACGACAACCACGGCGTCGGCTCCGTTAGAGGGTTGTATTTGGCTTGCCAGTTACGCAGTAGCACGAACCAGTAGACAAGTTCGTCAGGTATCCACTCAACTTCGTAGCCGCCCTCCCAGCGCCCTGTTTTGTTGGTGGTTACGTACAAATTGGGTGCACCTTTGTAGCCGCGTTGTATGACTCCCTGCGGGCGGCGCTTTTTGCTCCCTTTTCCCGCCAAGGGGCCGATGTTTTTCACCCACCGAGCATTGGCGTTCTCAGCCTCCAGAACAGCAATCTCGTCATCTGCCTCGCCGCTATCGAGCCACATGATTTGTTGGCCGCGTAGCGGCAAACGCAGCAGCGTGTAATTAGCTAAAAATCGAACGGGTGACCAAATCTGGTAAACGTCGATCTTCTGTCGTTCTCCATCGACGACTCGAAGTACACCTGTTAGGACGCGCCAGACGCAGTTCGGATCGGTCTGGTCAATTTGCGACTCATCAACTTCCATCCAGTCGGAATCAAAAAACGTTTGGAGGTGGGGTAAGTCCTTTAGTGTTGGTCGACTTTGCAAAGCTTGTTCGCCGTTCGGCACAAGGAATCGACGCGCCCGAAGAATGTACTCATAGCCAAGTACCACCTTTGTAGACTCGTTGGGCCGATAAAACTGCAAGCTATCCGCATAACCGGCAAGAATCGTCTCGAAAGGGTTGCGATAGATTGGCAGTATATTGCGCTCCTCGGCAGTTATGTCGGTGCAGTGCTCGTTCAGCACCCACTTGAAGAATGCAGTGATAGAGCTATGTACCGACCTTTTTGTAGATTCGGCCTGTGCCTCAATGAGTTGCTGATAAGCCTCTATGTTGAAGGGACTCGTTCGCAACAAGAGGTATTTTGGGTCATCAGGTATACCTTGGGGTTTGAGATAGCCACTCAAAAAGAGTTTCAAGGAAAACGTCTTCTTATCTAGGTTTGTTTCATCCTCCAACCACTTTTGAACGACAGACCATACCTTTGGGTAGTCAGGCGATATTCCGAGAGGTTTTTCGGTTCCCAAAAAATCGTACCAGCTTGCCCAGCCAACTTCAGAGTAGACAGCTTCCGGGTTGGAAGGAAGTTTTGGATCTTCCCGATACCGCTGATGGTAATCCTTCTGGCCTTTCGCGCCCAGCGCCTGGACTGCCGTCTGCGCCTCAGCATAAGTGTCATAAATTTGGTGCTTTTCAGCACCTAAAAAGTCGTGCCAGTCTTTCCAGCCCAACTCGGCATAGCACCGAAAAGGATTAGCGGGTAACTTTGAATCTTTCTGGCGGCATCTTCTATATTCATAAATGCTTTTAACGCCTAGTGCATGAACTGCCGCCTGTGCCTCGGCATAAGTTATATATAAAGATCGCTTTTCCCTGCCTAAGAATTCGTACCAGTCGGTCCAGCCAGTTTTGGCATAATGTGATGCGGGACTAACAGGCAGTCTTGGGTTTTCGCGAAAGCGCGCCAAGTAATCTCTATAGCCCTTGATGCCCAGTGCTTGAGCTGCCAATTGCGCTTCGGTATAGGTAGAGTATTTTTTCGTTTTGCCCAAGTACGTGTGCCAATCCGTCCAGCCTGTTTCGGCATAAACCCGACTCGGAGTCGCAGGCAGCATTGGATCTAGTCGATAGCGCACGTAGTAATCATGGACCCCCTTGATGCCCATCGCTTGGGCTGCCGACTCTGCCTCCGCATACGTGGGGTAAAACTCACGCTTTTCCTTGCCTAGGAAGGTGTACCAGTCCGTCCACCCCGCGTCGGCATAAAATTGCTGCGGGTTGGCAGGAAGCCTCGGGTCGGTCTGATGCCGCGTCCGATAGTCCACCCCATTTTCGACTCCCAGCACCTGGGCAGCCGCCTGCGCCTCGAGGTAGGTGGGGTAAAAAGGAGCTTTTTCATTCCCCAGAAACTTGTGCCAATCGATCCAACCAGCACCCGCATAGCACTGATTTGGATTGGAAGGCAGCCTTGGGTGTTTGAGGAAGCGCACTCGGTAATCGTCACGGCTTTTGCACCGCATAGCTTGAGCTGTCGCTTGCGCCTCATCGTAGGTGGGGTATAAATCGCGTTTTTCGTTACCCAGAAACTCATACCAGTTTTCCCAACCTGCAAAGGCATAAACAACTTCGGGATGGCGCCGTAATCGTGGGTCTCTCCGATAGTGCGCCAGGTACTCTTCTTGACCTTTGATACCCAGTGCCTGCGCAGCAGCCTGCGCCTCGGCGTAAGTGGCATAGATGGGTGTCCGGGTTTTGCCCAGAAAGTCATACCAGTCAGTCCAGCCGGCATTAGCATAGGTATGATTAGGGGTATGAGGCAGCCTTGGATCTTGTCGGTAGCGTGCCCTGTAATCACCCCGGCTCTTCAGGCACAACATTTTGGCAGCTGTCTGCGCTTCAGCGTAGGTAGTGTAGATCTGTGATTTTTCGTTACCCAGAAACTCGTACCAATCCATCCAGCCGGCATTCATATAGTGTTGAGAGGGTTGAGTAGGTAGCCTTGGGTCTTGGAAACGCCGCATGCGGTAGTCTTTCGCGCTTTTAATGTCCAAGGACTGAGCCGCCACCTGCGCCTCGTTGTAGGTGGGGTACAAGTCAGGTTTTTTATTCCCCAAGAAATCATACCAGTCCCTCCAGCCTGTTCTCGCGTAGGTGTGGTGAGGCGCGGCAGGCAATCGTGGATGGTCAGCATAATGTGCCTGGTAGTCTTTTATACTCCTGATGCCCATCGCTTGGGCTGCCGCTTGCGCCTCCTTGTAGGTGATATAGATATGCCGCTTTACTCTGCCCAAAAATTTGTGCCAGTCAGTCCAGCCCGCTTCGGCATATTCAGTTTCAGGGTGACACGGTAACTTTGGATCGTTTCGGAACTTTCTCTTGTAGTCATTCGAGCTCGTGACCCCCAGGGTTTGGGCAGCCTTCTGTGCCTCGGCGTAAGTGGCGTAGAACGGTGATTTTTCTTTGCCTAGGAAGTCATACCAATTTGTCCAGCCCGCACCAGCATAGAACTTGTGAGGTTCGTAATGCAGCCTAGGATGTTGCCGACAATTCGATAGGTAATCCCTTCGGTTTTTGAAGCCTAGTGATTGAACAGCTGACTGCGCCTCAGCATAAGTGGCATAGAAAGATGATTTTTCTTTGCCTAGGAAGTCATACCAATTTACCCAGCCTGAACCTGCATAGACGTAGTAAGGTTTTGCAGGCAGTCGGGGGTGCTCACGATAACGCGCTTGGTAGTCTTTCATGCCCCTGATGCCCAGCGTTTGGGCTGCCGCTTGCGCCTCGGTGTAGGTGGTAAATAAATGCCGCTCGTCTTTGCCCAAAAACTGGTGCCAGCCAAGCCAGCCCGCGCTGGCGTAAACCCTATCCGGGTGACTTGGTAGCCTTGGATCGTTTTGATAGTGCGCTTTGTAGTCTTTTTGATCCCTGATGCTCAATGCTTGAGCTGCCACTTGCGCCTCGGTATAGGTCGAGTAAACATCGCGCTTTTCCTTGCCGAGGAACGCGTACCAATTTGTCCAGCCAGTACCGGCATAGAACTTTTCAGGAGCAACGGGTAGCCTTGAGTAAAGCTGGCTGCTCGCTTGGTAATCCCGCCCGCATTTAATACCGAGCGCCTCGCTTACCGTCTGCGCCTCGGTGTAAGAGTAAAAATCCGTCCTTTTTCGAGGCATCACCGTCACCCCTTACTAGCATCAATCACCGAATCATCAATGTGCTGCAATTGCAGCTGCGCCTCCACGTTGCGTAGGTTTTGACGTATTTGTGTCGCGGTTGGTTGTGTATAGGTTTGGCTTGATGTGATAGATGCATGGTGCATCGCGTTTTTGATCAGCAGCGGATCTGCGCCATTTTCTGCTAAGCGTTGACCATAGGCATGTCGATGGCCATGTGGAGTCGTGCCCTGAAGCTTGGCGTACTTCAAACCTATGCGTTCAATGGCCAATTTATGAGCCTTGCGGAACATGCGGTGCGAGTAAGGCTGGCCATACTTATTAGTAACGGCATATGGATGGTTTTCACCGGCGATTGGCCCCACTCTTTGTTTTAAGTGGTAGTCACGCCACAGCTCGGCGAAGACGAGCCCGGCGTCGTGCGGGTAAAAGTACACCTCGAAGCAACGCCGGTGCGGGTCGGTGATGAGACAGTTTTTCCAGCCTAGGAAAAGTGGGTCGGTGGCCTTTACCAGCGTATTTCTGGGTTGTAGTCCGTAACGCTGCCGCAAGATTACGGAACGTTTGGTTCCGTCATCCGCTCTGCCATATTGAGGATGAAATACACGGACGATTACCTCCCCGGCTTCAATACTTACGTCATCGCTCCAAAGCGATAGCGCTTCGGACAACCTCAGCCCACCAAAGTGCATGAGGTAGGTAAGTAGGACATTGCGGAGGTCCGTCGACCCAAGCGTGTCCCGTGCCCGTCTTCGAAAACCCGCCTCTAGCAACAATTCAAATTTTTCATCGGGAAAGGTTTTGGCTGGGGTTTGGCGATCAATTGGTAGTGTCGACGCACGATTCAAACGGGAGAATTCCGTCGGAGGTTTCTCTCGCCAAAGATGAGACAGAAAAGCGTTATCCCTCCGGTGCGAGTAGGCAGCCCAGTTTAGCCGCTGCTCATGCCGAGTAGCTTGCTTCCAGGGATTGAGTTGCAGATGGGCGTCTTCATTAATTACTGACAACCAATCGGCAAAACGTGTGATATGGCCAATCAGTTTACTCGCGTCCTCAGGTTGCCGAGGCTGCCACCAAAGGCCTGACGGATCGCTGAACCTCTCAATCGTTCCAGTGAAGAGCGCATTTGAAAATGCCGAAAACAACGCCCTTGGTGCATCAAAGAAGCTTTGGTTGGCTTCCATGAACTCTAGGAGCAGTTGAACGGCGAAAGTCACTGAGTCTTGCCATGAGCGACTTTTGAGTCGATTGAGATGAATGTACCGAGCGAATTGATCCAGCACGCCATGCTCGGTGACGATGATTGGTAATACTGACCGAACGCCGGTTGCGTCAGCTACAAAGGTTCTGTATTCGCGATGGGAGCATTCAAGAATGGTTTTCATCTCGACCATCCACTGCAATTTTGGATTTATTGTCCTTTTTGGGGGTTCCTTTAGTTATAGGGAGCGCACTGCCTAACTCATCGTACTCCTGAAACGAAAATATTCGACTCTTAAAAATGAGAAGACAAAGTTTTTTTGGTGGTTAGATCGGGGTAACTAATTGGAGGTGCTCCGGGAACCACTGGAATCCGGCCACATCGTGATCTCCCGTGCCAAGGACCGCGTACGCTTCCCGGCGCGCTTTCAACTGGTCGCCGTCATGAAGTGTACTCTCGAATCATGTACCTACCGACCGAGCACATTCATGTTATTAATATTAATGATATTTCTCGGAAGGCTACTATTTTTAGCGCTAGGTCCAGGGATGAAAGCATGTCAAAAAGCGATTTCATTACGTTCTCCGTGTTGCGAACAAGATCCGGGAGTCAAAGGGAAGGCAGCAGCACGCTGGATGTTGGTCAATGGTTACAATCATCCATTGTTCGCCAAGGAATAGAGGCACTTGCGCATAACTCTATGCTTTCTCCTATAGAGTGCAATGTAATTAGTCATACCCGTCGAGCTATACAATGCTTGAGTGAATCAACCAAAAAAATACTTAATCGCTCTGCCATGCAGCTCGTAGAAAACGATATAGTGGCTCTCCTACACGCCTTTGAAACAGATTTTTTTAATACTCCCGATATAACATCCGATACAGCTTCCAAATTTTCTACTGCCGCGCGGCGCATTATCGCGCTTGGGCCTGACACGCTGGGAGATGGCAAGAGTCTCAGAGAGATCGTCCAAGAGCACTCCCCCCGCTTGAGACGTCGGAAACACTTACCAAAGAACGAACTCCCAAACGAGCTAGCGCTTCAGCCCCACATCGACTGGGACGACTTAGTACGCCATACGCACGAGAACTTACTTCAGCGGCAGATCGCTATTGAAGACGCGATAGCTGAAGAATTTTATTTCTATGAAAAAGTTATCACACTACAAGAACAATGGCTGACCACTTCCATTTCGGCAGACACTTGGCAACGGGTCATTGATTGGATTGAATCGAAGGAAAAAAGACTCAAAAATAAACCAGAGCCTAATGATCTAGCAGCGGTAATACTGCAGCAGCAAAAACAGAACAATCCGGTGTTCGATCAAACCGGATTTCCAGAGGGGATTTATCCTACCTGTTACGTAGCAACCTGCATAGAAGGATTACCCGCCTATCAGTTTCGCACCAGCTCAGCCCCTTGGTTCTATGCCCGCCACCGACTTCCTAACGCCGTACTGGTCGCCATATTTATTGCGCTTCTTATTCATACTGGCTGGAACCCAGGCGCCGTTGGCACACTCACTTTATCCGATATCCAACCTCAACCTCATGGTGGCTATCAATTGCAAGGATACAAGGGAAAAACTGATGACGACACCCCGATAGTAGATGTTTTCCAATCTTCAAGACTGATATGCAAAGCTATTGCGCTCTTACTTTGGAACCACCGTCAACTCAAAGAACAAGGGTTGATTGCTGCATCAGAATCACGCGTATGGTTTGGCTGGCAGACTGATGGGTTCAAGCATACATCCAGCTTCTCTGACACTCCGCGTATTAAAAACTTTTGCCGCCGCCATCACTTGGAAATATTCAAACCCTCGCAGCTTCGCCCCCTCAAATCAGCACTAACCTATCTTCCACAACGTGACGTTGAGGCTGTACGCGTCCTGCTGGGTCATAAACAACTGTTAGTAACGGATGGCTATCTCCAAAACACTCTATTTTTTCGCATGAATGAAGCCAATATGCTGCAATTCCAACGCCGCATAGAATCATCATTGACCTATTCTATAGGTGGTGACGATCTCGTCACGACCCGTAAGTTAAACCGCGCGGATGTGGACCCAACGCTACTATTTCCAACCGGTGATGGCGGATCCTGCGCAAACCCGTATGCCGGCCCTCCTGATGAACGATTGTCTATTGGTGAACCTTGCTCTGGAATACTCTGCCAACAAGGCCTTGGCTGCCCCAATTATCGGCTGACGGTCACAGAGCGTACGCTCGAAATGGCTTTGAGGACCCTGCGCTACTATCAGTCTCGATGGTCTGAGCTGAATCGAACAAATCCCAGGGCTTTTTCCCATCTACACATTCCTCGACTGCTCTATATACACGTCCTGCTTTCTATTATTCAGGAGCAACGCCCCGACTTGCTCCAAAAGGCAAAGGAAAAGCTCTCATGAATATTTCCGTTGCAGAACTTTTCGATTTTCCGCTGAAAGATACCGAAGCAAACTACTGTTATATACCGATTTCAAAAAAAATAGCCTACAGGGGAACAAGTATTCAGTTCCAAGACGATATCAAAGTTCACAACATTGACTTGGCGGCTCTTATCCTACCCCCAACACTAGGACAACCTTCGTTTATTCGCCTGAGTGATGAGCAGAGTTATGTAAATACGGCAATGGCGATCGCTGATCGAAAATTGCTTAACGCGAAGATGGACCGGCCTTCAGCAAGGATGATCACTCGACAATTGTACCTACTTCGTCATGTCTTAGACTGGCTTAGAGCGCGGGGCGTATACCACCTAAGTGATGCAACGAAACATGACATGGATGATTTGATGAAAACCTACGCCGAAGGTGGCTGGGTCGCAACTCTCAACATCAGTGAGCGTTGGCATCGCGCCTTAGACCTGACGACTTCGCTGGAGCTGAAATCTGCTTTTCATTACAAAACTCGTAATGGTGTGCCGCATATCGAAACAATGCGCCAACCGTTTTGGCGTGAACGTATTGGCTGGGGCGGCATTCTGCCGCTCCCTACGACTATCAAAACGCGACTGGAAAGCACGCTGAAAATACCGTTCACTCCAGGGTGGAAGGACCGTCAGACCACTGATGCGGGCCCAGTCGGCCGTCAAGTAGTGCGCAATATTTTAAGTTCGTTGAATGACTGGTGCTTGCTACCATCAGTGGTTGATCGATTGCAGCAACGCTCTGCTGTACAACCTGCAAAGACATCCAGACGCTTATCTACAAAGGCGGCAACCAGAACAGCTAACCTGAAATTGGAAGTTGCCGTTCGAGTAATCAGTGCGGCACTACGCATGCTATATGAAATTGCACCATCGCTGATCGAGTTACTAAGAGAGGCTGCTTCTGCAGAGAGTCAATTTTCTAAGCCTACGTCTCTGTCAGACTCTTGGCTAGCGGCACAGTCATCTACTCAAAAACTGAGCAATTTCCTGGAAAAGCCTCTAGTTCGATGGCTAACCTCCGGCACCTATGCTAAGAGCGAACAAAGTCACACAGTTGACCAAGTGCTAAGTGCCGTACAGTGTTCCTGCGCGATAATTTTGGCGGCCATGAACGCTCGGCGAAACCGCGAAATATGTGATGCCCACTTCGGTCTACGGGTGAACGATTTGACCGTACTCGACGACGATATTGGGATTTACCAGACACTGTTTTACATCGAAAAAACATACTTCGAACGACATGCGTTTTATATAAACCGCACCTCAGCTGATGCCATCCGCTGTCTTGAAACATTACAAATGCTCTGCCTGCCGGCTGGTAATAACATGAAGCCAGGAACCAGTATCTTTACCTGCGGCCGGCGTAGCCAACTCGGTATCCAAAGTGAAGCACACCTCAGTTTTACCAACGACACGAACCGGACCAGATCTCTTATCAGTTTTTTCCAAGTGGCCCTTGATGGCAATGCTACTGATCTAAGTTTATCGGCACATATGTTTCGTCGTTTTTACGCCATTTTGTATTTCCACCAGTACGAGCATGCGGACCTACGCGCCTTAAAGCAGCAATTACGACACATAGATATAGCGATGACGCGGATATACGTCACAGATCCGTCAACTCGGCCCTTGGCAGAACAGATTCGCACGACCCTCGGCCAAACCCGTTTTTCGGTGGCAAATGAGCATTTGCGGTCAGCTTTGGATGAAAGCCATCAAGACCTTGCGGACGCGATGGCCGAAGTGGAGCAAGAGAAACTGGTGCAAGCTCTAGAACAGATCCTATCAGGACAAGCTACAGCGGGTGGATTTAGCCGCATCGTCCGAAAACTATATCGCCAAATGCAACCCAATCTAACAATTGAGCCCAGTGGGGCGTCCTCGCCAATAGCAAAAAAGCTATTGAGCCGGGGCTATCGCGTGGAGCCCATGGCACACGGTCAATGCCATGCCCCCAGTGCAAGGCGCCACTTAAAGGCGAGGTGCGAGCGCAGTGGTGATTTGGCGCGTGAGCACGCTTGTGCTCACCTTTGCCAAGGGTGCCCTTACCATTTCAACAATGAAGCCTATCTCGAAAATCTAAGGGAGGATCTGAAGCAACTGGAGAGCGATGCCTACGACATCCTGCTACCACCTCTGCAGCAAGCCCGAGCAGCCTTTGATCATGACAACTTGATCCACTTGATTTCCATCACCGAAGAGCAAATGCGGAAAAATGTTGAACAGATAAAAAATCTCAATACTGAGCGGAAGATCGACTCGTGAGCCAAACACTGCATCAATCTCAAGTCGCAAAACAAATCGCCCAAGCAGCCATAGACCGTAAGCTGGCTCTGTTACAAGAGTGGGTTGATAAAGGCATTCCATATCGGATGGACGAGGACGGGCATGTTTTGCTTGATGCGCAGGACCGTAAGGTATTGGAGTTCTTTCCGACCAGCTTGCGCCAGTTCAAGCTCTGGGATGGTTCCCAGAACTCTCCCCGCCTGCAAGCAAATCTTCCGTCATTGACCGTAACTGGAAACGACACATTATCCAAGCGCCCAGCCAGCGCCGAGCAAGCTGCCCGCCTTATCGCTACATTACGTCAGTGTGCCAAAAACCAACAAGAGGCTGGCAGTGCGACCACCGCACGTAGACTTCAGCAAGCACTGAGGGTAGCCCAGCACACAATTGGTTTACGCGTGGCAGAGCTTCGGGAACAGCAGCGGGAACTGCGTCAGCTGAAGCGCGAACATGTGCAACTGTGTGCGAAATACGAAGGGGATAACCTCGAGCTCAGGAAAAACTTGGATCGCACATCCATTGCGCTTAGCCAGGAGCGTCAACGAAACGCCGAGCTAACAGCATTGTTGTCAAAGGTGAGCCCCCTGAGAGCCCCCCATGGTAACTAGTTCTCATGCCAAAGCCGATGCTGCCGTGAAGCGGTTACGAGCATGGCTGTCGGCCGGCAATACGATTCCCAGACGTCACGGTCGGGTCAATAAAACAGCCTTGTGCAATGCCGTGGGCATAACCCGTTCGACACTGGATTCCAACCCTAGACTACGCGCTTTGGTCGCATCTTTGGACGAGTTAAATCCCTCACGCCCACGGCGCGAGCCAACACCCGAAGCTTCGTCACTAGAGTGCGAAATTACCGCGCTGAGGGAAGAAAATGCTGCACTGAAGCGGAAATTGCGATCCGTAACGCTCCTATTGACCACCGGTCGTTGTCTTCATCCATGATCCCTGCACCGGTTGGGGAAAGTTTATTGTCTCAGCATGTCGGACTCGTGGAGAGTGTGTTCGACACGAGCGATGGCGCCGTCTCTATGCGCTGGCGGACCGCATCGGGAACATGGCGCGCCAGAATCCCTGCACACGCACTCAACTCTCGCCCGTCCCCTGGACAGGTATGGACTTTCAACGGTATGAGCCACTATCACCCTGAGGCGGGCGAGCAATGGGAAATTGTCCAAGGTGAAAGGTGTGTACCTTCAACCGCACTCATCATCCCCTTCCTTTGCTTCAACGTTCCAGGCCTCCTAGAGCATCGTGCTAACCGCTGGCTAGCACGATGGAATGATTCGCTGGTCGAGATCCTATCTATGTCCAACATCAACTCGTTGGCGGAGACGTTGGGTGGCCCCTCAGGTCATCGAATCGCTGAGAGGACGATCAGATTCTGGCAAACATATGCACATCGCTTGCCCTTGATCAAAACCATGCACATATCGAACAGAGCTGACCAACTGGCCGAGCAACTGCAAGATCATTACGGTTGCGAGGCCTACGAAAAGCTATTGGTAAACCCCTATCGATTGCTGGCATTTACGTCTTTTGAGGAGACTGATGCAATCGCAAGGAGTATGGGAATTCATAACGAAGACCCGCGGCGCCTGAAGGCCGCGGTAGAGGCAGCGATGCATCACAGCCATGACTGCGGCCTGCTTGGGTTGCAGAATGCAGAGTTGCAAAAGGCCGTAGCTGCACTGCTGAGCATTGAAGTGGACGAAACGAGTACCGCTATTCGGCTCGCAGAAGAAGCTGGCGAGATATCGCGCTTAGCCACTGACATTTGGCTGAACGATGCAACAGCAAGACAATTGGCCTTTGTGACCAGAACACTGGCGATCCTAACCAATGTCAAAGCCCCCAAAATAACAAGTCAACGACCAATGTCTGTTGGGGACGTAATCCAGTACACGTTAGGGGGTCGGATCAGTTGGGTGCGCGGTCAGTCAGCCACACTCCGTGATACCTACCTCGTATCATTAATCGACGCACTGATCATCAAAAACGAAACTGCCCAGATAATCGTTGAAAGTCCGTTACTTGCAGATCGCTTGCGTAAGAAATCGGCAAAAACTCTAATTACCACCTCCAAAGAAGGCTTATCTGGGGTTACGTCATCCGAAAACCGTACCGTCATTTGGGTTTCATCATCACAGCGTCTGGACGCACTGACTCGCGCATTAGTTTGCGCCGCTGATGCCAACCGTTTGATTGTGATTGATGACGGATTAGCATCAGCAAATAGCGCTGTGGTGGCAGCACTTTTAACGTACAGCGGATTGGCGGCCGTTCACCTGAGAGATCACTTCACCTTAAACGAACTCGAAAAGCGTCACTCCAGCGAACCGAATATTTCCGTTCTGAAGAATGCTCCGATCTATTGCTCAAAAAAATCACAACAAACCGGAATATCAGTGCTTAGAGTAAAACTAGAGGACTACGAACGCGCCCTAATAGGAGTATGTTTTCAACAATCAAAAAATGGCTCAGTCGCGGTGTTATTTGCTGACCAAAATGCATGCACTGCCTTCGAGCTGCACTGGCGAAAGGCTCGCGCGCAAGTACCAGCTATGCCCACCGATGAAACCCTCACCGTCACGACGTTAGATTCCATTGAGTCCGAGGATGTGGCGACCGTAATTCTTCCTTGGCCGATAAGCAGGCTTCCATTTCCCCTTTCGTCAGCATTACGCACGTTGGCACGTGAGCGTGTCGTAATTGTGGCTGCCGTCGACGCCTCACCGATAGATCCAGATCAAGACCCTGCATCTGTGAGCCGCGACGCTGTACTAGCACTGAGTAAACAGCTAATGACCGAGGCACATGCTCAAATTGTGAGTGATTCTGATGGCTATCAGTGACTCCCCGATTGTATTGCGTCGAGATGTCGCGGGGGATGGCAACACGTACTGGCATTTGTGTGACCTAAACGGCTACACCATTTGGCCATTTGTGGACTACATCATCGATTGTGTCGATGTCAGCGAGCTCAATCCGAAAACAATCGAAAACCGGGCATATGCATTGGTGAAGTGGTTTCGTTTTCTGCATGGCCAACGATTGGGGATGTGGGATGTAACGGATTCAACTTTAAAGCTATTTCGTAATGAACTGATGGAAAAGCGAGCGGCTAATTGCGGCAAAAGCCCTCAAGCACGGCGACGTTCGATTAACTTGGATCTACGTAATGTGTATATGTTCTACGCATGGCTGCAGCAAGATCCAGGCTATGGCGCAGATCGACACCTGTTGGGGAGCCATCATTGCCAGATCACGAGCACGTTAATGTCGGACACCAACCCTCGGGATCGTAACCGCCAGCGTTATCCTCTGACGTTTGCACATGCTGGTGAGCGCAGCAAGCATCGCTTGGGATTTGTGCCCGGTGAGTCCCATCGATCAGCACTTACTGCGTATTTTTACGACACATATCCTTCGCACCTGGCACTACGCAACTGCCTGATTTTCGAGCTCGCCTGGTCAGTTGGCTGGCGAAGAGGCTCGATACTGAGTTTAACGGTAACCGATTTCGCAGCCGCGCGTGCACAGCCCCATGAGGACTTTTCAGTGACCCCGACGCATCAGAAATTTGGCTATAGCAATAGCTTTGATTTACCTGGTCGTATGGTCGTTCGACTACTGGACTTCATCGACAAAGAGCGTGCTGATTGTGTCGTGCAGACCGGAAGCTCGCGATCCGAGATTTTCCTTAATGATCGAACTGGTCAGCCTCTTACAGCAGGGGCGGTATCAACCTTGTTCAACCGAGCCAGACATGCCTTAGGGTGGCCTTGGGGGGCGGGACTGCACGCTTGGCGCAGAGGCTTCACCAACGCTTATCTGGAACGTGATTTAGACGCTCGAATAGAACTTGGGTTGGATACCAGCGGAGAATCGCTGTCCATGTCGCTCGCGCAGGCATTGGGCCAGGAAAGTTTAGGCAGCCAGGCTGCGTATGTTCGGGATACACAACGACGCATTCGTGGCAGCGCCACTTACCGAGACAAAGAAGAACATGCACGGCTCGCCGACGAAAATAATCGCCTGCGAGCGGATGTCGCGTCCCTATTGAAAGAATTGGCCGCCCTGGATGCGAAATAGCACACCACTTTTGAGCGCACAAGAAACACACCTTGGGCCGCCTCGACTGGATCGATCTTATGATCACAGTCGCAAATTTGCCGCTATGTAATGAGCCTACAGGGTCAAATCAGCATTGGTACCAACACCCAATCCGAGCGGAGAGGTTTTGTGGCTGCCTTCCGAAGTGCTCGTTTGATGGTCTTTACTCTAGTGAGATTTGGAAACGGTGCTTCAACCGTTCTATCGTCCAGCGCCACTTAGGAGTGATCGGACGAAATACTGTGTTCTGGTTACCGAACATACCGACCTCCTTTATGGCTTGTTCGACCGGGACCGTGTGTAGCCATTCAACCGGCACGAAGTATTCGGACAGGTCTGGGTCATTGATATGCTCGAAATGGTAGTGCACGGACTTGACCACCCATTTGCATCGGACTTGACCAGCACCTTCCGTCACCATGACCGGCAGAAAACGGCCAAAAGCGGACGGTTACCCAGGTGAAACGAGGCGGGGGAATTTTAGCGCGCACAGCAGTACGCAGCGGACTGTGTAATTGCCTCGACGTGACCACCCATTTGCACTCCATTTGACCAGGCGCTTGCATCCGACCTGACCACGAGTAGGCATTCACGATGGGGCTGGTCCGGCAGGATCTAACAATTTGCAACCGATCGCGTGCCCCAGACGAAACGCTTCGTCAACACTAACAACAATCGCCGTCTCGCCGTGTTGCGACATCCATTTGTCGGCCACAGCGGCAGAGGCGAAAAAATGCACATGGCAGCAAAAGGAGCGGCGGATGTCGGACGATTCATCCGGCAGCAGCAGCGATACCACTGCTTCCGCAGGCTCAATATGACTGACTTGATCCGGTGTCACGATGAGCGACACTGGCGCTCCTGTCGCGGGGCAGCGCGAAAGCACGCGCGCCTCCTTGCCAATTATCATGGGGAACATCAAGGAGTCCAGTGCACACCAGGTGTAGAGGCGTCGGCCATCGATTTCAAAAGCATGAGGCGTCTTGCGCAGCGTCAAGCCATAGCCGACGATGTTCCCCTCCTCGTCGTTCTCGGTGCCGGGTATCTGGTCAAGTGCCGCCGCGGTTCTTTCGGTAGACCAACTGAGCGCAGCTCCAAGCGTCTCTCGTGAAACTGGACTTCCCAAGGCAATCTGGCGAAGAAGAGCAACGAAGAGGTCCGCGAAATCATCAGTGCTATTCGCAGACGAGAGGCTTTCAACGATTTTGGTGATGTACAGCGTGTTTTCCATAGTTCCTGTCCCATTTCATTGCTGTTTTAGCCGTCGTGACGGGTACTGACCTTTGGTGTGCAAGGATGGCCAGGCTCGGATGCCGCGCTCTCATCCACGCGCGACTTGGAACGCTGAAAGCACTCCAGGCCAAAGAAGTGCACGACGTACTCGGTACCTTCTGGAATAAGCGCGGTGTCAAGGGAACCTTCCTTGCAACATTCGCAGCAATTGATGGTGGGGTGTGGTTTGCGTTCATGATGGGGTTCCTCCATCGTCCAAGAAAACCTAGTAACCCTTCCGCACCGGTGCACAGATCGACCTCCGGCTGGTAGTGCAGCAAAAATTCCCGACGCTCCCGAGCCTGCCGCAATTCGGTAGCGGAGACCGCGCAGTGTCTGAGCTGGTCACCGCCGCTCCTGAAAGGCCCGCAGTGCCGCTCTCAGGAAAAGGATGAAGACAACCGCCAGTGCGAGCGCGGCAAGGCTCCAATGTTCGCTGACAAAGGCCCCGGCCGCAGTCCCTGAAAGCAGCAATGCCAACACCGGCAAATGACAGGAGCAAGTGAGCGCGGCGAGCACACCCCATGTGTAGGCGCGCCAGCGGGGCATTTTGATTGATTCGAATTGGTTGGTATTACGCATGGGTGTGACCTTCGACGGCGCGATGGGTCAGTCCGACCAACTCCGTTTTCACTGCGGCTAAAGCTGCCAGCCGTGTCGCGATTTGCACAAGCAAGCGGTCGATACACCCGATCACATCGGTACTATCGTCTGCATCGAGCGCTCGACAGAGCCGTGTCAATTCGTCGAGTCCGATACCGGACTCGAAGGCGGCACGCACAAAGCACAGCCGCGCCAGGGACCGCTCATCGAAAATGCCGTAACCGCTTTCCGTGCGCCGCGCGGGATGCAGCAAGCCGCGCAGCACATAATCGCGGACTATATGGACACTGACGCCCGCGTCCTCGGCCAATTTGGATATGGAGTAGGAATTCATCACCGACACTCCCGGTCTTCAACGTAAACTGGGGCGCCCAGATATTTCCTTCCAGCCAAGCGCTCAGGTAGCCAGAGGAGCAACGGTGTAGCCCCCAGAGCCAGTAGCAGTCTGGACACGACGGCAGGCAGCCCCCAGATGCTGATCACCTGCCATGTCTTGCGTAGGCTGTCGCACCTACCGAGATCGTCTGCCGTGTTGCTCATGTTTCAACCTCCCTCTCTCATTACCCGGCGCAGCAGGACAATTGTTTGACGTCCTTGTTAAAGGTCTGTGCGGCGAGCTTCAGCCCCTCGACCATCGTCAGATAGGGGAACAACTGGTCAGCCAGTTCCTGCACGGTCATCCGGGCACGGATGGCGAGCACCGCCGTCTGGATCAGTTCGCCCGCTTCCGGGGCCACCGCCTGCACGCCCAGCAGCCGGCCGGAGCCCGCTTCGGCGACCAACTTGATGAAACCCCGCGTGTCGAAGTTGGCCAGCGCGCGCGGCACGTTGTCCAGGGTCAAGGTGCGGCTGTCGGTTTTGAGGCCGGCGTGCTGCGCCTCGGCTTCGCTGTAGCCGACGGTGGCCACCTGCGGATCGGTGAACACCACGGCCGGCATGACGTCGAGATTGAGCTTGGCCTCGCCGCCGGTCATGTTGATTGCCGCGCGGGTACCAGCCGCTGCCGCCACATAGACGAACTGCGGCTGGTCGGTGCAGTCGCCGGCCGCATAGATATCCGCTGCGCTGGTGCGCATGCCCTGGTCGATCTGGATGCCACCGCGCTCGTCCAGCTGCACGCCGGCCGCGTCCAGGTTCAGGCCCTGGGTATTGGGCGTGCGGCCGGTGGCGACGAGCAGTTGGTCGGCACGTAACTCACCATGGTTGGTGGCCAGTACGAACTCGCCGTTGGCGTGGGACACCTGGCTGGCTTGCGTTTGCTCCAGCACTTCGATGCCCTCCATACGGAAGGCCTCCGTCACCGCCGCGCCGATGGCCGGGTCTTCGTGGAAGAACATCGCACTGCGTGCCAGGATCGTGACCTCGCTACCCAGCCGGGCGAAGGCCTGCGCCAGTTCCACCGCCACTACGGAGGCGCCGATCACGGCGAGCCGCTTAGGGATTGTGTCGCTCGCCAGTGCCTGGTCCGAGGTCCAGTACGGCGTGTCTTTCAGCCCTGGAATCGGCGGAACGGCCGCGCTTGCGCCGGTGGCAACCAGGCAGCGGTCGAAGGCCACGATGCGCTCGCCACCCTCGGCCAGTTCCACGCTGAGCGTGTGGCCGTCCTGGAAACGGGCGGTGCCGCGCAGCACGCTGATGTCCGGCGTGCTCTCCAGGATGCTTTCGTACTTGGCGTGGCGCAGTTCGGCGACACGGTCTTGTTGCTGCGCGAGCAGACGTTCGCGCAGGACGGTCGGCGTCATGGCGGAAAGCCCGGCGTCGAACGGGCTTTCGCGGCGCAGATGGGCCACATGCGCGGCGCGAATCATGATCTTGGAGGGCACGCAGCCCACGTTGACGCAGGTGCCGCCGATGATGCCGCGCTCGATCAGCGTGACGCGCGCACCGCCTTCCACCGCCTTGAGCGCGGCCGCCATGGCGGCGCCACCGCTGCCGATGACCGCAACGTGCAGTCTGTCACCCTCTTTCCCGGCGTCAGTGCCACCGCTCAGCCAGCTCCGAGCCTTGTCGAGCAGGCCGTGACGGACTGGTGTTGTGGCGTCTTCGAACGTCGCTCGATACCCCAGGGCCTCGACGGCGGCCTGCATTTGCTCTCGGCTTACGCCCTTGTCGGCCTTCAATTCAGCCTGCCCGCTGGCGTAGGCAACATCCGCCTGATGCACGCCCGGAATCTTCTCCAAGGCATCTTTCACATGCTCGACGCAGGAGGCACAGGTCATGCCAATGATTTTTAGTTTGGTCATAGCGATATTCCTCAGATGGATCTCTTGTCGGGATTATTTTTTCTGCGGAGTCGGACAGGAATCCGGCCCGCAATGGCGGTTGGCAGGCGACACAAAATCCCATATCGACAAACCAAACATGAGGGCCAGGCCGATATAAAGCAGCCAGCCGCTCCGCCAGCCGTAAGCCCGCATAAAAAATACCGCTGCCAGCACCAGGGTAGGACCGATCAGGCCGAGCGCAGTCCGTTTCCACTGCCGATGATTGAGCCAGCCAAGGGCGTTAACGAGCAGAGCCAGTCCAGCAAACAGGGGCAGCAGCGTGGTGATGAACAGGCCTTCCCACTGGCTCAAAAAGCCCAGACCGATTGCGGCCCCCAGACTAGCAAGGGCGGGAAAGCACATGGCGCAGCCTATTGCAGAAATCAGCACGCCGACGGAACCGGCCTTGTCACCGATTCGAGTGAACAGATTGAGAGGGTTTGCCATCAGAATGGCCTCCTATTGATAGATATTGGACGGATAACCAGCGTCCTCGGTCGCCTTTTTCAGCGCCAGGGCATTGGTCTTGGTATCGTCGAAGGTGACGATGGCCTCGCGGTTCTCGAAACTCACTTCAGCCTTGGTCACGCCATCGACCGTGGTCAACGCCTTCTTCACCGTAATCGGGCAGGCAGCACAGGTCATGCCCGGTACCGCCAGGGTGATGGTCTGCATGGCCGCCCAGACAGGTGTGGCGACGAGAGTGGCGAGGGCTAAGGATGCAAGCAGTTTTCTCATGGTTTACTCCTGATCAGTAGAACAAGGGAAGGATGTAAGGGAAGCCGAGCGCGACCAGCGTCAATGCCACAACCACCCAAAAAAGCAGCTTGTAGGTGGTACGTACCTGAGGGATCGCGCAGGTTTCGCCCGGCTTACAAGCGTGTTGCGGTCGAAAAACTCGCCGGTAGGCAAAAAACAGCGCGATCAGCGCCCCGCCGATAAAGATCGGGCGGTAAGGTTCCAGCACGGTCAGGTTGCCGATCCAGGCCCCGCTGAATCCCAGTGCGATCAGTACCAACGGCCCAAGACAGCAAGTCGAGGCGAGAATCGCTGCAAGCACCCCAGCGACAAGAGGGGTGCGCCCGTTTGATGGTCCAGACATGCATTTCTCCTATCGAGTATTCGGTCGATGGTTTAAGGTTACTTCCGTAGTCATGTACGGAATCAAGCGATATGAAAAACAATTTTGAAAGACTGACCATCGGCGCTTTCGCCAAGGCGGCCGGGGTCAACGTGGAAACCATCCGGTTCTATCAACGCAAGGAGCTGTTGCCCGAACCGGACAAGCCCTACGGCAGCATTCGCCGCTACGGCGAGGCGGATGTTGCACGGGTGAAATTCGTCAAATCCGCGCAACGGCTGGGCTTTAGCCTCGAAGAAGTGGCGGGGCTATTGAGGCTGGATGACGGCGCTCACTGCGATGACGCGCGTGTGCTCGCTGAGCAGAAGCTTGGGGATGTGCGCGGGAAACTTGCGGATTTGAAGCGGATCGAGTCAGTTTTGGAGCAACTGGTTCAGGACTGTTGTGCGAGCCACGGGACTGTTTCCTGTCCGCTGATCCTTTCACTGCATAGCAACAAAGTGCCGCGTTGACCTACGATCAGCCGTTTCGTAAGGCGCCCCTGTTGGTCGGCTGGGGGCTTAAAAAAAACGACGCTCAATGAGCGCCGCTGAATGGCCGAAGGAGCACTTGCAGAGGCCACAGATGGGTAACTGACATCTACGCTCGCGCCTTATCAGGACGGCTCACGCTGAGTCTGGTTGAGTGGAGCGTGCGGCGGTCGCTCATGTCCTACCCTGCAGGTGAACAGGCGGGCTGCTCTTCGACACGGCTAGCCGCCGTGCCCCCTCGTTGCTCAATCTTCACCACCAAGGCCGCCTCAGCCTTGTCGTGCATAGAGGCGGCCCGCTCAATCGAACGATCGCTCCCGCCCTCGGCCCATATCGTGGATGACAGCAGAGTCGAACCAACTATCAGCAGTAGTCTTAGGTATTTCATAACAGCCTCCTCTCGGGTTTTATTTCCACGAGTCGACTCTATCTCCGTAGTTAAGTACGGAATCAAGGAAGGGATGGGGTTGAAGAGAACCTAGATTATGGCGCTGAGAGAAGATGGTAGGGCTTAAGTGCACTTACTGTTCCGTTGCTCCACAAACCCCAGCGAGCAAGCAGCAAGTCAGATGATTCCTATACGCAAGTGGCTATCGAAACTCACCCTGGTGACGACCTTGGTCATGGCGATCTCGGCAATTGTCGGGGCAGCCGAAAGATCCAACATTCTTGCGATCTTCGGTGGTGACATTGGCCAGACCAACATCAACGCCTAAGTGTCTGATCCGAAGCAGGATCGGAACCAAGCGCTTCTGGCGGGAAGCAGACCTGCGTTGACAGTCGCTTCTGGCCTTGTGCTGCCTGTCGCGACCGGCTGCAATGGGTCCAGAGTGTGTAAAAACGCTTCACAAAAATTGAAGTATGCGCATCTACGTTAAATCTGAAATTTATCGGCACGTCAGCAGATGTGGATTTCGCGTAGAAACGCGATTTCCAGTCCGATTTTGAGTACCTGTCGCGCTCAAAAACGTTTTTACACAGCCTCGGTCGTTTTTTGACTATCGCCACCGGCTGCAATGGGTCGGTTTCAGCCGGTCAGGGTTGCAACGTTCACTGGACCAGTGGTTAGCCGTAAGTAAAGAAATATTGTCTTTAAGGCTATTTTCAGCACTTAAAGGAAACATTTCTTTTCCTTGCCGCTGGCATTTTTTGGACAAGGGTAAAGCCCGACACAGTAATCCGCATGCGACCATAAACCATCACCCTGTCACGCTTCGGGACAAATTATGAATTTTTGCATAATTGCGCATAAAGCTAGCTTTGTAGATTTTTTAGCCGATCACGACGGACTAACTGACACCAAAATCTAATAATCCATGCTTTCACACTATTTTGACGGACAAAGAAGCTGAGAGCCTAGACACATGGATGAATCAAAAATCAGGTCATGGCCTTCAGACCGAGCCGGATCAAGAGTCGGATCACCCACCAAATAGCGCCGACCACTATCGACCTCGTAAAGAACGCCCTTCTTTCTTTTTTGGTAGAGATGTTCAGCTTTGACTAGTGGCTCCATCATTAGCCGTCCACTGTTGTTAACCTCACTAGCGCTAACTAGCTGTACGTCGACTACTACCAGGTCCTCAGACTGCCGGGCAATCAAAGATCGCAGTGCAAATTCGCCGCTAATCATGAGATTAAAACGACGCCATTTTGTACGTACACGCTCCTCGATCTGGACGTGAAACCAAACCCCGCCGACGTCGTACTCGACATAAGTCCAAACGCGAAAATCATCCTCGAAAAGAGGTACTGAAATGGCTTCAGCCCAGTCATAAGTGCGGAACACGGTGCACCCCCGTCGCTATAATATCGCTATCGAGTATAGTCCTTTCCATGCTTGAACGGCTTCATCGTTCCTTTTGTGAGTCGTACAAATGGAACGGAAGATCGCGTTTGGGTTAGCGCTAAGAAAAAGTCGACTGCACAGAGGGTTGTCGCAGGAGACGCTAGCTCCCAGCCAAGCGTATGTAAGCGAGGTTGAGAATGGAAAGAAAAGCCCTTCAATCGAAAAGGTTGAAGACCTCGCGAAGGCCTTAGGCATCCACCCAATTACCCTTTTGGCAAAAAGTTACTTATTGGAGGGGGAAGATGTATCCACGCTTTTGAAGCGTGTTGAGCTGGAGCTTAATGACCTTGCTGCTAGCTGACCTAGGTTCTGGGACCACCACCGACAGCATTCGGCCAGCGGCAACAGTGAGCTGCAGCTAGGAGCACCGTTGAGCCCGGCGGGGTCATACCGTGCAGAGCCTCAGCTCTGCTGTGACGGCGTTTAAGTCTATGCTTGCTCCATTGCACTCTGCCCAATGCCGCAGTAATTCAGGCGAAGGCCAAAGGGCTTCAGCAACTGGCCGCTGTATGCCGCACAACGTACATCAATGAACAGTGACAGGTGATTCCACTGAAATTGAAGTGCACACCGGATCTTGGCTTAACAGAGCGTTCTAGATGCCTTTGTCATACGCATACGATTAGTCAGCTCCACTATTGGCCGATCATCAAGGCTGGCCAAAATGCCTGATTGATTACCAAACTCACGGCTTGGGTTGAGTTCTTTTTCACTCCATCCATGAGCGCTTTATTGTAGCTAAAGTCATAGATGAATTTAGGATCATCTGAGTTGATTCGGATACCAAGAAACCCATACCACAGGAGCAAATCTACCGCGCGGGTAGCTCTCTCTTGGTCAAGCCCTGACTTTGCTAGCTTTTCCATAACCTGTGCTTCAGATAGATCGGCCGACGATGCGACGAAGGCATAGAGAAGGCCGTCCGTCTCCTCTGAAACATCACGTAGCTCGTAGCCAATATCACGCAACAGATCCGCAGAGTATGCAGATATTCCCTTTTCAATATCACTTCCCTCAATAACTTCGTGATTGAGGTTGATAGCAAAGCTCTTGCAGTGATTGATCAAGTTGAGAAGGAAGCGTGGCCTCATCAACGAGCGCTCAATCAGAAACTGTGAGGTCTCTTCCCCTTTGTAATGGCTAGCGAAGAGCCGAAGCCAAGCCGATTTGAAGTCAAGGTCCTCTTCTAGACCGTTGGATACGATCCGTAAACGAACCAACTCTCGCAAGAGGTCCGGATCCGTCCAGTCCAACAGAACGCTAGCTTCTTTTCCACGGTCAGACGTTTCCTTGACCAGCAATTCGTAAACGTCATTTCGCAGGAACACTACCGACCGCACTTTAATATTGGCGCTGCTGAATTGGCGTTCAATTTTGCGCGTCGCGTCAATCAGAGCCCTGATCATCAGCAGGTCTTCATGCTTCAATCCGGAGGTTGGCCAGCCATTATCAATGTTGTCGAACAGGAGCCACAGCACCTCTTTGTTCTCCAGGTAGCGGCCCAGCTTCTGTTTCAACTGCTTGACGTCATGCTTGTAAAGAAGCTCAGTGACCTCGGACGAACTGAGACTGACGCTTTCGGTAGAACCATATTTAGACTGGTACTCCGAGTAGATCTTCTCCATCAGCATCGACATACGCTCGGAGAAATCCCCCTCTGAATCGTAACCTTCTCCGCGATACAGTTCCGCCAGCTCACGATAGCCTTCATACAGCCGGTGATCATGGATGTGGCGCTGCTTATCCTTTTCGAGGATTTTGTAGCAAATTTCCAGCAGGAGTACGTACTCCCAGAACGCCGTAATCGTGTGCTGGTAGGTGCCCTCGGCGAGAAATTGAAGAATGCGCTCTTTGAATTTTATTAGCTTGTAGCCGTCGGGCTTCAGGTCCAAAACAATATTCTTGTTACGGTTCTTATCCCGCTCCGCATCCCTAATCTGAAGGAAAATCGCTGATTTCCCAGAGCCTTTTCGGCCGACAACCATATGCGCTTCGCCACGTAGCGACTTCAGAAACTGATCGGTTTCCAGATAGTACCGTTCCAGATCCCGCATTTCGTTTTCCGCGGATGTTGCGCCTAGGTTGAGCTTTTTGATGAATGAGCGCTCTGGTCTGCCTCCCGAAACCTCAAGACGTTGAAACGCTTGAGTAACGTCGGAGGCAAACACCTCAATTGCTCGATTGACGTCATTCGGGTGGTAGGTGACTTGGACAAAGTCGCGGTAATCCAGCGGGACTGGCTCGTCACCGTATTGGAGAATGCAAAGCGCCTTGCCCATGCCATCCGCCAGGCCTGCGATGAAGGCTGCGCGCATGTTATGAATTGCTGCTCCGATTGCCCCTGTGGAAAGCAGCGGTACCACTACCCCGTAAGATCCAGCCACTTGCGTAATGGCGTCGTAAGCGGATAAGCGGGGGGATTCATTGGGATCAAAATTACGGAAGGTAAAGCCGGCCTTCTTGATCCGGGAAATGATGCGGGTTGACCAATCGGTCTTGTGCGGCGTATCCAGCAGATAGACCGGGGCTTTGATATTGAGAGCAGCAGAAACATCAATGGGCTTCAGAGCTGAAGCGTTATTCAGCAACACGCTCAGCTCTGAGGAGTTCTGATACTCCTGGTACCCCAGCGTGTCGAAAATGCCAACATCCGAGATTTTTAATCCTCGTGGCTGGAGGCTTCTGTTTTTGACCAGCAATATCCGCTTCGACTTTCCAAGGGCGTAGCCGATTTCATAGGTAACGTTAAAATTCAGCTCGCTGATATCCGCCACTAGAAAATCGGCGGCATCAATGCCTGCCAGCACCTCACCGGAAATGAAGTGCCCAGCGATATCCAATGCCTTCCACGTGGATACAGCCGTTGCTGCATTCGTCCTGGAGCTGCTTGCAACAGCTATGTCGATGGTCTGTCCAATTTCTGCAGGCGCTGACGCGTAAGCGAAAAAGCCGATGACGTCCTTCATGTCATTTTCCCTGAAAATAACGACGGAATACCTTGAGAGTCAGATTAGCGAGCCCCGCCGTAATGGTAAATGGCTATTGATGAATCACCAGAAAACCTCTCAACTCGGACCGGCCAAGGCCAAGTCAACGATTCCGACGTCACATGCAATGGAGATAGCTGCTAGGATCATTTTCTTATAGAAAAGCGTTGAAAACCCTAGCGATGAATCCCTGCCCCTGTGGATATCTTGGCGAACCGAGCGGCCGTTGCTCCTGTACGCCGGACATGGTTCAGCGCTATCGCAACAAATTGTCGGGGCCGCTGCTGGATCGTATCGATCTGCACCTTACGGTTGCTCGCGAAGCCACGGCGCTGAATCCTGCGTTGAAACCCGGCGACGATACTGCCACCGCCGCCGAGTTGGTTGCCGATGCACGAGAACGGCAACAAAAGCGCCAAGGCTGCGCCAATGCATTCCTCGATTTGCCGGGCCTGCGCAGACACTGCAAGTTATCCACAGTTGACGAAACCTGGTTGGAAACGGCGTGTGAACGGCTGACCTTGTCGCTGCGAGCGGCCCATCGACTGCTCAAGGTTGCTCGCACCTTGGCGGACCTTGAGCAAGTCGATGGCATCACCCGTGAACACTTGGCCGAGGCGCTGCAATATCGGCCGACAACACTCTAGTCAGCATCACCCCTTGTTGAGGTCAACCAACGGCGTCTGCCGCACCTCAGTCTCCCGCCCACCCTGAATTTCGCTCACCTGCTTCAAGGCCTTATCCACAGCCGCCTTATCCGCCAACAAGCTGTAGTTGATGCGGAACTGCTTGTGTTCCTTCGGGCCAATCGTCGGCACCAGGTTCAATGGCCGCTGATACCGGCGGTTGTAGGAAAAACTCGTCCCCGGTTCCAGCCCCGTGACATAGCCCTGCCCCTGGGTATCGGTGTTTTTCCACAGGGAGAACACGGGCAGTGTTTGAGTATTGAAGCCGACCGAAACCCCCAGGCTGCCGGCCTTGTTATGTAACACGGTCAACGTATCGCCCTTGGCATCGGCATACGGCACCACGTTATAAACCGTCTCGTCGTAGTCCTTGGTCGGTGCGCGGTAGGTTTGCCAGTCGGGCAGATCGCCTTTGGCTTTGTCGTTGAACGGTGAGACCTGTTTCACCGGCGCGGCGAAGCGGGCGCCCTGTTCCAGGAACGGCGTGCTGAAGTTGCTGTGATACAGCGCCTGGTATTCCTTCGGATAGTCACCGTTGTTGGTCAGGGTGTCGTTGAGGGCGAACGTTACGCTGCCGGGTTCGGTGACCAATTCGGTCGCCACGGAGAAGTCGACTTTCTTGAACGCCTGCTCTTTCAGCTCGCCACGCAGGCTGATGGCGTATGGCGGTTTTTCATCGATGTGCAGGGTGACTTTGTTGGCCGGAATGTTGGCGGCGCGGCCGTGCAGGGTCAGCAGTTCACCGTTGTCCATGCCGGGATGGCCGACCCATTCGTAGCCGCAGCGGGTGACCAGCTCATTGAAACCTTCCAGCCAGCCCAAGCCACCGCGACCATTGAGTTCGATGAAGGACGGGTTGACCACTTCCTTGACCGGCGAATCCCAGCCCATGCGCACATTGCCGACCGAGGCCTGCAAGACGTTCATGCCGCGAGTCGGCACCACCGAGAGTTTCATCGTGCCGTTATCGATGTCGACGATGCTGACGCCCTCCTGCCGACCGCCGTGCAAGGTGCGCAGGGTCACGGAGAAGGGTTTGTCGGTTTTCACCCCGAGTTGCTGGCTGGTGATCTGCCAGCTCTGGGCGGCTTTGTCGGTGTCGAGCAGGACGTAATCCCAGGCCATGGCGTGGGAGGCAGCGGACAGCGCGCTGAGGGCAACGAAGAGTTTGAGCGGGGACATGGGGAAAGCCTTTCTTGGAGTTGTGCATTTTTTATAGCGCTGATGAAACGATTCAGCAAGCATAAAAAAGCTTACGCCCGAGCCTTCCCAAGCTAATTAAATTTGACCTTATGCAACCTCCGCACGCTTACGTTAGTCTCATAAGGTTTGAACCTCCGGCAGATTGACGGCGATATCATTATGACACTAATGTCGCCCGCTAAATGCAGGAGCAAGTACAGACACATTTGTCTGTCATTTTTGCGCAACGGATCGTATGGAGTTTGAATGCGCGGGGCACTATTACGCAGCGGTAAGAGCGGGTCATTCACTGCCCTCGGCGAAACAGGTCAACCGGTCTACCGAGCAGCCCTGCAATTGCGCGAAGCCATTCGCCGCAAGAACCCCGAGTTGGTCGATCATCTGGCCATCCCTCAAAGCGATGAACTCGGGAACCAGATCGATTGGTACAGCGCTCTCGACGGCGATGTGATTCCGTGGAGCAGCGCGACCGAAGAAGAACGTGCCCCTGCCCGCCGCCAGCTTGAAGCGCTGAAGACCGCGCTCGAAGAATTGAGCCAGCGTTTCCTGGGTACGGACTCCGCCGAACAGCCGCAAGGCGACAAAGCCGTGTTCGGTAAGCTACTTAAGCGCGTGATTCATTTCCCGGACGAAAACTTCGTCTACCTGGTGCAAGGCAAACCGGTGCTGACTTTCTGGGGTTTCGAGCATGCCGGCACCGGCAATGGCGATCCCCTGCACTGCCTCTATCAGGTACCACCCGCGTTCACGCTGCCACCCGAAGTCGAAGCGCCTGTTGTTCCGCCCGTTGTGCCGGTGGTTGCTCGTCCGTGGTGGCGTCGTTGGTGGTGGCTGTTGCTGCTGCCGCTCCTGCTGCTGCTTTTGTGGCTGTTGCTCGGCCTGCGAGGGTGCGTACCGATTCCGTTGGTGGCGGTAGATTTGCTGCCTGACGGCGTTGTGCCAGTAGAAAAACAACTGGAAGAGCCGCCACTGACCGGAAATGTCACGACACTCAACAACGTTCCGGTGACAGGCACCGTTATAGGCTCGACCACTGGAACCGGCACCGCCGTGACTGGAACGCATGGTGTGGAAACGCCGGCCGTCGAGGGTAACGAGGCTGACATGGCACCCGCCGACTTGACCAAAGACCCGGCCATAGACCCGGCAGCTGAAAACAAAACTGCGCCACCCGAAAACAAAACTGAGCCACCAGAAAACAAAACCGCGCCGCCGGATGTCACATCGCCCGAGGCAGAAAAACCCGCCGCTGCCAAACCCGGCCCGCCCCTGAGCATCCCGCCAGACGCCGCCGACGGTGCCGCCAAGTTTCTCGATGGACAGTACAGCGCAGGCGCCGGGATTCAGGATCGCCGAACCGGCAAACCGCTACGTCTGGAGTACCAACTCAAGGACGGTAAGGGCCAAGTCACCGTACATCAGGCCGACGGCTCGAAATGCAGCGGGCCGGTGAGCGCTACTATGAAGGGTGGCAGCCTGGCCATCGACAGCCAGGGCCAGGCCGTTTGCGGCGATGGCAGCACTTACGACATGCCCAAGGTCAGCTGCCGCCCAGGGGCAACCACGATCGCAGACTGCACCGGTGGTTACGGAAAAGAACAATTCCCCATGTCCATGCGGCAAGTGGCCGAATAAAAACGGAATAACCCGACATGTTGCCTGAAGTCACTCAATTCGAAGACACCGTCACACTGGTCAGCGACACCGGCATCCAGTTCATGGATTTCGCCCTGCGCCTGGATCCCCGCAAGGAACCGGCGGGCGAGTTCGCACCGATGATCAGCGGGCTGATCTGTCGCCTGGCGTACAACGAAGAGAAAGACTTCTTTTTCTACGAACCCGAACCGGAAAAGGTCGAAAAAGCCAAACCTGCGTTCAGCGTCGACATGAAAAGCAGCCTCGATTTGCTCGACGGTATCTGGCTACCGATCCCGTTTTTCCGCTTCATGCCGCCGCATCGCTTCGACGAAGGTCCGACCAACTGGTCGCGCATGCGTTTGGTGAAATTGGCAACTCCTGACATCGACGGTAATACCCACCGCCTGACGATGGCGTTCGACAGCCGTGTGATGCCCAAACGTGACGGCACTGCCTATCTGGCGCCGAACGATGAAGACATCAGCTCCGGCGTGTCTTTCAAACTGGCGACCAAGGCTAGCGAAACCCGCTGGTTCCTGGCGCAGCCGTGGGTCAACGAGTGGTTGCTGGAAGTGTTCAATGAGGGCAATGCCCACCGTTCGCGCGCAGAGCTGGACATCGATATTCGCGCTAACCATCACCTGGCGCACTACCTCAACTTGCTCAGCCTGTTGAGCAAACCGTCAGCCGCCCAGGAGTCGAAGGCCCGGGCGAAAGTTGAAATCCCCGAGCTGAAAGTGGTCGCCAACGACAGCAATGGCCTGGTCAAACCCATACCGGTGGACCTGGTGCTGGACGTCGGCAACTCGCGCACCTGCGGCATCCTGATCGAAAACCACGGTCAGGCCGGCTCCGGCCTGAAGCAGAATTATGTGCTGGAACTGCGTGACCTGATCACCCCGGAACACACCTATAACCTGCCGTTTGAAAGCCGCGTGGAGTTCTCCCAGGCGTACTTCGGCAAGGACCACTGCTCGGTCAAGAGCGGTCGCCACGATGCGTTCCAATGGGCGACGATTGCCCGTGTCGGCAATGAGGCCAGTCGTCTGGCCAGTCGTCGTCGCGGCACCGAAGGCTCCACTGGCCTGTCCAGCCCGAAACGCTATCTGTGGGACGAAAACGCCTATGGCCACGGCTGGCGTTTCAACTGCTCGTATATAAAGACCGACAATGAGCCGTACGCCACCGCCGCGCCGTTCTCGCACCTGATCAACGAAACCGGCGAGGCGCTTTACAGCCTCGAAGAAGACGATCGTCTGCCGGTGTTCATGCCGCGTTACTCACGCAGCTCGCTAATGACCTTCATGCTCGCCGAAGTACTGGCCCAGGCGCTGTCGCAAATCAACAGCCCGGCCCAGCGTTCGCGCCAGGGTCACACCCGCGTGCCGCGCCAGCTCAACAGCATTACCCTGACTGTGCCACCGGGCATGCCACAGGCCGAGCGCAGCATCCTCAACGAACGCATGCTGCAAGCCATCGGCCTGGTGTGGAAAAGCCTCGGCTGGCATGCCGGCGAGGAAGATCCACATCAGGATCAGGCCGTCAGCCCGCGCACGCCGATCCCGAGTATCCGCGTGGAATGGGACGAAGCGTCCTGCGGCCAGTTGGTGTACCTGTACACTGAGGTCAACGAGAACTTCGCCGGTCACCCGGAAGAGTTTTTTGACACCATCGCCCGGCCGGACAAAGTCGACCGCCAACGCATCACCCTCGCGACCATCGACATCGGCGGTGGCACCACCGACCTGGTGATCACCGACTATCGCCTCGACCGTGCGGGCAATACCGGCAGCGGCAGCAACGTGCACATCGTGCCGGAACAGCGTTTTCGCGATGGCTTCAAAGTGGCCGGCGACGACATCCTGCTGGACGTGATCCAGGACTTCATCCTGCCGAGTTTCGAAAAAGCCTTGCAGAACGCCGGCGTAAAGGCCCCGAATTCACTGATGTCACGGCTGTGTGGCGATGAATCGGTCAGCGCCCAGGACATGATCTTGCGTCAACAATTGAACCTCCAGGTGTTCGCCCCGCTGGGCCTGGCGCTGCTCAAGGCGTATGAGCATTACGATCCGCAGGTCCCGCAAGAAGTCATCCCGCAAAGCTACCGCCAATTGCTCGGTGACAATGCCATCAGCCAGACCGTGCTCGACTACGTCAATGTCGCCGTGCGTCGCGATGTCGGCGCTCAGAGCGGTTTCGACCTGTATGACGCGCCGATCAGCTTCGACCTGCAAAAGCTCCATGCCGCGTTTCTCAACGACCAGATCAACATCACCAAGATCCTTGGTGCGCTGTGTGAAGTGGTCGCGCATTACCCCTGTGATGTCTTGCTGCTGACCGGCCGCCCTTCGCGCCTGCCCGGCATCCAGGCGTTCATTCGCAAGCTGTTGCCGCTGCCACCGGGGCGTATTCTGGCGCTGCAAAACTACCGCACCGGCGGCTGGTATCCGTTTCACAAGAACGGCCGGATCGACGACCCGAAAAGCACCGCCTCGGTCGGCGCCATGCTCTGCCTGTTGTGCGCCAACCACAGCGTGCCGAACTTCTACTTCCGGGCATCGGCGCTCAAGCCGTATTCAACGGTCAAGCACATCGGCGTCATCGATCTGAACAACGTGATCAAGGATGCCGACGTGCTGTACCGCGACATCCAGTCCGAAGACTACAAAATCAAGCTACCGGAAATTGGCGTTGGCGACGCCGCCGACACGCCGCAGCTGGAAATGCGCGGCGACCTGCGCCTCGGTTTCCGCCAGTTGGCCGCTGACCGCTGGGCCGCTTCGCCGTTGTATACCTTGCGGTTCACCAAGGCGGGTCGGGAGAAGTTTTCCCGGGCAACCGGTGAAAACGGCAGCGCCCCGCTGCTCAAGGTGCGGTTCGAGGTCAAACCGGCGGACAAATACACGCGCAAGCAGGATCTGGTCAGCGACCGCCTCTCAGTTCGCGACATCGAATCCAACAGTAACAACGTCAACTTCAACCCGCGCAGCGACCTCGAGCTGGAACTCAACACCATGCTCGACGCCGGCCTGAGCGAGACCAAGTACTGGCTCGACAGTGGAAGTGTGAAACGCAAATGAAAGACCTGACCCCCGATCAAACTCAGCTCTCTGCCAGTTGGGCCGCTGTTTATGAAGGCGCCGGTCAGGCGCTGGACTGGATTGACCAGACGCGCGGCAATGCGCCGCGCCTGGACAGCGAAGCCGACAACCTGAACATCCGCCTGCACCGCGCCCGCAACCTGGCTCAAAGCCTCGGTCGCGTGGCCTGCACGCCGATGACCATTGGCTTTTTCGGCTTGTCCCAGGCCGGCAAGTCCTACCTGATTTCGGCCCTCGCCGCCGGTCAGAACGGTAAGCTGGAAACCGAGTTCGGCGATCATCGCCTGGACTTCATCAAGCACATCAACCCGGTGGGTGGTGGCAAGGAAGCCACCGGCCTGGTAACGCGCTTCAGCCGTCGGGCGACGGAAAGTCAGGACAAGGACTTCCCGGTAGAACTTACGTTGTTCAAGGAAATCGAGCTGGCGAAGATTCTCGCCAACGCCTGGTTCAAGGATTTCGACCTTGAGCGGATTTCCTACGAGATCGACGAGGAGCGCATCCAGCGCGTGCTCAAACCGTTCGAAGGTCGCGAAACCGGGCCGCTGCAAACGGGCGTCAACGCCGACGATCTGGTGTCGCTGTGGGATTACCTGCGCGACAATTTTCGCAACTCGGTGAAGAAGCTTGAGCACCTGTTCTGGCCCAAAGCGTTGCAGCTGGCGCCACGCCTGAATTTCCAGGAACGGGCCGAGCTGTTTTCGATCCTCTGGGGTGAGCAAAGCGAGTTGACACGCGTGTACCAGAAACTGGCCGGCGCGCTGCACAAGCTGGGGCTGCCCGAGACCGTGTTCGCACCGTTGAAGGCCTTGGTGAGTTTCGACAACGACACCTACAGCCAGCGCGACAGCATCATGAACGTCGACATCCTCGAACGCTTCGGCAGCCCGCTGGACTTACCGATCGATGTTCGACCGCTGGTTGGCGATCGCCTGCAAAACAGTCAGGCGATTGCGGTCGCGCAACTGGCGGCACTGACCGCCGAAATGACCTTCCGCCTGATCGAAGCGCCGGTGGATGACATCGTCAATCAGGTCGACCTGCTGGATTTCCCCGGTTATCGCGGGCGCCAGAAACTGCACGAGATCGCCGATTCCAACGACCCGCAATCCAGTACCAAGGACAACTCCGTTTCCCAGCTGATCCTGCGCGGCAAGGTCGCCTACCTGTTCGAACGCTACACCGACAACCAGGAAATGAACGCACTGGTGGTCTGCACCAGTTCGACCAAGCAGAGCGACGTCAACGACGTGGGTCCGGTGCTGACCCGCTGGATCGAAAAAACCCAGGGCGCCGACTCGGCTGCTCGCAGCAAGCGCGATACCGGCCTGATCTGGGCGCTGACCATGCTCGACCTGCGCATTACCAACTCCCTGAGTCTGACACCCGATCAGTACGACGAGAGCTGGAACGGCATGGTCAAGTTGACCATGCTAGAGCGTTTCGGCAGCCTGAGCTGGATGAACGACTGGGCCGGTACACCGTTCCAGAACACCTACCTGGTGCGCAAGCCGCGTATGGATGCGGCGTTCATCGGGCAAGACGCGACCGGTGCGGAAACCGGCCTCAATGCCATTTATCAGGAACGTGTCAGCGCGCTGGGCACCAGCTTCGCCAGCAACGCTCTGGTGTGCAAACACATCAAGAATCCGGTCAACGCCTGGACAGAAATGCTGCGCAACGATGACGGTGGCATCAGCCACTTCAGCGGCAGTTTCAAAGGCGTGGCCAATATAGAATTTAAATTGCAGCGTATCCGCGAGCAATTGAGCGAATGCCTCGAAGGCCTGACCACTCACGGTCTGAGCACCTGGTACCACGCTGACGACGACGGCGCCGCAGCCGCCAAGAAAGCCAAAGCGCAAATGATTCTGACGAGCTTGGGCCGTCGCCCGGCGGTACTTGGCGAATTGATCGATCAACTCGACATACCGAGCGAAGAGGTGCGCGACCTGTACCTCAGCGGCGTGTACGAAACCGATGACGAGCCGGCCGTGAACGACGATCCGGTCACCCCGACACCGAGCCAGAGCCTCTACGGCAATGACACCGGTTTCAATTTCGATTTCAGTGACGACCCGGGCCACGACGCGCCAGTCAGCAGCAAAACCGGCACCCCGGCGCCCGAACCGCAAAGCAACGAGCACCGTTTCGCCAAAGCAGCGTTCAAGGCCTGGATCGCGCACTTGCGTGAACTGACCACCCGGCAAAGCCTGCTCAACCTGCTGGGGCTGGAAAAGGCCTTGCTGGAAGCGGTGGTCGATGAACTGATCACCGCCGGCTATCGCCAGGATTTGCCGGGGCAACTGAGCCGCGCCGTCCTCAAGCGCGCACAAAGTGGCGCGCGGCGCGATCAACTGGTTGAGCGCCAGGTGCTGGAAGTGCAGCGCGTGCTGCGCGATTTCGTGTCCTGGTTCGGCTACCTCCAGAAACCGGTAAGCGAGCGTCCGAACAGCCGCGCCGGTGCCAAGGAGCCCTTGTTTTCGTTCTACACCGACATTGGCCCTGGACAAGTGCCTGTACTGCCGGCGCAACCGGCGAATCAGGCGCAACGGTATCTAGGAGACTGGCTTTCGGGCCTGGCCTACATCACGCAGGACAATGCTGGCCATGGTGCTGGACGTGAAATCACCCCTGAACAGAACGAACGGCTGGGCCAAGTGCTCACAGCCTTCGCAGCGAGATAAGCAATGCCAATTCGTGTCGACCTGCTCGCGTTAGAGCCCAATGTGCCTGGCCAGGCCCGCCTCACTGTGAAGAAATGGCAGGGTGACGAGGAACAGCTGGAGTTTTCCATTCAGCGCAACCAGGACGGTTTTTACCTTCAGGACCACAAGGCCTGGAGCAACAATCCATTCTGGTTCAAGGTCTCGCGTTTCAACCTCGCGGCCAACGGCGAAGCTTTGGAAACCCAGGTCGGACCGGACGTGGTTGACCCACTGCTGGAAGGCGGCGCCAACTCGCAATTCCAGATCGAACTGCGTGAACAGAGCCAAGGCCACGCCGACAAAGGCGTGGTTCGGCCAGGCGTCGGCTTGCTGCCGTCCACGGCCGGCGGCCAGACACGCTCGACTTACGGCGGTGCCGAACTGACGGCGCCGAGCGCACCGGCACCGGAGATCCCGGAGATCCCGGATTTGCCTGAACTGACCCTGTCCACCGCCGAGCCAGAAGTGGAGTTGGAATCGGTACTCACCGAGCGCGCCTATACGCCGCCTCCCGCACCGGTAAAGAAAAGCAACAAAGGTCTGATCGGCCTGTTGATTGTGGTGTTGTTGCTGGCGGCGGGCGCCGGATTCTGGTTCTACAAGCGCACCCCAGCGCCTGCGGTTGCAGCCACTGCCAGCGCACCTGCCGGCGCCAATGCTCAAGCCTGCACCCTCGACAGTATGAACAGCCTGCCCGAGTTGACCTTCGTCCAGACCTGCATCAAGGCGGCACCTGACAGTGCCAGGTTGTTGGAGATCATCGACCAGGCCAAGGCCAGTAAACATTGCGGCGTCGCCCAGCGCCTGTACGCCAACCGTGCCCAGGCTGGTGACGTGCTGATCGCCAACGCCTATGCCCGTGAATACGACCCTAAATACCTGAAGGCCAGCGAGTGCTTCCCGGCTGCGGACAACGCCACCGCCGCCTACTGGTATGAAACCATCCTCACCCAGGACCCGAACAATGCCGAAGCCAAGCAGCGTTTCGAGGAGTTGCAGAAGTGATGCGTTCACCCATGAGTCGACTCCTGCTGAGCGGTGCCGCCTTGCTCGTGCTGTGCATCAGCCCGCTGTCCCAGGCCGATGACAAACCGCTGATCCAGGCCGGTAAAAAGACCCTGTTCCAACGCGTGCTGACCACGCCGGGCTGCAAAATCAGCCCGGCGGCGGGCGGTGCGGCAGGCGACGCACAACCGGTCTTCAGCCGCTTTTATGTGTACGAGCGCGCCCAGGCGAACAATGCCGAGTGGCTGAAAGTCGGCCCCGACAGCTACGGCAAAACCATTGGCTGGCTGCCTGCCAGCTGCACCACCGACTGGAAGATGCAGCTGACGCTGGCCTTCACTAACCCGGCCAACCGCGACCGGCTGCTGTTCTTCAAGGACCGCGCCACCGTCGAAGGCATCCTCGATGCACCGGACCCGGTCAGCAAAGTCGCGCCGCTGCGGGCCACGCTGAAAAAGGGCCTGCAAGCACCGGGCGTACTGGCTGAAGAACCTGAATACTTCGTCGACCTGCAAAAGCAGTTCTACCTGCTGCCGGTGCTCAGTGGCGAAGAAGTCATGACCGAAAGCGGTTTCCGCACGCGCCTGCTCAATGTGGCCTCCGTCAGCAAGCCGGATGACAAGAACGCCAAGGGCGGGGCTGCAAACAGCCCTGCCGGCAGCAAGGAAGCCGAAGAGAAAAAGGCCAACCAGCTGAAGGAATTCAGCGCGGCCGTGGTATTTGTCATCGACTCGACGATCTCGATGGACCCCTATATCGACCGCACCCGCGAGGCGATCCGCAAGGTTTACCAGAAGATCGAAGCGCAGAACCTCGGCAAGCAGGTCAAGTTCGGCCTGGTGGCTTTCCGCTCCAACACCCAGGCAGTACCGGGGCTGGAATACACCACCAAGATGTACGCCGACCCTACCAAGGTGAAAGACAGCGCCGACTTTTTCGCCAGGATCAAAGACCTCAAACAGGCTAACGTGTCGAGCAGCAGCTTCGATGAAGACTCGTTTGCCGGGGTCATGGAGAGCATCGACAAGGTCGACTGGAGCCAGTTCGGCGCACGCTACGTGGTGCTGATCACCGATGCGGGCGCCATCGAAGGCGACGACAAGCTGTCGAAGACCGGCTTGAGCGCTGCACAGGTACGTATCGAAGCCGCCAACCCGGGTGTGGCGATTTACACGCTGCACCTGAAAACCCCGGCCGGTGCCAAGGACCATGCCAAGGCCGAGGCGCAATACCGGAATCTGTCGACCTACCCGGGTACCAACACTTCGCTGTACTACCCGGTAAACGCAGGCGATGTGCAAGAATTCGGGCGCAAGGTCGACACACTGGCCGCAGCGATCACTACACAAGTCAAAGCCGCCTACATGGGCGAAGACGCCATCGGCAGCGCGGCGAACGCCAAGCAGGACCCGGCCGAGAAAAAAATGCTCGAAGACGCGGCGCTGATCGGCCACGCCATGCAACTCGCCTATCTCGGCGAGAGGACCAACAGCAAGGCCCCGCCAGTGTTCAAGGCATGGATCACCGACCGCGACCTGATCAAGCAGAACATTCCGACCACCGACGTGCGGGTGCTGTTGACCAAGTCACAGCTCAGCGACTTGAGCGACGTGATGAAGCAGATTCTCGATGCCGCCAACGAGGGCCTGATTTCGCCAACGGACATGTTCAATCGCCTGCGCTCGGTGGCGGCGACCATGGGCGCCGATCCCAATCAGCTCAAACAGAACAGCAATGCCAAACTGGCGGACATGGGCGTGCTCGGTGAATACCTTGAAGACCTGCCTTATCAGAGTGAAGTGCTGAACCTGGATGAAGAGACCTGGAAGAGCTGGGATGGTCTGGCACAAGAAAAATTCATCCGCACGCTGAACACCAAACTGCGGCATTACCAGCGTTACAACGCCGATGTCGACCGTTGGGTAGCCTTAGCCAAAGACAGCGATGCGCGGGACAACGTCTACCCCGTCCCGCTGGAAATGATGCCCTGACGAGACGCCGATGCTCGAAATCAAGAACATGCTGGTGCGCCGTGGAGAAGGCGCACAGGCTCATCACGTGCGACTGCCGCACCTGCGGATCGGCGCCGGAGAAATCCTCGCCGTCACAGGTGAGAGCGGCAGCGGCAAAAGCACGTTGCTCGAAGCCATCGGTCTGTTGCTCGCACCGGTAGAACTCGAGCGCTTCCGGCTGGGCCCGACGCACGCTCAGGATATCGCCCAACTGCTGGCCACTGACGATCAGCCTGCGCTTGCAGCGGTGCGTTCACGGCACTTGGGATTCATTTTGCAGAGCGGCGGCTTGCTGCCGTTCCTGAGCGTGAGAGACAACATCAGCCTGCCGCGCCGTTTGCTCGGGATGCAGGCGAAGAGCGATCACATCGACCACGCCGTTGACGTATTGCGCCTGCAAGGCTTGTTGGACAAACAACCCCAGGCCTTGTCGATTGGCGAGCGCCAGCGCGTCGCCTGCGTTCGGGCAATTGCCCATGAACCGCTGCTGCTGTTGGCCGATGAGCCGACCGCCGCGCTCGACCCTCACAGTGCCCGGCGATTGTTTGAGTTACTCCTGAGCCTGGTGTCGAGCATGGGCCTGAGTGCGCTCGTTGTATCCCATGACTGGGCCCTGCTGAAGGATTTCGGGTTGCCGCGACTCGGTGCTATCAACCATCTGGGAGAGACTCTGTTTGAACCGATGGACTGATCGCTTGCGCCTGCTGGGCTCACTGGCACTGCAAGACCTCTGGCACGACCGCAAGGTCTCGCTGTGTATCGCCGCTTCCCTGGTGGCGGTGATCGCGCCGTTGTTGTTGCTGTTCGGGCTCAAACACGGGGTGGTCAGCCAGCTGCAGGACGAACTGCTGCGCGACCCGCGCAACCTTGAAGTGAAGATGCTCAGCAACGGTAACTACGACGCAGCCTGGATCGAGCGTTTGCGCCTGCGCCCCGAGACCGGCTTTGCCCTCGGCCAGACCCGCTCGCTCAATACCCAGGCGGACCTGCTGATCGGCATGCAACGCTTTGTCGAAGGCGCGGAAATCATCGCCACCGAGCCCGGCGACCCACAGCTGAATCTGGCGTCCCTCAACCCCGTCGGCAATCAGGTGATCCTCAGTGCCAGCGCAGCGCAACGCTTGCAGGCCAAGGCCGGCGACAGCGTGCAGCTACGGGCCTTGCGCCGCCTGGAAGGTGTCAATGAACGCGGCGAGATGACGCTGACGGTACTGGCCGTGCTCGACGGTGCCCGCTTCGGTCGCGCGGCCGGGTTCGTCGCCCCGCCGCTGTTACTGGATCTGGAGCGCTTTCGCGACGGTTATCAGGTCAGTGAGTTCGGCGTTACCACCGGCAAGCCTCAGGGGAATCTACAACCGCTGTATGCCCGCGCCCGCGTGTATGCGCGCGACATCGACCAGGTCGCGCCGCTGGAACACTGGCTCAACGAACAACACATCGAAACGTCGAGCCGACTGGCCGACATCGACAACGTCAAAGCCATCAACCATGTGCTGGGGTTGATCTTCGGTGTGATCGCCATGGCGGCACTGATCGGCTGCGTGGCGTCCATGGTTGGCGCGTTCCTGGCCAACATCGATCGTAAACGCAAAAGCCTGGCGGTCCTGCGTCTGCTGGGCTTCAAGCGCAGGTCCGTCGGCGGTTTCGTGGTCCTGCAAGCGCTGGTGCTGAGTTTGGCCGGCTACGTGGGCGGGCTGGGGTTTTATACCGTGGGCAGTCATTTGTTCGACTCCCTGCTCGGCAGCAGCCAGGCCACCGGTACCTTCGTTTGCCACATCACGGTCTGGCACGGCGTTGCCGCCCTGCTCCTGACCTTTCTGGTCGCTGCCCTGGTGGCCATGATCGGCGCGCTGAGAGCCATCAACATCCAACCTGCGGAGAGTCTGCGTGAGCTATAAACGTTTTGGCTTGCTGTTACCCCTGAGCCTCGGCTACTTGCTCGACGCCTCGGCGGCGGGCTGGGAAGAGAAGTATTACAACCCGATGCCCGAGGCTGGCGACGTCGTGCTGCCGATGCCCTGCGAAGGTTCGATGGTGTTTCGCAAAGTGTTCATTCCGGTCGCAGGTCCCTTGGATGACTACCCGATCAACATCGGTCAGGACGGCGCGGAATACGGCTATGTCGAGCAGACCCGCCCGACCTTTATCGCCGGCAGTTTTACCGGGGCCAGGAACGACAAGTCCCGCTACTACCTGATGGCCAAGTACGAGATGAGTCAGTTGCAATACGCCGCGCTGACCGAAGCGACCTGCCTCACCGCTGCCACCAAAATGCGCTTGCCGCAAACGGCGGTGAGCTGGGTGCAAGCCATCGACGCCGCCGACAAGTACAACCTGTGGCTGCGCAAAAACGCCGCCGGCAAGCTGCCAAAGGAAGACGGCGCCCTGGGATTCCTGCGCCTGCCGACCGAGGTCGAGTGGGAGTTCGCCGCGCGCGGCGGGCTGGAAGTCGGTGCCGCTGAATTCCGCGACACGCACTACCCGATGCCAGAAGGCATCAACGCCTACGAGTGGTTCGCCGGGGCGCAATCGTCCAACGGCAAAGTGCAATTGACCGGCCTGCAAAAGCCCAACCCGCTGGGCCTGCATGACATGCTCGGTAACATCGACGAAATGATGTTCGAGCCGTTTCGCCTGAACAAACTCGACCGCCAGCACGGTCAGGCCGGCGGCTATGTCGTCCGTGGCGGCAACTACCTGACCGCCCAGGCCGACCTGCGTACGGCATTGCGTAAGGAAGAGCCGTATTACAACGCCGAAGGCCAGGTGAAAAACAAGACCACCGGCCTGCGACTGGTGCTGGTCTCCCCGACCCTAACCTCTCGCGAACGGGTCGCCAGCATCGAAAGCAGCTGGAAGAAACTCGGCACCGGCAGCAAGGAAACCGAATCCGCCGACAAAGGCACCGTACAATCGCTGAACAGCCTCGCCTCGGGTGTCGAAGACAAAGCGCTCAAGGAAAAGCTCCAGGCCCTGGAGAACCAGCTGCGCGCCAGCAACCAGCAGCAGGAAGAAACCCGCGACCAGGCGATCCGCGCCAGCCTCAACCTGGGTGCGTTCCTGTGCACCAAGATGCTCGACGACGGCCAGTACGTCGACTTCCTGCAAAAGAACTACAAGCTCAACTGCGAAAGCGCAGACAAAGATGCCAGTTGCGACATGCGTAAAGGCAAGCTCGAGGAGCAAAAGGATCGCCTGCACAAACTCAGCCGTTACTACGCCAGCAGCCTGGTGGAGTCGGCTACTTTGTACGGCCAGCCACTGCTTGAAACACAAGTCCCGGTGATGGAAGAAATCATCACCCGCAACAAGCAACTGCAAGACCTGAAACCTTATTTGCGCACGCACTGGGCCAATCAGAAAGCGTTCCTGCAAAAGCAGAAAATCGACACTGCAGCCTGGCTGAACAGCTGCAAAACCGTCACTCAATAACAACGCGTCAACACCGTTACGTAGGAGTTTCACCATGTCGCGCAGCCTTTGGACTCGCTTCAAACTACAGATCGCTTTCGTAGTCGCCAGCAGCCTGCTAATGACCGGTTGCGCCAACACTGGCAGTTCCATGCTCGGCGATGGCGAAAGTGAAGGTCCCGACCCGCGCCTGACCCAGGGCAATGACGCAGAGTTCTTCAGCAAGTCCGGATACCAGGCCTGTGCCGTCGGCGCCGGTGTCGGCATCCTTGCTTGCGCGCTATCCAACAGCAACAACAAAACCGTGTGCGTCATCGCCGCCGGTATTACCGCGTGTGGCGTGGCCATGGGCGCGAACTATTACCTGGATCAACGTCGCGCCGAATACGCCGACACCACCACCCGCCTGGCGAAGATGAACAGCGACGTCGAACAAGACACGCAGAAAGTGATCGCCCGGACTGAGACCGCTCAGCAAGTGATCAATGATGACCGTGCGCAAATTGCCCAGATCAAAAAGGACATCGCCAACAGGAAAGTCGACAGGAGCAGGGCCCAGGCGCAAATCGCCGGGATCGATTCGGACATCGCGCGCCTGCGCAAAGACCTTGCCAACATGCGTACCAAAGTCACCGAGTACCGCAAGGTGGCAGACGCCGAGCGCTCACAAGGCTCCAGCGCCGAGATCCGGCAAGTGGAGATGAACATCCAGAGAATGAACCAGAAAGTCGTCAGCCTGCAGAAGGAAGTCGACGCCCTGTACAGCCAACGCTCCGCAATCACCCTGGGTTAAGCACATGACGTTACGACAACTGATGATCATCACTGCCGTCCTGGCCCTGAGCGGTTGCGCGACCCAGCCCGGCGAATGCGATGCAACCAATCGCGACAGCAGCATGCTGACCAAGATGAACTGCGACTATTCCGGTGGTTACAGCGATCAGGTCAAGCAGAAGGAAGAGGCCCTGAGCGAATCCCGACAGCAAAACGCAATGTTCCGTCAGGTGTACGAGAACATTCAGGCCCAGCAGCTCAGCACCAAGACCGATCTGGCCAGCCAGCAGAAATCCCAGGCGGCGCTAAATCAGTCGCTGGCGCAACTGCTGACCTCGCTCAAGGCTCGGCGTGGCAATGAGGCTCAGGTGCAGAAGCAGATTGCCGACCTCGAGAAGCAGCTCAAGGCTACGCAAGTAGCGCCAACGGCCAAACCAACGCCAGCGGCACTGGCGGCCAAGCAGCAAGAGCTGAAAACGTTGCAGAAGAAGGTCAATCAGCTGCAATTCAGCCTCGGCTACGAAGAGTAACTTTTCACCCCGCAGGGCATCCCGACGGATACCTGCTTTTTTCAGGAATCATCGTCATGCAGCGGGTCATCAGGGATGCGCAAGCCACATCGGAGGGGATGAGTGCACTGCAAGCCAAAGTCGCCCTCATCCAGAAACACTTTCCGCCGACCGTCGCCAGTCTGTTTGCTATCCCGCGGATGGGCAGCGGCGACGTGCTGGAATGGTGGACCGAACTGGGTGGCCAACCCACGCCTTATGCCGATCTCAACGAGGACGCGCAACGACGTTTGCTGGAAACCTATGAAGTGCGTCAGACGTCCCTCGGACAGCTGGCGGATGAACTGCAAAAACGCGGTCAAACGACGGAAGCGAATGACCTGCGCAGCCTGCTCGGTACGCCTGAGCTGGACAAACTCTACAGCCTCAACGGTGAGCCTTTGGTGGTGCGGTGGAACCAGCGTCCGCCCAAACCGATCGTGCCGCCAGTGGTGCCCGTTCTACCGCCGTCGCGTCGTGGCTGGTGGATCGCGGCAGCCTTGCTCGCGCTGCTGTTGCTGCTTCTGGCGCTCTGGCTCTGGTGGTTCCTGCACCGTGAGCCGGTTGTCGTGGTTCCGCCTGTAGCGCCTGTGGCACCGGTAGTGACGCCTGTTGAGAAACCGGTTGAACCTGTCCCCGAGCCTGTCGTGGAACCGGAACCGAAACCTGTTCCGGCACCAGAACCCACGCCAGAGCCGGTAGCGGAACCCAAGTCGGTCCCGCCACCAAAGCCGGCACCGGCACCGGAACCCAAGCCGACCCCGCCACCCAAACCGGTTCCACCACCAAAACCGGTAGTGGCTGCCCCGCCACCCGCCCCGACGCTGGACAACTTCGCATGCCGCAAAACAGCGCCGAAGTCAGAGGTCCCGCAGTTCGTGGTGGTGCTCGACACCTCGGGTTCGATGGATTTGAACATCAAGTCAGTGAAATCCGACGAGGACTGGTTCTTCGGTCCTGACATCAACAAGCTCCTGGACCCGAACCGCACCATGCGGCTTACCGCCAAACCCAGCCGCATGGACGTCGCCAAGGACTCGCTGGCCGGCATGATCAACGGGCTGGACCCGAAGATCGACACACGCCTGATCACCTTCGCCGGCTGCGAAAGAACACCGGACCAGGGTTTGTTCAAGTTCGGCGACCGCCCGCGGCTGATCAACGGGATTCGAGGCCTGGTTCCCGACGACGGCACACCGCTGGCCGACAGCCTGGCCCACGCTGCGAGTACCGTCGACGGGCGCAATAACGATGCGGTGATCGTGATGTTCGTCGACGGTGAAGACGGTTGCGGGCAGGACGTTTGCGCGGTATCCCGTCGAATCGCCAGGGAACAACCGCGCCTGCGGGTCAACGTGGTGAAAATCGGTGCTGGCGGCCCGTCACGCTGTATCGCTGAAAACACCGGAGGTCGGGTTTACAACAGCACCAATGCGGCTGAGTTGGGTAACCTGTTGAAACAGGCGAGCAAGGAAGTATCCAGCAATGCCAAGTGCGATTAGCTTGGGGACTGATCCGACTTGCCTGCGATGATTCAACTCAGGTGCTTGACCGCCGGTAACTCCATGGCCCGAACCTCACCCAAAAGAAAATCGCTGAGGCGGCGCAAACGCTCGCCTCCGGGGCGGGTTTTCGGCCAGACCAGGAAATAATTCTCACCGCTGGCGACGGCTGTCGGCCACGGCAAACTCAGACGTCCCTGCGCGACATCCTCCGCGACCATCAGCAAATCGCCCATGGACACGCCGTAGCCACGGGCGGCTGCAATCATGCCCAGTTCCAGCGTGTCGAACACCTGACCGCCCTTGAGCGAGACCTGATCGGTCAGGCCCATGCGCTCCAGCCAGTTGCGCCAGTCACGGCGGTCCGGTGTCGGGTGCAGCAGCTCGGTACTGGCCAGGCGCGCGACGTCCCATGGTTGATCCTTCAGAAGATTCGGCGCGCCCACCGGAATCAGCTCTTCGGGGAACAGGAGAGTCGCCTCCCAGTCCGGTGGAAAATGCCCATTGCTGAGGATGACGGCGCAGTCGAACGGTTCGTCATTGAAATCCACTGAATCGACGTCCATCCACGCACTGGTCAATTGCACTTCGTTGCCCGGCTGCAGATGACGGAAGCGGCTGAGGCGCGCCAGCAACCAACGCATGGTCAGGGTCGACGGGGCTTTCATGCGCAGGATGTCGTCTTCGGCGCGCAAGGTATTGCAGGCACGTTCAAGCGCGGTGAAGCCTTCGCGAATGCCCGGCAACAGCAACCGGGCCGACTCGGTCAGTTGCAGGTTGCGGCCACTGCGATGAAACAAGCGGCAGGCAAAATGCTCTTCGAGCGTACGAATATGCCGGCTGACCGCACTTTGGGTAATCGACAGCTCTTCGGCCGCGCGGGTAAACGAACTGTGTCGCGCCGCCGCTTCGAATGCGCGCAGGGCATACAAGGGAGGAAGACGACGGGACATTGGGAAAGCTCCTACTGCGGGGTTCGCCTACCCTAGCAGAAACTCCCCAGCATGAGTTTGAATCATGCTATCCATCCTTTTTATCCCTTTGTGCAAACCATGCAGAGCGCCGAGAATCGGTGCTTTCCTGTTCCCTTTGATAATCGAGCGTGATGACCATGCAGCATCCAGCACGTACTGAACTCTGGGCCATCCTGCGGCTGGCGGGGCCGTTGATTGCCTCGCAGTTGGCGCACATGCTGATGGTCCTCACCGACACTCTGATGATGGCGCGCCTGAGTCCCGAGGCCCTGGCCGGTGGCGGGCTCGGTGCGGCGACCTATTCGTTCGTGTCGATTTTCTGCATCGGCGTGATTGCGGCGGTCGGCACCCTGGTGGCGATCCGTCAGGGTGCCGGCGATATTGTCGGGGCCACTCGACTGACCCAGGCCGGGTTGTGGCTGGCGTGGCTGATGGCGCTGGTCGCCGGTTTGCTGTTGTGGAACCTCAAACCGGTGCTGCTGCTGTTCGGCCAGACTGAAAGCAACGTCAACGCAGCCGGGCAGTTTTTGATCTTCCTGCCGTTCGCCCTGCCCGGCTACCTGAGCTTCATGGCCCTGCGCGGGTTCACCAGCGCCATTGGCCGTGCAACGCCAGTGATGGTCATCAGTGTTGGCGGTACGGTCGCCAACTTCCTGCTCAACTATGTGCTGATTACCGGCATGTTCGGCCTGCCGAAACTGGGGCTGACGGGCATCGGGCTGGTCACGGCGATTGTCGCCAACCTGATGGCACTTGCGCTGGCGTGGCACATTCGTCGGCATCCGGCTTATGAGGCCTATCCGCTGCGCCAGGGCCTGTCGCGGCTGAACCGCCAGTACCTGAAGGAGCTGTGGCGTCTGGGGCTGCCGATTGGCGGTACCTACGCGGTGGAAGTCGGGCTGTTTGCCTTCGCCGCGCTGTGCATGGGCACCATGGGCAGCACACAGCTGGGGGCTCATCAGATTGCCCTGCAAATCGTTTCGGTGGCGTTCATGGTCCCGGCGGGGATTTCTTATGCGATCACCATGCGCATCGGCCAGCACTACGGCGCCGGGCAATTGCTGGATGCGCGGCTGGCCGGGCGGGTCGGCATTGCCTTCGGGGCGGCGGCGATGCTGTGTTTCGCCATGGTCTTCTGGCTATTGCCAAACCAGTTGGTCGGCCTGTTCCTCGACCACAACGACCCGGCGTTTCGCGATGTCATCAACCTCGCCGTGAGCCTGTTGGCGGTGGCGGCATGGTTCGAACTGTTCGACGGCACGCAAACCATTGCCATGGGCTGTATCCGCGGACTCAAGGATGCCAAGACCACTTTCCTGGTCGGCCTGGGTTGCTATTGGCTGATTGGCGCACCGGCGGCGTGGTGGATGGCGTTCCACCTGGACTGGGGGCCAACGGGCGTCTGGTGGGGCCTGGCGCTGGGGCTGGCGTGTGCGGCGGTGAGCCTGACGCTGGGATTTGAGTGGAAGATGAAGCGGATGATCAAGCGCGACACGACGTCAGTGCAGCGTTTCGAGGTTGCTCAGCCTGACTGAGCCCCCTGTAGGAGCGAGCTCGCTCGCGATGGTCGTCAACGATAACGCTGGTTGGCAGGTGCCCCGCGGCGTTCTCAGGTTTATCGCGAGCAAGCTCGCTCCTACAGGGCTCTGTGGCAACCTCAGCCCACGATTTCCAGCATCGGCTGCTGATTGCTGCCAAACGTCAGATACTCCACCAGTTCGGCCAGCGGCAAAGGCCTGCTGATCAAATACCCCTGCACCTGATCGCATTCAAACCCACGCAGCAGATCCAGTTGCTCCGGCGTTTCCACGCCTTCTGCGACCACCTCGAGGTTGAGGTTGTGCGCCAGGTTGATCATCGCGTGGACCAGTTTGCGGTTTTCCTCACGCTGCTCCATGCCGCCGACAAAGCTCTTGTCGATCTTCAGCAAGGTGATCGGCAGGCTGTTGAGGTGCACGAACGACGAGAACCCGGTGCCGAAGTCGTCGAGGGAGAAGCGCACACCGAGGCGCCCGAGGGCGTCCATGGTCTGCTTGACCAGATCGCTGCGACGCATCACGGCGGTTTCGGTCAGTTCGAACTCCAGCCACTGCGCCTCGACACCGCGCTCGGCAATCAGACGACTGAGGGTCGAAAGCAACTGGCTGTCCTGGAACTGCCGGAATGACAGGTTGATCGCCATGTGCAACGGTGGCAATCCCAGCTCGAGCAGCGCCTGCATGTCGCGCAAGGCCCGGGAAATTACCCAGTAGCCCAGCGGCACGATCAGACCACTTTGCTCGGCCAGCGGCACGAATTCACTCGGTGGAAGCAAGCCGCGCTCGGCATGCCGCCAGCGCACCAAAGCTTCGAGGCCGACGATCTGCCCGTCTTCGAGGTTCAGCCGTGGCTGGTAATGCAGTTCCAGCTCATCGCGGCGCAGTGCCCGACGCAACTCGGTTTCGAGGTCGGCGATGCTGCGGGCATTGCGGTTGATGCGTTCGTTGAAAATGTGAAAAGTGCAGCCCTGGGTGCTTTTGGCCTGCTGCATGGCGATGTGCGCATGCCACATCAGCGGATCCGCACCGGCCTGGGCCCGGGCGTAGGCAATGCCCAGGCTGGAACCGATCAACAGGCTTTCGCCATCGACCCAATAAGGTTCGGCCAGTACTTCGCTGATGCGCTCGGCCATCCACTCGGCACGCTGGGGAGCACGACGGGTGTCGATCAGCAGAGCGAATTCATCACTGCCCAGGCGCGCCAGTTGATCGCCGGCCTCAAGCTGACTCTTGAGCCGCGCCACCACTTGCAGGATCAGGCGATCACCGGCCTGATGGCCGAGGGCGTCGTTGGCATAACGAAAGTTGTCGAGGTCGAGATGACCGAGGGCCAGGCCGCGACCGTCGTTTTCCGCCAGGCGCGCCGTCAGCAGAGTCTGGAAGCCCTGGCGGTTAGCGATGCCGGTCAGCGGATCTTGCTCGGCCAGACGTTGAAGGGTGTTTTCCAGAACGCCACGTTCGCGCACATGGCGTAGGCAACGGCGCAACATGCCGGGATCGAGATGATCGCGCACCAGCCAGTCACTCACGCCGTCGGGCGGGATCAGCGGCTCATGGTCGAGCAACAACACCGTCGGCAGGCTGCAACGGCCCGGCGCCGGCTGAAGTTGCGGGATGGTCAATAACACCGCGCTGCGGTTGTCATCGAACAGGCTGCTGACCGACTCCCAACTCGGCGCGCTGATGAGCACGACCGAGCTCCCCATAGGAGCCAGACACTCGCGCAACAACGCTGCCCACGCTGGCTCTTCGGCCAGTAGCAGCAAACGCAAGGGTTCGACAGGCGTAGACAAGCTAGCTCCCTAGACTCTGCAAAGATGTAGGCGACGGGCATTATGCCGTTCCGATGACCAATGACAATGACATCGGTGAGCAAAACGAGACCTTTGTATCCGGAATTACGAACATTAGCCGCAAATTCGTTGCGCATCCTGCGTGAAAGTAACAAAACCGGCAATTACAGATAGCGTGGTACGTCACAAGTCGGACAGAGCAGCACAATTCGCTGAGCCTGTTAAAATGCCGGCCCATTTCGTGACTGACTCCTGAATTTACCTATGTCCCGACTCAATCCCCGGCAGCAAGAAGCCGTGAGCTACGTCGGCGGCCCTCTTTTGGTGCTCGCCGGTGCTGGCTCCGGCAAGACCAGCGTGATCACGCGCAAAATCGCGCACCTGATCCAGAACTGCGGCATCCGCGCCCAGTACATCGTCGCCATGACCTTTACCAACAAGGCCGCCCGCGAGATGAAGGAACGGGTCGGCACCCTGCTGCGCGCCGGCGAAGGTCGTGGCCTGACGGTCTGCACCTTCCACAACCTGGGCCTGAACATCATCCGCAAGGAACACGTGCGGCTGGGCTACAAACCGGGCTTCTCGATCTTCGACGAGACCGACGTCAAGGCCCTGATGACCGACATCATGCAGAAGGAATACTCGGGCGACGACGGCGTCGACGAGATCAAGAACATGATCGGCGCCTGGAAAAACGACCTGATCCTGCCGGCCCAGGCCCTGGAAAACGCGCGCAACCCCAAGGAACAGACTGCTGCCATCGTCTACACCCACTACCAGCGCACGCTCAAGGCGTTCAACGCGGTGGATTTCGACGACCTGATCCTGCTCCCGGTGAAGCTGTTCGAAGAACACGCCGACATCCTGGAAAAATGGCAGAACAAGGTGCGCTACCTGCTGGTCGATGAATACCAGGACACCAACGCCAGCCAGTACCTGCTGGTGAAAATGCTCATCGGCAAACGCAACCAGTTCACCGTGGTGGGCGACGACGACCAGTCGATCTACGCCTGGCGCGGCGCGCGCCCGGAAAACCTGATGCTGCTCAAGGACGACTACCCTTCCTTGAAAGTGGTGATGCTGGAGCAGAACTATCGCTCCACCAGCCGCATCCTGCGCTGCGCCAACGTGCTGATCTCGAACAACCCGCACGAATTCGAAAAGCAGCTGTGGAGTGAAATGGGTCACGGCGACGAGATCCGCGTGATCCGGTGCCGCAACGAGGACGCCGAGGCCGAGCGCGTGGCCATGGAAATCCTCAGCCTGCACTTGCGCACCGACCGCCCGTACAGCGATTTCGCGATCCTGTATCGCGGCAACTACCAGGCCAAGCTGATCGAGCTGAAATTGCAGCACCACCAGGTGCCGTATCGCCTGTCCGGCGGCAACAGCTTTTTCGGTCGCCAGGAAGTAAAGGACCTGATGGCCTACTTCCGCCTGATCGTGAACCCGGACGACGACAACGCGTTCCTGCGGGTGATCAACGTGCCGCGCCGCGAGATCGGCTCGACCACGCTGGAGAAGCTGGGCAACTACGCCACCGAGCGCAAGATCTCGATGTACGCCGCCACCGACGAAATCGGCCTGGGCGAGCATCTCGACAGCCGCTTCACCGATCGCCTGTCGCGCTTCAAGCGCTTCATGGACAGGGTGCGCGAGCAGTGTGCCGGCGAAGACCCGATCTCGGCCCTGCGCAGCATGGTCATGGACATCGACTACGAGAACTGGCTGCGCACCAACAGCTCCAGCGACAAGGCCGCCGATTACCGCATGGGTAACGTCTGGTTCCTGATCGAGGCGCTGAAGAACACCCTGGAAAAAGACGAAGAAGGCGAGATGACCGTCGAGGACGCCATCGGCAAACTCGTCCTGCGCGACATGCTCGAGCGCCAGCAGGAAGAGGAAGACGGCGCCGAAGGCGTGCAGATGATGACTTTGCATGCGTCCAAGGGCCTGGAATTCCCCTACGTGTTCATCATGGGCATGGAGGAGGAAATCCTCCCGCACCGCTCCAGCATCGAAGCCGACACCATCGAAGAAGAACGTCGCCTGGCCTACGTGGGCATTACCCGTGCGCGCCAGACCCTGGCCTTCACCTTCGCCGCCAAGCGCAAGCAGTACGGCGAGATCATCGATTGCGCGCCGAGCCGCTTCCTCGATGAGTTGCCGCCGGACGACCTGGCCTGGGAAGGCAACGACGACACACCGACCGAAGTCAAAGCCGTGCGAGGCAACAACGCATTGGCGGATATACGCGCGATGTTAAAGCGCTAGAATTGACCACTTTTTTAAAACCTTAGGGCGCACAAGGCGCCAACAGAGGACAGCTTCATGGAAGCCCTGCACAAGAAAATTCGCGAAGAAGGCATCGTGCTTTCCGACCAGGTCCTGAAAGTCGACGCCTTTCTGAACCACCAGATCGACCCGGCCCTGATGAAGCTGATCGGCGACGAATTCGCCACGCTGTTCAAGGATTCGGGCATCACCAAGATCGTCACCATCGAAGCCTCGGGCATCGCCCCGGCGATCATGACCGGTCTGAACCTTGGCGTGCCGGTGATCTTCGCCCGCAAGCACCAGTCCCTGACCCTGACCGAAAACCTGCTGTCGGCGACCGTGTACTCGTTCACCAAGCAGACCGAAAGCACCGTGGCCATCTCTCCGCGCCACCTGACCAGCAGCGACCGCGTGCTGATCATCGATGACTTCCTGGCCAACGGTAAGGCGTCCCAGGCACTGATTTCGATCATCAAACAGGCCGGCGCCACCGTCGCAGGCTTGGGGATCGTGATCGAGAAATCGTTCCAGGGCGGCCGTGCGGAACTGGACTCGCAGGGTTATCGCGTAGAGTCCCTGGCGCGCGTGAAGTCGCTGGCCGATGGTGTCGTGACCTTCATCGAATAAAGGCCACACTGCACATCCCCCTGTGGGAGCGAGCTTGCTCGCGATTGCATAGTGTCAGTCGACATCTTCGTTGACTGATACACCGCTATCGCGAGCAAGCTCGCTCCCACAGTTGTTTTGGGGGGCAGTTACTGCGCAGTCGCCTTGAGGCCTGTGAGCAGCAAGCGCTGAAACAAGTCTTCCTTCAGCCCTTCCGGACTGGCCAACTGCATGCGCTCCAGATGCTCTGGAAACAACGCAGGCTCCGGCGCATCCAGCGCTGCCTTGCCCAACTCCAGCACCTCGCTCAGCTTGAACTTGCTCTTGAGCCAGTTCAGCGCCCGCAACACATCCCGCTCGACCTCGGTGAAATCACAACCCAGTGGGTACTCTGGAAATAGCTGCGGATGCCGCGCCTGAATCTCCTGCAAACGCTGCGGGCTGTTATCGGTAAAGCGCGGATCGAGACGGAAGTCCTTGGGCAATTTGCCGACTTTCTGTGCCTGCGCGATCAGCCCCGACTGGAAACGTGAGTCGCTGATATTCAACAGTGCTTCAATCACCGCCGCATCGGTCTTGCCCCGCAGATCGGCAATGCCGTACTCGGTGACCACGATGTCCCGCAGATGCCGCGGAATCGTGCAGTGACCATACTCCCAGACGATGTTCGAGCTGACGTCGCCTCCAGACTCACGCCAGCTGCGCAGCAGCAACACCGAACGCGCGCCTTGCAACGCATGCCCCTGCACCACGAAGTTGTATTGCCCGCCTACGCCGCTGAGCACACGTCCGTCTTCGAGCTGATCCGCCACCGCGGCACCGAGCAAGGTCACGGTGAACGCGGTGTTGATGAACCTCGCATCCAGGCGCTGCAAGCGCTTGAGTTCTTCCTGGCCGTAGAGCTCGTTGATGTAGCTGATGCGGGTCATGTTGAATTCAAGCCGCTTGCTCTGCGGCAACTCACGCAAGCGTTCATAGTAGCTGCGCGGCCCAAGGAAGAATCCGCCGTGCACCGAGATGCCATCGGTTTGCGCAGCCTCGTCGAGGGTGCCGGCATTCGCCTGCTTTTGGGTCGCCGCGTCCGGATAAACCTTGCGCCGCACGATCCCGGCATCGGCCAGCACCAACAAGCCGTTGACGAACATTTCGCTGCAGCCATACAGGCCTTTGGCGAAGGGCTCGATGCCGCCTTCGCGCTCGATCAGTTGCGCCCAGTGGCTGAGGTTTACGTCTGCCAGCAAAGCCCTGTATCCGTTGTTGTCGGCTTGCCGCGCCAGCAACGCTGCCGTCAGCGCATCACCCATGGAACCGATGCCGATCTGCAAGGTGCCGCCGTCACGCACCAGAGTGCTGGCGTGCAGGCCGATGAAATGGTCCTGAAAGCCCACCGGCATGTTTGGCGTGGAAAACAGCGTGGTGTTGTCCTTCTCATCGATCAGCAGGTCAAAGGTGTCGATGCCCAGTTCCGCATCGCCGGGCATGTAAGGCAGATCGTTGTGTACTTGGCCGACCATCAGGATGGTTTCTCCGGCGGCGCGGCGCTTGGCGATCATCGGCAATAGGTCGAGGGTGATGTCCGGGTTGCAGCTCAGACTCAAGCGGTCGGGATGCTCGGCATGGCTGGCCACCAGTTGCGCCACCAGATTCAACCCGGCGGTGTTGATGTCCCGGGCCGCATGGCTGTAGTTGCTGCTGACGTAATCCTGTTGCGCCGTAGCACTGTTGAGCAGGCTGCCAGGCTGCATGAAGAACTGCTGGATGTGGATGTTGCCCGGTAAACCGTCGCGACGCAGGTCGGCGAGAAATTCCAGCTCCGGATAATCGCCGAACACCCGCTCGACAAAGGGTTCGAGAAATCGCTTTTGCAAACCATCGCCCAAGGGTGGGCGCCCCAGACACAACGCGGTGTAGATCGTCAGTCGTCGCTCGGGCGACTGTGCGATTCGTCGATACAGCGCGTTGACGAAGTGATTAGGTTTGCCCAACCCCAGAGGCAGGCCCATGTGGATATGCGTCGGCAACCGTGCCAAGACGTCATCGACCGCTTGCTCGATTGAACACAGCTGCACCATCAGGTCCTCCCTTACATTCCATGACGTGGGGTTAGACCGAGCTTGCCGGGGATTCGCTGCAATGAACAGCCCGTTAATGCCAATCGGCTGCCACAAAAACCTTGTAGGAGCGAGCTCGCTCGCGAAGAACCTGAGAGCACCGCGGGGTGCCAGGTTTCCAGCGTTATCGTTGACGACCATCGCGAGCGAGCTCGCTCCTACAAGGGTCAGCGCGGAATTGCAGGCACAAAAAAACCGTCCTGGGACGGTTTTTTGCGAACGATGCGGCGCCTTATTTCAGGCCGGACATCTTCTGGATGGCGCCTTTGAGCTCGGCGTCTGCACAATCGGCGCAGGTGCCTTTTGGCGGCATCGCGTTGATGCCGGAGATCGCCTTGGCGAGCAAGCCGTCAACACCACCTTCTTTCTTGGCACGTTCGCCCCAAGCGGCGGCATCACCGACTTTCGGCGCGCCCAACAGGCCTGTACCGTGGCAAGCGTTGCAATGCTTTGCAATCACTTCATCCGGGGTTTTCGCACCACCACCGCCGCCAGCGGAAGCGGCCACTTCCATGCCCTTGCACTCTTTACCCTGAACACAAACCTGGCCGACTGGCTCAAGGCGTTTGGCAATATCGTCGTTGGTCGCAGCCTGAGCGCTGACACTGACAGCCCATAGGGCCAATACGGTTGCTGGTGCAGCCAGCATTTTCATAATTAGGTTCACGCGTTCACCCTCAATGGTGGCTAGTCACGCCTACGGCCACGGTTCGCAGGCGGGCGCAAGTATAGCGGTAAGCCCGCCGCACTGAAACAACCCCAAAGTCGGAGGGGTCTTAGGTCGCGACGGAAAAACAGCCCGGGCACCTCTGCGATGCTGGCAGGACGCCTCTTTTCTTAGAAATTCGCTGGTGTGGCTGCGCTGATTAGTCGCGCCGGCACATCGAACGGATTACGGAAACGGTGTGGCTTGGTACTTTCAAAGTAGTAGCTATCGCCGGCTTCGAGGACAAAAGTTTCGAGACCGACCACCAGTTCCAGTTTTCCTTCGACCAGGATGCCGGTTTCCTCGCCCTCATGGGTGAGCATCTCGTCACCGGTATCGGCGCCTGGCGGATAGATTTCATTGAGGAATGCGATGGCCCGGCTCGGGTGCGCCCTACCGACCAGCTTCATGGTCACGGCACCATCGGAAATATCGATCAGCTCGTTGGCCTTGTAGACGATCTGGGTCGGTTTTTCCTGCAGGATTTCTTCGGAAAAGAACTCGACCATGGACATGGGAATCCCGCCCAACACCTTGCGCAGCGAACTGATCGAAGGGCTAACGCTGTTCTTCTCGATCATCGAAATCGTGCTGTTGGTGACCCCCGCCCGTTTGGCGAGTTCACGCTGGGAAAGGCCTTTGAGCCTACGGATGGATTGCAGTCGTTCACCGACGTCCAAAGCTTGCGCCTCCAGGATTCAGATTGTTGGAATATTGAGCGTTATCATGGCGACAGCGTTCAGTATTTACAACACCTTGACCTGAATCCTGCTCAGCGAGGCGACTTCCGGTCTGGAGCCCTGCTCACTAAGCCCCGGAATAGAGCAGTGGCACTCGGCGCAGGTTGCAGAAGATCTGGTAAGGAATCGTGCCGGCAGCCATGGCCACATCACTGGCGAGGATGTTTTTGCCCCACAACTCGACGGTCGAACCGAGACCGGCCTGCGGCACATCGGTCAGGTCGATACAGAGCATGTCCATCGATACCCGGCCGATCAACTGGCTGCGCTGCCCGGCAACCAGCACTGGCGTGCCGGTCGGTGCCAGTCGTGGGTAGCCGTCGGCGTAACCCATGGCCACCACGCCAATGCGCATCGGTTTGGGGGTGATGAATTTGGCGCCGTAACCGACGGGCTCGCCGGCCGGCAACTCGCGCACACTGATCACCTTCGATTCCAGGGTCATGACCGGTTGCAGCCGCGATGCTACTTCGTTGGCCTCTTCGAACGGCGTGGCGCCATAGAGCATGATGCCTGGGCGCACCCAGTCACTCGGTATCTGCGGCCAACCGAGCACCGCCGGCGAGTTACGCAGGCTGACCTCGGCGGACAAGCCTTTGCGCGCCGCTTCAAATACCGCCACCTGTTCGGCGCTGGCCTGTTCGTGCAGTTCATCGGCACGCGCAAAGTGGCTCATCAGCACCACTTTCGCGACCTTGCCGCTGGCAAGCAGCCGTTGATAGGCCGCTTGATAATCCGTCGGGTGCAGCCCCACGCGATGCATGCCCGAGTCGAGCTTCAGCCACACGGTGATCGGCTTGCTCAACGCGGCGTTTTCGATGGCTTCGAGCTGCCACAGCGAATGCACCACGCACCAGAAATCATGCTCGACGATCAGCGCCAGCTCGTCGGCTTCGAAAAAGCCTTCCAACAGCAGGACCGGCGCACGAATGCCCGCCGCCCGCAGCTCCAACGCCTCTTCGATGCAGGCCACGGCAAACCCGTCCGCCTCGGCTTCCAGCGCCTGGGCGCAACGCACCGCGCCATGGCCATAGGCATCGGCCTTGATCACCGCGAGGGCACGAGCCCCCGTGAGTTCACGGGCGATCCGGTAGTTGTGACGCAGGGCTTGAAGGTCGATCAGGGCACGGGCAGGACGCATGGCGGCAGACTTCTGGTCGGGTTATCGGGAAGAAAAACCGGTGCTGGCTGACAGCGTTAACCACCAACAGCACCGGGAGAGGGATCTTTTCTGACAGGCTTATGGCAGAGCGGCGACAACCGACAACTCGACCAGGATTTCCGGTTCGCACAATTTCGCTTCAACGGTGGCTCGGGCGGGAGCGACGCCTTTTGGCAGCCACTTGTCCCACACCGCGTTCATGCCTTCGAAATGCGCGTCGATGTCCTTCAGGTAAATCGTCACCGACAGCAGATTGTGCTTGTCGGTGCCGGCCAGATCGAGCAACCGCTCGATGTTGGCGAGAGTTTCACGGGTCTGCTGTTCAATCCCGGCGTTCATGTCGTCGCCCACCTGTCCGGCCAGGTAAACCGTGCCGTTATGGGTGACGATCTGACTCATGCGCTCATTGGTGAGCTGGCGCTGGACTGACATGCTTAGCAGACTCCTGGGTTTTGTTGCCGTAACGGGAAATATCGAGGCCTTCGGCGCTGATCTGCGGCTTTCTCTTGGCCATCAAGTCAGCAAGCAAGCGACCGGAGCCACAGGCCATGGTCCAGCCGAGCGTGCCGTGACCGGTGTTCAGGAACAGGTTCTTGAACGGTGTGGCGCCTACGATTGGCGTGCCATCTGGAGTGGTCGGGCGCAGGCCGGTCCAGAAGCTCGCTTCGGCCAGATTGCCGCCCTGAGGATAAAGGTCGTTGACGATCATCTCCAGGGTTTCGCGCCGGCGCGGATTCAGCGACAGGTCAAAACCGGCGATCTCCGCCATGCCGCCAACGCGGATGCGGTTGTCGAAACGGGTGATCGCGACCTTGTAGGTCTCGTCGAGAATGGTCGAAGTCGGGGCCATTGCCGGGTTGGTGATCGGCACGGTCAGGGAGTAGCCCTTGAGCGGGTACACCGGCGCCTTGATCCCCAATGGTTTGAGCAGTTGCGGCGAGTAGCTGCCGAGGGCCAGCACGTAGCGGTCGGCGGTTTCCAGCTTGCCGTCGATCCATACGCCGTTGATGCGGTCACCGGCGAAGTCGAGGCGCTGAATGTCCTGGTCGAAACGGAATTGCACACCGAGGTTCGCGGCCATCTCGGCGAGCTTGGTGGTGAACATCTGGCAGTCGCCGGTCTGGTCGTTCGGCAGGCGCAAGGCACCGGCGAGAATGTCAGTAACGCTGGCCAGCGCCGGCTCAACGCGGGCAATACCTTCGCGGTCGAGCAATTCGAACGGCACGCCGGACTCTTTCAGCACGGCAATGTCTTTCGCGGCGCCGTCCAGTTGAGCCTGGGTGCGGAACAGTTGGGTCGTACCAAGGCTACGGCCTTCGTAGGCAATGCCGGTTTCGGCACGCAGTTCATCGAGGCAGTCACGGCTGTACTCGGACAGACGGACCATACGCTCCTTGTTCACCGCGTAACGGCTGGCGGTGCAGTTGCGCAGCATCTGTGCCATCCACAGGTACTGGTCGATGTCGGCCGTGGCCTTGATCGCCAGTGGCGCGTGGCGCTGCAACAGCCACTTGATGGCCTTGAGCGGCACGCCCGGCGCGGCCCACGGCGAGGCATAACCCGGCGAGACCTGCCCGGCATTGGCGAAACTGGTCTCCATGGCAGCGGCCGGCTGCCGGTCCACAACCACCACTTCAAACCCGGCACGGGCCAGATAATAAGCACTGGTGGTACCGATGACGCCGCTACCCAAGACCATGACGCGCATTTTCATATCCCTCATCGCGGCTAACCGCTGACGTTTGTTATTCAGAGCTTCAGATGTGCGCAGTGTAAAAAAGATTTGCCAGTGCATTTCACTATATAAGCGCCTATATTTGGCGACAATTCTCGGCAAAAACCCTTTTCGCGGAGGCGCATCCCCTATGCGTACCAACACTCAGACCAGACGTGAGCTGGACAAGATCGACCGCAACATCCTGCGGATCCTGCAAGCGGACGGGCGGATTTCCTTTACCGAGCTTGGAGAAAAGGTCGGGCTCTCGACCACGCCCTGTACCGAGCGGGTCCGGCGTCTGGAGCGCGAAGGGATCATCATGGGCTACAACGCCAGGCTCAATCCGCAGCACCTGAAGGGTAGTCTGCTGGTGTTCGTCGAGATCAGCCTGGACTACAAATCCGGCGATACTTTCGAAGAGTTCCGGCGTGCGGTGCTGAAGTTGCCCCATGTGCTGGAGTGCCACCTGGTGTCAGGGGATTTCGACTACCTGGTGAAGGCGCGGATTTCCGAGATGGCCTCCTACCGCAAATTGCTGGGAGACATCCTGCTCAAGCTGCCCCACGTGCGCGAGTCCAAGAGTTACATCGTGATGGAAGAGGTGAAAGAGAGCCTGACTCTGCCGATTCCGGATTGAAGATTTTCCGGTGTCTGTTCCGACCCCATCGCGAGCAAGCTCGCTCCCACAATGAACCGGTTTTGAACACAAAATTCAGGCAGACTCAAATACCTGTGGGAGCGAGCTTGCTCGCGATTGAGGCAACTCGGTCCACCTGAAGACCCGCTGTTTTAAACCAACACCTGCCGGGTACTGGCCATGTACTCGAACACCTGCTTCTCCACCCGCGGATGAATCAACTCCACCGGCCCCCGCCCATTGGGGCACGGCAGGGTCTTGGTGGTGCCGAACAACCGGCAGATCAGCGGCCGTTCGTCATACACCGTGCAACCATTGGGCCCCAGGTGCACACAGTTGAGTTCTTCCATGGCGGCATCCTGCTCGGCGCGGGTCTTGCGCGGCAGGCGTGACATTTCTTCCGGCGAGGTGGTCACCGGCCCGCAGCAGTCATGGCAGCCGGGAACGCACTCGAACGAGGGAATCTGCTGTCGCAATGTGCGGATTGTCTGACTGTTGCAGCTCATTGCAGCGGTGACCAATAGCGGAATAGAGCGCGATTCTGACGCAAAAGCCCCGATCCAGACAGCACCAGCCGACCAATGTTGCCCGTCCGGGAAGGTCCGGCTTATGCTCCGTCAAGTTTTCTAAGCGCAAGCATCAGGAACACACACATGAATGCCCGTGCTCAACAGCCTGCAATGAACCACACCGCGTCCTACTACGCCGCCAGCAGTCTGCCGCAGCCTGAACTTCCGGCGCTCAAAGGCGAAGTGCTGGCCGATGTCTGTGTGGTGGGCGGTGGGTTTTCGGGGTTGAACACGGCGCTTGAGCTGGCCGAACGCGGCCTCAGTGTAGTGTTGCTTGAAGCCCATAGAATCGGCTGGGGCGCCAGTGGTCGAAATGGCGGGCAACTGATTCGCGGCGTCGGCCACGGCCTCGATCAGTTCACCAACGTCATCGGTGTCGAAGGTGTTCGGCAAATGAAACTCATGGGCCTGGAAGCCGTGGAAATCGTCCGGCAACGGGTCGAGCACTTCCAGATCCCCTGTGACCTGACCTGGGGTTACTGCGACCTCGCCAACAAACCCCGAGACCTGGAAGGTTTCGCCGAGGATGCCGAAGAACTGCGCAGCCTCGGTTATCGCTACGAGACCCGTTTGCTGCAAGCCAACGAGATGCACACCGTGGTCGGCTCTACGCGTTACGTCGGCGGCCTGATCGACATGGGCTCGGGGCACCTGCATCCACTGAACCTGGCCCTGGGCGAAGCATCCGCGGCACAACGACTGGGGGTCCAGTTGTTCGAGCACTCGGCCGTGACCCGCATCGACTATGGCCCAGAGGTCAAGGTCCATGCCGCCGAGGGCTCGGTGCGCGCCAAGACCCTGGTACTGGGTTGCAATGCTTACCTCAATGACCTCAACCCGGAACTCAGCGGCAAAGTCCTGCCCGCCGGCAGCTACATCATCGCCACCGAACCATTGAGCGAAGAACGGGCCCACGCCCTGCTGCCGCAGAACATGGCGGTCTGTGACCAGCGCGTGGCGCTGGACTACTACCGACTCTCGGCGGACCGGCGCCTGCTGTTTGGTGGTGCCTGCCATTACTCCGGCCGCGACCCCAAAGACATCGCTGCGTACATGCGTCCGAAAATGCTGGAGGTCTTCCCGCAACTGAGTGCGGTGAAGATCGATTACCAATGGGGCGGCATGATCGGTATCGGCGCCAACCGCCTGCCGCAGATCGGGCGACTCAAGGACCAGCCGAATGTGTATTACGCCCAGGCCTATTCCGGTCATGGCGTGAACGCCACGCACCTGGCCGGCAAGCTGTTGGCCGAAGCCATCAGCGGCCAGCACAGCGGCGGCTTCGATCTGTTTGCCAAGGTGCCGCACATCACATTCCCGGGTGGCAAGCATTTGCGTTCGCCGTTGCTGGCATTGGGGATGTTGTGGCATCGGTTTAAAGAGTTGGTCTGAAGGTTTAGCTGGGCCTGTACCGACGCCATCGCGCGCAAGCTCGCTCCCACAGTGTTTGGCGGTGCTCACAAAATTTGTGTTCACCACCGTTCCTTGTGGGAGCTAGCTTGCTCGCGATGAGGCCCTGAAGAACACCGCAAAACTCAGATCCGCCAGAAAGGCTTCAGCCCCTCCTCCCGCGCCTGCTCCCGCGTCAGCCCGATGTCCTTGAGCTGGTCAGCCGTCAGGGCCAGCAACGCCTTGCGCGTGTGCAGGCGACGCCAGAACCGGTCCCAGCGATTCAGGCCGGACGACGCATTGCCCATGCCCCCCTCCCGCGTGCCGTTGTTCTGCCCGGTCGCCAGCTCCTGACTGTGTAACGTCAGCCGCACATCGCTCAAACCGTTCATCTTGGATGCTCCTGTTTACTTGGGTAGCCAGAGGTTCCATGATGCGTGGGCGCGCAAGAGCATTACAGATTCAAAACAACTGTATTAACTCCATACAGTTTTGCCGATTCCGCCACTGAATCCCGATTTTTCGCCCGATCTGTACTGGTTAACCGAATCACCCTTATCGAGGCTGCACCATGACCCTTTACGTCAACCTCGCCGAATTGCTCGGCACACGTATCGAACAGGGCTTCTATCGCCCCGGTGACCGGCTGCCTTCGGTTCGGGCGCTGAGCGTCGAGCACGGCGTCAGCCTGAGCACAGTGCAGCAGGCCTATCGGGTGCTGGAGGACAGCGGGCTGGCCATGCCTCGGCCCAAGTCGGGGTACTTCGTCCCGGCCAGCCGCGAACTGCCGGATTTGCCGGCAGTCGGCCGCCCGGCCCAACGGCCGGTGGACATTTCCCAATGGGATCAAGTGCTGGAGTTGATTCGCGCCGTTCCGCGCAAAGACGTGGTGCAACTGGGTCGCGGCATGCCGGACATCACCAGTGCGACCATGAAACCGCTGCTGCGTGACCTGGCGCGAATCAGCCGTCGGCAGGACATGCCCGGCCTGTATTACGACAACATCCACGGCAACCTTGAACTGCGCGAACAGATCGCTCGCCTGATGCTCGATTCCGGCTGCCAGTTGAGTGCCAGCGAACTGGTGGTGACCACTGGATGCCATGAAGCGCTGTCCACCAGTATTCGCGCGATCTGCGAGCCCGGCGACATTGTCGCGGTGGACTCGCCGAGCTTTCACGGCGCGATGCAGACCCTCAAGGGCCTGGGCATGAAGGCCCTGGAAATCCCCACCGATCCACTGACCGGCATCAGCCTCGAAGCGCTGGAACTGGCCCTGGAACAGTGGCCGATCAAGGTCATACAGTTGACCCCCAACTGCAACAACCCGTTGGGCTACATCATGCCGGAGTCGCGCAAACGCGCGTTGTTGACGCTTGCGCAGCGCTATGACGTGGCGATCATCGAGGACGATGTGTATGGCGAACTGGCCTACACCTACCCGCGTCCGCGCACGATCAAGTCCTTCGACGAGGACGGTCGCGTCCTATTGTGCAGTTCGTTTTCCAAGACCCTGGCACCCGGCCTGCGCATCGGCTGGGTCGCGCCCGGTCGCTATCTGGAACGGGTACTGCATATGAAATACATCAGCACCGGATCCACCGCGCCACAACCGCAGATCGCCATCGCCGAATTCCTTAAAGGTGGCCACTTCGAACCGCATTTGCGGCGGATGCGTACGCAATACCAGCGCAATCGCGACATGATGATTGATTGGGTGACCCGCTACTTCCCGGCCGGCACCCGCGCCAGTCGCCCACAGGGTAGCTTCATGCTGTGGGTCGAATTACCGGAAGGTTTCGACACCCTGAAACTGAATCGTGCATTGCACGACCAGGGCGTACAGATTGCCGTGGGCAGTATTTTTTCCGCCTCGGGCAAGTACCGCAATTGCCTGCGCATGAACTACGCTGCCAAGCCAACACCGCAGATCGAAGACGCAGTACGCAAGGTCGGTACGACAGCGATCAGACTGCTGGCGGAAAACGATCAGCTCAGCGACTGAGCTTTCTTCGGGAATCAGCGTCCATATGCCTATCTGCGCCGCCAAACGGAGTTGGCGGCGGCGTTTCAATGCCTGGCTGAGCAATTCGGTTGGCTGAGGAAGATGTTGTAAGACTCGACCGCCACAGTTCTGCGATGCTCATCAGGCTGGCTGAGCGGCGCCAAACGCCCCTTGCCTCGACACCACAATCAGCACGCCCAAGGCCCCCACTGCCATCAGCAACGGCAACGCATGGCCGTTGATCCACTGGCTGCCGGCACCCGCCAGCAGCGGCCCGACCAAGCAACCAATCCCCCACAGCTGTGCAATATGCGCGTTGGCCCGCACCAGTGCATCGTCGCGATAACGCTCGCCGATCAGGATCAGTGACAAGGTGAACAAGCCACCGGCACTGGCGCCAAACAAGACCCACAGCGGCCAGATCAGCAGTGTGTCGATCAGCATCGGAATCGCCAGGCTCGACACCAGCAAGACGACTGCGCAGCCGGTAAACAACGCCCGGCGCGACAAACGATCGGCCAACGCACCAATCGGCAATTGCAGCACCGCATCGCCGACGACCACCGTACTGACCATCGCCAGAGCGATCTCCGTGGTGAAGCCCTGGCGCAGGCAGTAGACCGGCAACAGCGTCAAAATCATCGCCTCGAACGCGGCGAACAGCGACACCGCCCAGGCAATCGCCGGCAGGCCACGACAAAACTCAAGCAAATCACGCAGGGTCACGCTGCTGGCTTCACTGCTCGGCGCGCCACTGCGGCCCAGCAACAGGAACGGAGCCGCCATCAGCAAACCGACGCCCACCCAAAAGCCATAGTCATGCTCGGTACCGAGGAAGCCCAACAACACCGGCCCCGCCAGCTGACTCAATGCGTAGCTGCTGCCATACAGCGCCACCAGCCGCCCGCGCCATTGCTCGACCACCAGTTGATTGATCCAGCTTTCACCGATGATGAATACAAGGGTCAGGATCACCCCGATCATCAGCCGCAGCACCAACCAGATCGGATAGCTCGGCAACAGCGCCAGCAAACCGATCGAAATCGCCCCGGCCCAAAGGCACAGGCGCATCAGATTGGCCGTGCCGAATCGCGCCGCCAGATGGCTGGAGATTTTCGCCCCCAGCAGGACGCCGATGGCTGGCATCGCGGCCATCACGCCAATGGCAAACGAGCCGTAGCCCCAGCTTTCCAGGCGAAACGACACCAGCGGCATGCTGACACCCAGGGCCAGACCGACACTCAGGACAGATGCCAAAACGGCGAAATAAGTCGCCCAACGCATGTTCCACGCTCCTGTGGATATTTTTATGTACAACACAAAACATTGTGGGAGCGAGCTTGCTCGCGATGACGGAGCAACATTCAACATTGAAGTCGACTGTTACACCGCTATCGCGAGCAAGCTCGCTCCCACAAGGGATCTGTGTCGTTCGGGAGGCCTGCTCTACAACAGACCTCCCTTAACGGCTTACAACTTGATCCAGGTCGCCTTCAGCTCGGTGTATTTGTCGAACGCGTGCAGGGACTTGTCGCGGCCGTTGCCGGATTGCTTGAAGCCACCGAACGGAGCGGTCATGTCGCCGCCATCGTACTGGTTGACCCACACGCTACCGGCACGCAGTGCGCGGGCGGTGAGGTGGGCCTTGGAAATGTCGGCCGTCCAGACCGCAGCAGCCAGGCCGTACGGTGTGTCGTTGGCAATCGCGATGGCTTCTTCGGCGCTGTCGAATGCGATGACCGACAGTACCGGGCCGAAGATTTCTTCCTGGGCGATTTTCATCGCGTTGCTTACGCCATCGAAAATCGTCGGCTCAACGTAAGTGCCGCCAGTTTCCTGGAGCGTACGCTTGCCACCGGCCACCAACCTGGCGCCGTCGGCATGACCGGACTCGATGTAAGACAGTACGGTATTCATCTGTTGGGTATCGACCAGCGCGCCAACATTGGTCGCCGGATCCAGCGGATTGCCCGGCTTCCAGGCCTTCAGCGCCTCGATCACCAGCGGCAGGAATTTATCCTTGATCGAACGCTCCACCAGCAGGCGCGAACCGGCGGTGCAGACTTCGCCCTGGTTGAAGGCGATGGCGCCAGCAGCGGCTTCGGCAGCATCCTGCAGATTCGGCGCATCGGCGAACACGATATTCGGGCTCTTGCCGCCGGCTTCGAGCCAGACGCGCTTCATGTTCGACTCGCCGGAGTAGATCAGCAATTGCTTGGCGATTTTGGTCGAGCCGGTGAATACCAGGGTGTCGACGTCGTTGTGCAGGGCCAAGGCCTTGCCGACGGTGTGACCGTAACCCGGCAGCACGTTCAGCACGCCTTTCGGGATGCCGGCTTCGACAGCCAGTTCAGCGATGCGAATGGCGGTCAGCGGGGATTTTTCGGACGGCTTGAGGATCACCGAGTTACCGGTGGACAGCGCAGGACCGAGTTTCCAGCACGCCATCATCAGCGGGAAGTTCCACGGCACGATGGCGCCCACAACACCCACCGGCTCACGGGTCACAAGACCCAACTGATCGTGCGGAGTGGCTGCCACTTCGTCGTAGATCTTGTCGATGGCTTCGCCGCTCCAGCTCAAGGCTTGCGCCGCGCCGGGAACGTCGATGTACAGGGAATCGCTGATCGGCTTGCCCATGTCCAGGGTTTCAAGCAGGGCCAGCTCTTCGGCGTGCTGTTTCAGCAGGCCGGCAAAACGGATCATGGTGGACTTGCGTTTGGTCGGCGCCAGACGCGACCAGACACCGGAATTGAACGTGGCGCGAGCGTTTTCCACGGCGCGCTGGGCATCGGCGGCGTCACAACTGGCAATCTTGCCGAGCAGACGGCCATCGACCGGGCTGATGCACTCGAATGTCTCGCCGGAAACGGCGTCGGTGTATTCGCCATTGATATAGGCGCGGCCTTCGATTTTCAGGTCGCGGGCACGTTGTTCCCAGTCGGCACGGGTCAGGGTGGTCATGCGAGTGTCCTCCTCTTATTGATACGACACCCGCGTTCTTCGCGGGCGCTGTCAGGAATTCTGCCCGGCCAGCCTGCTTTTCGGCCCAAGGCATCCACCACCCTAAACCAGCGGCAGGTGAAGTTTCAATATATTTGACATAACACTGGCAAACGGCCTTGCGATGTTCATTTTAATAAACATAGACTTTGGCGATACCCGTGTCCGGTCTGACCGGACACCCACCACTCGCACCGCAATGACGGGGGAATACAACAATGAGCATCCAGAATATCGTCGACTTCAGCCAGGCCACCACCGCCGCCGAACGCTATCGCCCGGATCCGACCAAAGTACTGAAGGGTGATCCCGAGCAAGCGGTGTACAACCACTACAACAGCCCTTGCGGCCAATTGAACGCCGGCGTGTGGGAAGGGGCTGTCGGCCAGTGGACGGTAAACTTCACCGAACACGAATACTGCGAAATCGTGCAGGGGGTTTCCGTGATACGTGACCTCGACGGCAACGCCAAGACGCTGCGTGTGGGTGATCGCTTCGTGATCCCGGCAGGCTTTCGCGGCACCTGGGAAGTGCTGGAGCCATGCCGCAAGATCTATGTGGCGTTTGAACAGAAGGCTTGAAGCAAGATCATCGAAATACCCCAAAGCCCGTCCCCGGTGACGGGCTTTTTCACGGGCGGGCCCCGGCAAACATCGCGACACAGTACAACAGGTGATAAATGACCGGAGCTGCTCCAGTATTTCTTCACGGCATCCAAGACGGATGACGGGAGCAATTTCGCTCACTCACCAATTGCAAGGAAGCGGTAAATGACCATTGATTTGAAACAACACCTGGATACAGCCATTCAGTACATCGGCCGACAATACTCCGAAGAGCTGCGTGGAGAGCTCGCCAACAAGACCGGGCTGGCGGTACGTCCGAGGGGCATCGGGTTCATCATGACCAAAGACTACAATCCCGCACGGATCAATCTGCTGGTTGAAAACGAAATCATCACCCATGTCACCATGGGCAATTGATTTGCGCCAAACCATGCATCGCTCTACTCAGCACTGAAGCGCAATGACTTGATCAGGCTGAAAAGCTGTCCGTTTTTTCAAGCACAACAAAAAAGGCCCGTATCTCGCGATACGGGCCTTTTTCGTAAGAGGGAAAAATCAATTACTTGATTTTGCCTTCTTTGTAGATCACGTGCTTGCGAACAACCGGATCATATTTCTTGATCTCGATTTTGTCCGGAGTAGTACGCTTGTTCTTGTCGGTAGTGTAAAAGTGACCAGTACCGGCGCTCGAAATCAAACGAATCAATTCACGCATGATTAGCTCCCTTAAACCTTGCCATCGCGGCGAAGTTCGGCCAGCACGACAGTGATGCCACGCTTGTCGATGATACGCATGCCTTTGGCAGATACGCGCAGACGCACAAAACGTTTCTCTTCTTCAACCCAGAAGCGGTGATGCTGCAGGTTCGGCAGGAAACGACGACGGGTTTTGTTGTTTGCGTGGGAAATGTTATTCCCAGTCACCGGACCCTTACCGGTAACTTGACAGACTCTAGACATGCCTCAGCCCTCTAAAACCACATGCCCAACCCGGCATGGGTTGGCCGCTTAATCTCTCAGTCATTTGGCGCCAGGCGCCGCGTTTCTTTAGAGGTCTTACCGGCTACACCTACAGTGAAGGAACCGGGCCCCTAGAAAAGAGCGCTGCTTTATACCAGAAAGACTAGAGAGCAACAACATTCAGTGTGCGTTGAATTCACAAAAACCCCGTTTTTCTGGCTCCGAGCGCCTTGGACAAAGGCTATCGTCGATGGCGACCGCTCGTCGCAGAAAATCGTTCAGCGAGCCATCCAGGGGGTTTGCTCAACCGCTGCACAGCAAAATCAGTCGCCTATAGTCCCCTTAAAATGAAAAAGGGGATAGTCATTTGCAAAAGAGCCCACTAGGGTAAGCCTTTTCCAGACTGCACTTGCAGATGGGCCTTCGACCTGTATAGGAAGCCGACCATGCGCCTTGCTGCCCTACCGCTGTTGCTCGCCCCGCTTCTGCTGAGCCCACAGGCATTTGCCGCCGCCCTGAGCGTCTGCACCGAGGCCAGCCCTGAAGGGTTCGACGTGGTGCAGTACAACTCGCTGACCACCACTAATGCCTCGGCCGATGTGTTGATGAATCGCCTGGTGGACTTTGACACGGCCAGTGGCAAGGTGGTCGCCAGCCTCGCCGACAGCTGGGAAGTCAGCCCCGATGGCCTGATCTACGTGTTCAAGTTGCACCCGCAGGTGAAATTCCATCGCACCGAGTACTTCACTCCAACGCGCGACTTGAACGCCGAAGACGTGATTTTCAGCTTCGACCGTATGCTCGACCCGGCCAATGCGTGGCACAAAGTCGCCCAGAGCGGCTTCCCGCATGCGCAATCGATGCAGTTGCCTGCATTGATCAAGAAAATCGACGCCCTCGATCCGCAGACCGTGCGCTTCACCCTCGACCACCCGGATTCGACCTTCCTGGCGACCCTGAGCATGGGTTTCGCCTCGATCTATTCGGCCGAATACGCCGACAAACTGATGAAGACCGGCACACCCGAGAAGCTCAACAACCAGCCGATCGGCACAGGGCCGTTCGTTTTCACTCGCTTCCAGAAGGACGCCTCGGTTCGCTACAAAGCCAACCCCGACTACTTCGGCGGCAAACCCTCTGTAGATCCGCTGATCTTTGCCATCACCCCGGACGCCAACGTGCGCCTGCAGAAATTGCGCCGCAACGAATGCCAGATCGCCCTGTCGCCCAAGCCTCTGGACGTACAGGAAGCGCTGAAAGAGCCGACGCTGAAAGTCGAAAAGACTGACGCGTTCATGACCGCATTCGTCGGCATCAACAGTCAGCATCCGCCACTGGACAAGCCTGAAGTCCGCCAGGCCATCAACCTTGCCTTCGACAAGGCCAACTATGTCAAAGCCGTGTTCGAAGACACTGCCGAGGCGGCCAACGGTCCGTATCCGCCCAACACCTGGAGCTACGCGAAAGGCCTGCCGGGTTACCCTCACGACATCGCCAAGGCCAAGGCCTTGATGGCCAAGGCCGGACTCAAGGACGGCTTCCAGACCACCATCTGGACCCGCCCTTCCGGCAGCCTGCTTAACCCCAATCCAAGCCTTGGTGCCCAACTGCTGCAGTCTGACCTCGCGGAAATCGGCATTCAGGCCGAAATCCGCGTGATCGAATGGGGCGAACTGATCCGCCGCGCCAAGGCCGGTGAGCACGACTTGCTGTTCATGGGCTGGGCCGGTGACAACGGTGACCCGGACAACTTCCTCACGCCGCAGTTTTCCTGCGCGGGGGTCAAGTCTGGCACCAACTTCGCCCGCTACTGCAATCAGGACCTGGACAAGCTGATCAGCGCCGGCAAGACCACCGGCGAGCAAGGTGTGCGTAGCAAACTCTACGAACAGGCCCAGGCGCAGATCCAGCAGCAGGCGCTGTGGCTACCACTGGCTCACCCGACAGCCTTCGCGCTGACGCGCAAGGATGTCGAGGGGTATTCGGTCAGCCCGTTCGGCCGGCAGGATTACTCCAAAGCGACCCTGAAATAAACGGCTGAAACCCTGTAGGAGCGTGCTCTGCTCGCGATGGACTTCAACGATGACGAGGGCTGCTTGAATGAAAACGGTGCCCCGGCCGCCATCGCGAGCAGAGCTCGCTCCTACAGTGAATCATTCACATCCAGCCATACTCCGCCATCGACAACGGGTCGCCATCGCCGATGATGAAATGGTCGAGCACCCGCACGTCAATCAACTCCAGCGCCTTTTGCAGGCGCTTGGTCAGCACCCGGTCGGACTGACTTGGGTCGGTGTTGCCCGAAGGATGGTTGTGACAGAGGATCAATGCCGCTGCGTTGTTGGCCAGGGCGCGCTTGACCACCTCTCGCGGATGAACGCTGGTGTTGTCGATGGAGCCGCGGAACAGCGTCTCGAACGCCAGTACCTGATGCCTGGAATCGAGAAACAGGCAACCAAACACCTCGTGTGGCTCGTGGCGCAGCATCGATTTCAGATACTCGCGAACCGCGTGCGGACTCTCCAGTGCCGACTTATGGCGCGCACGCTCGGCCAGATGACGCCTGCTCATTTCTTGCGCAGCCTGCAACTGCGCAAATTTCGCCGGCCCAAGTCCCAACTGCTTGCTGAACGCTTCCTGATCGGCTTCAAGCAACAAACGCAGGCTGCCAAACTGATTCAACAGGTGTCGCGCCAGATCTACTGCACTTTTACCCACCACGCCGGTGCGTAAAAAGATCGCCAGCAATTCGGCATCCGAAAGGCTTCCCGCACCCCGCTCAAGCAACCTCTCCCGCGGCCGTTCCGCCGCCGGCCAATCGCGAATACTCATAGCACCTCCCTGTCTGTGGGCACCGCTGTTCCGTAGCGGTCGCTGTGATATCGTAGCCCATCTTTTTTGCGGGCGAATTCACCCTGGGGAGGGGGGTTCGCCACGTATGTCACCAACGAATTGAAAGGCAGGCCTATGCAGCGGCTGTATCGGAAACGCATTGTTCTGGGCGTCGGCGGCGGTATCGCTGCCTACAAGAGCGCCGACCTGGTTCGCCGCCTGATCGATCAGGGCGCCGAAGTGCGCGTGGTCATGACCCGTGGCGGCGCAGAGTTCATCACCCCGTTGACCATGCAGGCCCTGTCCGGGCACCCGGTCCACCTGGACCTGCTGGACCCGGCGGCCGAGGCGGCCATGGGCCACATCGAACTGGCCAAATGGGCCGATCTGGTGCTGATCGCCCCCGCCACGGCGGACCTGATCGCCCGCCTGGCCCAAGGCATCGCCGATGATCTGCTGACCACGCTGGTGCTGGCCACCGACGCAGTGGTCGCCGTCGCGCCGGCAATGAACCAGGCGATGTGGCGCGATCCGGCGACCCAGGCCAACCTGCAAACCCTCGAAAGCCGCGACATCAAGGTTTTCGGCCCAGCCTCCGGCAGCCAGGCCTGCGGCGACGTCGGCCTGGGACGCATGCTCGAAGCCCTTGAACTGGCCCAGTGCGCCGCCGACTGCTTCCAGCGTCAGGCACTGACCGGCAAACACGTGCTGATTACGGCCGGCCCGACCCAGGAAAACATCGACCCGGTGCGCTACATCACCAACCACAGCTCCGGAAAAATGGGCTTTGCCCTAGCCGAAGCCGCTGTGGAAGCCGGTGCCCGCGTGACCCTGATCACCGGCCCCGTGCACCTGCCGACTCCGGATCGCGTCAACCGCATCGACGTGGTCAGCGCCCGCGACATGCTGGCCGCGTGTGAAGCGGCGATCCCTTGCGACCTGTTCATCGCCTCGGCAGCGGTCGCGGATTACCGTCCGGAAGTCGTCGCCCCGCAGAAACTCAAGAAAGATCCTACGAACGGCGACGGCTTGTTGCTACAGATGGTGCGTAACCCGGACATCCTGGCCACCATCGCCACCCGCCCCGACCGCCCGTTCAGTGTCGGTTTTGCCGCCGAGACCGAACACCTGCTCGATTACGCTGCACGCAAGTTGAAAGACAAGAACCTCGATCTGATCGTCGCCAACGACGTCGCCAACCCGAGCATTGGCTTCAACAGCGAAGAAAACGCCTGCAGCGTCATCGATCGTGAGCTTCACGCCACACTTTTCGCCCAGACCAGCAAGAGCAAGATTGCTCGCCAGCTGATCACTTTTATCGCCGAACGTCTGAACCAGGTTTAATTTACATGCACGCTTTGCAAGCCAAGATCCTCGACCCCCGCATCGGTACCGAATTCCCGCTGCCGCAATACGCCACACCGGGCTCCGCCGGCCTCGACCTGCGCGCCATGCTGGAACAGGACACCGTGATCAAGCCGGGTGAAACCGTGCTGATCCCCACCGGCCTGTCGGTCTATATCGGCGACCCGAACCTGGCGGCGCTGATTCTGCCGCGCTCGGGGATGGGCCATAAGCACGGCATCGTGCTGGGCAACCTGGTGGGGCTGATCGACTCCGACTACCAAGGCCCATTGATGGTTTCCTGCTGGAACCGTGGTCAGACCGAGTTCACCATGCCGGTTGGCGAGCGCCTGGCGCAGCTGGTGCTGGTACCAGTAGTGCAGGCTCACTTCGAGATGGTTGAAGAGTTTGTTGAAACCGAGCGCGGCACCGGCGGCTTCGGCCATACCGGCACCAGCTGATCCGGCCTTGTTCTTCTTGTGGCGGGGGGATCTGGCTCCCTCGCCACAAAATTCAAATTGTCATCTGCAAGGTTTAGCTCCGAAAATCAAGGCATTGCCCGGTCAAACCCTTGTCGTCAGGGGCGTCATGGCCCTTTCACACCACGAACTCTCTGTGGAAAACGCCGTCATACCCTTCAGTTTGAACCTGCCGCCGAGTGAATCGGCGGCCTGTCCAGCCACTTTCGAGATGGAGCATTCCCACAGATGAACACCCCGGCCAAAATCGCACCCAAGTTCCCTGACAGCATCTTCCGCGCCTACGACATCCGCGGTACCGTCCCGGAATTCCTGAACGCCGAAACCGCTTACTGGATCGGCCGCGCCGTCGGCTCCCAAAGCCTGGCCCAGGGCGAACCGAACGTGTCCGTCGGTCGCGATGGCCGCTTGTCCGGCCCGGAACTGGTCGCGCAACTGATCAAAGGCATCGCCGACAGCGGCTGCCACGTCAGTGATGTCGGCCTGGTCCCGACTCCGGCGCTCTACTACGCCGCCAACGTACTGGCCGGCAAATCCGGCGTGATGCTCACCGGCAGCCACAACCCGTCGAACTACAACGGTTTCAAGATCGTCATTGCCGGCGACACCCTGGCCAACGAACAGATCCAGGCCCTGCACGACCGCCTCAAGACCAATAACCTGAGCAGCGGCCAGGGCAGCATCACCCAGGTCGAGATTCTCGACCGCTACACCACCGAAATCGTCCAGGACATCAAGCTGGCCCGTCGCCTGAAAGTGGTCGTCGATTGCGGTAACGGCGCGGCCGGTGTGATCGCTCCGCAACTGATCGAAGCGCTGAACTGCGAAGTCATCCCGCTGTTCTGCGAAGTGGACGGCAACTTCCCGAACCACCACCCAGACCCGGGCAAGCCTGAAAACCTCGTGGACCTGATCGCCAAGGTCAAGGAAACCAACGCTGACATCGGCCTGGCCTTCGACGGCGATGGCGACCGCGTCGGCGTGGTGACCAACACCGGCAGCATCGTCTACCCAGACCGGTTGCTGATGCTGTTCGCCCGCGACGTTGTGGCGCGCAACCCGGGCGCCGAAATCATCTTCGACGTCAAATGCACCCGCCGCCTGATTCCGCTGATCAAGGAATACGGTGGCCGGTCGTTAATGTGGAAGACCGGTCACTCGTTGATCAAAAAGAAAATGAAACAATCCGGCGCCCTGCTGGCTGGCGAAATGAGCGGGCACATCTTCTTCAAGGAGCGCTGGTTCGGTTTCGACGACGGCATTTACAGCGCCGCGCGGTTGCTGGAGATCCTCAGCAAGGAAAAATCCTCGGCCGAAGAGTTGTTCGCGACCTTCCCGAACGATATTTCTACGCCGGAAATCAATATCCATGTGACCGAAGAGAGCAAATTCAGCATCATTGATGCATTGCACGATGCGCAGTGGGGCGAAGGCGCCGACCTGACCACCATTGACGGCGTGCGAGTCGACTATGCCAAAGGCTGGGGCCTGGTACGCGCATCCAACACCACACCGGTGCTGGTGCTGCGTTTCGAGGCCGATGACGAGGCTGAATTGCAGCGCATCAAGGACGTTTTCCACGCCCAGTTGAAGCGTGTTGCACCTGATCTCCAACTACCGTTCTGATTCACCCGGAGCCCTGAATGACCCTCGAACGCGAAGCCGCCGCCAACACCGCCAAGGTCCTGTCCGAAGCGCTGCCTTACATCCGCCGTTATGTCGGCAAGACACTGGTGATCAAATACGGCGGCAACGCGATGGAAAGCGAGGAGCTGAAAACCGGCTTCGCCCGCGACATCGTGCTGATGAAGGCCGTGGGCATCAACCCGGTGGTGGTTCACGGTGGCGGCCCGCAAATCGGTGACCTGCTCAAGCGCCTGTCGATCGAGAGCCATTTCGTCGACGGCATGCGCGTCACCGACGCCGCGACCATGGACGTGGTTGAAATGGTCCTCGGCGGCCAGGTCAACAAGGACATCGTCAACCTGATCAACCGTCATGGCGGCAGCGCCATCGGCCTGACCGGTAAAGACGCCGAGCTGATTCGCGCGAAGAAGCTCACCGTTACCCGTCAGACGCCGGAAATGACCACCCCGGAAATCATCGACATCGGCCACGTGGGCGAAGTAGTCGGCATCAATACCGACCTGCTGAACCTGTTGGTCAAGGGCGATTTCATCCCGGTGATCGCGCCCATCGGCGTCGGCGCCAACGGCGAGTCGTACAACATCAACGCTGACCTGGTGGCCGGTAAAGTCGCCGAGGCATTGAAAGCCGAGAAGTTGATGCTGCTGACCAACATCGCCGGCCTGATGGACAAGTCGGGCACGGTCCTGACCGGCCTGACAACCCAGCAAGTCGACGACCTGATCGCCGATGGCACCATCTATGGCGGCATGCTGCCGAAGATCCGTTGCGCACTGGAAGCGGTCCAGGGCGGCGTGGGCAGCTCGCTGATCATCGACGGTCGCGTGCCGAACGCGATCCTGCTGGAAATTTTCACCGATACCGGCGTGGGCACCCTGATCAGCAATCGCAAGCGTCACTGATTCAAGAACGTCATAAAGATCGCAACCTTCAGCGGCACCTACGGAAGTATGAATTTTCCGTAGGTGCTGACGAAGTCTGCGATCTTTTTTATGCGTGCAGGAAATGCCTCACTTCAGATAACGAAACGTCCGACATCATTAAGGAATCAATCTGCATAGGATCTTCCCTGCATCCACAGGAGATCTACCCATGCAAAAAGACCATGTTCCATACGGCAGTGACATTTCAGCAGGCACCTACGCCTGCGTAGACTGCGGATTTGAGTATTCAGGCCCGTCGCAAACATCAATGCCACCCTGCCCTGATTTCAAAAAGACCCCTCACACGCGCAAAGCCTGGAAAGTATTGACCGGCCAGGGCGACGCCCCGAATGACCCGTATCCGGAAAAAACCGACAAATCCGTCGAGAACAAAAAGGCCGAGACAACCAGCCCTGCGAGCAAAAAATAGCCACGGAGGCACTGAGCCATGCAGATCTCGTTCACGATCGACGCCCAGGCTTTCGAGCAGGAGCAGAAGGAACCGGTCAAGAAAACCCTGAAGATTTCCGACACGGAAATTGCTCATGCCTTACAGCGTATAGCCAAGGCGAGCCTGACTGAATATTTGAAAATGCTGGTTGAAGGCGGCATGCCGAGCCGGGCCGATGAAGCAAAACAGGACCGTTTGTTGTATCTGATTCAAAACTACTTCGGGCAGACCCTGCCAACCGAATCGCAGATATCGACGATTTTCCAGCTGACTCAGAGCCAAAGCAAAACCCTGCTGAAAAACACGGTTTCACGCTTCCGCAATCAATTGGACGAGATCCTGCAACACAGCATGCGAGCCGTGATCGAGTCTGCGGAGCACGCGCAGACCGTGTATCTGGTGGTGATCAGCTCGGACGTCATCCGCGATGAACTGAACATGCTGATCACCCAGAACGAGCCGACTTTCAAACCCATCATCAAACGCAAAGGCAGTGCCGGGCAGTTCGAAATCAGCGAGGATTCCCACGCGCTGCTGTGCCGGACACTGGGCCTGAATGCCGTTCAGTGACATCGTCGCGGTCAGTGGTTTGCTGCTGACCCTGACCACCTTCATGTTCAACCTGGCATGGCCAAAATTGCATGAAGCGTTGGAACTGGATGAAAAACAACCAGGCCCACTGGCCAGAAAACGTAGCCGAGAGAAGGTTTCAGGCGTTCTGCTCGGCTGCGCCCTGCCCCTGACCTGCGCCTTCACAGCACTTTTTTACGTCAACCTGCCGGCCGCCGCTCGAATCATGCGTGGCAGCAGACTGGATCTGTGGGATTTCGATGTGGACCGCACGCTTTACGTTCTAGTCGTCGTGGCACTGCTGGTGTTCGCGCTATTCAATCTGGGATTGGCACTAAAACTGATAGGAAAATGGCGAAGACTGCACTGACAGCACAAACAAAAAGCCCCTTGTAGGAGCAGCCGGTCGACGCTCGATTGCTCGCGATGGGCGCCAGAGCAACGCGGGCTGCCAGGCACTCCGCATTATCGTTGACGTTTTTCGCGAGCAAGCTCGCTCCTACAGGGTCGGTGTGTCAGACGCCGAACTGGGCGCGGTAGGCTTCCACAGCTGGCAGATGCTGCTTGAGCTGCGGATCGTCCGCCAGGAATTCCAGCACCTGGTTCAGCGAAACGATGCTGATCACCGGGATGCCGAAGTCACGCTCGACTTCCTGGATCGCCGACAACTCGCCGTTGCCACGCTCCTGACGGTTCAGGGCGATCAGCACGCCAGCGGCCTTGGCGCCGTCCTGGGAGGCGATGATCTGCATCACTTCACGGATGGCGGTGCCGGCGGTGATCACGTCGTCGATGATCAGCACTTCACCGGTCAGCGGTGCGCCAACCAGGCTGCCGCCTTCGCCGTGGGCCTTGGCTTCCTTGCGGTTGAAGCACCATGGCAAGTCACGGTTGTGATGCTCGGCCAGGGCCACGGCGGTAGTCGCCGCCAGCGGAATGCCTTTGTAGGCCGGGCCAAACAGCACGTCGAACGAAATGCCGCTCTCGGCAATGGCGGCGGCGTAGAAACGACCCAGCTGCGCCAGGGCCGAACCCGAGTTGAACAGGCCGGCATTGAAGAAGTAAGGACTGGTGCGCCCGGACTTCAGGGTGAACTCACCGAAGCGCAAAACGCCGCGATCGATGGCAAAACGGATGAAATCGCGCTGATACGCTTGCATGAAAAAACCCCAAATACCACGGATTTAGCTAATTAGCTTGACGCCGTGTATCATACACGCACGCGATTTTTGGGGCCATTTATGCGGATCATCAGTGTGAACGTCAATGGTATTCAGGCTGCAGTCGAGCGTGGTTTGCTCAGTTGGCTGCAAGCACAGAATGCCGACGTCATCTGCCTGCAGGACACCCGTGCCTCCGCCTTTGAACTGGATGACCCAGCCTTCCAACTGGATGGCTACTTCCTTTATGCCTGCGATGCTGAAGTCCCCGCCCAAGGTGGCGTGGCTTTGTATTCGCGGCTGCAACCGAAGGCTGTCATCAGCGGTCTCGGTTTCGAGACGGCCGACCGCTACGGGCGCTACCTGCAAGCAGATTTCGACAAAGTCAGTATTGCCACCTTGCTGCTTCCTTCGGGGATGAACGGCGATGAGGATTTGAACCAGAAGTTCAAGCTCATGGACGACTTCGGCAAGTACCTGGACAAGCAGCGGCGCAAACGCCGCGAGTACATTTATTGTGGCTCGCTGTACGTGGCGCAGCAGAAGCTCGACATCAAGAACTGGCGCGACAGCCAGCAATCTCCGGGCTTCCTGGCACCTGAACGTGCCTGGATGGACGAGATTGTCGGCAACATGGGTTATGTCGACGCCCTGCGGGAAGTCAGCCGGGAAGGCGACCAGTACAGCTGGTGGCCGGACAACGAACAGGCGGAGATGCTCAACCTCGGTTGGCGCTTCGACTATCAGTTGCTGACCCCTGGCCTGCGCCGCTTCGTACGCAGCGCACGCCTGCCACGCCAGCCGCGGTTCTCGCAACACGCGCCGCTGATCGTGGACTACGACTGGACGCTGACGATCTAAGTGATTTTTCACTGAGCAGTATGACGGATGGTCGAAAAAATGCCCGTATCGCAAGATACGGGCATTTTTTTATGCACTCTATCCAGAGGTTCCCATCGACCAGAACTTCAAGCCGCGGCGAAAAACGGCAGAGCGAGATACAACTTGATCACAATGACATTAATGATGTCGATGAAGAAAGCGCCCACCATGGGCACCACCAGGAACGCTATCTGCGAAGGCCCGTAGCGCTGCGTCACCGCTTGCATGTTAGCGATGGCAGTTGGCGTGGCCCCCAGTCCAAAACCGCAGTGTCCTGCCGCCAGTACAGCCGCATCGTAGTTACTACCCATGACCCTGAACGTCACGAAAATCGCAAACAGCGCCATGACCAGCGTTTGCGCCGCCAGGATGATGAAGATCGGCAAAGCCAATGCGGCCAGATCCCAGAGCTTGAGTGACATGAGAGCAATTGCCAGAAACAGCGACAAGCTGACATTCCCAAGCACGGAGACTTCACGCTCAAACACTTGATACAAGCCAAGCGCTGAAAGCCCGTTTCGCAAAAGTACACCCACGAACAAGACACAAACGAACGTCGGCAACTCGAATGCGCTTCCGTGGAGCATCTCGCTCAGAAGAGTACCTGCCAGCAGGCTGACGGCGATCAGCGCGAGCGTCTCGATAAACGAAAAGGGTGTGATCGAGCGCTCTTTGTTTGGCTGTTCAAAGCCTTTTGGCACCCGTGGTTTTTCTTGATCAACGCAGCCGGGTACTTGTACGCGCTTGATGAGGTGGCGAGCAACTGGCCCACCGATCAATCCGCCCAGCACCAATCCAAACGTCGCAGAGGCCATCGCAAGCTCGGAGGCAGATGCCAGACCGTACTTCTCACTGAACGTAGCCCCCCATGCAGCACCCGTACCGTGACCGCCGGCCAACGTAACCGAGCCTGTCAGCAGGCCCATCAAGGGATCGAGCCCCAAGAGACTCGCAAGACCGATACCCATGGCATTCTGGACCAGTAAAAACCCGGTGACCGCCAGTATGAAAACACCCACCACCCGCCCGCCCTTCTTCAGGCTGGCGAAATCTGCACTCAAGCCAATGGTGGCGAAAAACGCCAACATCAAGGGTGTCTGCAATGAAGTGTCGAACCGGACCTCAACATCAAAGCCGCGCAAAGCCAGGAGAACCAAGGCAACCACCAGGCCACCCGCTACAGGTTCGGGGATATTGTAGGCGCGTAAAAAACCGACACGCGTGACAAGTCCGCGCCCCAGCAAAAGTACTAAAGAGGCTGCTACTAATGTTCCATAAAAATCGAGCTGAAGCATTCTGGATATTCTTGCTTATATATTCAGGGGCGAACTTTTTACCTGGACACGCCTCTTGAACAGGTTGATGGATCTCAACACTGATTGGTATTAGATTCAGGAGCCGTCAATGGTCTGAATATATCGAAATATTTCTTGATAAATATTACTCGGGGCAACCTTATCAACCGCCAAGTCCAATTGCCAAGCATACAAGCGGCACTGAGCTTTGCAGTTTGTGTCTAAACGTGTAAAAAATATTATGCGCACGAATTAACTTAGTTTGAATAGCGAGCGACCAAGCACGCAATAATAGAGATTAATCTGATTGCAAAAAAACAAATGCCCCGACATGTCGGGGCATTTGTTTTGAATTACGCTGAAGTGTGCGTCAAACAACAGCAGTGTCTTGGCTTACTTGATCAACCGCCATGTGAACGGATACCGATAAGGCTGCCCTTCATTGGCCTTCACCCCGGCAATGATCGTTAGCACCAGCGCACCGATCGCGATCAGGCCAAACAGGAAGAACCCGATAATCACCAGCATCAGCAAGAAGCAGATAGCCGAGGCGATCGCCACGGTTATCTGAAAGTTCAGCGCTTCCTTGCCCTGGGCATCGATGAACGGGTCCATCTCGCGCTTGATCTGCCAGAGAATCAGCGGGCCGATGATCGTACCGAACGGAATCCAGATCCCCAGCAAGGCGGACAAGTGGCAAAACATGGCCCACTGACGCGCCTCTTGGCTCGGCGTGGGCAGCGGCAGTTGCTCGTCACTCATAGTGTCCTCCTTGTCTGGAGCAGCCCGGTCAGTCGGCCAGGGCGGCCTTTTGCAGTTCGAAGATCTCGTTCATGCCTTTCTTGGCCAGCTCGAGCATGGCGTTCAGCTCTTCAGGCTGGAACGGCGCGCCTTCGGCAGTGCCCTGGACTTCGATGAAGCCGCCAGCGCTGGTCATTACCACGTTCAGGTCAGTCTCGGCGGCCGAGTCTTCCAGGTAATCGAGGTCGAGCACCGGCTCACCCTTGTACATGCCCACGGAAACCGCAGCGATCATCTGCTTGACCGGGTCGCCGCCTTTCAGGCCGCCACGCTTCTTGATCACTTTCAAGGCATCGATCAGCGCAACCATGGAACCGGTAATCGAAGCCGTGCGGGTGCCGCCATCGGCCTGGATCACATCGCAGTCGACGTACAGGGTGACGTCACCCAGCTTGGACATGTCCAGCGCAGCGCGCAGGGAGCGACCGATCAGACGCTGGATTTCCAGGGTGCGGCCGCCTTGCTTGCCACGGCTGGCTTCACGCTGGTTACGCTCTCCGGTAGCGCGCGGCAGCATGCCGTACTCGGCGGTCAGCCAACCCTGGCCCTGGCCTTTCAGGAAACGCGGTACGCCCGGTTCAACGCTGACGGTGCAGATGACCTTGGTATCACCGAACTCGACCAGCACAGAACCCTCGGCGTGCTTGGTGTAGTTGCGGGTGATGCGGATCGAGCGGAGCTGATCGGCAGCGCGACCACTTGGACGTATCATAGGGAGTACCTGTACTGGGGACGGAAAACTGCGGAGCATTATAGAGCCGACGGCCGCCACTGGGCACTTCTAAAAAAATCCGCCGACGACCGAGGGCTCTGTACCGCGCGCCGGTGCAGGCCTGCCGCTCTTTGTCACACTGTGTGTTTGGGCGCATCCGCGCCACTGCGCTACAATCCTGCGCCTTTGCTGCCAGTCGGCTTTAATTCATTGATATCGGATTCCCGGAACCTCGGTTCTGTGCCGATCTGCCTTGCGAGGTACCTCCATGGTGCACAGCATGACCGCCTTCGCCCGCGTCGAGAAAGCCGGCGTCCAGGGCACCCTGAGCTGGGAACTGCGCTCGGTCAACAGCCGCTACCTGGAACCCCACCTGCGCCTGCCGGAGTCCTTTCGCGACCTCGAGGGCGCTGTTCGTGAAGCCCTGCGCCAGGGTGTATCGCGGGGCAAGCTTGAATGCACCCTGCGCTTCACCGAAGAAAACACCGGCAAAGCGCTGCAAATCGATCAGGAGCGCGCCGCGCAACTGGTCGCCGCCGCAGAGACCATCGCCAGCCTGATCAAGAACCCGGCAGCGCTGAACCCGCTGGAAGTCCTTGCCTGGCCCGGCGTACTGGTAGGCGACGCCACCGACCCGCAAGCCTTGAACGCCGAAGCGCTGGCACTGTTCAATCAGGGCCTCAAGGAGCTGAAGGCCGGCCGCGAGCGCGAAGGCGCGGAGCTGGCGCGGCTGATCAACGAGCGCCTGAGCGCCATCGAAGAAGACGTGGTGACCTTGCGCGAACTGGTCCCGCAAATGCTCGCCACCCAGCGCCAGAAAGTCCTCGACCGTTTCGCCGACATGAAGGCCGAGATGGATCCGCAGCGCCTGGAGCAGGAAATGGTCATGCTCGCGCAAAAAAGTGACGTCGCCGAAGAACTGGATCGCCTGAGCACTCACATCATCGAAGTTCGCCGGGTGCTCAAATCCGGCGGTGCCGCCGGTCGGCGCCTGGACTTCCTGATGCAGGAACTCAACCGCGAAGCCAATACACTGGGCTCCAAAGCCTTCGACCCGCGCAGCACCCAGGCTGCGGTCAACCTCAAGGTGTTGATCGAGCAGATGCGCGAACAAGTGCAGAATATTGAGTAAGGCTACCCCGACATGACACACAGCACCGGCACCCTGTACATCATTTCCGCTCCTTCGGGCGCGGGCAAGAGCAGTCTGGTCAAGGCTTTGACCGACGCAAATCCGGAGATCCGCGTCTCGGTCTCCCACACCACCCGCGCCATGCGCCCCGGTGAAGTGAATGGCGTGAACTATCACTTCGTCGACCGCAGCGAGTTCGTGAAGATGATCGAGCACGGGGACTTCCTCGAGCGCGCCGAAGTGTTCGGCAACCTCTACGGCACCTCGCAAAGCCACCTGCAGCAAACCCTGGACGAAGGCCACGACCTGATTCTGGAAATCGACTGGCAAGGTGCCGAGCAAGTGCGCAAGCTGATGCCTCAGGCCCGCTCGATCTTCATTCTGCCGCCGTCATTGCAGGCCCTGCACCAGCGCCTGACCAATCGTGGCCAGGACAGTGACGAAGTCATTGACGGCCGGATGCGCGAAGCCGTCAGCGAAATGAGCCACTACGTCGACTACGACTACCTGATCATCAACGACGATTTCGCCCACGCGCTGCACGATCTGAAGGCGATTTTCCGCGCCAATCAGCTGATTCAAAAGCGTCAGCAACAGCGTCACGGCAAATTGCTGGCTGAATTGCTCGGTTAATCAGCTCTTCCCAAAACCGCTGCAAGGGCTTTACATTGGTACTTGCAGCGCGTTGAAGGGCTTGGTCAAAAAATCAGCGCTTCCCTAAACGCTGGTGATTTTTTAAACTGTCGAGTCCGCTCGCCCATCCGGGCAGCGCGCATATTGCATTTGCTACGAGGAAGACCATGGCCCGCGTAACCGTTGAAGACTGCCTAGAACACGTGGATAACCGCTTTGAGCTGGTCATGCTCTCTACCAAGCGTGCCCGTCAACTGGCCACCGGCGGCAAAGAGCCGAAAGTAGCATGGGAAAACGACAAGCCTACCGTCGTTGCCCTGCGCGAAATCGCTGAAGGCCTGATCGACTACGCAGCTATCGCCGAAGCCGAAATCGTTGAAGATGAACCGCTTTTTGCTGCATTCGAGGACGAGTCCAACGAGGCCGTCTAAGCCTATGCCTGGTCGACGTAGCACGGCGCGGGATAAAAGCTTACGGCAGGAGACATCATGCCGAGCATAGACGCCCTCGCCGATCGCTTATCGACCTACCTCGGCAAGGACCAGGTCAACCTGGTCCGCCGGGCGTATTTCTACGCCGAACAAGCCCACGACGGCCAACGCCGCCGTAGCGGCGAGGCGTACGTCACGCACCCACTCGCGGTTGCGAATATTCTTGCCGACATGCACATGGACCATCAGAGCCTGATGGCCGCGATGCTGCATGACGTGATCGAAGACACCGGTATTGCCAAGGAAGCGCTGCAAGCGCAGTTCGGCGAAACCGTGGCCGAACTCGTCGACGGGGTCAGCAAACTGACCCAGATGAATTTCGAGACCAAGGCCGAGGCCCAAGCCGAAAACTTCCAGAAAATGGCCATGGCCATGGCTCGCGACATTCGCGTGATCCTGGTCAAGCTGGCCGACCGCCTGCACAACATGCGCACGCTGGAAGTGCTGTCCGGCGAAAAACGCCGGCGCATCGCCAAGGAAACCCTGGAAATCTATGCGCCCATCGCCAACCGGCTGGGCATGCACGCCATCCGCATAGAGTTCGAAGACCTCGGTTTCAAGGCCATGCACCCGATGCGTTCCGCGCGGATCTACCAGGCCGTCAAACGCGCCCGGGGCAACCGCAAGGAAATCGTCAACAAGATCGAAGAATCCCTAAGCCACTGCCTGGCCATCGATGGCATCCAGGGCGAGGTCAGCGGTCGCCAGAAACACCTCTACGGCATCTACAAGAAAATGCGCGGCAAGCGTCGGGCCTTCAACGAGATCATGGACGTCTACGCGTTCCGGATCATCGTCGACAAGGTCGATACCTGCTACCGCGTGCTGGGCGCTGTACATAACTTATATAAACCATTGCCGGGGCGCTTCAAGGATTACATCGCGATCCCCAAGGCCAACGGCTATCAGTCACTGCACACCACGCTATTCGGCATGCACGGTGTTCCGATCGAGATCCAGATCCGAACCCGTGAAATGGAAGAGATGGCCAACAACGGCATCGCCGCCCATTGGCTGTACAAATCCAGCGGCGACGAGCAGCCAAAAGGCACCCATGCCCGCGCCCGCCAGTGGGTCAAGGGCGTGCTGGAAATGCAGCAACGCGCCGGCAACTCGCTGGAATTCATCGAAAGCGTGAAGATCGACCTGTTCCCGGACGAGGTCTACGTGTTCACGCCCAAAGGCCGGATCATGGAGCTGCCCAAAGGCTCCACGGCGGTCGACTTCGCTTACGCGGTGCACACCGACGTCGGCAACAGCTGCATCGCCTGCCGGATCAACCGTCGACTCGCGCCGTTGTCCGAACCGCTGCAAAGCGGCTCCACGGTCGAGATCGTCAGCGCTCCCGGCGCACGGCCGAACCCGGCCTGGCTCAACTTCGTGGTCACCGGCAAGGCGCGCACACACATACGCCACGCACTGAAGCTGCAACGCCGCTCCGAATCCATCAGCCTCGGCGAGCGCCTGCTGAACAAGGTCCTCAACGGCTTCGACAGCTCGCTGGAGAAAATCCCGGCCGAGCGCGTCAAGGCCATGCTGGTCGAGTACCGCCTGGAACTGATCGAAGACCTGCTGGAAGATATCGGCTTGGGCAATCGCATGGCCTATGTAGTGGCCCGCCGGTTGCTGGGCGAAGGCGAACAGTTGCCAAGCCCTGAAGGCCCGCTGGCGATTCGCGGCACCGAAGGCCTGGTGCTCAGCTACGCCAAGTGTTGCACTCCGATCCCGGGCGACCCGATTGTCGGCCACCTGTCCGCCGGCAAGGGCATGGTCGTGCACCTGGACAACTGCCGCAATATCAGCGAAATCCGCCACAACCCGGAAAAATGCATCCAGCTCTCGTGGGCCAAGGATGTCACCGGCGAATTCAACGTCGAGCTGCGCGTCGAGCTGGAGCACCAGCGCGGCCTGATCGCCCTGCTGGCCAGCAGCGTCAACGCCGCCGACGGCAACATCGAGAAAATCAGCATGGATGAACGCGATGGTCGCATCAGCGTGGTCCAGTTGGTGGTCAGCGTGCACGACCGCGTGCACCTGGCCCGCGTGATCAAGAAACTGCGCGCCTTGACCGGGGTGATTCGCATCACCCGCATGCGCGCCTAAGCCCCTAATTACAAGGAGTCCTACATGACCAAGACTGTTATCACCAGCGACAAGGCCCCGGCCGCCATCGGTACTTACTCCCAGGCGATCAAGGCTGGCAACACCGTTTACATGTCGGGTCAGATTCCCCTGGACCCAAAAACCATGGAACTGGTTGAAGGCTTCGAAGCCCAGACCGTCCAGGTATTCGAGAACCTCAAGGCCGTGGCTGAAGCTGCCGGCGGTTCGTTTAAGGACATCGTCAAGCTGAACATCTTCCTCACCGACCTGAGCCACTTCGCCAAGGTCAACGAGATCATGGGCAAGTACTTCGACCAGCCTTACCCTGCACGCGCCGCCATCGGCGTAGCCGCCCTGCCAAAGGGTTCGCAGGTCGAAATGGATGCCATCCTGGTCATCGAGTAATGCGTACGGCGCAGCCTCGGGCTGCGCCGACTGCTCTGCTGTAAAGAAAGCTTGAAAGGATTCCACCATGCGCAACGCGCTTGTTCTCTCGCTGCTTGCCCTGTTCCTGGGCGGATGTGCCAGCAACCCTGCCGACCGTGACATCAGCGGCACCTGGATCAACCAGGTGGCGATCGATGCTGCCGCCAAAGGCGTCCCCCTGCGTGAAGCGCTCCAGGCCTATGGCCCGAACCTGGAATGGGACATCAACACCAAGGCCGGTCAGGCCCGCTACACCAACGGTTTTGAAAATGTCGATGGCAAGCTGCTGGGTGAAGAGTCCGGCGCCTGGAAAGTCGACTTTTATGGCAGCTCGGCCAGTGAACTGAAGCGTGACGGCAAACAACTGAGCCAGTCCGCCAGCGACAATGAGCCTGAGCAAGTCTTCGACCGCGTACAGATCCAGGTACCGGATGGCGCACCGATGGGTGCCACCTTCGAACGCGCCCTGTATTCAGCCTACATGGGCGGCGGCTGGACAATCGTCAACGGCCCGGGCGAAGGCAACACGGTTCAATTCCAGGCCGACGGCCAGGTGACCGGCCTGCCGGGCAGCGACCGTTATGCGTTGTGCCTGGCCGGCGATTGCGCATCCATGAGCGGCGGCAATGACAACATGTGGCTGCAACTCAATGGCCAGGGCAACGCCTGGATCTTTGCGCGCAAGGGCAAAGAGCTGGAGATTTTCCAGACCGTGAACACGGCGCAGGCGGACGAGATGCCTCAATACACGCCGGGTGATCGCAAGTGGTTGCTGGAGAAGCAATAAGCGTCCCTTGAAAGCACCACGAAACACTGTGGGAGCGAGCTTGCTCGCGATGAGGCCATAACATCCAACATTATCGTTGACTGTTATGCCGCCATCGCGAGCAAGCTCGCTCCCACAGGTGTTTACGGTGCCTGGAAGTCAGCAGCGCCCTTCAATGATCGCCGCATACCCCTCGCGAAAACTCGGATACTTCGGCGTCCAGCCCAACGCTTTGGCCCGCGCATTACTGCAGCGCTTGCTGCCAGTGCGACGCACGCTGTCGTCATCGGCCCATTCGGTCACACCCAGATATTCGCGCAACCAGCCCACCACATCGGCCAGCGCTGCCGGCGCATCATCGACGCCGATGTAGACATCATCCAGCGCCACCCCACGCCGATCCGCCTCAAGCAGGCACGCGATCAACCCTGCGGCATCGTCGGCATGAATCCGATTGGCATACAACGGTGGCTCGACCGCCACGCGATAACCCCGGCGCACCTGGGTCAGCAGCCATTCACGGCCGGGACCGTAAATGCCGGTCAGGCGCACGATACTGGCCGGAATGCCGCTCTTGAGGGCAAGTTGCTCGGCTTCGAGCATCACACGTCCGGAGTAGCCCGCCGCCACGGCCGGTGAAGCCTCGTCGACCCATTCGCCATTCTGCTGACCGTAGACACTGCTGCTGGAAACGAACAACAGGCGATTGGGCATCTGCCCGTAGTCGTCCAGCCACTCCAGCACATGCTCCAGCCCCTGAACATACGCAGCGCGGTAACCGGCTTCGTCGTGATCTGTGGCCGCCGCACAATACACCAGGTAATCCACGGCGCCGATTGGCCAAGTGTCCGGGCAGTCTTTGTTGAACAGGTCACCGGCCACGCCGATGACGCCCTTGGGCAGGCGTGAAACGTCGCGTCGCAGGCCATGGACCTCCCACCCCGCCGCCAGCAATTGCGTGGCCAGGCGGCTGCCGACATCACCGCAGCCGGCGATCAAAACAGTAGGCGCAGACATCAGAAAACTCCCATCGGAAAGCCACAGACTAGCGCCGGCAACAGACAGGCGGCTAGTAATGCAGGAAAAAAAGAGACGCTATTACTTCTGTTAACAAGAATTACTTGCAATAATGCCTCCCCACTTTTGTTCTCGGCCTTCGAGGCTTGGAAGAACATCACCCGTTTTTTCTCTCAGGTCCGGCCAGCATGACACGCAATCAACTCTCCGCTTCGCCAACCAAACGACCTCGCGCCTGGAGCGCGGTGGCCGCCCTGTTCTTCAGCCTGATGCTCGCGCCAGTCGCCGCTTTCGCCGATGCCCAGGCGCCAGCCACACCAGCCGCCACCGCGCCTGCTCCGGCCGATCACGCCGCCCCGGCCGTTGCTCCGGTCGCGACCGATCCTGCCCAGGCCGCACCGACAGAAGCGTTGGGCGAAGACGTCCCTGAAGTCCTCGAAGCCGACAACACCCTGGGCATGGCCCACGACCTGTCGCCGTGGGGCATGTACAAGAATGCCGACATCATCGTGAAAATCGTGATGATCGGCCTGGCCATCGCCTCGATCATCACCTGGACCATCTGGATCGCCAAGGGCCTTGAGCTGATGGGCGCCAAGCGTCGTCTGCGCGGTGAAATCGCCCAACTGAAAAAATCCGCCTCCCTCAAGGAAGCCAGCGCCACCGCGGCGAAGGAAGGCACCCTGGCCAACCTGCTGGTACATGACGCCCTTGAAGAGATGCGCCTGTCGGTCAACAGCCGCGAGAAAGAAGGCATCAAGGAACGCGTCAGCTTCCGTCTTGAGCGCCTGGTCGCGGCCTGCGGTCGCAACATGAGCAGCGGCACCGGCGTGCTGGCCACCATCGGTTCCACCGCGCCGTTCGTCGGCCTGTTCGGTACCGTGTGGGGCATCATGAACAGCTTCATCGGCATCGCCAAGACCCAGACCACCAACCTCGCCGTCGTCGCCCCCGGTATCGCCGAAGCCCTGCTGGCTACCGCGCTGGGCCTGGTTGCAGCTATCCCTGCGGTCGTGATCTACAACGTCTTTGCCCGCTCCATCGCCGGTTACAAGGCTCAGGTGTCCGACGCGTCGGCACAGGTCCTGCTGCTGGTCAGCCGCGACCTCGACCACCAGCCTGAGCGCAGCTCGCAACCGCACATGGTGAAAGTGGGGTAATCGGCCATGGGCCTGCATTTGAAAGAAGGGGCAGACGACGATCTGTCCGAAAACCACGAAATCAACGTTACGCCGTTCATTGACGTGATGTTGGTGCTGTTGATCATTTTCATGGTGGCGGCCCCGCTGGCCACCGTGGACATCAAGGTCGACCTGCCCGCCTCGACCGCCAAGCCGGCTCCGCGGCCAGAGAAACCGGTGTTCCTCAGCGTCAAGGCTGACCAGCGCCTGTTCCTTGGTGAAGACGAAGTGAAGGCCGAAGCACTCGGCGCCACCCTCGACGCCAAGACCCAGGGCAAGAAAGACACGACAATCTTCTTCCAGGCCGACAAAGGCGTGGATTACGGCGATCTGATGAGCGTGATGGACAACCTGCGTTCCGCCGGTTACCTGAAGGTAGGTCTGGTCGGACTCGAGACGGCAGCCAAGAAATGATCACGACGCGCCATAAGCTGATGCGTTACAGCGGTAGCCTGGCGGTGGTGCTGGGCGTTCACGCGCTGGCCATCGCGCTGGCGTTGAACTGGTCCGCCCGTCCGCCCATCGAATTGCCCCCTCAGGCAATGATGGTCGAACTGGCACCGGTTCCTGCCCCGCCACCGCCTGCTCCGCCGAAGGTCGTCACCCCGCCGCAGCCACCGGCTCCGGTTGAAGAACTGCCGATACCCAAGCTCGCTGAAGCGCCGAAAGCTGAAATTGCCGTGCCCAAGCCCGTCAAGCCAAAGCCAAAGCCGCAGCCACCCAAGCCGGTAGAGAAAAAACCCGAACCGCCGAAGGAAAAACCGGCCGAGGAAAAGCCTGCCGAAACGCAACAGACTCAGGCACCAACGGAGAAATCCGCCCAGCCTGCGCCGGGCCCATCGCCTGCTCAATTGGCAGCCAAGGCCAGTTGGCAAGGCACGCTGTTGGCACACCTGCAGAAGTACAAAAAGTATCCTGCAAGTGCCCAGGCGCGGGGCAAGGAAGGCATGAACCGTCTGCGCTTCGTCGTGGATGCCGAAGGCAATGTGTTGTCGTTTGAGCTGGTAGGAGCCTCGGGCACTGCCGATCTGGACCGGGCCACTCTGGAAATGATCCGTCGCGCCCAACCGCTGCCCAAGCCACCGGCCGACATGCTGACCAATGGCTCCATCGAAATCGTTGCACCGTTTGTTTATTCGCTGGAAAAACGCCGCCGTTAAAACAGTACTGCCCCTGTGGGAGCGAGCTTGCTCGCGATAGCGGTCTAACATTCAACGCAGATGTCGAATGCTGGGCCCTCATCGCGAGCAAGCTCGCTCCCACAGAGATTTCTGCCAGCAGGAAGCTCGCGTTCCAAGCCCAAAAGGCACCGAAAGGTGCCTTTTGCATATCTGCCAGCGGCAAACTGGGATTACCCGGTGTCACTCGACACACTCAGTCTGATAACGTGCGTCTATCGATTGCAGCCGGTATGCTTGGCCCGCAACTACATGGACGCTTGCTATGACCCTCACAGAATTACGCTACATCGTTACCCTCGCCCAAGAGCAGCACTTCGGCCACGCGGCCGAGCGTTGCCACGTCAGCCAGCCGACCCTGTCGGTGGGTGTGAAAAAGCTTGAAGACGAACTCGGTGTGCTGATTTTCGAGCGCAGCAAAAGCGCCGTGCGCCTGACGCCGGTCGGCGAAGGCATCGTGGCCCAGGCCCAAAAGGTATTGGAACAAGCCCAAGGCATCCGCGAACTGGCCCAGGCCGGCAAGAACCAGCTGACCGCCCCACTCAAAGTCGGCGCGATCTACACCGTCGGGCCGTACCTGTTTCCGCATCTGATTCCACAACTGCACCGGGTCGCCCCGCAGATGCCGTTGTACATCGAAGAAAACTTCACCCACGTGCTGCGCGACAAACTGCGCAACGGCGAGCTCGACGCGATCATCATCGCCCTGCCGTTCAATGAAGCCGACGTGTTGACCCTGCAGCTCTACGACGAGCCGTTCTACGTGCTGATGCCGGCGCAGCACCCGTGGACACAAAAGGAATCCATCGACGCCAGCCTGCTCAATGACAAGAGCCTGTTGCTGCTCGGCGAAGGCCACTGCTTCCGCGATCAGGTATTGGAAGCCTGCCCGACCCTGACCAAAGGCAACGACGGCGCCAAGCACACCACCGTGGAATCCAGCTCCCTGGAAACCATTCGCCACATGGTCGCCTCGGGTCTCGGGATTTCGATCCTGCCGTTGTCGGCGGTCGACAGCCATCACTACGCCCCCGGCGTGATCGAGGTGCGTCCGTTGTCGGCACCCGTACCGTTCCGCACCGTGGCCATTGCCTGGCGCGCCAGTTTCCCGCGCCCGAAAGCGATTGAAATCCTCGCTGACTCCATTCGCCTGTGCTCGGTCGCCAAGCCAGCGGCGCAAGTCGCTGCGGGCTAAGCAACGGTCATGAACGAGTTGTCGCAAGTGTCGGTGACGGCACTCAAGGGTGTCGGTGAAGCCATGGCCGAGAAACTGGCCAAGGTCGGCCTGGAAAACCTCCAGGACGTGTTGTTTCACCTGCCCCTGCGTTATCAGGACCGCACTCGCGTGGTGCCAATCGGCGCACTGCGGCCCGGTCAGGATGCGGTCATCGAAGGCACTGTCAGCGGTGCCGATGTGGTCATGGGGCGTCGGCGCAGCCTGGTAGTCCGGTTGCAGGATGGCACCGGGGGCTTGAGCCTGCGCTTCTACCATTTCAGCAACGCGCAAAAGGAAGGCCTCAAACGCGGCACGCGGATTCGTTGTTACGGCGAGGCACGGCCTGGTGCTTCGGGGCTGGAGATCTACCACCCGGAATACCGCGCCATCACCGGCGACGAACCGCCGCCGGTGGATGAAACCCTGACCCCGGTCTACCCGCTCACCGAAGGCCTGACCCAACAGCGCTTGCGCCAGTTGTGCATGCAGACCCTCACCCTGCTCGGCCCCAGCAGCCTGCCCGACTGGCTGCCGAGCGAACTGGCCCGCGACTACCAACTGGCACCGCTGGCCGATGCGATCCGCTACCTGCACAACCCGCCCGCCGATGCCGACGTCGATGAACTGGCCCTCGGTCACCACTGGGCGCAGCACCGTCTGGCTTTCGAAGAACTGCTGACCCATCAACTGTCGCAACAGCGCCTGCGAGAAAGCATGCGCGCCCTGCGTGCTCCAGCGATGCCCAAGGCAACGAAGCTGCCAGCCAAATACCTGGCCAACCTCGGCTTCAGCCCGACCGGTGCCCAGCAGCGGGTTGGCAACGAAATCGCCTATGACCTCAGCCAGCACGAACCGATGCTGCGGCTGATCCAGGGCGATGTCGGCGCCGGCAAAACCGTGGTCGCCGCCCTTGCCGCACTGCAAGCGCTGGAGGCCGGTTATCAGGTCGCGCTGATGGCGCCCACCGAGATTCTCGCCGAGCAGCACTTCATCACCTTCAAGCGCTGGCTCGAACCGCTGGGCATCGAAGTTGCGTGGCTGGCCGGCAAGCTCAAGGGCAAGAACCGCGTCGCCGCGCTGGAGCAAATCGCCAGCGGCACGCCGATGGTGGTCGGCACCCACGCGCTGTTCCAGGACGAAGTGCAATTCAAGAACCTGGCACTGGTGATCATCGACGAACAGCACCGTTTCGGCGTACAGCAGCGTCTGGCCCTGCGGCAGAAAGGCGTCGGCGGGCGCATGTGCCCGCATCAGCTGATCATGACCGCCACGCCGATTCCGCGCACGCTGGCCATGAGTGCCTACGCCGACCTCGACACCTCGATCCTCGACGAACTGCCCCCCGGCCGAACCCCGGTCAACACCGTGCTGATCACCGACACCCGACGGATCGAAGTCATCGAGCGAGTGCGCAGCGCTTGCGCCGAAGGGCGTCAGGCCTATTGGGTGTGCACGCTGATTGAAGAGTCGGAAGAGCTGACCTGCCAGGCAGCGGAAACCACTTTTGAGGACCTCACCGCCGCCCTCGGCGAACTGAAGGTCGGGCTGATCCACGGCCGCATGAAGCCTGCGGAAAAAGCCGCGGTGATGGCCGAATTCAAGGCCGGCAACCTGCAATTGCTGGTCGCGACCACGGTGATCGAAGTCGGCGTGGACGTGCCCAACGCCAGCCTGATGATCATCGAGAATCCTGAACGCCTGGGTCTGGCGCAATTGCACCAGTTGCGCGGCCGCGTCGGCCGGGGCAGCGCCGTCAGCCATTGCGTGCTGCTCTACCATCCGCCGCTGTCGCAGATCGGCCGCCAGCGCCTGGGCATCATGCGTGAAACCAACGATGGTTTCGTCATCGCCGAAAAGGATCTGGAACTGCGCGGCCCCGGCGAAATGCTCGGCACCCGGCAGACAGGTTTACTTCAATTCAAGGTCGCCGACCTGATGCGCGATGCCGATTTGCTGCCCGCCGTGCGGGATGCCGCCCAGGCATTGCTCGAGCGCTGGCCGACCCACGTCAGCCCGCTACTCGATCGATGGCTGCGTCATGGCCAACAATACGGCCAAGTGTGACAACCGTCACGGTTTCTGAGGCGTGGCCCCAAGCAAGCTGGTTATACTCCTGCAATTGTTTAAGTCCGGATACAGACCATGACCGACGTTGCCTTCGCACCCGACACCCCGCACGCTCCGTCGGTTATTCGGCTGATGCTGGGCAAGTTGGGCATTGCCTACGAAGAAGTGCTGGACCGTCACGGTCTCAATGCCGCGCGCAAAGTGCAGGCTGTTCTCCTGGATGACAGCATTGGCGTATTGATGGTGCTGTTCCCGCAGAGCCAATTGCTGGACCTAAATCGCCTGACCGAACTCACCGGTCGCCGCCTCGCCGCCGTACCCACCGAACGCCTGACAAAAATGCTCGGCAAGCACAATCTCAGCTTGCTGCCGGGCTTGCCGGCGCTGACCAGTTCACCGTGCCTGTATGACGAAAGCCTGCTGCGCGAGCCGAAGTTGCTGATCAACTCCGGTGAGCCGGGCGTGCTGCTGGAAATCACCAGCGAAGACTTCAAGGCGACCATGCTGACCAAGGCCAGCGCCGCCAACTTCGGCGAAAACCTGACCAGCATCCGTCCCAACCTCGACCGCCCCGATGACGACCGCGAGGAAATCACCCAGGCCGTCCAGGCGTTCACCGCACGGCGTATCCAGCAGCGTCTGGAAGCGACCATCGAAATTCCGCCGCTGGCCGAAACCGCGCAAAAAATCATCAAGCTGCGCGTCGACCCCAACGCCACTATCGACGACATCACCGGCGTGGTCGAAACCGACCCGGCGCTGGCCGCACAAGTGGTGAGCTGGGCGGCATCGCCCTACTACGCGTCGCCGGGAAAGATCCGCTCCGTTGAAGACGCCATCGTGCGCGTGCTGGGCTTCGACCTGGTGATCAACCTGGCGCTGGGCCTGGCCCTGGGCAAAACCCTGAGCCTGCCCAAGGACCACCCGCAACACTCCACCCCGTACTGGCAGCAATCGATCTACACCGCCGCCGTCATCGAAGGCCTGACCCGCGCCATGCCGCGCGCCCAGCGTCCGGAAGCCGGCCTGACCTACCTCGCCGGCCTGCTGCACAACTTCGGCTACCTGCTGCTGGCCCATGTGTTCCCGCCGCACTTCTCGCTGATCTGCCGTCACTTGGAGGTCAACCCGCACCTGTGCCACAGCTACATCGAGCAACACCTGCTGGGCATCAGCCGCGAACAAATCGGCGCATGGCTGATGCGCCACTGGGACATGCCCGAAGAACTGTCCACAGCGCTGCGCTTCCAGCACGACCCAGCCTACGACGGCGCCTACGCCGAGTACCCGAACCTGGTCTGCCTGGCCGTACGCCTGCTGCGCAGCCGTAACATCGGCTCCGGTCCCGACGAAGACATCCCCGACGCCCTGCTCGAACGCCTCGGCCTGAGCCGCGAAAAAGCCAACGACGTGGTAAGCAAAGTGCTGGAAGCCGAGATGCTGCTGCGCGAACTGGCTTCGCAATTCACTCAAGGCTGAAAAGCATCGCGAGCAAGCTCGCTCCCACAAGGATCACCAAAACCTTGTAGGAGCGGGCTTGCTCGCGAAAGTCGTCAACGATGACGCGTGCATCCTGGATAAACGCGGGGGGGCTTGAGTTTCTCGCGAGCAAGCTCGCTCCTACACCTTCTTCGGCTTCAAATACTTCGTCAGCCCCTGGAACCAGATCACCAGCGCCGGGTTGCCCTTGATCTGAATCGACTTGTCCTGAATCCCCGTCATGAACGCCAGCTGCTTGTTCTTCGCCTGCATCGTGGCAAAGCCATACGCGGCGTCTTTAAAGGCAATCGCAAACGCAGGCTCGGCATGCACACCCGATTGACTGGTGATGCGCTGGTCCTTCACGCGGAAATGCCGCGCCACTTTCCCGTCCAGGGTCTGCAGCTGAAAGACCAGGTCCTTGTCACCCAGCTGCTGCTGAAACGCCGGATTATTCCGGCTGGCCTTACCCATCAACAAACCCAGCATCCACAGCAGAAAACGAAATTTCATGCGCACAGCCTCAGAAGGAAAATGAACGGCTTGGGCAGTTTAACGGCTTCAGGCGATAACACCAGTATCTGCTTGCGTTAGAAGAAGATCAGAACTATTACCCTCACGATGACCACCAAGTCACAATTATCAAAACTTCCTTCAAGACCACTCCACACACCACTCCTACACCAAACGAAACACATTCTGTAGGAGCTCAACGAAACGCAGCGGCCAACTCTTCAGCGTCTGCCCGGACATCAACACCGAAGCACTCCTGGCCAACGCCTCGGAAGATCTGCTGTCCATCAGCGCCATCGCCGCTGACCTGGCCGATGATGTAGACGGCTCACACCGCTCAGTAGCCCTGGCGATCAGTCGCGTGGCTGAGGGTACGCATTTGCTGGTAGAGCGGGCGCTGGATCATCTGGATGAGCCGGAAATGGCGGCGGTTCTCGCCAAGCAACAAAGCGGGCTTGGCTGATTCGCACCCACAAAAAATGGGCACCCAACCCTGGTTGGCGTGCCCATTTTTTATTCCACTCCCCCGCTACGCGGAAGGTGAAAACGGATTACGGATTAACGCTGTCTTTCAACGATTTCCCAGGCTTGAAAGCAACGGTGTTGCTGGCCTTGATTTTGACGGGTTCACCGGTTTGCGGGTTTTTGCCGGTGCGGGCACCGCGATGGCGTTGCAGGAAGGTGCCGAAGCCCACCAGCGTCACGCTGTCTTTGCGGTGCAGGGCACCGGTGATTTCTTCAAGAACGGCGTTGAGAACGCGGTTGGCTTGTTCTTTGGTGAGGTCTGCTTTTTCAGCAATGGCTGCAGCGAGGTCTGGTTTACGCATGTGAGTGAAGCCCCTTTGACGGTTTGTTGTTGTTATGTCCGTGCTGCTCTCTACGGAGCAGCGCCCAAAGCGCCGCAGATGCTCTACTCTGCGGCAGACGGGAGTGAGGATGGCACGCAGTGAGGCCCCGCGCCAGTATCGGCGCGGCCATTGTTAGGGCAAAAGGGGGGTGATTCCGACAGAACGACCGGTATTTATGCCAACAGGGCCGGAAGCTCTTTGTTCAGGGCCAGTTTTTCCATCACGGCGGCACCGGTGAGGGCGTAACCGAGCAGCTTGCCCGCGGCATCGCGGCATAAAACCTTGATGTCGGCGCCCTGCCCTTCGACTGTCCAGATGCCCTCTGCGCCCCGTGGCGGCGGGGACACCACCAACGGGCAGACCGGGGTCTTGACGGTGATCGGCATCGGGCCATAGGTGACGGCGGTCGGGTTGCCGGCCAGGGTTTGCGCCAGCGCTCGCGCACAGCTCATCAGGGGCATCACGTACAGCAGGTTCAGCCCGTCGACCTCGGCGCAATCGCCCAGGGCGTAGATGTTGGCGTGGGAGGTCTTCAGGTGCCGGTCGACCATGATGCCGCGGTTGACCTGCAGACCGGCCGCAGCCGCCAGGTCGACGCGCGGTCGCAGGCCAATGGCCGAGACCACCACGTCGCACGGGATCACCTGGCCATCGGACAGGTGCGCTTCCAGGCCGTCAGCCACGCGCTGCAGGCGGTTGAGCACCGGCCCGAGGTGGAAGCGAGCGCCAAGGCTTTCGAGGCCTGCCTGCACCGCAGCGGCGGCCGCCGGGTGCAACAGGGTCGGCATGACTTGTTCGCACGGCGCAACCAGCTGCACTTCGTAGCCACCCAGGGTCAGGTCGTTGGCGAACTCGCAGCCGATCAGGCCGGCGCCGAGCAGCAGCACGCGGCGCTTGCCGGCTGCCGCCGCACGGAAGCGTGCGTAGTCTTCCAGGTCGTTGATCGGGAACACGCAGTCCGCCGCGTCACCTTCAATGGGTACACGCACGGTTTCGGCGCCCCAGGCCAGGATCAGGTCGCGGTAGATCACCGCTTCTTCACCGATCCACAAGCGCTTGTGGCCCGGGTCGATGCCGCTGATGCGCGTGTGGGTGCGTATTTCAGCCTTGAGCTGTTCGGCCATGGCGCCGGGTTCGGCCATGCTCAGGCCGTCGGCATCCTTGTTTTTGCCGAAGCCGGTGGAGAGCATCGGCTTGGAGTAGGAGCGCCCGTCATCGGCGGTAATCAGCAGCAGCGGGGTTTCGCTATCGAGTTTGCGAAACTCGCGGGCCACGTTGTAGCCAGCCAGGCCGGTGCCAATGATTACGACAGGTGCGTTCATTCCTTACTCCTCAATTATTCAGGCAGCGATTTCGATCATTTCAAAATCCATTTTGCCCACACCGCAGTCCGGGCACAGCCAGTCTGCCGGGACGTCTTCCCAACGGGTGCCCGGCGCAATGCCGTCATCCGGCCAACCGTCGGCTTCGTTGTAGATCAGGCCGCAGACGATACATTGCCACTTTTTCATCAGGTACTTCCTCAGGGTTCAGGCGTTTTGCCGGCCGGACGGTCGATGGTTGTAGCACTGCCGTCCAACTCAGCGCGTTTTGTACTGATCGGAGCCATCGGATGCAAGCCTGTTCGGCGCAACGGCAGGCCATTTCAATCGATATCGGCGGCTGACATGTTAAGCTCGCCGCCTCATTTGCTGCCAATAATGACTCATTGTGCATCACACAGAATCCCCCTCTCCAGCTCCTCTCTGGCTCTCGCGCAGCGAACTGGCGCCCCTCCCCGATGCCTCCACCCTCGACTGGCTGTTCGACGAAGGCTCGCTGACCAGACGTCTGATTCATCTGTCGAATGACGCCTTCAGCGTCTCGCCGATGTTCGAAGGCTGGCAGCCCCTGCGTGCCGACGAATGCGCAGCACTGGACCTGGCCGATGGCAGTGAGGGCTGGGTCCGCGAGGTGTATTTGCGTGGTCATGGCCAGGCGTGGGTGTTTGCGCGCAGCGTGGCGTCACGCAGTGCATTGCAAGGCGACGGCTTGCACATGGACGAACTGGGCAGCCGCTCGCTGGGCGAATTGCTGTTTTGCGATCAGGCCTTCCAGCGCCGGGCCATCGAGGTTTGCCATTATCCGCAAGCGTGGCTGCCCGCCGAGGTGCAATCGCCTGGACTGTGGGGCCGCCGCTCGCGCTTCGACCGCGGCGCCTTGAGCGTTTTGGTGGCCGAAATTTTCCTGCCTTCCCTGTGGGACGCCGCCTGCGCCCAATCGGAGAACCGTTGATGTACCAAAGCCTGCTCAAGTCCTTGAACCGCTTGAACCCTCGGGCCTGGGATTTCATTCAGCTGACCCGCATGGACAAGCCGATCGGCATTTACCTGCTGCTCTGGCCAACGCTGTGGGCGCTGTGGATTGCCGGCAAGGGTTCGCCCTCCCTGGCCAATATTGTGATTTTCGTCCTTGGCGTGGTGCTGACTCGCGCTGGCGGCTGCGTGATCAACGACTGGGCGGACCGCAAGGTCGATGGTCATGTGAAGCGTACCGAGCAGCGGCCGCTGGTGAGCGGCAAGATCAGCTCCAAAGAGGCACTGGTATTCTTCGCGCTGCTGATGGGCGTGAGTTTCCTGCTGGTGCTGTGCACCAATGCCGCGACCATTTGGCTGTCGTTGGGCGGCCTGGCGCTGGCGTTCAGTTACCCGTTCATGAAGCGCTACACCTATTACCCGCAAGTGGTGCTGGGCGCTGCATTTTCGTGGGGGATGCCGATGGCGTTCACCGCAGAAACCGGTGAACTGCCGGCTGTCGCATGGCTGCTGTGGATCGCCAACCTGATGTGGACCGTGGGTTACGACACGTATTACGCGATGACCGACCGCGATGACGACCTGAAGATCGGCGTGAAATCCACGGCGATTCTGTTCGGCGACGCGGACCGGGCGATCATCCTGACCCTGCAAGGGCTGGCGCTGGGTTGCCTGTTGCTGGCGGGTTCGAAGTTCGAGCTCGGTGGCTGGTTCCACCTTGGATTACTGGCGGCCGCGGGCTGCTTTGCCTGGGAGTTCTGGTACACCCGCGACAGGGACCGCATGCGTTGCTTCAAGGCGTTTTTACACAACCATTGGGCAGGGTTGGCGATTTTTGTGGGGATTGTTTTGGATTACGCAGTGCGTTAACGCCATATCGTGTGTAGGGGCGAGCCCGCTCGCGATGAATTTGAAGACGACGCGGTTATCCAGACGGCCCGCATAATCGTTCACGCTCATCGCGAGCAAGCTCGCTCCTACATGAGATGTCTTACATCTTCGGCCCTTGGAGGACGTGCCAGACCTTGTTCTTCATGTCGCCCGTCTTGTCTCCGGGTTTCTTGTCGTCGTCGTAGTAGTACAGCGGCTTGCCGTCGTAGGCCCATTGCATCGTGCCATCGTCACGCTGGACGACTGTCCATTTACCTTCAGCCTTGGCACCCGCTTCAGCCTTGAGCGGCGGCCAGTGTTTTGCACACTCACCGGTGCATACCGACGTGCCGCCAGTGTCCTTGTCGAACGTGTACAAGGTCATGCCCTTATGGTCGACCATCATGCCGTCTTTCATCATCGCCGGCTCAGCTGCGAAGGCCATGGTCGGCAAGGAAAACGCCGCAACCAGTAGCAGAGCCTTGAAGGATTGCGAGATTTGCTTCATGGAAACCTTCCTTTTGTGGTTGTCAGGATTCGGACTTAAAGCTTAGCCCAGGATCCCGCCAATCGCCGACCGACTAAAATACTGTCACACGACTGCAATAATTCCGTTATCTAATGCGGCGCAAGACAGTTAAATGACAAGAGGATTAAGGGCATGGTTGGCAGGAGCATTCTGATCGTCGACGACGAAGCGCCTATTCGCGAAATGATCGCCGTTGCGTTGGAAATGGCCGGCTATGACTGCCTGGAGGCTGAAAACTCCCAGCAGGCCCACGCCATTATCGTCGACCGCAAACCGGACCTGATCCTGCTCGACTGGATGCTGCCCGGCACGTCCGGCATCGAGCTGGCCCGTCGTCTCAAGCGTGATGAATTGACCGGGGACATCCCGATCATCATGCTCACCGCCAAAGGTGAAGAGGACAACAAGATCCAGGGCCTGGAAGTCGGCGCCGACGACTACATCACCAAGCCGTTTTCCCCCCGTGAGCTGGTAGCGCGCCTGAAGGCCGTGCTGCGCCGTGCCGGCCCGACCGATGGCGAGGCGCCAATCGAAGTCGGCGGCCTGCTGCTGGACCCGATCAGCCACCGCGTGACCATCGACGGCCGTCCTGCCGAGATGGGCCCGACCGAATACCGCCTGCTGCAATTTTTCATGACCCACCAGGAGCGCGCCTACACGCGTGGCCAGTTGCTGGATCAGGTCTGGGGCGGCAACGTCTACGTTGAAGAGCGTACCGTCGACGTGCACATTCGTCGCCTGCGCAAAGCCCTCGGCGATGCTTACGAAAATCTGGTACAAACCGTGCGCGGCACCGGTTACCGCTTTTCTACCAAAGCCTGACCCGGACCTTTACCGCCCGACAAGCTGACAAGGACGCGCGTCAAGTGAACCAAAACTGGCATGGCACCCTGATTCGCCACATGCTGCTGCTGGTCACCGCCTGCCTGGTGATCGGCCTGATTACCAGCTATTACGGCTGGAGCCTCGCCGCAGGCCTGGGTCTTTACCTGGCCTGGACCCTCAAGCAATTGCTGCGTCTGCACGAGTGGCTGCGCCTGCACAAACCCGATGAAGCACCACCCGACGGCTACGGCCTGTGGGGCGAGGTGTTCGACAGCATCTACCACCTGCAACGCCGCGACCAACGGGTACGCGGGCGCCTGCAAGCGGTGATCGACCGGGTTCAGGAATCCACCGCCGCGCTCAAGGATGCGGTGATCATGCTCGACACCGACGGCAACCTGGAATGGTGGAACCGCGCCGCCGAAACTCTGCTGGGCCTCAAGACGCCACAGGACAGCGGCCAACCGGTGACCAACCTGGTGCGCCATCCGCGCTTCAAGGAATACTTCGAGCAAGACAGCTACGCTGAGCCGCTGGAAATCCCTTCGCCAACCAACGACCGCGTGCGCATTCAGCTGTACATCACCCGCTACGGCAACAACGAACACTTGATGCTGGTGCGCGATGTGACGCGCATCCATCAGCTTGAGCAAATGCGCAAAGACTTCATCGCCAACGTTTCCCATGAACTGCGCACACCGTTGACGGTGATCTGCGGTTACCTGGAAACCTTGCTCGATAACGTCGACGAGGTGAACCCGCGCTGGGGCCGTGCCTTGCAGCAGATGCAGCAACAAGGCGGACGCATGCAGACCCTGCTCAACGACCTGTTGTTGCTGGCCAAGCTGGAAGCCACCGATTATCCGTCGGACAACCAGCCGGTACCGATCGACGGCTTGCTGCAATCGATCAAGAGTGACGCGCAGCAGTTGTCTGGCCAGAAAAACCAGAAAATCACCCTGGAAGCCGACCCGACGATTCTGCTCAAGGGCAGCGAAGCGGAGTTGCGCAGCGCGTTTTCCAACCTGGTGTTCAACGCGGTGAAATACACCCCGGCCGAAGGCAATATCCGCATTCGCTGGTGGGGCGATGACCAAGGGGCGCACCTGAGCGTGCAGGATTCCGGGATCGGCATCGATAACAAACACCTGCCGCGCCTGACCGAACGCTTCTATCGCGTCGACTCCAGCCGCAACTCCAACACCGGGGGCACCGGCCTGGGGCTGGCGATCGTCAAACACGTCTTGTTACGACATCGGGCACGCATGGAAATCAGCAGCGTGCCGGGCCACGGCAGTACCTTTACCTGCCACTTTGCCCCGGCCCAGGTCACCAAATCACGGGTTATCAGCACCGCTGACTGATACCGGCCAGCACGCGCCACTAGGCAACTGGCCGGTCAGCCGCTACATTGGCTGACTTGTGCCTGCCTTTCAGGCGCGGTTTTTTACTTCCCTCTCGAATATACGGAACCCGCAAAACTCCATCATGGACCCTTCCCCTGGCTTGACCCTCGCTACAATTTTCGCCGACTTCGGCATGATTCTTTTTGCTCTGATCCTGGTTTTGCTCAACGGATTTTTCGTTGCGGCGGAATTTGCCATGGTCAAACTGCGCTCGACCCGGGTCGAGGCCATCGCCGACAAAAACGGCTGGCGCGGGCACATCCTGCGCACCGTGCACAGTCAGCTCGATGCTTACCTGTCGGCTTGCCAATTGGGTATCACCCTCGCCTCCCTGGGCCTGGGCTGGGTCGGTGAACCCGCGTTTGCCCACATTCTTGAGCCGGTGTTGAGCGCAGTCGGCGTCGAGTCGGCCGAAGTGGTCAAAGGCATCTCGTTCTTCACCGCCTTCTTCATCATTTCGTACCTGCACATCGTGGTCGGCGAACTGGCCCCCAAATCCTGGGCCATCCGCAAACCCGAGTTGCTGTCGCTGTGGACCGCCGTGCCGCTGTACCTGTTCTATTGGGCCATGTACCCGGCCATCTACCTGCTCAACGCCAGCGCCAACACTATCCTGCGCATTGCGGGGCAAGGTGAACCCGGCCCGCATCACGAGCATCACTACAGCCGTGAAGAACTGAAACTGATCCTGCACTCCAGCCGCGGCCAAGACCCGAGCGACCAAGGCATGCGCGTGCTGGCCTCAGCAGTGGAAATGGGTGAACTGGAAGTGGTCGACTGGGCCAACTCCCGCGAAGACCTGGTGACCCTGGAGTTCAACGCGCCGCTCAAACAGATCCTGGCGATGTTCCGTCGCCACAAGTTCAGCCGCTACCCGGTGTACGACAGCGAGCGCCAGGAGTTCGTCGGCCTGCTGCACATCAAGGATCTGCTGCTGGAACTGGCGGCGCTGGACCACATTCCCGAGTCGTTCAACCTGGCCGAACTGACCCGCCCGCTGGAGCGCGTGTCGCGGCACATGCCGCTGTCGCAGTTGCTGGAGCAGTTCCGCAAGGGCGGCTCGCACTTCGCCGTGGTCGAAGAGGCCGACGGCAACATCATCGGCTACCTGACCATGGAAGACGTGCTGGAAGTGCTGGTCGGCGACATCCAGGACGAACACCGCAAGGCCGAACGCGGGATCCTCGCGTATCAGCCGGGCAAGCTGCTGGTGCGGGGCGATACGCCACTTTTCAAGGTTGAAAGGTTGCTGGGCATCGACCTCGACCACGTCGAAGCCGAAACCCTTGCCGGGCTGGTCTATGAGAGCCTCAAGCGCGTTCCGGAAGAGGAAGAAGTGCTGGAAGTCGAAGGCCTGCGGATCATCATCAAGAAGATGAAAGGGCCGAAGATCGTTCTGGCCAAGGTGTTGATGCTGGATTGATCTGCGGCTGAAGGGCATTTTGTGGCGAGAGGGCTTGCCCCCTCGCCACAGTTGATCACCGAAAACTTCACTTCCCGCCCAACGCAAAGTTGGGCAGCGCACCCACCGGCTGGTTGAACTGGTACGGAATCGAGACCAGCCCCAGCCCGGTATTGCGCTGCACCACAAAGTGCAAGTGCGGCCCGGTACTGTTGCCGGTGTTGCCGGACAACGCCAACGCACTACCTACCGTTACTCGCTGACCTTCCCGAACGCAGACCGAACCTTTCTTGAGGTGCAGGTAAACACCCATGGTCCCGTCATCGTGCAGCACCCGCACGAAATTGCCGGAAGCGTCGGTGCCGCGTCCGCTCTGCCTGTTCTCGGTTTTCACCACCACCCCGCCTCGCGCGGCAATGATCGGCGTGCCCTCAGGCATTGCGATGTCTATGGCATATCGGCTCTTGGGCCCGAAGTGGCTGTAGGGGCCATTGGCGCCCTGACTGATCCGGAATGGTCCACCACGCCAGGGCAACGGGTACCGATAGCCCACCGTGGGCCCAGAGGGGTCGCCCAGGGAGTATTTGAACTTCGGGACGTATGCGAGGGGCCTCCCGCCTTTAGTCGCCGTGAGCCGCGCCAGACGAACGCTGCTGCGTAGCGGTATCACCCGCCGAATCGTCCCGCCCGGCACGCCGCTGGCGTTCTTCACCCCGGCAAAACTCAATTCGACTTCTACTGGCGCATACAGGTCATTGCGCACGTACACGTTGTGCACGCCGTTCTTCTTCATGATGATGAGGCGCACCTGACGCTCAAGGTGCTCGACCATGCCATCGCGAAAAACGAACACATGGGCGCCTTTGCTGGGGCGGTCGCTGTAGGAAACCACGCCATAGGCGTCCTTGGACTTGTAGATGGTCATGGCCACGGCCGAGGTGGCGACCATGAACAAGCCACATAAAAACAGCAGGCGCGTGAACATGAGCAAGGATTCTGTCGAGTGAGATCTGGGATTGAGCCTAGCAGCTGCAATGGACCCGGGTAGCCGGCAGATGTTTCAGAAAAGGTGTTCAGCAGATGTGCGGTAAAAGTGATGACCCCTTCGTCGGATCGCCGCCCGGAGCAAGCTCGCTCCCACAAGAGAACGCATTACAAATGTGGAAGCGAGCCTGCTCGCGAAAGCGGACTGTCAGGCGGCCCTATATCAAGCGCCAGGAACAAAGTGCTTCTGCGCCGTACCCCGTGCAATCAGGCGGGAGATGTAATCGAGCTTCTGCGCATCCTGGTCGACAAAGCGGAAGGTCAGTTGCAGCCAGTCGCTGTCGGGCTTCGGTTCGTGGGCCACGACGGCGTGCAGGTAACCGTTGAGGCGGGCGATTTCGGCGTTGTCGCCCTGCTCAAGATCCAGCACGGCGCTGTCGAGGATCTGCGGCAGGGTCTCGGTGCGTTTGACCACCAACAGGGCTTCCTTGAGGCTCAAGGCCTTGATCACACATTGCGCGATGCCATTCGGCAAACGCAGTTGACCCTGGCCACGGCCACTGGTGGGTGCCGAGGAGGTCGCAGGCGTCTTGACCGGTGGACTGTTGAGCAAGCCTTTGGACGGTGCGGGTGCGGCCGTTGGGGTCGCTACGGGTGCCTTGCCACCGGTCAAGGCGGCAAGGGAGTCGTTACCGAAGGCAGGGCTGGTTTTGGTTGCGGCTACGTTGATCAAGGCGTCGAGTTTGCCGACCTTGTGCAGCGCCTGCTTGACCTTGGTGATCAGTTGCTCGTTGGTGAACGGCTTGCTGACGTAACCGGAAACTCCGGCCTGGATCGCCTGGACAACGTTCTCCTTGTCGCCACGGCTGGTGACCATCACGAAGGGCATTGTTTTGAGGGTGTCTTGCTCGCGGCACCAGGTCAGCAGTTCCAGGCCGGACATTTCCGGCATTTCCCAGTCGCACAGGACCAGGTCGAAGGCTTCCTTGGCCAGCATGGCCTGGGCCTTTCTGCCATTGATCGCGTCTTCAATCCGCATGCCCGGGAAATAGTTGCGCAGGCACTTCTTGACCAGGTCACGAATGAACGACGCGTCGTCCACGACCAACACATTGACCTTACTCATCCAAAACCCCTTTAAAAAATCCCGGCCAGCATACCGCCTTGCTGATGGCACATTGCCAAAAACCTTCAGTCACGCCGGACTTTTCGTTCGCGGGGTGCTGCTTTTCGAATTCGTGAAGCTCAAACAAAAACGCCCGGCCAAAAGGCCGGGCGCTTTACTTGGGCAACCTTACTTATCGTCAGTTTTGCCCGGAACATTAGCGCTTTCGCCGGTTGTTCCTTCGACTTCTTCCTTCATGCGCTTGAGACCCAGGTGCCGCACGTCGGTGCCGCGTACCAGGTAGATCACCAGCTCCGAGATATTGCGCGCGTGGTCGCCGATACGCTCCAGCGAACGCAGCACCCAGATAATGCTCAGAACCCGCGAAATGGAACGCGGATCTTCCATCATGTAGGTAGCCAGCTCACGCAGGGCAGTCTTGTATTCGCGGTCGATGATCTTGTCGTACTGCGCCACCGACAAGGCCAGTTCGGCGTCGAAACGGGCAAAGGCGTCCAGTGCATCGCGAACCATGTTGCGCACCTGGTCGCCGATGTGACGCACTTCGACGTAACCGCGCGGCGCTTCGCCTTCTTCGCACAGCTGGATGGCACGACGGGCGATCTTGGTCGCTTCGTCACCGATGCGCTCCAGGTCGATCACCGACTTGGAAATGCTGATGATCAGGCGCAGGTCGGACGCTGCCGGCTGACGACGGGCCAGAATGCGCAGGCATTCTTCGTCGATGTTGCGTTCCATCTGGTTGATCTGATCGTCGATCTCGCGCACCTGCTGTGCCAGGCCGGAGTCGGCCTCGATCAGCGCGGTCACCGCGTCGTTGACTTGCTTTTCCACCAGCCCGCCCATGGCCAGGAGGTGGCTGCGCACCTCTTCAAGCTCGGCGTTGAATTGCGCGGAAATGTGGTGGGTAAGGCCTTCTTTACTAATCATCTTTTTCGCTCCGCGAAAGTTGCAAGCTTCAAGCTGCAAGCTTCAAGCAGTTATGTACAAGTCCTGGAATCGCACCGCTTCTTTCTTGCCGCTTGTAGCTTGTAGCTCGCGGCCGCCTCAACTAGCCATACCGACCAGTGATGTAGTCTTCGGTCTGCTTCTTCGCCGGATTGGTGAACAGGGTATCGGTGTCGCCAAACTCGACCAGCTTGCCCATGTACATGAACGCGGTGTAGTCGGACACCCGCGCGGCCTGTTGCATGTTGTGGGTCACGATCACGATGGTGAACTTGGATTTCAGCTCGTAGATCAGCTCTTCGACTTTCAGCGTGGAGATCGGGTCGAGTGCCGAGCACGGTTCGTCGAGCAACAGTACTTCCGGTTCCACGGCAATGGTGCGGGCGATCACCAGACGTTGCTGCTGACCACCGGACAGACCCAGTGCCGACTCGTGCAGACGGTCCTTGACCTCGTCCCACAGTGCCGCGCCTTTCAACGCCCACTCGACGGCTTCGTCGAGGACGCGCTTCTTGTTGATGCCCTGGATGCGCAGGCCGTAAACCACGTTTTCGTAGATGGTTTTCGGGAACGGGTTCGGCTTCTGGAACACCATGCCGACGCGACGACGCAGTTCGGCCACGTCTTCGCCCTTGCGATAGATGTTGTTGCCGTACAGGTTGATCTCGCCTTCAACGCGGCAGCCGTCAACCAGATCGTTCATGCGGTTGAAGGTACGCAGCAGCGTGGACTTGCCACAGCCGGACGGGCCGATGAAGGCGGTCACGCGCTGTTTCGGGATGTTCATGCTGACGTCGTACAGCGCTTGTTTTTCGCCGTAGAACAGGCTCAGGCCCGGCACTTCGATGGCTACGGTTTCCTGCTCGAGGTTCAGGCTCTGTTTGTCGCGACCCAGCGCCGACATGTTGATGCCGTGGGTATGTGCTTCGTGCTGCATGGGAGGCTCCCTGTGCTAACAAATTCGGTTCGGTTGCCACTGGCCAAGGCCCGCGGTTACACAATTCTTTCTGTAGGAGCGAGCCTGCTCGCGATGGTCGTTCAGACACAGAAAATGTGTCGGATGTACCTTCTTCGCGAGCAGGCTCGCTCCTACAGGGTGTTATCAGCTATCCAGCGCCTTGTACTTCTCGCGCAGGTGGTTACGGATGTACACCGCCGACAGGTTCAATGTCGCGATCACCAGCACCAACAGCAACGCCGTGGCGTACACCAGCGGTCGCGCGGCTTCGACGTTCGGGCTCTGGAAGCCGACGTCATAGATGTGGAAGCCCAGGTGCATGATCTTCTGGTCCAGGTGCAGGTACGGGTAGTTACCGTCCACCGGCAGCGACGGCGCCAGCTTCACCACACCCACCAGCATCAGCGGTGCCACTTCACCTGCGGCGCGAGCCACGGCGAGGATCATGCCGGTCATCATCGCCGGGCTGGCCATCGGCAGCACGATCTTCCACAAGGTTTCAGCCTTGGTCGCACCGAGGGCCAACGAGCCTTCACGCACGGTGCGAGGAATCCGCGCCAGGCCTTCTTCGGTGGCCACGATCACCACAGGCACCGCCAGCAGCGCTAGGGTCAGCGAGGCCCAGAGCAGACCCGGCGTACCGAAGGTCGGTGCCGGCAGTGCTTCCGGGAAGAACAGACGGTCGAGCGAGCCGCCCAGCACATAGACGAAGAAGCCCAGGCCGAACACGCCGTAAACGATCGCCGGAACACCCGCCAGGTTGTTCACCGCGATGCGGATGATTCGGGTCAGTGCGTTCTGCTTGGCGTATTCACGCAAGTAAACCGCTGCCAACACGCCGAACGGAGTCACGATCATCGCCATGATCAGGGTCATCATCACGGTGCCGAAAATCGCCGGGAAAATCCCGCCTTCGGTGTTTGCTTCACGCGGGTCGTCGGACAGGAACTCCCAGATCTTGCTGAAATAGAAACCGATCTTGGTGAAGGTGCTCATGGCGTTCGGCTGGTAGGCGTGAACCACTTTGCCCAGACCGATTTCGATTTCTTTGCCATTGGCGTCGCGGGCTGTCAAAGCGTCGCGGTTGAACTGTGCATGCAAGTCAGTCAGACGTGCTTCGATATCCTGATAGCGGGCGTTCAGCTCAGCGCGCTCGGATTCCATGTCCGCTTGTGCGGTTGCGTCGAGTTTACCTTCCAGCTCCAGCTTGCGGCCGTGCAGACGGATGCGCTCCAGACCTGCGTTGATCGCACCAATATCACTCTTTTCCAGTGACTTCAGTTGCGCAGCAAGCTTGTTGACGCGGTCGACACGGGCCTGCAACTCAGGCCATGCAGCTTCGCCTTCAGCGACGACTTTGCCATCCTGTTTGACGTTGACCAGGTAACCGTAGAAGTTACCCCACTCACGACGCTCGATGGCCATCAACTCCGGCGGCGTCGTTTGCTGGGTCAGCCACTCGCCGACGATCCAGGTGAAGTCGTTGCCGTTCAGATCACGGTTGCCGACCTTGATCAGCTCGCGGGTCATGAACTCCGGGCCTTCGTCAGGCACCGGCAGGCCGGCGCTCTTCAGTCGGGCACGTGGCACTTCTTCTTTCTGCACCACTTCGCCAATGACCAGGTGTTGGCCCTGGCCCGGCACGTCATAGCTGGCGTGGATCAGATCCGCCGGCCAGAAGTGACCCAGGCCACGCACGGCAATCACTGCCAGCAGGCCAATGGTCATGATGACCGCGATGGACACCGCGCCACCGCTGATCCAGACGCCGGGGGCGCCGCTCTTGAACCATCCTTTCAGGGAGTTCTGTTTCACAGACTTCTACCTTTGCTTAAAGCGACGAGTATTTCTTGCGCAGACGCTGACGAATCAGTTCTGCGAGGGTGTTCATGACGAAGGTGAACAACAGCAGCACCAGCGCCGAGAGGAACAGCACGCGGTAGTGGCTGCCGCCGACTTCCGATTCGGGCATTTCCACTGCAACGTTGGCTGCCAGGGTGCGCAGGCCTTCGAACAGGTTCATTTCCATGACCGGGGTGTTACCGGTGGCCATCAACACGATCATGGTTTCACCGACCGCACGGCCCATGCCGATCATCAGCGCCGAGAAGATGCCCGGGCTCGCGGTGAGGATCACCACGCGGGTCATGGTCTGCCACGGCGTGGCACCGAGGGCCAGGGAGCCGAGGGTCAGGCCACGTGGCACGCTGAACACGGCGTCTTCGGCGATGGAGTAGATGTTCGGGATGACCGCGAAGCCCATGGCCAGACCGACCACCAGGGCGTTGCGCTGGTCGTAGGTGATGCCCAGGTCGTGGGAGATCCACATGCGCATGTCGCCGCCGAAGAACCAGTTCTCCATGAACGGGCTCATGTACAGCGACAGCCAGCCCACGAACAGGATCACCGGAATCAGCAGCGCACTTTCCCAGCCATCCGGGACTTTCAGGCGGATCGACTCAGGCAGGCGGCTGAAGGTGAAACCGGCGACCAGGATGCCGATCGGCAGCAACATCAGCAGGCTGAAGATGCCCGGCAAATGCCCTTCCACATAGGGTGCGAGGAACAGGCCGGCGAAGAAACCGAGGATCACCGTCGGCATCGCTTCCATCAGCTCGATCACCGGCTTGACCTTGCGGCGCATGCCCGGAGCCATGAAGTAAGCGGTGTAGATCGCAGCGGCAACGGCCAGTGGAGCGGCCAGCAGCATGGCGTAGAACGCGGCTTTCAGGGTACCGAAGGTCAGCGGTGACAGGCTCAGCTTGGGTTCGAAGTCGGTGTTGGCGGCAGTCGATTGCCAGACGTATTTAGGCTCGTCGTAGTTCTCGTACCAGACCTTGCTCCACAGCGCGCTCCACGAGACTTCCGGGTGCGGGTTGTCGAGCAGCAGCGGGTGCAACTTGCCGCCAGCTTCCACGATCACACGGTTGGCGCGCGGCGACAGACCGAAAATGCCCTGGCCTTCAGCGACCGGCTCCACCAGCAAAGTGCGGTGGGCAGTGCTGTGGAACACGCCGAGCTTGCCGGAAGCGTCGAGGGCGACGAAGCCCTTGCGGCGCTCTTCGGCTGTGATTTCAACGATAGGCGTGGTGCCCATCTGGAAGGTGCGGATCTGCTTCAGGCGTTGCTCGCCATCGGGGTCGCGCGCCATGAACCACTGGGCCAGGCCGCCTTTGGAGTCACCGATGATCAGCGAGATGCCGCCCACCAGTTGGGTGCTGGCGGTGACTTGAGCCTCACCGTCTTCAAGCAGTTTGTAGCGACCGTTGAGGCTCTTGTCGCGCAGGCTGAAAACGTCGGCCTGGGCACGCCCGTTGACCACGTAAAGCCACTGCTGACGCGGGTCGACGAAAATATTCTTCACCGGCTCGGTCATTTGCGGCAGTTCGATGCGCTTCTGCTCGTTGGTGACTTCGCCGGTCATCATGTTCTCTTCGCTGGTCAGCGACAGAACATTGAGTTGCGAACCGGTGGAGCCGACCAGCATCAGGGTCGAATCATTGGCGTTGAGGCTGACGTGTTCCAGCGCACCGCCGGCTTCGTTGACCGCGATTGGCGTTTCGCCGTACGGGTACTCGACGGCCGGGGTGATGGTTTTCTTGCCTTCCGGGTAGCTGACTTTATAGGTGTGACGGAACACCAGGGCCTGACCGTTGGACAGACCTACGGCCACCAGCGGGTGACCTGGCTGGTCTTCACCGATGGAGGTCACGGTGGTGCCGGCCGGGATCGACAGATCGACGCGCTTCAATTCAGCGCCACTGTCGATATCGAAGAACAACGCCTGGCCCTTGTCGGAAACGCGCATGGCCACCTGATTCTGCTCTTCGAGCGAGATCATCAGTGGCTTGCCAGCGTCCTGCATCCAGGCCGGGGTAATGGACTCTTTCGCGGTCAGGTCGGCACCCTGGAACAGCGGCGCAACAACATAGGCGAGGAAGAAGAAGATCAGGGTGATGGCTGCCAGCACCGCCAGGCCGCCGATGAGGACGTACCAACGGGTGAAGCGATCTTTGAGCGCGCGAATGCGGCGCTTGCGTTGCAGCTCAGGCGTATTGAAGTCAATTCGCTTGGGGGGATTAGTAGTCATGTTGGAATTGGCCAGATCATTCATGCGCTCACCCTAGCGATCCTGTATGACAGAAAGATGACAATGCAGTGACGCACCAAATCCACCGCCAGCGGGACTGGCAGAGGATCGAAAATTTGAGGTGTGTAAAAGGCCGGCCTGCAAGCAGATCCGGCCTTTTACTTGAGTCCGGAAGGGTTCACCCCGGACTCAATTTGTTACTTTTTTACGACTGCAGCGCCGCCTTCCGCCAGACCCAGGTCAGCCAGTGCTTTTGCAGCAACCTTGGCTGGCAGTGGGATGTAGCCGTCTTTCACCACAACTTCCTGGCCCTGTTTGGACAGAACCAGCTTCACGAACTCAGCTTCCAGCGGAGCCAAAGGCTTGTTCGGGGCTTTGTTGACGTACACGTACAGGAAGCGCGACAGCGGGTACTTGCCGTTCAGGGCGTTTTCTTCAGTGTCTTCAACAAACTCGGTGCTGCCTTTCTTGGCCAGGGCCACCGTCTTCACGCTGGCAGTCTTGTAACCGATACCCGAGTAACCGATGCCGTTCAGCGAGGAGCTGATCGACTGCACAACCGAAGCCGAGCCTGGCTGTTCGTTGACGTTTGGCTTGAAGTCACCTTTGCACAGGGCTTCTTCCTTGAAGTAGCCATAAGTGCCGGATACCGAGTTACGACCGAACAGCTGAACCGGCTTGTTGGCCAGGTCGCCGGTCACACCCAGGTCACCCCAGGTTTTGACGTCGGCTTTGCCGCCGCACAGACGGGTGGACGAGAAGACCGCATCGACCTGTTCCATGGTCATATGCTTGATCGGGTTGTCCTTGTGTACGAATACGGCCAAGGCATCCACGGCAACCGGAATAGCGGTTGGCTTGTAACCGTATTTGGTTTCGAAGGCCTGCAGCTCGTTGTCCTTCATTTTGCGGCTCATCGGACCCAGGTTAGCGGTGCCTTCGGTCAGCGCAGGTGGCGCGGTAGAAGAACCGGCGGCCTGAATCTGGATGTTTACGTTCGGGTATTCTTTTTTGTAGTTCTCAGCCCAGAGGGTCATGAGGTTGGCCAGGGTATCGGAGCCGACGCTGGACAGGTTGCCCGACACACCAGTGGTCTTGGTGTAGCTCGGGATAGCAGGGTCAACAGCGGCAACCGCGTTGGCAGTCGCAACGCCAGCAGCGACAAAAGTCATTGCCGCCATCAAACGCTTCAGTTTCATGCCTTACTCCTAGCAGATAGGGTGTGTTAAGTCGGGGCCAAGTATCAGCAGGCCGTGTGAACACTCTATGGCTGAAATATGACAATTGGATGAAAGGCCAGCATTCCGCTCGGAAGGCTGGCCTTTCAGTTGTAACTGTAAATGTTGAAATTGGCTGGATTTAGCCGAGAGCGCAGCGCCCGCCGTTGCCACTACTAACGGATCAACGGCCTTTCTTCCATAGCCAGGCGCCGACCAGGATCCCCACCCCGCACAGCACCGCCACATAATAGGCAGGCCCCATCGCACTTTCTTTGAGCAACAGGCTGACGATCATCGGCGTCAGACCACCGAAAATCGCGTAGGCGACGTTGTAGGAGAACGACAGGCCGCTGAAACGCACCACCGGCGGGAACGCCTTGACCATCACATACGGCACCGCGCCGATGGTGCCGACCAGCAGACCGGTCAGGGCATACATCGGGAATAGCCAGTCGGGATGATCGGCCAGGCTGTGGTAGAAGGTCCAGGAACTGGCCAGCAATGCGGTACAGCCGATCACGAAGACTCGTCCCGCACCGAAGCGATCGGCCAGTGCGCCGGCAATGATGCAACCAAAACTCAGGAACACGATCGCCACGCTGTTCGCCTGCAGGGACGTGGTTGGCGAGAAGTGATAGACCGTCTGCAACACAGTCGGTGTCATCAGGATCAACACCACGATGGCGGCCGACAGCAGCCAGGTCAGCAGCATCGAAATGGCGATGGCGCCACGATGGTCACGCAACACCGCACGCAGCGGCACTTCTTCGGCCAGGGCCTTGCGCTGTTGCAGCTCGGCGAACACCGGGGTTTCGTGCAGCCAGCGACGCAGGTACACCGAGAACAGACCGAACACGCCACCCAGCAGGAACGGAATTCGCCAGGCGTAATCCGCTACTTCCACCGGGGTGTAGATACTGTTGATCGCCGTGGCGACTAGCGAACCGAGCAGGATGCCCGCCGTCAGGCCGCTGGTCAGGGTCCCGCAGGCATAGCCGATATGCCGTTGCGGCACGTGTTCGGAAACGAAGACCCATGCACCCGGCACTTCACCGCCAATGGCCGCGCCCTGGATCACCCGCATCAGCAGCAACAGGATCGGCGCCCACATGCCGATCTGTGCATAAGTCGGCAGCAAACCCATGATCAAGGTCGGCACCGCCATCATGAAAATGCTCAGAGTGAACATTTTCTTGCGGCCCAGCAGGTCACCGAAGTGCGCCATCACGATGCCGCCCAGCGGCCGCGCCAGGTAGCCGGCGGCGAAGATGCCGAAGGTCTGCATCAGGCGTAGCCATTCAGGCATGTCCGCCGGGAAGAACAACTTGCCCACCACCGTAGCGAAAAACACGAAGATGATGAAATCGTAGAACTCCAGCGCGCCGCCCAGGGCAGACAGCGATAGAGTCTTGTAGTCGTTGCGGGTCAGCGGACGTGCGGGTTGGTCTGGCTGCGCGATGCTCGAGGGCGCTGTGGTCATGGCAAGGGCTTCTCTTATAGTCGGATCTGCTACCTCAACAACGCTGGCTGAGGTTTGGGCAGGTCCGGCACGATAGCAAATTGTTCGAAAAAGCACATAGAGGTGCGTTTTTGACAGTCAAAATGAGAACCGGACGGTCGTCGCGGAGTCTACCGACCGATATACTCAAAGCCTGCTCCGGTTTTTGAGGGGTTGCTGTGCGAAAGCGCCTGTCAGGTTCATAGGCGATTTCGCAGAGTTTCCCTTTAGGCGCCTGATGGAAAACGTGACGAACGTAGTATGTTCGGTGCTGAATCGTTTTTCCCGAAGACGGCTACCACCAGCAATACCAACGAAGAGTCACGGGTCAGAGGCCCCCCGGCATGATAGAACTCGAACAAGAAGATCCGATCCCGCAAGGCGACCTGGCCTTGCAAATCACCGCGCTCCCACGCGAAACCAACGGCTTTGGCGATATTTTCGGCGGCTGGCTGGTGGCGCAGATGGATTTGGCAGGCACCGCGATGGCCAGCAAGGTCGCCGGCGGACGCGTTGCTACCGTTGCAATCGACCGCATGGCGTTTCTGGTTCCGGTGGCGGTGGGCGCTCAGCTCTCCTTTTATACCCAGGCCCTGGAAATCGGCCGCAGCTCGATCAAGATGATGGTCGAGGTCTGGAGCGACGACCCACTGTCCAGCGAGTGGCGTAAAGTAACCGAAGCGGTGTTTGTGTTCGTTGCCATCGACGGCAGCGGTCGCACCCGTTCGGTTCCGCCCCGGGCTCGCTGAAAGAACTTCTAAACCTGGTAGCCGTTTTGCGGTCGATAGTCGTCCACGTTACTGATCGAGAGCTGTCCCATGAGCACGCCCAATGTTGAAGCCGTAAAACTGGATGAACTGAACTGCTGGCGAATTCGCCACGGTCAGGCTGAATTACTGGTGGCCCAGCAAGGCGCGCACATCCTCAGCTATCAACTGGCCGGCCAGCCGCCGCTGATCTGGCTCAATGACGAGGCCGTGTTCAAGACCGGCAAGAGCATCCGTGCCGGCGTGCCGGTGTGCTGGCCGTGGTTCGGCGTCTTCGACCGTAACCCGCAAAGCGTGCAGGCGATGCGCGTCAGCAATGAAGCGCCGTCGGCTCACGGCTTCGTGCGAGCGATGGATTGGGAGCTGGGCGGCATCGAAGCCGAAGGCGAAAGCCTGAAAGTCGAATTCCTCCTGCCCTACCCCGACGGCGGCTTTCCTGGCTGGCTGCACCAGGTGGACTTGACGCTGAGCATTCGCCTGGACGAGCAGTTGCACATCCACCTGACCAGCCATAACCGGGGCGCTGAAACCGTCAGCATCAGCCAGGCGCTGCACAGCTATTTTGCCGTCAGCGATGTGCGCGAGGTGCATGTCGAAGGTGTGGGCGGTCTCAAATACATCGAAACCCTGGATAACTGGAAAACCGTAACCCAGAGCGGTGATCTGCGTTTTACCGGCGAAACCGACCGCATCTATCTCGATGCCCCGCCACTGCTGAGCATCGTCGATCCGGCCTGGGAGCGACGCATCGAACTGACCAGCATGGGCTCGCGCACCGCGGTGATCTGGAACCCATGGATCGACCGCGCCGCCGCGTTCAGCGACATGGCCGACGACGGTTGGCAGCGCATGCTGTGCATCGAGACGGCGAACGTGATGGACGATGTGGTGAACCTGAAACCAGGGGCCAGCCATACCCTGGGTGTGAGCGTCGGTAGCAAGCCGCTCTAAGCAACACCACAAAACCAATGTGGGAGCGAGCTTGCTCGCGATGGCGGCGTAACAGGCAACATAAATGTTGAATGTTATGGCCTCATCGCGAGCAATCTCGCTCCCACAGTTTTTTGTGCCATGCCATCTGACGGCGCGTTACAAATCCGACTCTTTCACCACCCGTACCGTCGCCGCATCCAGCGCATACGCCGCATCCGCCAAGTCATTGCTGACCTTCTCGACCTTCAGCGTGCCGGTGACCCACAGCGGCGTGTAGATATCGTTCAGTTTCAGGCCCTTTGGATAGCGCACCAGCACCAGTTGGTTGGGCGGCGGCGGCGGCACGTGGATGCACGCGCCCGGGTACGGCACCAGGAAGAACAACGTACTGCGGCCCTTGGCATCGGACTCCAGCGGCACGGGGTAACCGCCAATGCGGATGTTCTTGTCGTTCATCGACGCAACGGTCTTGGTCGAGTACATCACCGCCGGTAAGCCTTTGGCCTGCTTCATCCCACCCTTGTCGGTGAAAGTGCCATTGGCTTCAGGGGAGTTGTGGTCGATTTCAGGCATGGCCTCGAGGGCCTTCTGGTCCGACTTGGGCATCAATTCGAGCCAGTCGGTTTCCGGCAGTTCACCGGCATGGGCAAGGCCCGTTCCCAACAAAAGTAGAGTCAGCAGAAGACGGCGCATGAAGGTGCTCGGTATAGGAAGGATCAGGAAACGCCGAGCATTCTAGCCCTCCCGGCTTGTGCGGCCGAGAGGACTTTGTCGCCTGGATCAGTTCTTTTTGACCAGGCCGTAGATCACCAGCAACACAACGGCGCCCACCAGCGCACCGATGAAACCTGCGCCTTGGCCGGCCTGATAGATGCCCAGGGCTTGACCGCCGTAAGTGGCCGCCAGCGAACCGCCGATGCCGAGCAGGATCGTCATGATCCAGCCCATGCTGTCATCGCCCGGTTTCAGGAACCGTGCCAGCAGACCGACGATCAAGCCGATAAAGATGGTTCCGATAATTCCCATGGCATTCCCCTCTCAATGAAGTCGCTATTGGAAAGCCTAGTCAGACTTTCGTGACCTGCCATGAGAGAACGGTGCAACCTGAAGGTTCCACCGTTGCACATAAATACTATTCGGCTATCAGTGCTTCAACCTTTAGAATCTGGGCCGTCAGCGTCTCGCGGTCTGCACAACGAAGGTTGGCGTGACCGACCTTGCGACCGACCTTGAACGCCTTGCCATAGTGATGCAGATGGCAATCGGCGATGGTCAGGACCTTCTCGGTCTCTGGCACTTTGCCGATGAAGTTGAGCATCGCGCTTTCGCCGACCTTGGCCGTCGAACCCAACGGCAGACCGGCAACGGCCCGCAGGTGGTTTTCGAACTGGCTGCACTCGGCGCCTTCGGTGGTCCAGTGCCCGGAGTTGTGCACTCGCGGGGCGATTTCGTTGGCCTTGAGGCCGCCGTCGACTTCAAAGAACTCGAACGCCATCACGCCCACGTAATCCAGTTGCTTGAGCACACGGCTGGAGTAGTCTTCGGCCAAGGCTTGCAGCGGGTGATCGGTGCTGGCCACGGACAGCTTGAGGATGCCGCTGTCGTGGGTGTTGTGTACCAGCGGATAGAAGCGGGTTTCACCGTCGCGGGCACGCACGGCGATCAGCGAGACTTCACCGGTGAACGGCACGAAGCCTTCCAGCAGACAGGCCACGCTGCCCAGCTCGGCAAAGGTGCCAACCACATCTTCTGGCGTGCGCAGGACTTTCTGACCCTTGCCGTCGTAACCCAAAGTACGGGTCTTCAGCACTGCCGGCAGGCCGATGGAAGCCACGGCGGCGTCCAGGTCAGCCTGGGACTGAATGTCGGCGAACGCCGGGGTAGGAATCCCCAGGTCCTTGAACATGCTCTTCTCGAACCAACGATCGCGGGCGATGCGCAGCGCTTCGGCGCTCGGGTAGACCGGGACGAATTGCGACAGGAAGGCCACGGTCTCGGCCGGAACGCTTTCGAACTCGAAGGTCACCAGATCGACTTCATCGGCCAGCTGGCGCAGGTGATCCTGATCGCCGTAATCGGCTCGCAGGTGTTCGCCCAACGCGGCTGCGCAAGCATCCGGAGCCGGGTCCAGGAAAGCGAAGTTCATGCCCAGCGGAGTGCCCGCCAGCGCCAACATGCGACCCAACTGGCCGCCACCGATTACACCGATCTTCATCGTCAACAACCTCAGGCGATGCGTGGGTCTGGATTGTCCAGGACGCTGTCTGTCTGCTCAGCACGGAAGGTTTTCAGCACCGCGTGGAACTGCGGGTGCTTGGCGCCAAGGATACTCGCCGACAGCAGCGCCGCGTTGATCGCGCCCGCCTTGCCGATGGCCAGGGTGGCGACCGGAATGCCCGCCGGCATCTGCACAATGGATAGCAGCGAATCAACGCCCGACAGCATTGCCGATTGTACTGGTACGCCCAGCACCGGCAGGTGGGTCTTGGCCGCACACATGCCAGGCAAATGGGCCGCGCCACCGGCACCGGCGATGATCACCTCGATGCCACGCGCCTCGGCTTCTTCAGCGTACTGGAACAGCAGGTCCGGGGTGCGGTGGGCAGAAACCACTTTCACCTCGTAGGGGATGCCGAGCTTTTCCAGCATATCGGCGGTGTGGCTAAGGGTGGACCAATCGGACTTGGAGCCCATGATCACGCCAACCAGTGCACTCATCGTCGTGCCTCTTCTCTCTGGGCGCCCGCAGGCGCATCAAAAAACAACAAGCCACGCAGGATGCGTGGCTTGATTGTACGAATTATGGCCGGTCGTAACCGGCCGAAGGCCGCGCAGTATACCGCAATACGACAGATAAACAGCCCCTGTCGCGACCATCTGTCATCTGGGGCCAAACAGCGGTTTATTGATTTTAAGGTCAAGAATTTTAGTTAGTAATGAAGCCTCGAAGATCACTAACAACTTCAAACCAATAAACTTCGATCACTGCCCTGCGCAATACTATTTAAAACACTATCAAAAGCAAACCCATGCGCCGGATGATATATAACTGCACGACAGTTATTTTTAATAATCGCCCCAACCTATTTATAGATACGTCAAATCCCCTCACATAGTTTGAAGGCGGATTCACAATGAGATATCGAAATGCAAAACCCGTTGATGAAATTCATGACTTTTATAGCTGCATTACTTTTGAGCCTCAATATTCACGCTAACGACAGCCCGCCATTGAAAGATGACCGTCTCGATCCAATTCGGATTTACTTCATCTTCCATGACGACATACCGAAGTCGAAAAGAGACAGCATACATGGTGATTACATTCATCCTTTCATTGAAGAGTTTCAAAGCATCACCGGCCGCAAGGCCCATGTGGTTTTTGATGAACACATAGCCCCATACAGTAACTTCAAATACAGAAGTTCCGACCGGGAGAAAGTAATAAAGGAATGGAGAGAACTTGCCTGGCAATACAGAAAGAAAAGAAATGATGATAAGGAATTTCGAATATCTCGCAACGACAGAGTGCTTTTGATCACTAACGATATGATTAACGGCCATCCCTTATTCGGAGGCGTTGGAGGTATCGCGGATGCACAACCGGGAAGAGCCGCCATTGCGTCTCTTGATTTCAAGCAAGGGGTCGGCCATGAACTGGGGCACACCTTCAACGCCGATCATGAAGATGGCGAAGTTTTGTACAACGGTTGGTGGTGCGAAACCTTCATGCTCCCAGCCCTGCAGCTCAGGTCGAATTGCATGGTATTTAGCGATGCAAATCGAAAGCGCATCAAGGACTATGTAGACAGCCTGTATTGAAACTTCAACGCACCCCCCAATTTCAACTCGAGCCATTTATGATTTGAAAAACCAATGGATTATATTATGTCAAAACGACCGATCAAGCTTAACGTCTTCCTGCACGAAGATCTGAAAGGCATTAACGAAGACTTGCTCCACCAAGATTATTTCGACTGGCTGGCAGATACGGTCTCCCGAATCTCAGGCCGCACAATGGACGTTATTTTAATACAACCTTCAGACGCCCTAACATTAAGCAGCTTCAACTATAAGTCGGATAATATTGAGCGCTTGATGGATAAATTTCAGGATGCTCTTCTTACCCATCTGGGAAATCAAGATCGCACCACTTACGATGCCTCCATCGATTTGTATTTGCTATTAACGCGCGACGACATCAATAAAACTACGCTGGGTGTTGCTCAACAACCGGGTGTGATGGGTATTGCCTCGATTACATCGAAATTAACTGCATCCCATGAGGTTGGGCATATGCTTAACGCTGCTCATGAAGACAGCGATGAAAACGTTTCGACCTACTACGGAACCTACAAATCGATAATGTACAAAACTGCATGCAAGTCAGCTTTTACCTTCAGCAAGAAAAACGAAGAGAACATTCGCAATTACCTCAATCAGTACCCTTGATCTGATTGACGCCGTTTTCGACAGATCAAGGCCAACTCGATTGGCCTTGATCACGCTTCGCCCTCAGGAAGCAGAACCCGCCGCTCCGCCTTCCAGTTTGCGCCACAACAACCGCACATTAGCCTTGCGCACAAGGGCGCAGCGGTAGAGACGAATTTCCAGCGGCACATGCCATTGCGGCCCTCCGCAGACCACCAGTTCACCGCGCGCCAGTTCGGCACGCACGCTCAGTTGTGGCACCCAGGCAATGCCCAGGCCTTCAAGAGCCATGCTTTTCAGGCTGTCGGCCATCGCAGTTTCGTAGATGGTGGTGAAGCGCAGCGCCCGTTGGCGCAGCAACATGTTCACCGAACGACCGAGGAACGCACCGGCGCTGTAGGCCAACAGCGGCACGCTGCCCTCGCCTTCCAGATCGAACAGCGGCTTGCCCTCGGCGTCTGCCGCGCAGACCGGCAGCATCTCGGTGTGGCCAAGGTGTAGCGAGGGGAAGATTTCGGGGTCCATCTGCATTGCCGCATCCGGGTCATAGAACGCCAGCATCAGATCGCAGCCGCCTTCGCGCAAGGCATGCACGGCGTCACCGACGTTGGTCGCCACCAGCCGCGTGGCGATGTTCAAACCTTCGTTGCGCAACTGCGCGATCCAGCGCGGAAAGAAACCGAGCGCCAGGGAGTGCGCGGCAGCGACCTGCATCACTTCGCCCTGCCCGCCCTCCAAGTGATGCAGATGGCGCAATACTTCGCCCAGCTGTTCGACCACGGTGCGCGCGGTGACCAGAAACAATTGCCCTGCCGCCGTCAGCTCCACCGGCGTGCGCGAACGGTTGACCAGGGTCAGCCCCAACGCGGCTTCAAGGCTGCGGATTCGCCGACTGAACGCCGGCTGCGTCACAAAACGCCGCTCGGCGGCCTGGGAGAAACTGCGGGTGGCGGCCAGGGCACTGAAGTCCTCCAGCCATTTGCTTTCCAGATTCATCACGTCCTCCCGGACACGCACCAATTTAGGTCACACGTTCGCCGTCAAGCCGGCGTCACACGGGCATTATGCCGAATATGCATAGCCTAGTGTTTAACAGCATTGGCCCAAAATTCTACACAAGCCTAGCATTCACAGCGTTCCGGCACAGACCGGGTCCATATTGAGATGATTTCTATCATGTCCTCCGCTGCATCATTCCGCACAGAAAATGACCTGCTTGGCGCCCTCGAAGTACCGGCTCAAGCGTATTACGGTATCCAGACCCTGCGAGCGGTGAATAACTTCCGCCTTTCGGGCGTTCCGATTTCGCACTACCCGAAACTGGTTGTCGGTCTGGCCATGGTTAAACAGGCCGCTGCTGACGCCAACCGTGAGTTGGGTCACCTGAGCGAAGCCAAGCACGCCGCCATCAGCGAAGCCTGTGCCCGATTGATCCGCGGTGATTTCCACGAAGAGTTCGTGGTCGACATGATTCAAGGTGGCGCCGGTACCTCCACCAACATGAACGCCAACGAAGTGATCGCCAACGTTGCTCTGGAAGCAATGGGTCACCAGAAAGGCGAGTACCAGTACCTGCACCCGAACGACGACGTCAACATGGCGCAGTCGACCAACGACGCTTACCCAACGGCGATCCGCCTGGGTCTGCTGCTCGGTCACGACACCCTGCTGGCCAGCCTCGACAGCCTGATTCAGGCGTTTGCGGCCAAGGGCAAAGAATTCGATCACGTCCTGAAAATGGGCCGTACTCAACTGCAAGACGCCGTGCCAATGACCCTCGGCCAGGAATTCCGTGCCTTCGCCACCACCATGGGCGAAGACCTGGCCCGTCTGAAGACGCTGGCCCCGGAACTGCTGACTGAAGTGAACCTGGGTGGCACCGCGATCGGTACCGGCATCAACGCCGACCCACGTTATCAAGCACTGGCGGTACAGCGCCTGGCACTGATCAGCGGTCAACCGCTGGTGCCAGCGGCCGACCTGATCGAAGCGACTTCCGACATGGGCGCCTTCGTGCTGTTCTCCGGCATGCTCAAGCGCACCGCGGTCAAGCTGTCGAAGATCTGTAACGACCTGCGCCTGCTGTCCAGCGGCCCACGCACCGGCATCAACGAAATCAACCTGCCGGCGCGTCAGCCAGGCAGCTCGATCATGCCCGGCAAGGTCAACCCGGTCATCCCGGAAGCTGTGAACCAGGTAGCGTTCCAGGTCATCGGTAACGACTTGGCACTGACCATGGCAGCCGAAGGCGGCCAACTGCAGCTGAACGTGATGGAGCCGCTGATCGCCTTCAAGATCTTCGACTCGATCCGCCTGCTGCAACGTGCCATGGACATGCTGCGCGAGCACTGCATCGTCGGCATCACCGCCAACGAAGCACGCTGCCGTGAACTGGTCGAGCACTCGATCGGCCTGGTCACCGCGCTGAACCCGTACATCGGCTACAAAAATGCCACCCGTATCGCCGGCCTCGCCCTTGAAAGCGGCCGTGGCGTGCTGGAACTGGTGCGCGAAGAAGGTCTGCTCGACGAAGCCATGCTCGCCGACATCCTGCGCCCGGAAAACATGATTGCTCCGCGTCTGGTGCCTCTGAAGGCATAACCCGACGCGTTACTTGTAGCACCGCTCACCAGGTCGAGGGACTAGACACCTCTCACCTTTTGAGGGCTTGGGGATTTAGTCCCCAGGCCCTTTTTTTTAACCATTTGCCAGTGAAAACCGTATGTCTGGGGACTGACCAATGTGGGAGCGGGCTTGCTCGCGAAGGCGGTGGCACATTCAACAATGACGTGTCTGATACACCGCTTTCGCGAGCAAGCCCGCTCCCACCAAGAGCAGTTCCCACATAGCCTGACAGCAAAAATGTCAGGTGTTTCAAAGGCTTCGTTTCACCGCATGCACCACAACCGTGCAGACGGACGGCACTGTCATCGGTATAGTGCCGCCCCTCTTCGCATGAGCGGTCGTCGGTAGCGAGGCCACAACCCATGCGAAACCCGAACTAATAACAAACCCGCGATATGAAACCGGGACGAACTTCGTACCGCCCATTGTGCCGTGCGCCAAGGGGTGTAACTCGATGTGTCTGTCCGGCCAGCATTGTTGCCTACACAAAAAACAGCGAGGAATAATCCATGCTCGAAGTCATTAACGACTTCCTCTCAGGGAAAGTACTGATCGTGCTCATTGTCGGGCTCGGTAGCTACTTCACGATCCGCTCGCGTTTCGTTCAATTGCGTCACTTCTTCCATATGTTCGCGGTGTTCCGCGACAGCCTCAAAAGCAGCGCCGGGCAACTGAGCTCGTTCCAGGCCCTGATGCTCAGCCTCGCCGGCCGCGTCGGTGCGGGCAACATCGCCGGTGTCGGCATTGCCGTGACCCTCGGTGGCCCAGGTGCGGTGTTCTGGATGTGGGTGACCGCGCTGGTCGGCATGTCCAGCAGCTTCTTCGAATGCTCCCTCGGCCAGCTCTACAAGCGCTGCGATTCCGAGGGCCAGTTCCGCGGTGGCCCGTCCTATTACATCCAGCACGGTTTGCAAAAACGCTGGTTGGGCATGCTGATGGCGTTCCTGTTGCTGGTGACGTTCGGCTTCGCCTTCAACGGCCTGCAAGCCCACGCTGTAACGCACTCGTTGAACAACGCGTTCGGCCTCGACACCACTTACACCGGCATCGGCCTGGCCGTACTGCTGGGTCTGGTGTTCATCGGCGGGATCAAGCGCATCGCCAAGGTCGCCGACCTGTTGGTGCCGGTGAAAACCCTGGCGTACATCGGCGTGACCATCTACGTGATCGTGCTGCAGTTCGACCAGGTGCCGGACATGCTGATGACCATCGTCAAGAGCGCCTTCGGTCTGGACCAGGCTTTCGGTGGCCTGATCGGCAGCGCCATTATCATGGGCGTGAAGCGTGGCGTGTTCGCCAACGAAGCAGGTCTGGGCAGTGCACCTAACGTGGCGGCGGTTGCAGCGGTCGAACACCCGGTGGCGCAAGGCGTGGTCCAAGCGTTCAGCGTGTTCCTCGATACCTTCGTGATCTGCACCTGCACCGCGTTGCTGATTCTGCTCTCCGGTTTCTACACCCCTGGCTTCGAAGGCGACGGCATTGCCCTGACCCAGAACTCGCTGGCCGCCGTGGTCGGTGACTGGGGCCGGATGTTCATCTCCGTAGCCCTGGCGTTGTTCGTGTTCACCTCGATCCTCTACAACTACTACCTGGGTGAGAACAACCTGCGCTTTTTGATCGGTGAAAACCGCAAAGCGCTGATGGGCTATCGCGCGCTGGTACTGGTGCTGATTTTCTGGGGCGCCATCGAAAACCTCGGCACCGTGTTCGCTTTCGCCGACATCACCATGACCATGCTCGCGTTCGTCAACCTGATCGCGCTCTTCCTGCTGTTCAAGGTCGGCATGCGCATCCTGCGTGACTACGATGACCAACGCGCCGCCGGGATCAAGACTCCGGTGTTCGACTCCGCCAAGTTCCCGGATCTGGATCTGGATCGCCAGGCGTGGCCGGCCAACCCGCCTGCCGCTGTCGGCAAGACTGAAGTTGAGCCGCAAGGCGTACCCGCAGCGCAACGCTGACAGGTAAATGACGGGCGCATCGCGTGCGCCCGTCAGTTAAAGTTCGAAAAACTGTGGGAGCGAGCTTGCTCGCGATGGCGCACTGTCAGTCAACATAGCGATGTCTGACATACCGCTATCGCGAGCAAGCTCGCTCCCACAGGAACTCTTCCTTTCGGAGAATCTTCATGAATTCGTCGACCTACCCCGCCGCCCAGCACGTCATGGTGCTCTACACCGGTGGCACCATCGGCATGCAGGCGAGCGCCAACGGCCTGGCCCCGGCGTCCGGTTTCGAAGCGCGGATGCGCGACTATCTGCACAGCCAGCCTGAACTGGTGGTACCGCAATGGCGTTTCCGTGAAATGTCGCCGCTGATCGACAGTGCCAACATGACCCCGACGTACTGGCAGCAGTTGCGTGAAGCGGTGGTCGATGCGGTGGATGTTCAGGGCTGCGACAGCGTGCTGATCCTACATGGTACCGACACCCTGGCCTACAGCGTGGCCGCGATGAGTTTCCAGTTGCTCGGCCTGCATGCCCGCGTGTGCTTCACCGGCTCGATGCTGCCGGCAGGTGTAACTGACAGCGACGCCTGGGAAAACCTCGGCGGCGCGCTGGTTGCGCTGGGCCAAGGCCTGGCGCCGGGCGTGCATCTGTACTTCCATGGCGAACTGCTGGACCCGACCCGTTGCGCCAAGGTGCGCAGTTTTGGCCGTCATCCCTTCAAGCGACTGGTGCGTCAGGGCGGCGGTGTGAAAGCGGCCTCGATTCCGGCACAACTGAACTACAACCAGCCGAAGCAATTGGCGAAGGTCGCGGTATTGCCGCTGTTTCCCGGCATTAGCGCCGAGGTGCTGGATGGTTTGCTCGACAGCGGCATTCAGGGTCTGGTGCTGGAGTGCTACGGCAGTGGCACCGGGCCGAGCGACAATCCAGAGTTCCTCGCCAGCCTCGGCCGTGCACGGGACAACGGCGTGGTGGTGGTTGCCGTTACCCAATGCCATGAAGGTGGCGTGAAGCTCGATGTGTATGAGGCAGGCAGCCGCCTGCGTGGCGTTGGCGTGCTGTCCGGTGGTGGCATGACCCGTGAGGCGGCGTTTGGCAAGTTGCATGGCTTGCTGGGAGCCGGACTCGAAGCTGCCGAGGTTCGCCGTCTCGTTGAACTCGACCTCTGCGGCGAATTGAGCTGACACACCACACCACGTGTAGGAGCGAGCTCGCTCGCGATGGTCGTTAACGATAACGCCGGGAGCCTGGCACCCCGCGGCGCTCTCAGGCTTTTCGCGAGCGGGCTCGCTCCTGCAGTTTCCAGCGCTCGGCATATAACTTGCTGTGTTCCAGCTATCCCAAGGCTGGAAGTCCTTATGCTCCACTCCCACCTCACCACCCTCAATGCCGTCTCCCTGGTACTCGATGCCTTCAAGGCACAAGGCTTGTCCAGCGAAGCACTGCTGGCCGGAAGCGGCATCAGTGCGGCGGATCTGAACCGTGCCGACACGCGCATCACCACCAATCAGGAAATGCAGGTCTGTGCCAACGCCGTCGCGCTCAAGCGTGACATCGGCCTGGAACTGGGCCGGCGGATGCACGTCTCCTGCTACGGCATGCTCGGTTACGCCCTGCTCACCAGTGCCACCTTCGGTGACGCTTTGCGTCTGGCGATGCGCTATCCGGCGCTGCTGGGAACACTTTTCGAACTGAGCCTTGAAGACGATGGCGAGCGCATCTGGTTCGCCGCCGCCGATTACCGCGAGAGCCCCGCCATGGCGGTGTTCAATGCCGAGTTCTGCCTGGTGTCGCTGAAAGTCACCTGCGACGACCTGCTCGGCCATCCCCTGCCCTTGCTCGGCGCACGCTTCGAACATGCCGCGCCCGACTACGAAGCAACCTACGCCGAACACTTCAACTGCCCAGTGCACTTCGGAGCACGCAACAACGCCTTCGCTTTCGACAAGCGCTGGCTCGACCAACCATTGCCGCTGGCCGATGTCATCACCCATCAAGCCATGGCCGAACGCTGCCGCAAACAGAACATCGAGTTCACCGGGCGACAGGCCTGGTTGGGACGGATCCGCCAATTGCTCAGCGCGCAACTGAATGCCGCGCCCGGGCTGGAGGGGCTGGCCGAGCAAATGAACTGTTCGGCGCGGACCTTGCGCCGGCATCTCAAGGACATGGGTTGCAGCTACCAGGAGCTGCTCGACGAACTGCGCTTCGAGCAGGCCAAGCAAATGCTTTGCGAGGATCAATTGCCGATCTATCAGATTGCCGAAGCGTTGGGCTTCAGCGAGACCGCGAGTTTTCGCCATGCCTTTGTGCGCTGGAGTGGTGTGGCGCCGAGTCAGTTCCGGCCCTGAGGGCTGTAGTGACCGATCTGCCGCCATCGCGAGCAAGCTCGCTCCCACAAGGGGTATGCGACTTACAAAAAAATCGCGGGCACTGAGGCTCACCTGTGGGAGCGAGCTTGCTCGCGAAGGCGGCCGCGAGAGCTCCGCATTATCAAGGGGCGAATTTCGGTCAAATGTTTTGGCCATATCGATCCCCTTTTGGCCTTTCCTGCCGTTCTCCGATTCGCCGTGCGCCGCAACACTGGGGGCAACCGAATCAGCCCTGCGGAGAACAACAAATGCTGACGATCTACTCTGACGATCACCACCTGCACCATGGCCGCTGCGAACTCATCGACGGCCAGCTCAAGCCGTGCTTCGAGATGCCATCGCGCGCCGATCATGTGCTGCAACGCGTGCAGAACCAAAACCTTGGCCCAGTCGAAGCGCCAAAGGATTTTGGTCTTGAACCCATCGCCCGCATTCACAGCCGCGACTACCTCGATTTCTTCAAAGGTGCCTGGGCACGCTGGACCGAGTTCAACACCGACGGTGACCTGCTGCCCTACACCTGGCCTGCACGCACCTTGCGCCCGATCAAACCGACCAGCCTGCACGGCCAACTCGGCTATTACAGCTTCGACGGCGGCGCCCCGATCACCGCCGGCACCTGGCAAGCGGCGTACAGCGCAGCACAAGTCGCGCTCACCGCCCAAGCTGAAATCCAGCGCGGCGCCCGTTCTGCTTTCGCCCTGTGCCGTCCACCGGGACACCACGCCGCCAGCGATTTGATGGGTGGTTATTGCTACCTCAACAACGCCGCCATCGCTGCCCAGGCGTTCCTCGATCAGGGCCACAAAAAAGTCGCGATCCTCGACGTCGATTACCACCACGGCAACGGCACCCAGTCGATTTTCTACGAGCGAAGCGATGTGCTGTTCACCTCGATCCACGGTCACCCGGAAGCCGAGTTCCCGTTCTTCCTAGGCTATGAAGACGAACTCGGCGAAGGCGCCGGTGAAGGCTTCAACTTCAACTACCCGTTGGCCGCCGGTTCAGGCTGGGATACCTGGAGCGCAGCGCTGGAACAAGCCTGTAAAGAGATCGAAAGCTATGGCGCCGACATCGTCGTGGTGTCCCTTGGCGTCGATACCTTCAAGGATGATCCGATCTCGCAATTCAAACTCGACAGCCCGGATTACCTGGCCATGGGCAAGCGCATCGCGGCGCTCGGCAAACCCACGCTGTTCGTCATGGAAGGCGGCTATGCCGTGGAAGAAATCGGCATCAATGCCGTGAACGTTCTCGAAGGTTTTGAAAGCGCTTGATGAGGAAGTAGAAGAATGAAAAGTCTTAAGCGTTTTATTTTTCCAGCGCTGTGCGCCACGGTGCTCAGTGGCGCCGCCCACGCTGAAGAGCGAACCCTGCGCGTCTACAACTGGTTCGACTACATCACCCCCAAGGCCCTGGAAGACTTCAAGGCTCAGAACGCCCAGACCAAACTGGTCTACGACATCTTCGACACCAACGAAGCACTGGAAGCCAAGCTGCTGACCGGCAACTCCGGCTACGACGTGGTGGTGCCGTCCAACGTGTTCCTCGCCAAGCAAATCGAAGCCGGCGTATTCCAGCCCCTGGACCGCAGCAAGCTGCCGAACTGGAACCACCTCGATCCCAAGCTGATGAAGCTGATCGAAGCCAACGACCCGGGCAACAAATTTGCCGTGCCGTACATGTACGGGACCATCCTGATCGGCTTCAACCCGGACAAGGTCAAGGCAGCCCTGGGCGCCGACGCGCCGGTAGACAGCTGGGACCTGATCTTCAAGGAAGAGAACATCAGCAAGCTCAAGCAGTGCGGTGTCGCCCTGCTCGACTCGCCCTCGGAGATCCTGCCGCTGGCCCTGCAACACCTCGGCCTGGACCCCAACAGCAAGAAGCCTGCGGACTATGACAAGGCTGAAGCACTGCTGATGAAGATCCGTCCGTACATCACCTACTTCCACTCGTCCAAGTACATGGCTGACATTGCCAACGGTGACATCTGTGTCGCAGTCGGCTATTCCGGCAGCTTCTCGCAAGCCGCCAATCGCGCCAAGGAAGCCAAGAATGGGGTGGTCGTCGACATGCGTTTGCCGAAGGAAGGCGCGCCGATCTGGTTCGACATGCTGGCGATTCCGAAGGGGGCGAAAAACCCCGAAGACGCCTACACATTCATCAACTACCTGCTACAGCCGCAGGTGATTGCACCGGTCAGTGACTTTGTCGGTTACCCAAACCCGAACAAGGACGCCACGGAACTGGTCGACCCGGCAATCCGCAACAACCCGAACCTGTACCCGACCGATGCGGCGATGGGTACGCTCTACACCCTGCAACCGCTGCCGCGCGATGCCGAGCGCGCGCGGACCCGGGCCTGGACCAAGATCAAGTCGGGCACCTGATAGCCGACGCGGGTTTATCCTGACCTGCGCTTGCGCAGGTCTTTTTTTTGCCCGCGATATTTATTTACCGCCAACGCCGCTATACCCGTCGCTACTTTGCAATGGACCGCGCACCGAACCTTCCACGGTGCCTGCTACCCTCACAAAGGATGTGACCATGACAAGTACCTCCAGCCCTTCGTCTGAAACCAGCCTCCCCTCTGATCAAGATGCCCTTCTCACCCAATTGGTAACCGGCCCCTCGATCAGGGAAGTCGCCACACATGCGCTGCAACCAGCCCTGAAAGCGCTGTACCCGAATTTGCAAATCGATCCCCGCCTGGCCATGGTGGTGACGCCGACCTGGATCTTGCACAATGGCAGTGTCGAGCCTGGGTCAAGGCGCTTCGAGTCACTGACAGACGCACTGGTGCGCCATGGCGTAGCGCGAACGCCCGTGGTCTACCTCGACGGCGAGCACTACCTAACGTTGCAACCCCAGGTGCAGACACCGGCGCAACTGCCCGTCAGCATCGATGCCATCGGTCGCCTGCTCAATGAGTTGGCGCCACTGCTGTTTGTCGCGTTTCAAGAGCAACAAGTCGATTACTGGAACCAGTTCACCCGCGCATCGGCTCCACGCTGGCAGGCACTGTCCAAATCCTTGCGCGACCTATGGAACATCGAAGCCAACCCGGACTGGGACAGCGACCAGCACGCCATGGCCGGCAAGCTTTTCGCCTACCCGGACAAAAACGCACGTCGTGCGCATGACCCTTATCAGTCACGCGCCTGCCTGATTGACCTGGACGGCCAAAGCGGCGCGGCTTCGACGCACATTAACATCGTCGACACGGCGGTACTGATCGGGACGCTGGGTAGCCGTACTCTGGTTCTCACTCACACCATCACCCGTGGCTTCCAGGCGTTTGACTCCTTGCAGGAACTGGGCGCGTCGTTGCTGGCGGACACCGATGGGCAAGTACCGGGAAATGTCCTGCATTGGCGCCTGATCGAACCGCCGGGCAATTATTTCGACCGCCTGGCGTGCAACCTGATAGCCCTGCAGGCCGATGCAATCGGTGCGCTGGCCAACGAACCCGCGGCGGCAAACCCGGACCTGGCGCCCCACGTCAGCCGTACGACCAACGAGCTCGACCCGACGGACAAACAGTCATCCTCGCGATTCAATCAGGTCGAGCAATCGCTGCCAGACTGGATGGCCGATGCGTCATCCACCGATCTCACCGCTTACAGCCGTCATCTGATGGATCTGGTGACGGTGCGCAATCAGAACGCCGGGAAGTCCTTTCTGGACGGGCTCAAACCGATCCGCGAATTTGCGCTGGATCGACTGCGCGAAGCCATGCTCGCGCAACATGCCGATGCCGCACATCTGAACCTGGCGGACATCGAAATCGTGGTCGACAGCGTGGTGGTCTGGGGCAGCTTTGTGCCAACGGTGGACCCTGAGCGCACCACCCTGAGCCTGGTCGACCTGGCGCTGCAAAACCTGACTGCCCTGCCGCAAGGCAACAAATTCGTACGCAGTTCCAGCGCCGCCGCGCTGCCGCAGTGGATGACGGTGAGCTATCTGGAGGAGCTGATTACACGCGTCGACATCGGCCAGCACTACCCGGCGCTGATCAAAAGCAAGCTGCTCGCCGAACCCGTGGACAGCCTGCGGCGTCAGAACCTGTTCACCAGCCATTTGCGCGTCGAGTTACCGCTGCTGGCCTTACAGCTGAAGATTCGCAAGCAGCACGGCATCGACGAGACCGGTTACCGCTATGTCGCCGCCGTGGTGCAAGTGCTCGACGCCAATCGCTGGGTGGATGGCCAGGAGATCGTGATTCGCCCACTGGCATTCGCGCCCGGCTGGCGCATCGGTGGCGCCACCGATGAAGTGACCAACATGTTCGTGATCGGGCCCCGCCAGATGGACAAGGGGCCTTGCCTGCTTTACCGGCCAATGCTTGAACAACCGCTGAGCCAGTATCCAACGCCGGCCAACCTGGTCTACACCATCAAACACTCGCCGACGTTGCGCCAGTCCGTACTCGCCTGGCTGCCGGACGGTGCCCGCGCCAACTATGCCAACTATGTGTTCACCGGTGACCGACCTTCGGTCTGGAGCATTTCTCAACTGCTGGGCGACCCGCTGACCTCCCTGCAAATGAGCGGCCCGATTTCCCTCGGCTCGCGGGTTCTCAGCGGCAATTACCTGGCCGTCCTGTACAAGGCCAACGTCAATGCGCTGGTCGAACTGGCGCAACGGCAATCGCTGTCCAACGCGCAAAATCGCTGGGCGACTTTCAAGCGTACAGCCTGGACGCTGCTCAATGCGGCGCTGCCCTTTCTTGGTCGAACCGTCGGGACGGCCGCCTGGATCTGGCAAGTGCTGGATGACTTGCAGCAAACCCTCGATGCTGCCGACAGTGGCGACTATCAGCAGCAGAAATCCGCCATGACCGACCTGTTGCTGACCCTGGCCATGGTGCTTGCCCATCACGCCAGTACGCGTAATCCGCCTGCGCGCAGGGTCCAGGAAAAGCCCATTGCAAAAGCGATCGAGCAACAGGAAAAACCGGCCCGACAACCTGTGACCGTCGTGCAATTACCCGACATCGTCAGCGAGCCCCCTCCTGTGCAACATCGCCAGACAGTGGCAACCGATGCGGCCTTGGACCTGACAAAAACCCTGGATCAGTTCAAGGTCACTCCACCCGAACAGCTCACACCGCCCGATAGTGGTAACGGCGTCTATCGCCACCTCTATCGAAAGGAAAACACCTTTTATGCGCCGGTGGGCGAGCGCTGGTTCGAGGTGGCCGTCGAGGACACGGGCGAAGTGTCGATCATCGACTCTCGTCAGCAGCCCGTTCGCAGCGGTCCGGCACTGATCAGCAACCAACGCGGTGACTGGTTCGTCGACACGCGCCTGCGCCTGCGCGGCGGCGGTCTGTCGAGCCGACGCAAGGCACTGAAGCAACAAAACCGTGCACGCATCGCCGAACTCAAGAAGCAACTGGCCGAGTTTGACAATGAACGCGAGCGGGCACGTACAGAGCTGACGGACGCCCACAACGCCATGAAAAAATCAGTCGGTGACGAAGCACTGTCGGCCGCGCAAACGCAGTTCCTCGAGAAGCTCGAGCACCGCACCCAGGAATACGCCGCCCCTATCGAGCAGTTGAAGTCGCTGAACCTGCTCGAAACGGTGCCCAACTACCGAACCGCCATGGTCGAGATGCTCGGCACTCAATTGTTCTTCAACCAGACGTGGCTCGATCAGCACAATGCAACGTTTACGCAGACCTTGAGGGAAACCCTGGCGCTGCTCGATGCCGAGGAAACGACAGGCGGGACCGGTAATTCTGCAACCTACCGGAAAATGGTCGACCTGACCGAGGGTGTGATCGGCAAAATAGAGTTTGCCCAATCGCGGCTCCATGACTTGAGTCGACTCGGTAGAAATGCTGCTGAAGTGGCCAGTACCTACCGGGCAAAACTGCCCGCTTTCAGTGTTAACGATCTCAAGGCGCTCCAGGTTTCGCTGGCTCGCGACGTCTGCTTGAAAGAAGGAAACAGTGCCGCGCTGATCGACGCCCGGGGCGCATTCGAGCGCTTGCTCGATACCACCAACCTGGTCATACAGACCTCGCAAGAACTGATGCTGCAAAACAGTGCCTGGGCGGCAGGCGAACGTATCGAAGGCCTCAACGGCATGCTCGAACAGTTTGCCGCTATCGACCAGGCCTTTGAAGACTTCAGCCTCACCCACAAGGACGCGGTTCTGGAGCAACCGTTCAAACACGTACGTACACGGATCAGTGAATTCCAGCAGGACACCGAAGCCAATCTGGCGCAACTGCTGCGCGAACAACGGCCGGTAGAACCCCGGCCCGGTCCGTCAAAGCCCGCATCGGCATCGCGTAAACGAGTGGTCAAGACACGCTTCAAGGGTACGGTTGTGGGCGAAGTGCGTCCCTCGGCATCGGGAGAGCCGGTCCTGCTGGATGTGAAATCGCCCTTGACCGGCAAAGTGATCGCCACCTTTCACGAAAAAACACCCGGCGTCTGGATTGAGCGCGTGCAACCCAGACGTCGCCGCCCAGCGGTACAACTACCGGACCTCGCCACACAAATCACTCAAGGTCAGGAGCTGCTCGATGGCGTGGAAAGCTTCATCCAGAAAACCGAAGCGAGTGCAAAAAAACCCGGCCGCATCCCGGTGGAAATCGAAGAGTTGTTCCAGCACAAAGCCGAACAGCTCGACAAAAGCGCGAAGACACTCGAGCAAACCCTGACCGCTTCGAATACGACCGTCGCTGCGACAACACTGGGCGCGGCCTTGAACACGGCACGTGTTCGACTGTACGCCGAGGGCTACCGGATTCGCGTCCAGATGATCAAGCAACAGCCGCCCACGGCCGCCCGCATCGAATGGCTATCAAGCAAAAATGAAATCGATGTCGTGCGCAGTGGTGAACGACGCCGACTCAAAGGCCCGCGCAAGGATTACCTGCAGGAGTACGAAATTCGCGAGCGAGGCACCGGGCAACCGTTGTGGTACGCCCATTTTCACTACGCCGCTTCTGATACGCCTGTCGAGGCGTTTACCGCCGCCCATTTGAAACTGCGTGATCAACGGATGATGGCCGGAAGGGGCGACCTTAATTCCGCCTCCAGCAGCCAGGTGATCGCCATTTATCGCAGCGCGATCAGCCCGCAACTGGCGGGCTCGCTGTTCTTTTCGTAAGCCGCCACGTCAAAAAGGAAAATGACGATGACAGATCACCCAGAGAATACCCAAACCCCCGGCTTGCTAAAAAAGAGCCAAGTGAATTACCAGACCAGCAGGGGTCCCACTGTCGATAGCGTCGCCGCCCTTCTACTGCGCCAAGCGCTGAAGGCGCTGCAACCCGAGCGCAAGATCGACCCTGACCAAACCATGATCGGCACGCCTCAATGGCGGGTCCGCGACGGCACGCTCGTGGCCATGCCCACACAGTTCGAATCGCTGACCCAGGCGCTGGTCCGAGCTCGGAGCTCAATGGTGCCGCCGTCCAGCTACGCGCTCAAGGCATCGGTATTCGCGCCAGCCTACTCAAGGATCGACAGCCCCGACAGGCGTACTTGCAGTGGCTGCTGGACAACGACCAGGTCCGTATCGTCCGCAACGAACAGGGACGAATCAAGACCAAAAAGCACAGGGATTATTTCCAGGAGTACCAGGTGCTAGACACCACCAACAAGGATCAGCCTCTGCGGCTTGCGCACTTTCACTACGATTCGCTTGATGCGCCGATGGAGCAGTTCACGACCGAACGCCGCCAGGTACTCACGACTCTGGCGCCAATCGACTACGTGCTGCGGCGTATCAGCGACCCGAATCTGTTCCTCAAACTCCAAACTCAACCCTGATGAACGACTGCGGGCGGACTGCTGGTCCGCCCGCTTCATCGACCGCGCCACGCCTCTCGCAATCGCTCCAGCGCCGCCTCGACCGACTTTTCGGGCACCGCCGCAAAGCCCAGTACCAACCCGGCGCGTTGATCGAAGGGCGTGGTGGATTCCGGCAGCCAATAGCTGCTCAAACCGTTGATCTCGACATCGACACTGCGCGCCAATTCGATCAGTTCCTGTTCGCGCGCCACGCTTTCGACTGACACGGTCATGTGCAGCCCGGCAGCGACTGTGGGCAACGGGCCAACGCCGGGGATATCCAGCGGCCAACCACTGAGCAGCGTATTGCGCCGACTCAGTGCCGCACGGCGCATGCGGCGGATATGCCGCTGGAAGTGTCCGGCCGCCATGAACTCGGCCATGACTGCCTGCGTGCTGACCTCGGAGTGGCGCACATCCACGGCACGACGCTGGGAAAACGCGTCCACCAGCCCCATTGGCAACACCAGATAACCCAGGCGCAACGCCGGAAACGCGACCTTGCCGAACGTGCCGACATACAACACTCGCCCGTGACGATCGAGTGCCGCCAAAGGCGCCAATGGCGCACCGCTGTAGCGGTACTCGCCATCGTAATCATCCTCGACAATCCAGCCTTGAGTGCGCTCGGCCCAGGCCAGCAACTCCAGACGGCGAGCGAGGCTCATCACCACGCCAGTCGGGTATTGATGTGACGGCGTGACATAGGTCAGGCGGCAATCACTGAGTCCCGCCAGCTCACCGCAGTCGATGCCCTCGCTATCCACCGCTACCCCGTGCAAGCGCGCCCCGGCCACGGCGAAGGCATGACCCGCCGCGCGGTAGCCAGGATTTTCGATCGCCACCCCATCGCCCGGCTCCACCAGCAGCTGTGCACAAAGGCTGATTCCCTGCTGCGCGCCACTGGTGATCACAATTTGTTCAGCCGTGCACTGCATGCCCCGCGAGCTGCGTAGATACGCCGCGATCATCCCCCGCAAGCGCGCATCACCTGCAGGGTCGCCGTAGCACAGCTGCTGGAAATCCGGTTTACGCCAGAAAGCCGCATTCAGCTTGGCCCAGACCTCGAACGGAAACAGATCGAACGCCGGAACACCAACCCGAAAAGCCTTGGGCGGACCACTGGGCGGCATGGGTAAATGGTTCTTTTCGACGCGAGTCAATGCACCACTGTGGATAACTTTGCTGGATGAATCCACAGGTAAATCGAGCCAATTTGTGGATAAGGTTGTGGGTAACCCTGTTGAAAACCCTGTGGATACTTTTGTGGATAGTTTTTTTGCCGGCACGGTTGCCTGGGGCAGTTGCGCGACATAAGTCCCATCGCCTACCCGCCCTTCGATAAACCCTTCGGCGTACAACTGATCATAAGCGCGCACCACGCTGTTACGGGAAATCGCCAGCGCGGCTGCCAGATCACGACTGGCAGGCAGACGCGTACCGCTGGCCAGTCGCCCGTCCAACACACGCGTGCGCAATGCCTGGTAGAGCTGACGACTCAGCCCCTGGCGACGATCAAGTTCGATACCTGCCGGGTTGAAGGTCAGGGACAGTGGTTCGCTAGTCATCACAATGGACCTATGAAATTGGTCATTAATGGCTCTTACAACAGACCAATAGCCTGCCTAGGATGCAGACATTCGCCAAGGAAAATATCTCCATGTACACGCCACGTGCTTTTGCCATCGACGAGTTGTCCCAACTGCATGAACTGATCCTCGCCACCCGTCTCGCCATATTGGTGACCCACGGTGAAAGCGGCCTGCAAGCCAGCCATGTACCGGTGCTGCTGCATTGCGAGCAAGGCTCGAACGGCACGTTGTACGGGCATCTGGCCAAAGCCAATCCACAGTGGAAAGACCTGCGCGACGGCGCCGAAGCCCTGCTGATTTTTGCCGGTGCCGACGCCTACGTCAGCCCTGGCTTCTACCCGAGCAAGGCCGAACACGGCAAAGTCGTGCCAACCTGGAACTATGTCGCCGTACACGCCTATGGCCGAGCCGAAACCTTCAGTGATGGCGGGCGGCTGCTCGACATCGTCAGCACCCTCACCGATCGTCATGAAGCTGGCCGCGCCCAACCGTGGTCAGTGGCCGATGCCCCCGCCGATTACATCGACGGCATGCTCAAAGCCATCGTCGGTTTCGCCATTCCCATCGACCGTCTGGAAGGCAAGCGCAAGCTCAGCCAGAACCGCAGCCCCGCCGACATCGCCGGCGTGCGCAAAGGCCTGGCCGCCAGCCCCGACGTCAACGACCAAACCCTCGCCCAATTGATGCGCTAAGGAAATCACCATGAGTCAGATCGACATTCGCCAAGTCACCGCCGGTGATCACGCGGCATGGTTGCCGCTGTGGCACGCCTACCTGCGCTTCTACAACACTGAACTTGCGGATACCGTCACTCAAAGCACCTGGCAGCGCATGCTCGACCCGAGCGAACCGACCCACGCCGCCCTCGCCTGGGCCGATGACAAAGCGGTGGGGATGGTGCACTTCATCTACCATCGTTCGAACTGGGCCATCGAAAACTCCTGCTACCTGCAAGACTTGTTGGTGGTCCCGCAAACCCGTGGTACCGGCGTCGGCCGCCAGTTGATCGAGTTCGTCTACACCACAGCCAAGGCCGACGGTTGCAACAAGGTCCACTGGCTGACCCACGAAACCAATGCCACCGCGATCCAGCTCTACGAGCGCATCGCCGAACGCCCCGGTTTCATCCAGTTTCGCAAAGCCATATAGGTTCAAGGAGAACAGCATGTCGATTTCACTCGCCGACTGGAAAGGCGTCCCGCCCCCCACGACTCAACTGATCGAAGGGCGTTACATCCGCCTGGAAAGACTCGACCCGGCGCGCCACGGCGACGACCTGTTCAAGGCCCTGCAAGGCCCGGGCGCTGACCCGAAATTGTGGGACTACCTGCCTTACGGCCCCTTCCCGGAGCGCAGCGTCTTCAACGACTGGCTGAACAACCACGCGACCAGCAGCGATCCGTATTTCTTCAGCGTGATCGACCGCGTCAGCGGCGAGGTCCAGGGCATTCTCAGCCTAATGTCCATCGTCCCGGCCCAGGGCCGCATCGAAATCGGCCACGTCACCTTCGGCGCCCCGATGCAGCGTTCGCCGAAAAGCACCGAGGCGGTTTACCTTCTGGCCAAGGAATCCTTTGCCCTGGGTTACCGTCGCCTGGAATGGAAATGCAACAACGGCAACGCTCGCTCCAAATACGCGGCTGAGCGACTGGGTTTCAGTTTTGAAGGGGTGTTCCGTCAGCACATGGTGGTCAAGGGGCAGAACCGGGATACGGCGTGGTATTCGATCCTGGATTCGGAGTGGCCGGCAATTGGTGCGGGGTTTGAAAAGTGGCTGAGCGATGAGAACCAGACCGGTTCGGGGCAGGTGAAGTCGTTGGTGGAGTGTCGCGGGTAATCGTCAGCGCCTGGAATTACGCCATCGCGAGCGAGCTCTTGATCAATTAACACCCGCTTCACTGATGGGACACAGCACCTGTGGGAGCGAGCTTGCTCGCGATGGCGGCATCACATTCAGCAATTGTTGAGACTGATGCTCCGCTATCGCGAGCAAGCTCGCTCCCACAGGGTTTCAGGCACGGATTTGCAGGCATAAAAAAAGGGGAGCACATGCCCCCCCGAGGTATAAAGCGTTGTATCGAGGCTGTTAACTCAGCCTTCGATCTCGATCAGGATCTCGCCCGGGTTTACCCGGTCGCCCTTGGCCACGTGAATGGCGGTGACTTTACCGGCGATGGCTGCCTGGACTTCTGTTTCCATCTTCATCGCTTCGGTGATCAACACGGCCTGGCCTGCCTTGACGGTGTCGCCCTCCTTGACCAGCACGTCGACGATGTTGCCCGGCATGGTGGTGCTGACGTGACCCGGTGCAGTGGCTTGCTTGCGCTTGCTGCTGCCGCCGCCGACAAATTCGTTGAGCGGCTCGAACACCACTTCTTCCGGCATGCCGTCGATGGACAGGTAGAAGTGACGCTTGCCTTCGGCCTTGACGCCAACACCGGTGATGTCGACGCGGTAGGTTTCACCGTGCACGTCGATGACGAACTCGGTCGGCACACCTTCGCCACCGGCAGAGGCCACGCCACCCGCTTCAGGAATCGGCAGCAGAACCTCTGGCGTGAGGGTGCCAGCGGCGCGTTCCTCGAGGAACTTGCGACCGATGTCCGGGAACATGGCGTAGGTCAGCACGTCTTCTTCAGACTTGGCCAAGGCACCGATATCGGCACGCAGCTTGGCCATTTCCGGCTTGAGCAGGTCGGCCGGGCGAACGTCGATAACCTCTTCGCTGCCGATGGCCTGGCGACGCAGTTGTTCGTTCACGGTGCCCGGCGCCTTGCCGTAGCCGCCTTGCAGGTACAGCTTCACTTCGTTGGTGATGGTCTTGTAGCGCTCGCCGGCCAGCACGTTGAAGAACGCCTGGGTACCGACGATCTGCGAAGTCGGGGTCACCAGCGGCGGGAAGCCGAGGTCTTCACGAACGCGCGGGATTTCGGCCAGCACTTCGCTCATGCGGTTGAGCGCACCCTGCTCTTTCAACTGGTTGGCCAGGTTGGAAATCATCCCGCCCGGTACCTGGTTGACTTGAACACGGGTGTCGACGGCGGTGAACTCGCTTTCGAACTGGTGGTACTTCTTGCGCACTGCGTAGAAGTACAGACCGATCTCTTGCAGCAGTTCCAGGTTCAGGCCGGTGTCGAACTCGCTGCCTTTAAGGGCGGCGACCATCGACTCGGTACCCGGGTGGCTGGTGCCCCAGGCGAAGCTGGAGATCGCGGTGTCGATGTGATCGGCGCCGTTTTCGATGGCCTTCATCTGGCACATCGCGGCCAGGCCAGCAGTGTCGTGGGAGTGAATGAACACTGGCAACGATTGCTCGGCTTTCAGAGCCTTGACCAGTTCGCCGGTGGCGTACGGGGTCAGCAGGCCAGCCATGTCCTTGATCGCCACCGAGTCGCAACCCATGGCTTCCATTTGCTTGGCCTGGTTCACGAACGCCTCGATGGTGTGCACCGGGCTGGTGGTGTAGGCGATGGTGCCCTGGGCGTGTTTGCCGGCGGCTTTCACCGCTTCGATGGCCACGCGCAGGTTACGCACGTCGTTCATGGCGTCGAAGATGCGGAACACGTCGATACCGTTGACCGCTGCCTTGGCCACGAAGGCTTTGACCACGTCGTCGCTGTAGTGGCGGTAGCCCAGCAGGTTCTGGCCGCGCAACAACATTTGCAGGCGGGTGTTAGGCAGCGCGGCGCGCAGCTGGCGCAGACGCTCCCACGGATCTTCTTTCAGGAAACGTACGCAGGCGTCGAACGTCGCGCCGCCCCAGCACTCCAGCGACCAGTAGCCGACTTTGTCGAGCTTGTCGCAGATCGGCAGCATGTCTTCGGTGCGCATGCGGGTGGCGAGCAGCGATTGGTGGGCGTCGCGCAGGATAGTGTCGGTAACGTGGATTTGTTTGCTCATTGTTCTATTCCTCACAGGCCTGCGTGGGCGGCGATGGCGGCGGCGATGGCCAGGGCCAGCTCTTCGGGTTTGCGCTTGATCGAGTAGTTGGTCAGTTCAGGGTGGCTTTCAACGAAGCTGGTGTTGAACTGACCGCTACGGAATTCCGGGTTACGCAGGATTTCCTGGTAGTACGCGGCGGTGGTCTTGACCCCTTGCAGACGCATGTCATCCAAGGCGCGCAAGCCACGGTCCATCGCCTCTTCCCAGGTCAGCGCCCACACCACCAGTTTCAGGCACATGGAGTCGTAGAACGGTGGAATGGTGTAGCCGGTGTAGATCGCCGTGTCGGTTCGCACGCCGGGGCCGCCGGGAGCGTAGTAACGGGTGATCTTGCCGAAGCTCGGCAGGAAGTTGTTCTTCGGGTCTTCGGCGTTGATCCGGAATTGCAGGGCGAAGCCGCGGTGCTGGATGTCTTCCTGTTTCACCGAAAGCGGCAGGCCGGAGGCAATGCGAATCTGCTCGCGGACAATGTCGATGCCGGTGATTTCTTCGGTGATGGTGTGTTCCACCTGCACCCGGGTATTCATCTCCATGAAGTACACCTCGCCCTCGGCGAGCAGGAACTCCACGGTGCCGGCGTTCTCGTATCCCACGGCCTTGGCTGCGCGCACCGACAGATCGCCGATATAGGCGCGCTGTTCCGGGGTCAGCTGTGGGCTTGGGGCGATTTCGATCAGCTTCTGGTTGCGGCGCTGGATCGAGCAGTCACGTTCGAACAGGTGCACCACGTTGCCGAAGCTGTCGCCAAGAATTTGCGCTTCAATGTGCTTCGGATTGACGATACATTTTTCCAGGAACACTTCCGCCGAACCAAAAGCCTTGGTGGCTTCGGAAATGACCCGCGGGAAAGCCTGTTCGAGTTCTTCACGGCTGTTGCAGCGACGAATGCCGCGACCGCCACCACCGGAAGTGGCCTTGAGCATCACCGGGTAACCGATGCGATCGCCTTCGGTCAGGGCTTCTTCGATGCCCGACACGTTGCCTTCAGTGCCCGGGGTCACCGGTACACCGGCCTTGATCATGCTGCGACGGGCTTCGGTCTTGTCGCCCATGCGGCGAATCACTTCAGCCGACGGGCCAATGAACTTGATCCCGCGTTCGGCGCAGATCTCCGCCAGCTCGGCGTTTTCCGAAAGGAAGCCATAGCCTGGGTGCAGTGCATCGCAACCGGTTTCCACAGCCAGGTTCACCAGCTTGCGCGGGTTCAGGTAACCGGCCAGTGGCTCGGCACCAATGCTGTGGGCCTCGTCCGCTCGCTTGACGTGCAAGGCATGACGGTCGGCATCGGAGTAGATCGCGACCGAGCGAATGCCCATTTCGGCACAGGCACGTACGATTCGTACGGCAATCTCACCACGGTTGGCGATCAGGATCTTTGTTATCACTTGGAAATTCCCTTGAGCCGGTGGTACCCACGACCTGCTAGACCAGGTCGACGCGTGACCAAATGTTTCAATTTGGTCGCAGGTCCACACTAGCGCTCACAAGGGATTAACAAAAATGAATAATTATTGGGTCACGCATAAGTAAAGACTTATAGTTGATTCACCTGTTAGCGACGAGAGTGATCACGTTATGCGTAAGTCATTGATGCGTATGACTTTACGGCAATTGCAGATCTTCAACGAGGTCTGTGATTTGCGGTCGTACAGTCGCGCGGCCGAGGAAATGTCGCTCACACAACCTGCCGTCAGCCTGCAGATTCGTCAACTTGAGGAGCTGATTGGCCAGCCTTTGTTCGATTACGTCGGCAAAAAACTCTACATGACCGAAGCGGCTGAAGCGTTACAGCGGGCCAGCCGGGATATTTTCGGACGCCTGGAAAACCTCGACATGCAGCTGTCGGACATGCAGGGTTCGTTGCAGGGGCAATTGAAACTGGCGGTGGAATCCAGCGCCAAATATTTCGTGCCGCACTTGTTTGCCGCATTCAAACGCCAGCACCCGGAGGTGAACCTGCAACTGACGGTGGTCAATCGCGGTCAGGTCATTCGGCGTTTGTCGGACAACCGCGACGACCTGGTGATCATGTCTATGGTGCCTCAGGACATGGGCCTGGAATTCCTGCCGTTCCTGAACAACCCGATCGTCGCCGTGGCGCCACCGGATCACCCGCTGTGTCATATGGGGCCGCTGCGCTTGCAGGATCTCGAACCCTACACACTGCTGCTGCGTGAGCCAGGCTCCGGGACGCGGCTGGCGTGCGAAGAATACTTCAAAGAGAAACGCGTGCACTTCAACCAGACTCAGGAAGTCTCGTCTGCCGAAGCCCAGCGAGAATGTGTACTGGCAGGCCTGGGCGTTGCGCTGTTGACGCGCCACGCCCTGAACCTTGAGCTGGCAACCGGTGGGCTGATCGAGCTACCGGTCGAAGAGCTGCCACTGTTTCGCAGTTGGTGCCTGGTGCAGGCCAAGGCGAAACGCCTGTCACCGGTGGCTCACGCCTTCCTGGCGTTTATCCGTAGTGAACGGATTCAAATCAGCGCGCTGGTTGAGCGTTTCGACGGGAAGTCGAGGGAGTTGCCTGCCAGAAGTTGAGTTCCAACTCCGGAAAATCGCCAATTTCGGCCAGAAGCTGACGGCGTTCGCAGCGATCTTCGATGGCGCGACGGAATTCCATGCGGCGCTGATCTTCTTGCTGACGACGGGTTTTGACAGCGCTGTTGCGTTCTTCGTAGGGCATGGCCATTTCGAGTCTCCCAAGGCGAGTACGGGAGTTTCAAGATAGGCGCGGGGGATGACGGTTTGGCGGCTTGGGGGTTACAAACTGATGAAAATTGCGGTGCATTCGAGGCCGCCATCGCAAGCAAGCTCGCTCCCACAGGTTCTGCGGTGTGCACGATCAAATGTGGGAGCGAGCTTGCTCGCGATAAGGTCGGAACGACCTTCATGCAATCTCAGGCCTGACTCAATCGTCCAGCGCTTTCACCGACTTGGGCGACAACCGCAAGCTGCGCAGGCTGCGCTTGACGCTCTTGAGGTGGTTGACCAGGCTCGGGCCACGCGCCATGGCCACGCCCATCGCCAGCACGTCGATCACCACCAGGTGGGCGATACGCGAAGTCAGCGGCGTATAGATTTCAGTGTCTTCATGCACATCGATTGCCAGATTGACCGTAGACAGTTCGGCCAACGGCGTCTGGCTCGGGCACAAGGTGATCAACGAGGCACCGCTTTCACGCACCAGGTTGGCAGTGATCAGCAGGTCCTTGGAACGCCCGGACTGGGAAATGCAGATCGCCACGTCGGTTGGCTTGAGCGTCACGGCCGACATCGCCTGCATGTGCGGGTCGGAATACGCCGCAGCGGTGAGCAGCAAACGGAAGAACTTGTGCTGGGCGTCCGCCGCGACCGCACCCGAGGCACCAAAGCCATAGAACTCGACACGCTGGGCCTGGGACATCAGCGTCACCGCCCGCTGCAATTCCAGCGGATCGAGTTTCTCGCGAACCTCCATCAGCGTATGCAGGGTGGTGTCGAAGATTTTCAGGCTGTAGTCAGCGACCGAATCATCCTCATGGATCGCGAACTGGCCAAAACTTGCGCCTGCCGCCAGGCTCTGGGCCAGCTTCAGCTTCAGGTCCTGAAAGCCGGAACAACCGATGGCACGGCAAAAACGCACGATGGTCGGTTCGCTGATGCCCACGCTGTGGGCCAGGTCGGCCATGGAACTGTGCATCACGGCCGCAGGATCAAGCAGCACGTGGTCGGCGACCTTGAGCTCCGACTTGCGTAACAGGTGGCGAGACTGGGCGATGTGTTGCAGCAGATTCAAAGGGCTGGACTCTTTGTTATTGGCAGGTGCCGGGGATGTAGCACGCTTGTAGTTATACTACATGAATCGGCTTTTTGCCTGCTCAATGCGTTACCGAATCCCTCGATTTCAGGTGCCCGCGCTTCATGTAGCACTCATGGCGCCTGTCCAGGTGTGCCGGGTGCACGTTTTAAAGGACAAAAGCTACTTACGTATCCTCGTCAGCTTGCGGCTTGCGCGTGCAGCAAACCTGCCAACGTCTCAGCCTCAACCGGGCGGCTGATCAAATAGCCCTGAACCTCATCGCAGCGCTCGGCTTTCAGGAACTCAAGCTGTTCTCCGCGCTCCACTCCTTCCGCTACGACCTTAAGCTTCAGGCCGTGGGCCATGGCAATGATTGCCCGGGTAATCGCCGCGTCTTCGCTGCCCTCACCCAAGCCACGGATAAATGCCTGATCAATCTTCACGTAATCCACCGGGATCCGCTTGAGATAGCTCAGGGATGAGTAACCAGTGCCAAAATCGTCAATGGCCAGTTTCACCCCGAGATCACGCAACTGCTGGAAGGTTGCGATGATGTGTTCGACGCTGTCCAGCAACTGGCTTTCGGTGAGTTCCAGCTCCAGCAGTTGCGGCGCCAGCCCGGTCTCTTCCAGCACCTGCCGCACCAGACTGACCAGCTTGCCTTGGCGCAATTGATGCACCGACAGATTGACCGACACCCGAATTGCTTCGAGTCCCTGCCGTTGCCACTCACAGGCTTGCCAGCAGGCCTGACGCAGCACGAACTCACCGATCGGGCCGATCAATCCGGTTTCTTCAGCCAGGCCAATGAAATCCCCCGGCGGCACGCGGCCCATGGTCGGATGATCCCAACGCACCAAGGCTTCGGCGGCATTCAACCTGCCAGTGGCCAGGCACAGTTTCGGTTGGTAAAACACCTTCAGTTGTTTGTCTTCGATGGCTTTGCGCAAGTGGTTTTCCAGCTGTAAACGCTCCAACGTGCTGGCTTGCAAGCTGTCGGTGTAAAACTGGAAATTATCGCCACCCAGGTGTTTGGCGTGCTGCATTGCCATGTTCGACTGACTGACCAGTGCCGATATTTCCCGCGCGCTGTCCGGCAACAAGCTGATGCCCATCGACGCGCTGAGCACCAGCTCATGCCCGTCAATGGTCACCGGCAAACGCAACTTGTTCGCCAGACGAGTCGCCACCCTCGCCAGGCTCGAAAGGTTGCCGTAGGAATTGAACAGCACGGCAAACTCATCACCGGAAAGACGCGCGATGGTGTCTGCTTCAGGCAATGCATTCACCAGTCGCCGGGCCATTTTCTGCAATAACTGATCGGCGACTTCATGCCCCAGGCTGTCGTTGAGTTGCTTGAACCGATCGAGATTGATGTGCAGCAACGCCAGGCTGCGATAACCGCCCTGCCGCACTCGTTGATGAGCCTCGTTGAGTCGTTCGCGAAACATCGCGCGGTTGGCCAGACCGGTAAGTTCGTCGTAATGGGTCAGATAGCGCATACGCTGTTCGGACTCTCGACGAGCCGAGAGATCAGCGAAGAAGCCCACAATATGGCTCACGTTTCCTCGGGCATCGCGCACGGCATTCAGTTGCAGCCATTGCGGATACATCTCGCCGTTCTTGCGGGTTTCCACCAATTCGCCCTGCCAGCTGCCTTGCTGTTCCAGCGCCTGATGTATCGCGGCGTAATGCCTACGCGCATCGCGACTGCATGGCAACTCGACGACATTGCGTCCGATCATGTCGTCAATGTCATAACCGGTCACCCGACTGAAGGCTTGATTGATCGCGATCAGGACGTAGTTAGGATCGAAAATCACGATCCCTTCGCTGGCCGCCTCGAACACGGTCGCCGCCAATTGCCGCTGCTCTTCCAGACTTTTGCTGGCGCTGATATCGCGGCGAGTGCCGACCATGCGAATCACCCGGCCGTTGTCGGCACGCTCGACTGCCCGCCCGCGGTCCTCGATCCAGACCCAGTGGCCGTCGCCATGCCGCACGCGATACTCGATTTGATAGTCCTCGGTGCGGCCCTTCAAATGCTCGACCAGCGCCCTTTTCAGCGCAGGAAGATCCTCGGGGTGAAGGCGCGGCTTGAGGTGACGCAATATCGCCGTGACCTGTTCCGGCTCCAGGCCGAACAATTCCTGTATTTGTGTGTGATGGACTTCGTCGGTTTGCAGATTCCAGTCCCACAACCCCAACTCGCTGGCCTTCAATGCCAGCGCCAGGCGCGCCTCACTCTTGCTCAGTGCCTGGTTGGCGGCGTCCAGTTCCAGGCTGCGCTGAGCGACTCGGTTTTCCAGGTCGACCTGGATCTCTCGCAATTCGTCCTCGGCACGTCGGCGCTGTTCTATCTCCTTGGCCAGCTTCTGATTGAGCTGATCACTGCAGCTTTGCGCCTGCTGCAAATGCTCGATCAGTGCCTGGTTCTGAAAGCGTCGCATCAAGCCCCGATCGATCAATCGATTGACTTGCCAGGCAACCACGCTCAACGCACCGAGCAGGATCAGCCCGAACCAGCCCCAACCTTGCTGCTGTTCGTCAGCCCCCCAAAACATATAGGCGATGGCCGGCAACAGGCAGGGCAAGGTGAATGACAGGAAGGCCGGCAAGCTGACCGCATAAGCCACGCTGGCCGAGAGCGCTGCGGCACCGATGAGGCCGAAGACCCAGGCTTGCTGAATGAAGTTATCGGCCGGAACCAGGGCGATGCCGGCACCGGCCAGGGTCAGACCGGTGAGGCCGGAGCCCAGCAAAAACATCCGCCGCCAGATGGGATGGGCCTGACGGTTGGGAATGGCCGAATCAAAGGCTGCGACCTGAATCACCCGCAATGCCACCAATGACAACAACCACACCAGCCAGACACTGACCAGGAAATAGCGCTGCGGGCTCCAGAGCAAACCGGCACAGACCAGGCCATTGATCAGCATGAACAACGTGGGCAGCAGCGAGCCTTGATACAACAGGCGCGTGCGTTCGACCGCCATTTCCATGGCGTACTGTTTACGGATCACCCGGGGTTCCACAGTGGGGCCCGACAGGTCGAAGCTGAGGGTCATAGGCGATGTTCTTGTTCTTATAATGATGAGCATGTGCCCGAAACTGCTCGGAGCATACACAAGCAATTGCCCGGACCAAACTGCTGCTGATCAATAAATCGCCAAATTTTTCGGACGCCGATGCCACTGAAAATGCTGAAGGCACATCCCGCCAATGCCTGCAGCCGATGACTGACCGGTCGTCCTTCGCATAACTTTCATCGGTTAAAGCGAAGCGGGGTTTGCCCGGTGTGTCGCTGCCCCCTAGAATGCCCCGATGCGCGATGATCTCTCCCTTCTGCTGAACTCCCTCAACGATGCCCAACGCCAGGCCGTAGCGGCCCCCGTGGGTCGTCAGTTGGTCCTGGCCGGTGCTGGTTCCGGTAAAACCCGAGTGCTGGTGCACCGTATCGCCTGGTTGATCCAGGTCGAAAACGCCTCGCCCCACTCCATCCTGTCGGTGACCTTCACCAACAAGGCCGCTGCCGAGATGCGCCTGCGCATCGAGCAGCTGATGGGCATCAACCCGGCCGGTATGTGGGTTGGCACCTTCCACGGCCTGGCGCACCGCCTTCTGCGGGCACACTGGCAGGAAGCGGGCTTAAGCCAGACCTTCCAGATTCTCGACAGCGATGACCAGCAGCGGTTGGTCAAGCGGGTGATCCGCGAGCTCGGCCTGGACGAACAGCGTTGGCCGGCCCGTCAGGCCCAATGGTTCATCAACGGCCAGAAAGACGAAGGCCTGCGCCCGCAACACATTCAAGCCAGTGGCGACCTGTTCCTGGCAACCATGCGCGGTATCTATGAGGCCTACGAGGCCGCCTGCCTGCGTGCCGGTGTCATCGACTTCTCCGAATTGCTGCTGCGCGCACTCGATCTGTGGCGCGATCACCCAGGCCTGCTCGCTCACTATCAAAAGCGTTTCCGGCACATTCTGGTAGACGAGTTCCAGGACACCAACGCCGTGCAATACGCCTGGTTGCGACTGTTGGCCAAGGGTGGCGACAGCCTGATGGTGGTGGGCGACGACGACCAGTCGATCTACGGCTGGCGCGGCGCCAAAATCGAGAACATCTACCAGTATTCCGAAGACTTCCCGGACGCCGAAACCATTCGCCTGGAGCAGAACTATCGCTCCACCGCCGGCATCCTGAAGGCTGCCAACGCCTTGATCGCCAACAACACCGGGCGCCTGGGCAAAGAGCTGTGGACTGACGGCGGCGACGGCGAAGCGATCAACCTGTACGCCGCCTTCAACGAGCACGACGAAGCACGCTACGTTGTCGAAACCATCGAAAGCGCGCTGAAAACCGGCTTGTCTCGAAGCGATATCGCGATTCTGTACCGCTCCAACGCCCAGTCGCGGGTTCTGGAAGAAGCCTTGCTGCGCGAGCGCATTCCCTACCGCATCTATGGCGGTCAGCGCTTCTTCGAACGCGCCGAAATCAAGAACGCCATGGCCTACATGCGCTTGCTCGAAGGCCGCGGTAACGATGCTGCGCTGGAACGGGTCATCAACGTACCGGCCCGTGGCATCGGCGAGAAAACCGTCGAAGCGATCCGCGACCATGCGCGCCACAGCGATGTGTCGATGTGGGAAGCGATGCGCCAACTGGTGGCCAACAAAGGCCTGACCGGTCGTGCAGCCGGTGCCCTCGGCGCGTTTATCGAGCTGATCGAGAACCTCGCCGCCAAGTGCATGGAAATGCCACTGCACCTGATGACCCAGACCGTCATCGAGCAGTCGGGGCTGATCGCCTATCACGAAGCGGAAAAAGGCGAGAAAGGCCAGGCCCGGGTAGAAAACCTTGAGGAACTGGTCAGCGCCGCGCGCAACTTCGAAAACAGCGAAGAAGACGAAGACCTGACGCCATTGGCGGCGTTCCTTGGTCACGCATCGCTGGAGGCCGGCGACACGCAGGCCGACGAGCACGAAGACAGTATTCAACTGATGACCCTGCACAGCGCCAAAGGCCTGGAGTTCCCTTACGTGTTCCTGGTGGGCATGGAAGAAGGCCTGTTCCCGCACAAGATGAGCCTGGAAGAACCCGGCCGCCTGGAGGAAGAGCGTCGTCTGGCCTACGTAGGCATCACCCGGGCCATGCAGAATCTGGTGATGACCTTCGCCGAAACCCGGCGCCTTTATGGCAGCGAGACCTACAACAAGGTGTCGCGCTTCGTACGCGAAGTTCCGAAAGGCCTGATTCAGGAGGTGCGGCTGTCCAACAGCGTCAGCCGTCCGTTCGGTGGCAACCAGTCGATGAGTGGCAGCAACCTGTTCAGCGGCAGCGAAATTCCGCAGACCGGCTTCAGCCTGGGCCAGACTGTGCGCCACTCGATCTTCGGTGACGGCGTGATCCTCAACTTCGAAGGCGCCGGGGCTCAGGCCCGGGTGCAGGTGAACTTCAGCGAAGGCAGCAAGTGGCTGATGCTGGGGTATGCCAAACTGGAAGCAATCTAGCCTTTCTGTGGGAGCGAGCTTGCTCGCGATAGCGGTAGATCAGTCGACATTATTTCTGGTTGTCAGTCCGTCATCGCGAGCAAGCTCACTCCCACAGGGTTCTGCGCTGGCCTTGACTGATCCGGGAGACGCAAACACATGGGCTCAGGCTTTTTTTCCTCCTGGACATTCTGGGCCCTGTTATCCGCGGCATTCGCGGCAATGACCGCCATTTTCGCGAAAGTCGGCATCGAAAACGTCAACTCCGACTTCGCCACCCTGCTGCGTACGATGGTGGTATTGGTCAGCCTGGCCTTGATTTTGTACGCCACGGGCCAATATCAGTCCTTGGGATCGATCTCTGCGAAGAGCTACCTGTTCCTGATGTTGTCGGGCCTTGCCACCGGTGCATCGTGGATCTGCTATTTCCGCGCACTCAAGGTCGGTCCGGCGTCACTGGTTGCTCCAGTGGACAAACTCAGCGTGGTGCTGGTGGCTGTCCTTGGCGTTGTCCTGCTGGGTGAAAAACTCGACTTGCGCCAATGGGGCGGAATAGGCCTGATCACGGCCGGAGTGGTCATGCTTGCCCTGCGATGCTAGGCAAGCGTCCTACAAGCCCTGTCCACTCATCTGACAGATCAAAGTCAAAAGGCCTTATTGCACGGACTGGAGCTGAACACGACCTGTCAGGCAAAAGCCCGAAACACTCTGCCGCTAGCCAGCAACACTTCACCTGTGCAACATGGCGCGCGTGCCTTCCACAAATGGGAATTCCCTTTATGAAACGTTTTCTTAGCATCGCCATGGCGTTGTGCATCGGCCTGACGATGAGTCTCGACGTCAATGCCGCCAAGCGCTTCGGTGGTGGCAAAAGCGCAGGCGCTGCGCCGACTCACCAGACCAGCCAGATGGCTCCTTCTTCTCCAGGCATGGGCGGCGCTGCGGCGACCGCTGGTGCTGCCGGTGCCGCTGGCGCTGCTGCCAAGGCCGGTGGCGCTTCGCGCTGGCTCGGCCCACTGGCCGGTATCGCGGCCGGTGGCCTGCTCGCATCCATGTTCATGGGTGACGGCTTCCAGGGCATGCAGATCTTCGACATCCTGATCATGGCCGTCATTGCGTTCCTGGTCTTCCGCTTTATCGCCGCCCGTCGTCGCAAGCAGCAGGAGCAGTACGCTCCGGCCGGCCACGCGCCGATGCAACGTGAGGCGTTCGAACAAAAGCCTGCCGGCGGTTCGATCTTCGGTGGTTCGGCAGCGCCTGTTGCCGCTCGCCCGGTGATCAACGCGCCAGCCTGGTTCAACGAAGGAAACTTCGTCGAAGCGGCACGCAATCACTTCCAGTCCCTGCAACAGCACTGGGACGCCAACGAAATGGACAAGATCGCCGAGTTCGTGACCCCGCAAATGCTGGAGTTCCTCAAGCGTGAGCGTGCTGACCTGGGCGACGGCTTCCAGTCCACCTACATCGATAACCTCAATGTACAGCTGGACGGTGTGGACGATCGCGCCGACAAGACCATCGCCACCCTGACCTTCACTGGCCTGTCGAAAACCTCGCGTTTCGACCAGGGCGAAGTCTTCAGCGAAAGCTGGAACATGGAACGTGCACAGGGCGAAAACCAGCCTTGGCTGGTAGCCGGTATCCGCCAGAACGGCTGATTACCCTCCGCGTTTCACTTGTTGTAAACAAAACCCCGGCCCAGGCCGGGGTTTTCTATTTCGCGGTTGCATCTATAGCAAGCTACTGTATAAACCGCCCCATATAAACCGCGCCATACAAGCAAGAGGATCCCGGACGTGGAAGAAATCATCGAACAACTGCGTGAAGCCAACGAACCGGTACCGGTCCCCTTGGAGTTGCCCGACGAAGACCTGCTGGTCGAAATCGAAGAACAACTGTTCATCGACATTCCGTTCGTCTTCAGAGAATTTCTGCTGACCGTCAGCGATGTGGTCTACGGCAGCCTGGAACCGGTCACCGTGACCGACCCGCAATCCCACACCTACCTGCCCGACGTTGCCGCCAACGCCTGGGACGCCGGCGTCGATCGCAGCCTGATCCCGATCTGCCAGGACGGTGATGACTACTATTGTGTCGAAGAAGACGGCACCGTGGTGCTTTGGCAGGCCGAAGAAGAACTGATCGCCGAAGAGACCTGGGAGTCGGTTTGGCACTGGGCACGGGACGTCTGGCTGGAAAGCTGATCCAGTCAACGCCGCGGGGTGGTCAATGCCCGGACGACTCCTTGTGATTGTCGAGGGTTTCCAGCAACGCCACCTGCATCCGCGTATGCACACGAATGAACCAGCGCCACAACAGCGCCGCCACGGCGGCCGCGACCACGGCGATCAGTACCAGCAACTTGTTGGTCGGCAGAATACTGGCCGACAAGGCTGCCAGCAGAAAAAAGATCACCAGCAGCGACAGGATCGGGATCACTTCGGCGATCACCCGGCGCACTCGCTGCGTGTGGCGCCCGGCCATCTCCGGCTTCACGCCCATTTCCGCGAGCAACATCGACAGCGCCTTTAGCTTGCGGTACGCCGCAATCAAAAACGGCAGCGATAACAACAGCGCCCCGCCCCAGATCAACGCCTTTTGCCAGCTCGGATCGCTGATCCAGCCTTGCAGGTAAGCCGACATGCGTTCGGCGAAGTAAGCGCCCGAAAAGAAGATCGCGATCACCAGCGCCAGATTGACACCCACCTGCAGCAAGATCCTGCGAATCATGGATGCCAGTAACGCACCCTCACCCTGCGGCTGGATGCTGCGCAGCCATTCGCCATACATCCCCAGCACCCGCCCCAAGCGTTCTGGCATCGCGCTGGCGAGCTTGATCGACAATGGATCGGCCGCACGGATCAGATAAGGCGTCAGCAGGGTCGTGATCACCGAAACCGCCACAGCCACGGGGTATAAAAAGTTACTGGTGACCTGCAACGTCATGCCCAGTGCCGCGATGATGAAAGAGAATTCGCCAATCTGTGAAAGACCCATCCCGACTCGCAGCGAGGTACGTCCGTCATTGCCGGCGATAAATGCACCAAGGCCGCAGGACAACATCTTGCCAAGCACCACGGCTACGGTGATTACCGCGATTGGCCAGGCGTACTGAAGCAGGATCGCCGGATCGAGCATCAGCCCGATGGCCACAAAGAAAATCGCACTGAAAAGATCGCGAACCGGTTCAATCAAGCGCTCGATTTTCAGCAGTTGCCGGGATTCCGCCATGATCGCGCCGATCAGGAATGCACCGAGGACCATGCTGTATTCAAGCTTGACCACCAGCAGGCAGAAACCAAAACACAGGCCCAGCACCGTGATCAGCAGCATTTCGTTGCTTTCGAATCTGGCGACGTAGGCCAGCAACCGCGGCACCATCAGGATGCCAATGACCAAGGCGACGATCATGAACAGCGACAGCTTGCCGACCGTGGAAAACACTTCGCCGGAGCTGACCGTACCGCTGACCGCGATGCTGGACAGCAGCGCGATGATGCCGATGCCCAGAATGTCTTCGACGATCAGCACTCCGAATATCAACTGGGCAAACCGCTCGTTCTTCAGCTTCAGATCATTGAGCGCCTTGACGATGATGGTGGTTGAGGAAATCGCCAGGATCGCGCCGAGGAACAGTGAATCCATGGTGTTCCAGTCGAACCAGCGACCGATCTCGTAGCCGATCCAGATCATCAGCACGATTTCCAAGAATGCCGCGATGAATGCCGTGGCACCGACCTTGAACAACTTGCGCAGACTGAACTCCAGGCCCAGGCAGAACATCAGGAATATCACACCGAGCTCGGCCAGGGTCTTGATGGTTTCTTCGTCGTGGATCAGGCCGAATGGCGGGGTGTGCGGGCCAATGATGAAACCGGCGACGATGTATCCCAATACCACCGGTTGCTTCAGGCGATGAAAGACCACGGTGACCACGCCTGCGATCAACATGATCACTGCCAGATCCTGAATGAAACTGATGGCATGCATGGCGTGAGACTCCCTGGGTGGTATTGCTCGATCCCCGGACGTAGGAAAAGCCTGATCGAGCAGAACAAAAATCGGAATTGCACGTAGGAAATGCCCTTGAGGCGGGGCTTTTTTGCAGGGTAACACCGCGACTTCTGGCAGAAAGGCGGTGCAATATATGGAAACAGATCGATCCGGCGTGACGGCGACCCGGCACCCGGCGTCCCGATAACTGTTGGTTTGAAAAAAAACCGCCGAGGCACCCGCAGAGGTGCATCCCTCAAACCTGGCCTTGACCCGTGAGAATGCTATGGAACCCGGAAACGCCCAGCTGTCGATGACGGTATTGATGACCCCCGACATGGCCAATTTCTCTGGCAATGTTCACGGCGGCACCCTGCTCAAATACCTCGACGAAGTGGCCTACGCCTGCGCCAGCCGTTATGCCGGCCGCTATGTGGTGACCTTGTCGGTGGATCAGGTCATTTTCCGTGAGCCGATCCATGTCGGCGAACTGGTGACCTTCCTGGCCTCGGTCAACTACACCGGCAACACCTCCATGGAGGTGGGCATCAAAGTGGTGACCGAGAACATCCGCGAACGCTCGGTGCGCCATACCAACAGTTGCTTCTTCACCATGGTCGCGGTGGATGAGCAGCGTAAACCTGCATCGGTACCACCGCTGCAACCGCAGAACAGCGAAGACAAGCGCCGCTATATGCAGGCCCAGCAGCGTCGGCAGATTCGTCAGGAGCTGGAAAAGCGCTATCAGGAAATCAAGGGCGACGCCTGAGCTGGTCTGTCAGGCTGATGGTGTTCGTTAGATAGCCATTCGCGAGCAAGCCCGCTCCCACACTGGATCTATGCAATACCGAAGATCAAATGTGGGAGCCTGCTCGCGAATGGGGGCAACGCAGAATCAAAGGCTGATCGAGGTCGCCTCGAACCGCACCCGCGGATGGGCAATCCGGTCCTGAGCCCGAACCAGTTCCAACTCGTAGCTGGCACAAGCCTGGGTTTCCAGCAGCACTTCATGCACCGCCGATGCCGTGAACTCGAACGCGGCCACCAGGCTGTCGCCCAGCAGCACACGCGCCAGAAACAGGCCGGACGTCAAATCGCCCACGCCCACCGGCTGACGCGGGAACGCCAGCAACGGGCGCTGCAAATGCCAGCTGCCTTCGGCCGTCACCAGCAGCATCTCGAAGACCTCAGCAGACTTGCCTGGGTAGTCCAGATGCTTGACCAGCACCGCTTTCGGACCGCGCACCAACAATGCACGCGCCATTGCCAGGCAATCGAACAGCGATTGCGGCTTGCGTCCGGAGAAGCTGTCCAGCTCCAGCTGGTTCGGGCACATGAAGTCCGCCACGGCGGCGGCCTCCTCCAGCAGAAAATCACTGACCTCCGCCGGAACACTGCAGCCCTTCTCCGGATGCCCCATGACCGGGTCACACAGGTACAGCGCCTTGGGGTTCATCGACTTGATCCGCTCCACCCCCGTCAGGATCGCCCGGCCCTGGGCCGCACTGCCGAGGTAACCGGAGAGCACCGCATCGCAGTTGCCCAGCTCGCCAATCGCCGCGATGCCTTCGACCAGGTCAGGTATCTGGTGCGGCGCCAACACTTCACCGGCCCACTGACCGTACTGGGTGTGATTGGAGAACTGCACGGTGTTGAGCGGCCAGACATTCACCCCGACCCGTTGCATCGGGAAAACCGCGGCACTGTTGCCGGCGTGACCGAATACCACGTGGGACTGGATAGCGAGCAAATGCGGTGTACGTTTCATGCGGTGGATTTCCGTAAAACGATTGAAATTCTAGCCGCGCAGTATGCGACTAAACGCAGCCTGTACGACAGACCAGCGACACAGTTAAGCTGACACTATCTTGTTGGAGCACCCTGTTGATGCTGACCCTTGGAAATATATTCGTGCTGATGCTGTTCGCCACTGCCGGCGCATGGCTATGGCACAACCACGGCTTGCGCGAGCGCGCGCTGGAGCGGGTCAAGCAGCATTGCGGCAAACTCGGGATCGAATTGCTCGACGGCAACGTGGCCTTGAAAAGAATCGCGTTCATCAGGGATGCCAGTGGTCGGCGACGCCTGGCCCGTGTGTATAACTTCGAGTTCACCGTGACGGGCGAAACCCGCCACAACGGTACCATCACCCAGTTCGGCGCTCACAGCGCACAGATTGAGCTCGCACCCTACCCGGTCCCGTTCGACGAAACCGAACCGGTGGTCGAAGTGGCGAAACCTCGCGCGGAAGTGATCGAGCTGAGCCAGTGGCGTCAGGAACACACCAAGTGGCGACCTTGAGCCATTAACCCGATCCGGATCGACACGCTGCCAGCTCACGCTGCAGTTGTTCTGCGTTCTGCGTTTCACTGAAAATCAGCTCGATACGCGAATCCTGCCGCCATTCACTGGGCTGCCAGTCCAGCACCGAGTTATCCACAGCGTTCGCCGAGACCCACCCGTGGGCGCTGTGGATAACCAGCTTCGCCCGCTTCCAGCCAAGGCAGTCAAGCCACCGGCCAACCAGAGCGGCATCAAACACCTGGCTTGGGTGCCAACGCCATCCGATGCTCCAGCCTCCGTCCTGTTCCTGACTCAAGCAAATGGGCAACGCGGGATCACTCCAGACCGCCGGCAGCTGCGCCAATCCCTTGGGCAAGACGAAGTTATCCACACCTGCCAGCGCTTTGGCATGCAGCCCCGGCAACTCGCTCAAGGGTAAAGCCGCCTGTTGCGTCCAGCACAGGGGGAGCGGCGGCAATTGCCCGGTGATTCGCTGGCGGCTTTCTTCTTCGAGCCCTTCAGACTTGTTCAACAGTAATAATCCCGCATGGCCCAGCGCTTGCTGTTGAACATCCGGCAGCGGTTTGCCAGCGGCGAGCGACTGGGCATCCAACACCAGCACACAAGGCTGGACAGCCAACACGCCTTGCCACGGCGCTTCGCTCAATTGCCTGAGCAACTGCGCCGGATGCCCCAGCCCCGAGGGTTCGATGAACAGCCGATCCGGTTGTGCCTTGCGCAACAAGCGCCCAAGACCAATCTGAAACGGCGCACCGTTGACGCAACACAAGCAGCCCCCGGCCACTTCCCCCAGTGCGATACCATCGGCGTCCTGGGTCAGTAGCGCAGCGTCGAGACCGATCTGGCCAAACTCGTTGATCAACACCGCCCACCGCTCGCCAGCCGGGCGCTGGGCCAGCAGGTGCTTGATCAGGCTGGTCTTGCCGGCACCCAAGGGGCCGGCAATGACATGAGTGGGGATATTCTGCAGCATGGTTGATGATTTCTGAGGAGGTGATGGATGCGGTTGATTGGCTTGGCGTTGCTCCTGGCGCTCGTTTCAGGCGAAGCGCTGGCCCAGGCTTGTGTGGTTCATAGCCAGGGCGAGCGACTTGATGTCCAGGTTTGCCAGCAGAACCGCAACATCCCGCCAAAACTCTTCGCTGATGGTTTCTGCCAACCGAACCTGGCTGGGCAGAAAGTCGATGTGCAGTATGTCGATCAATGTCCCGGCGGCGCATTTGGTATCTGCAGCAACGCCCAAGTCGCCAATATGCCCTACCGACAGGATATTCACTATTACGACGTTGCCACCGACGCGGCGTATTTGCAGCCGTACTGCGAGGCCCAGAACCAGGGCACCTGGATCAGGCCCTGAAGCGCCAGCAGAGGATCAGGCAGCTTCTTCGTACCAAGGGCCGAATGGATCAGGCAGCAAATGCCAGCCCCCTACGCCCAGCGCCATTTCCTCATCGGTCAGCAGGCATGCGTCCAGCTCGGTCGCAAGCTGCGTGAAGTCGATGTTCTGGCCGATGAAAACCAGTTCCTGACGACAGTCCCCGCTGTCAGCGGTCCAGTTTTTCATGATCCCGGCGGTACTTTCTTCGTCTTGCGGCCATTGGTTTTTCGGTACGAAACGCCACCAGCGTCCGGCGAAGCCGTAGCGCATCAAACCACCGGCCTGAGACCAGCTGCCGGCATCCATGTGCTTGCTCGCCAGCCAGAAAAAGCCCTTGGAGCGCAGCAGTTTGCCGTTGTCCCAAGGACCGTCGATGAAGTTGAAGAAACGCTGTGGATGGAACGGTCGGCGAGCCCGGTAAGCACTGGAAGCAATGCCGTATTCTTCGGTTTCCGGCACATGTTCGCCGCGCAGCTCCTGCAACCATCCCGGTGCCTGGGCAGCCTTTTCGAAGTCAAAACGACCGGTGTTGAGAATCTTGTTCAAGGGGATTTCACCCATCGACATCGCAATGATTTCCGCCCTGGCGTTGAGCCGTTCAAGTATGGCGATCAACTCCTCACGCTGGTGGCTGCTGATCAAGTCGATCTTGCTGAGCAAAATCACATCGGCGAACTCGACCTGCTCAATCAACAGATCGGTAATCGAACGTTCGTCTTCCTCCCCTAGTGTTTCTCCTCGGGAAGCCAGGCTTTCGGCAGCCTGGTAATCGAGCAGGAAGTTCATGCCATCGACCACCGTGACCATGGTGTCCAGACGTGCGATGTCGTTGAGGCTCTGGCCGTTTTCATCGCGGAAGGTGAAGGTTTCCGCCACCGGCAGCGGTTCGGAAATACCGGTGGACTCGATCAGCAGATAGTCGAAGCGACCCTCCCTGGCGAGTTGGCTCACTTCCTCCAGCAAATCTTCACGTAACGTACAGCAAATACACCCGTTACTCATTTCCACTAACCGTTCTTCAGCGCGATTAAGGCTGACATCACGCTGGACTTCGGTGCCATCGACGTTGATTTCGCTCATATCGTTGACGATGACTGCAACCCGTAAACCATCGCGATTACGTAGTATGTAATTAAGAAGTGTACTTTTTCCGGCACCAAGAAAGCCGGAGAGAACGGTCACGGGGAGTCGATTGGACATCTGCATATTCCTCACAGGGATGCCCGGTCGCTGTGTCGGGCTTACATAATGTTATACTGTAACAACACAAATAAACCATCCCCTCTTGCTCAGCAGGGAGAACGACAGGATGCTGAACGCCGCTGCCCTCGTGAGAAAGCCCATGTGCAACGCCCTTAAACCCGTATTGATCATGCTCTCCCTGCTGGTGGCTGCCGACGCGATGGCACAGGTCCCGAGCCTGGCCAAGTGCACTCGCAGCGCCAACCTGCTGGCCTGCGTGGATGCGGATGGCAACGCCTACAGCGTCAATACCGCCGGAAGCACGATCTATTTGCGGGGTTTCGAAGTAGCCGGAAAACGCTATTGGGCACAGACCAGCAGCCGCTACGGCCAGCTAACGTTTTTCACCGGTATCGCTTCCGACGGCGAAACCTGGGTTGGCTACAACCGGCGCGTCGGCTGGACCACGATCAACCGGTTTTCCAGCTCCGGCGGCAGCAGCGCCAGGTTCACCTGCAGCCGGATCGCTGGCTGTTAGGCCGGCTTGTTTTTCTGCTCTTGCTGCCAGGCAAATGACGTCTGTGCATGATGAAGACCTGTTCATGAAAAAGGCATCGTCGATTTGATTGCAATACTATAACATTGCAAATCAACTCCCACGATGGACCTGCTCATGAATGCGCTGACTCTGCCGGATATCGCCGCGCAGGCCTCACGCCAAGCCCTGCCACTGGAGTGGGTGGGCATGTGCGGCATTGCTCTTCCCGTTTTGTTTGAGGGCCAACGACTGAATGCAAAGGCCGATGCCGGCGTGAGCCTCGACGATGGCAACGCGCGTGGCATTCACATGTCACGGCTCTATCTGGCACTTGAATTGTTGGAACAGGAAAGTCTTTCAGCGGCTTTATTGCGGCGGGTTTTGCAGCGTTTTCTTGAGAGCCATGAAGGGCTGTCCAGCAGCGCCCACTTGACCCTTCACGCCGATTTGTTGCTGAAAAGGCCCGCGCTAATCAGTCCATTGGCTGGCTGGAAAAGCTATCCGGTCAGCATCGAAGCACGTTTAAAAAACGCAATGTTCCACGTGGAACTAAAAATCGAGGTGCCTTATTCCTCAACCTGCCCGTGTTCTGCTGCTCTTTCTCGACAGTTGATTCAGCAGCGGTTCGTCGATGATTTCGCCAACAAGCCACTGCAACACGCCGACGTTTTAGCGTGGCTCGGCTCCACGAATGGCATCGTCGCCACACCTCACAGCCAACGCAGCAGCGCAAAGTTGCGCGTACGGCTGGCTGATTTTTTAGACGAGTTGCCTCTGATCGCCGTCATCAATGACGCCGAAGCCGCACTCGGCACAGCCGTTCAAACAGCGGTAAAACGCGCCGACGAACAGGCCTTCGCCCTCGCCAATGGTCAGAACCTGATGTTCTGCGAGGACGCCGCACGCCGCTTGAATCTGGCCCTGAAGCGCTCCACGGGCATTAACGCCTTCCACATTCGTGTGATCCACGCCGAAAGCCTGCACGCCCACGACGCCGTAGCCGAAAGCCGTTTCAACTGGGAGGTCGCATGATCGGTTGCCACGCCTTGCGCTGGGGCGCACCGGGGCAGCCACTGACGCCAGCGCTGGACTTCGAACTGTCGAAGGGCAGCCTGACCGCCATCATCGGTGCGAACGGCTCCGGGAAAAGCAGCCTGCTGAAGGTCATCGCCGGCTTGCAAAAACCGTTGGCCGGAAAGGTTCAACTAGATGTTCCACTCAAGGGCGGTGTGTCGTTCCTGCCCCAGCAACAACACTTGGACAGGCAATTTCCGATCAGCCTTCAGGCATTGGTCGCCGCCGGTTTCTGGGGCAACAAACAATCACCGGTAATCCGTAGCCAACGACTGGCAACCGTCCTCGAAAACTGGTGCCTGAATGGCCTGGAAGATCGACCCTTGATGGCCCTTTCCGGCGGCGAATTGCAACGTGCCCTGCTCGCCCGATTGAGCCTGACAGATGCACCCGTGCTGTTGCTCGATGAACCCCACGCGGCCCTCGATGAACTCGGTCAGGCATTGCTCTGGAAACACATACACGATTGGCACCTCGAAGGCCGGACACTGGTGGTCGTGTGCCATGACCTCGCCGCTGTTCGCGAGCACATCCCACATACATTGCTGATCAAAAGCAACGGTTGTGTATTCGGCCCGAGCGCCGAACTGATCCGCCAACAACCTCAATCGCAGGTGGCCTGATGATCGCTGCCGCGCATCTCTGGCAACCGTTCCACGAATTCGTGTTCATGCGCCGAGCGCTTCTCGGTGGATTGGTCCTGGCATGCAGCACGGCGCCCCTGGGGGTATTTCTGATCCTCAGACGCATGAGCCTGATCGGTGATGCCGTCGCCCACGGCATCCTCCCCGGTGCGGCGTTAGGTTTCTGGTTTGCCGGGTTGAGCCTCCCGGCGTTGACCATCGGTGGCCTCGGCGCGGGCCTGAGCATGGCAGGCCTCGCGGCCTGGATTACGCGACGCACCGGCCTGCGAGAGGACGCCAGCCTTGCGGCGATCTACCCGATTTCCCTGGCCGGTGGCGTGCTGATTCTCGGCATCGCCGGCAAACGACTGGACCTGTTGCACCTGCTGTTTGGTTCCGCGCTGGCAGTCGACGGCCCGACCTTGACCGGCATGCTTTGGGTCTCGGGCCTGAGCCTGATGGCCATGGCACTAATCTACAAACCACTGCTGCTCGACACCCTCGACCCGCTTTTTCTGCAAACCGTCAGCCGGCTCGGCCCACTGGCCCACGGCGTATTCCTGACGCTGGTGGTGTTGAATCTGGTCATCGGCTTCCAGGCGATCGGCGCGTTGATGGTAGTCGGCCTGATGATGTTGCCTGCCGCCGCGGCACGTTTCTGGAGTCGCCGCCTGCCAATACTGATCGTCGTCGCCGCCGTGCTCGGCAGCCTCTCGGTATGGTTCGGTTTATTGATCTCATTCTATTACTCGCTGCCCAGTGGCCCGGCAATCGTGCTGGTGGCCGGCGGTGGATATCTGTTGTCCGTGGTGTTTGGGCCGGTGCACGGCTTGCTGCGCCGCCCGCCTTTGCTCACATCCCAATGAGGTGTTAACCGATGCGCGCTTTACTTGTGCTGTTCAGCTTGATGGTGTCGATGTCGCTGTCCGCCGCCGAAAAACTTCAGGTGGTCACCAGCTTCAGCATCCTCGCCGACATGACCCGGCAGGTCGGCAAGGATCACATCCAGATCACCAACATGGTCGGCCCGGACGCGGATGCGCACACGTACGAGCCGACACCCGACGACGCCAAAGCGCTGCTCAAGGCCAGGCTCATCATCAAGAACGGCCTGGGTTTCGAGCCCTGGCTGGATCGCCTGGTGACAAGCACAGAGACTCGGGCGGCGGTCATCAGCGCAAGCCACGGTGTCATACCCCGTAGCCTGGATGAAGACGGTAAAACCGTTCCCGACCCGCACGCCTGGCATAACCTGGCGAACACCGAGCTGTACATCACCAACATCACCAAAGCGCTGATCGCCGCTGACCCAGCGAACACCGCCGACTATGAGCGCAACAGCAAGCTGTACCTAAAACAGGTCTACGCCCTGCTCGCCGAAGCCAAGGCCAAACTCGGCTCACTGCCACCGGGCAACCGCAAGGTCGTGACGTCCCATGATGCCTTCGGTTATCTCGGCCAAGCCTACGGCATCGAGTTCATGGCACCTCAAGGACTCTCAACCGAGCGCGAGCCTTCAGCCGCCGAAGTGGCCGCACTGATTACCCAGATTCGTCAGGCCAAGGTCAAGGCGGTGTTCATGGAAAACATCAAGGACGCCCGCCTGCTCAAGCAGATCGCGGATGAAAGCGGCGCTCAGATCGGCGGCACGCTGTACTCCGATGCCCTGGCGGCGAGTGGTCCGGCCAGCACCTTCACAGGGTTGTTCGAGTACAACCTCAACACCCTTTACAACGCGTTGAGCAAGCCATGATCCGCAAGAACCCCTCTGGAGATTTACCGCTGATTGCCGAATCGGCCTACGTCGACAAGACGGCAATCATCTGCGGCAAAGTGGTGATCGGGGAGAACGTGTTCGTCGGCCCCTACGCGGTGATACGTGCTGACGAAGTCGATGACTCGGGCGACATGCAGCCGATCACCATCGGCGCCAACTCGAACATCCAGGACGGCGTGGTGATCCACTCCAAATCCGGTGCGGCGGTGACCATCGGCGAATTCAGTTCCATCGCCCACCGCTCGATCGTTCATGGGCCCTGCACCGTCGGCAATCGAGTGTTCATCGGCTTCAACAGCGTGCTGTTCAACTGCGTAGTCGGTGACGGTTGCGTGGTGCGGCACAACTCGGTGGTCGATGGTCGTGACCTGCCTGAAGCTTTCTACGTACCTTCCACCACGCGGATCGGCCCAAACACCGACCTCTCGCAATACCCGCCGGTGAGCGTCAGTGCTTCGGAATTTTCCGAAGATGTGGCGCGCACCAACGTCGACCTGGTACGCGGCTACAAAGCCCTGCAAAACGAGTTCTGAGCATGAGTAGCGTGCTGATTCGCAATGCCCGCGTTGCAGGAACCGGTCGCGGAACAGATTTTGCCGATCAGCACACTGGTGGCCAGAACCAGCCATCGTGTCAGGACAAATTGCCTGGCACGACAAACGTCTTAATGAAGCACCCCTACGGTTTATGCGATAACGCTCGTTAGAAGCACCAGAGTACGCCGACCATGATCCAGATCACCCTGCCCGATGGTTCATTGCGTGAGTACGACCAGCCGCTGTCCGTGCACGAGGTGGCCGCCAGCATCGGCCCCGAACTGGCCATCGCGGCCGTAGCGGGAAGGGTCAATGGTGTACTGGTGGACTGCGAATACCTGATCGAGGCGGATGCCCGGGTCAGCATTGTCACCCCCCGGGAGCCGGACGGCCTGGAGATCCTGCGTCGCTCCTGTGCATTGATGCTGGCCATGGCGGTCAAGCAACTCCACCCTCATGCGCAATTGCGTTCGGGAAAGGAACTGGGTGATGGTTTCTTTTACGAGTTTGCAGTCGAGCAACCGCTGACCCCCGCAGACCTGCCTCTAATCGAAGCGCGCATGCAGTCATTGGCAGCAACCAATCACTCGATCCGTCGTCGGCCGGCGCGCGAAGCAGTGTCGCTGTACCGTCTGGGGGACGCCGAGTACCAGAGCCATGGACCGCACGTCCCAACCACCAAAGTCTTGCAGGCGTTTGCTCTCGATCACATCAGCGGCACGTTGCAACAACGGATCTACGGCACCTGCTGGTCCAGCCATCAGGAGCTGCAACACTGGCGCGTTCCACCCCATGTGGTCGTCGTGAGCATGGATGAACGCCAGGCGACTTATGCACAAGCGGTGACCGAGTCCTTGCGCCAAAAAGGCGTGCATGCAAAGGCCGACCTGCGAAACGAAAAGGTCCGCTACAAGATTCGCCAGCACAGCCAGACCGTGCCGTTCCTGGTCGTGGTTGGCGAAATGGAACAGGCTGGGGGGTTCGTCAGTGTGCGCAGTCGCACGGGGGAGGATTTTGGCCGGATGGCTGTCGAGGCGGCGTGTGAGTGGTTAAGTCGGCCGGGGATTCAGGGCGGCTGAACGGACGCTTTCGCGAGCAGGCTCGCTCCCACAGGGGATTTGTGTTCGACACATAACCAATGTGGGAGCGAGCCTGCTCGCGAAGCTTTTTAAGCTCTTGGCTTCACCGTGCCACAATCCTGCCCCAACCAGACGGCGCGGGATTCGAGGCTGCCCTTCTGCTGAATGCCGGTGGCGTTGAACGTCCCGTTGACCTTGGTGGTGAATTCGCGATCACTGAGGAACGTCGCCACGCCGGCTCCCTGGGCTTTCGGGCAGCTGAAACGGAATTTCCACTGATTGCCGGAGCGGTCGGTGATTTCCTGTTTGCAGCCCGACTGCGGATCGGTCAGCGGAATGTTGTCGGTCTTGACCTGTTCAGGGGTCAGGCACGCCCGGATCCCTTTGCCGCCCATGGTGATGCCCTGCTTTTCCAGCTGCGCACGCTGCTCGGGAGTCATCTGGTTCTGGATCTGGCCGAGGATCAATTGCAGGTCCGGCATATTCTGCTCGTCGACCTTCATGTTGCTCGTGGTCAGCTCCCACAATCCTGGTTGCAGCATTTGCGCGTGAGCGGCCACAGGAAGTGCCAAACCCAGTGCCATGGCCAAACCCAGCAGACGAACGTTCATCGAGTAACTCCTGATCAGTAGTGGCCGTTAGACGTCAGCCGCGGGCTTCGGTTCATGGTCGAATTAATTAGCGACATTCTGCACGGAACATGGTCTGTTAAGCACTGAATCTTCAGGAGCAAGGCAGCCCCCATGGATTACTTCGGACCACATATTTTCGGTTATACCATCGCCCTGTTGCACTCGCTGGGCATGATTGCGGCCATACACGCCGTGTTGACCGTCCGTACCGCCCAAGGCTCGATCGCCTGGGCCCTGTCGCTGTTTTTCATCCCTTACCTGACGCTGATCCCTTACCTGATGTTCGGCCGCAGCACCTTTGATGGCTACATCAAGGCCCGGCGGCAGGCCAACGACGAGATGCGCAAGGCTGTTTCCGAACTCAACTGGCGGCCCTGGGTAGAAGAAGCCCTCACCGCCCGCGCTTCTTCTGCCTACGCCTCGCTCAGAGCGATGCCCAAGCTCGGACACATGCCCTGCCTGGCCAATAACCAGATGCGGCTGTTGATCAACGGCCAGTCTACGTTCGAGGCCATTTTCGATGCCATCGGCCAGGCGAAAGAAGCCGTGCTGATCCAGTTTTTCATCGTCCACGACGACCGCCTCGGCCAACGCCTGCAGACTTTGCTGTTGAAGAAAGCCGCCGAAGGCGTAGCGATCTATCTGTTGTATGACCGAATCGGCAGCCATTCCCTATCCAACGGCTACGTGCAGGCCTTGCGTGATGGCGGGGTCGAGGTCAAGGCTTTTGGCCCTCGTAATGGCTGGTTCAATCGCTTTCAGGTGAACTTCCGTAACCATCGCAAAATTGTGGTGGTGGACGGCATTCTCGGCTTCGTTGGCGGGCACAACGTCGGTGATGAATACATGGGCGAGAAACCGCCCCTGGCCCCTTGGCGCGATACCCACGTGCAAGTGCGCGGGCCAGTGGTGGCGTGCATGCAGGAGTCTTTCGCTGAAGACTGGTTCTGGGTGGCTCATGCCCTGCCGCCACTGATCCTGCCCGAGGTTTATCCGGAAGACGGCGTGCTGTGCCAGTTGCTCGCCAGCGGGCCGGCAGACGCCTACGAAACCTGTTCTCTGTTCTTTGTCGAAGCGATCCATGCAGCGACGGAACGGATCTGGATCACCAGCCCGTACTTCATCCCCGATGAAGCCGTATTCGCAGCGTTGCGTCTGGCGGTCCTGCGGGGTGTGGATGTGCGGCTGCTGTTGCCGTCTCGACCCGACCATCGAATCGTCTACGCCGCCTCCAGCCTCTACGCCTTCGAAGCCGTGCGCGCCGGTGTTCGGGTGTTCCGTTACGAGCCCGGTTTCCTGCACCAGAAAGTGGTGTTGATCGACTACGAAATCAGCGCCATCGGCAGCGCCAACCTGGACAACCGTTCGTTCCGGCTGAATTTCGAAGTGATGTTGCTGACCGTCGACAGCGCCTTTGCCGCAGAGGTGGAACAGATGCTCAACGATGATTTCGCCAACGCCCACGAAATCGCCAAAGGAGAAGGCCGGGAGACTCACCGCCTGCAGCAGGTCGGCATGCGGGTCGCCCGGCTTATTTCGCCGGTTCTCTAGAGGTAGATATCGTCACGGGTCCATGGCAGTTCATGACTGCCATCGGCGTGGGCCTTCACCGCGAGAATCTGATGCAGGTTGATCCAGCCCCGGGCAAAGGCGTAAGCGCAACCGGCCAGGTACAACCGCCAGATACGCAGGGCTTGTTCCGGTACGAGTCTAGAGGCCGCTTCGAGGTTGTCCTCCAGGCGTTCGCTCCAGTGATCGAGCGTACGTGCGTAGTGCAGACGCAAGCTCTCGACGTCGACGATTTCCAGCCCGGCTTCACTGATCTCGGCAGAGATCATCGACAGGTGCGGCAACTCGCCGTTGGGGAACACATATTTTCCAATGAATTCACCGGCACCGCGTCCCACCGGACGGCCATCGGTGTATTTGGCGGTGATCCCGTGGTTCATCACCAGGCCACCGTCTTTCACCGCACCGAACAGGGTCTTGCAGTACTCGGCAAGATTGGCGTGGCCGACGTGTTCGAACATGCCGACGCTGACCACTTTGTCGAAACGGCCATCCTGCGGCAGATCGCGATAGTCGAGCAGTTGCAGTTCGACCAGGTCCTCCAGGCCTTCCGCTTTTACGCGTTCCCGGGCCAGGGCCAACTGCTCCTTGCTGAGGGTGATACCGAACACTTTCGCGCCAAATTCTCGCGCAGCAAAACGCGCCAATCCGCCCCAACCACAACCCACATCCAGCAGATACTCGCCGGGCTGCAGGCGCAGCTTGCGGCACAAATGACGGAACTTGGCTTGCTGGGCTTGTTCCAGGGATTCGCTGCCGGTCTCGAAATAGGCGCAGGAATATGCCATGTCGCTGTCGAGCCACAGCTGATAGAACGCGTTGGAAAGGTCGTAGTGGTAGGAAATCGCCTTGGCGTCCATCTCTTTGTCGTGGGCGTTACGAACCGGCTGATTGTCGTCGCCTTCATCCAGCAACGCCTGGCTCCATTCATCGCAGACGCGGATCACATCGCTGATGGAGCCTTCAAGCTCAAGTTTGCCTTCGACAAATGCAGCACCAAGGGCGTCCAGGCTTGGATGGGTAAACTGGGTGACCATTTGTGGGTCCTTGACCACAATCGTGACACTGGGCGTCGGCCCCAGATTGAATTCATGGCCATCCCAGAGTCTCAGGCGAAGCGGCAATTGCAGATTCTGTAAGGCCGGTGGAAGATGCGCGAGCATGGAGAAGCCCCCTTGTTTCAGACGTCTAAACAGAGGGTAGACCATCTTTGAAAAATAGCTGGCTATCGAATTAATAGCCGTTTTCAATGATTCGCGACGCCAGAACCGGCCGCCGCGAACGCACAAAATGATGTGCCCTCATCTTCAAAGACTACGAACCGGGCGCACAGTTCTAAAAAGTTGAAGCCCCGTGATTACCCGGTTTAGAGCATTCGCCTTCAGGCTTCATCCTTGAGCTTGAGCAGTGGCTCCTGGAACCGCAGCAAACGACCGGCATTGCCCAACACCAGCAAGGTGCTGAGGTTGTGCAGCAACGCCGCAATCATCGCCCCGGCAGCGCCAAGCCAGCCGAACGCGGCGAAGGCCACGATCGCCAGGGTCCAGCCTAGCCCGATGATCACATTCACCTGTAACGTTTGGCGGCACTGACGACTCAGGCGCACGCAAGTACCGAGGCGGCGCAGGTCACTGCCGATCAGCACGATATCCGCCGATGCCAGGGCGATGTCCGCACCGCCCGCGCCCATGGCGACACCCACCACGCCAGCCTTGAGGGCCAGGGAATCGTTGATCCCATCGCCGACCACCATCGGCCGGAAACCGCTGTCGATTTCCTTGAGCACACGCTTCAGTTTGTCTTCGGGCAGGGCCTGCGCTTCGACATCACTGATCCCGACATCCCGGGCGAGCGTTTGTGCGACGCTGTGCCGGTCACCGGTGAGCAACAACTGGCGACCCAACCCGAGGTCGCGCAACTCACCCAAGGCAAATTGCGCCTCGGGTTTGACGCTGTCGGCCAACAACAGCCAGGCGAGAAATTCACCGTTGAGCGCCAACCCGGCAATCGGACCGTCGTGATCGGGAACCTCCGTTGTACTGATGCCCAGTTGCGCGAACAGTTCCGGTCGGCCGAGCGCTGCTTCGCCCTGCCCGGTCATCGCCACCACGCCCAGGCCCTGGCGCTCATGGATGTCAGTAAGCAGCAGGAAATGCTCCTGGGTCACCAACCCCGCCAGCGCACGGCTGACCGGGTGACTGCTGGCCGAGCCAAGGCTGGCGGCGAGCTTCAGGAGATGACTGCGATCCTCCAGCGGACTGTCGATGGATTGCAGGCGCAAGGTGCCGAAGGTCAGCGTCCCGGTCTTGTCGACCACCAGCGAAGTCAGGTCCGCCAACTCTTCAAGGAACGCAGAACTGCGAATCAGAATCCCGTGGCGTGCCGCTACCGCCACCCCGGCAATCGCCGTGGCCGGCGCCGACAACACCAGCGCACAAGGACAGGCCGCCACCAACACCGCGAGCATCGCTTGAGCGTTGTTGGTGATGAACCAGGTCACCGCCGCCAGCAGCAACACCAGCACCATATAGCTGCCCGCGTAACGCTCCAGCAGACGAGTGATCGGCGGTTTCGAGCGCTCGGCGTTTTGCATCAGGGCGATGACTTTTCCGAGGGTCGATTCCTGGCCGGTGCGGGTCACTTCGATCCGTAGCAGACCGTCGAGGTTGATCGCGCCGCCGAACACCGACATGCCGACGCCCGCCTCCATCGGTACCGATTCGCCGGTAATGGAGGCGGTGTCCAGGCTGGCCTGGCCGGACAACACCCGGCCATCCGCGGGCACCCTATCCCCGGCGCGGACCTCGACCAGGTCGCCCGCCTTGAGCGTGCCGTTGTCGACTTCGATGATGGAGCCGTCCGCCTGAACCTTGCGCGCGTGGCTGCGGGTCAGTTTGCCGAGGGCGTGAATCGCCTCCTGGGAACCGATCACGCTACGCTCTTCCAGCACGTGGCCAAAGATCATGATGATCGGCAACAGGGCCGCCGTCAGCAGATCCCCGGTGGCCCAGGCACCCAGCATGGCCAGGGCGATCAATTGATCGGTGATGCCGTGCAGGCTTGGATAACGCAGGCTGTACCAGGCTGAACGCATGACCGGAACGGCGACCAGCAACGAAGCAAAACCCAGCAGCAGTTGACTGACACCAGTCTGCTCCGGCGCCAGCCAACGCCAGATCAAGCCCAGCGCGAGCAGGCCCAACGCGAGCATGGCCAGGGTCAACTGGCGCGCGGCGCGGCGCTGTTCGGCCGATGACAACAGGCTCGGTACGGCGGCGGTTTGAGCGGTCATTGTGCAGCTCCCTGAATGATCAGGCGGGAATCGTCTTTAGGGTCGACCGTCGTGACGGAGCCGGCCTGGCCGAGGATCTTCGGCATCCGCTCGCGATAAATGCGCAGCAGCATTTGCGGGTCAGTCCCCTGCTGCTGAGCCTTGGCCAGGCTCAATACTGTGGCGGTATCTGCCGAGGCTTTGGCCAGTCGTTCGCTCGCCTGGGCATGGGCCACTTGTAGCGTACGGTCGGCTTGCTCGTTGGCGGTCTGCGTCAACTTCTCGGCTTCGGTGCGCGCATTGGCGACGGCCTTATCGGCTTGCTGGCTGGCCGTCAGTACCGCGTTGAAAGCGTTCACCGCAGGGCTGGGCAGACTCGATTGCACATCGACCCGCGCCACTTCGATCCCCAAGCCCTGCCCCGTTGCGGTGAGTTCGGCCAGCCGTTGATTGATGCCCTGCACCAGATCGCCACGCAAGCGCTCGCGCCGTTCCGCCGCCTGGCTATCAGCGCCGATCAATTCCGGGCGAGCGACCAGGATAGTGTCCAGATCCCGTGCGGCCGTGAGCGCGACCGCACTGCGGGTCACCAGACGATCCAGTGCCGGCAACACGTGTTCGCCCTGAAGCACGAACGTATAGGGCTCGGTGACTTTGTAGAAAACCCGCACATCCAGTTGCACCACACCGGCATCACCCGTTAACAGATAGCCGGAGCCTGCGAGGGCATCGCTGATGGGCGTGGCAAAACTGGCCACGCGATCTGCCTGCATCGCGGCACCACTGCGCAACAAGCCTTCCACTCGGCGCTCGATCACCCGATCCGCCGCCGGCAACAAAATCACCTGCTCGAACGGTTGTGGCCAGGCCAATAACAGCCCGGCATTCTGAATGCGATCCAGCGCGCCGAAATGCAAAACCACTGCGCGATTCTGCGGATCAATCTGCCGCACATTGGAAAACGCCCACGCCAACGCCGCCAACACCGTCACCGCGTAGAGGGCGAGAAACGCCAAGCGCCCGGCCTGAATCCAGGAGCTGCTCAACTCATTTGTTCCACGTGGAACCAAACTCATGGCTGCGATCCGGACTTGTTGTCGAGGCTCGGCGGACCGTCAACCAAGACCCGGAACGGTGCGGCGTCGGTACGCAGAATCAGCTTGGTTCCTGGCGTCACCACCGTGCCCAAGGTGTCGAGCGAGCGCAGCAGGTTGTAGAGCTGCGGCGATTGCGCGTAGGCGCGGCCATAAATCTGCGCCGCTTCGACGCGCGATTGCGCTTCGATATCTGCTGCTTTCACTGTGGCATCGGCCTGCACAATTCGCGCATCACGCTCGGCGGCGGAACGAATTTGCGCGGCTTCACGCTTGCCGATGGCCGTGCGCTCAGTAGCGATGGTTTCGCGCTCGGCACGCATCCGGTCGACTGTCGCGGTGAGCGTCACCGAAGGCAGCGTCAATCGCTCGATACCGACCTGCAACACGCGCACACCATAAGTGGTGAGCAACTGCTGATCTATTTGCTTGCGCAGTTGTGTTTCGAAATCGGCGATGCGTACCTGGCTGGCATCTGTATTGACGAGATTCGCCAGATCAAAACTGCTGGCGGTGGTTTCCAGCGCGGAGCCGACAAAGGTGCGAATCTGCCGCGCGGCTTCATCGGGCTGGTTCTGCACCGCACGCATGAAACGTTGCACATTGTCCGGATCGCCCTGCACCTGCCACGCCACGTAGGCCTGAACGATGATGCGCAGACCGTCCCGTGTGCCGACATCCTGCAAACCGCTGGACGTGGTACGCAGCCGCAGATCCACAGGGATCGCTGCTTCGAACGGTGCCGGCCAGCGCCAGCCCAGTCCCGGCTCCAGCAAGACCCGTGAGGGGTTGCCGAAGCGCGTGATCACCGTGGCCTCACCTGAACGCACCTGCACCAGGCTCGCGGCAGCGACCGCAAACGCCACCAGCAATGCCGCCCACCCCATCCGACGCCATGGGAATGGACCGGCCTCCTGCGGATCGCCGTGATGATGATGGCCGTGGTGATGGTGCCCGCCATGGCCGTGATCGTGGCCGGCGTGGTCATCGTGATCGTGAGTATGGGACTGGCTCAATTGGCAGCTCCTGGCTGAGCGGTTTTACGCGACGGCGCAGGGTCAACCGGCAGCGTGAACGTTCGGAGGTCGATGGTCGGCGCATTGCTGCTGCCGCCCAGACGATGATCAAGAACCAGCAACTTGGCATTGGCCAAACCCTGGGATAGTTGGCTGAAATACTGCTCCAGCACAAAGGCCTGACCGGCGCTGGCATAGGCTTTTTGTTCGGCGTTGAATTTCAGGTCCGCTGCCTGGGCGCCAGCATTGATTTCGCGGGCGCTGGCCGTCGCCTGATCGCGGGCGATGCTGGCCTGCAACTGCGCCTGATTGGTAGCTTCGGCAGCGGCACCACGTTCACGGGCGATCAAGGCTTGCGCGCCAATCTGCGCCGCTTGCACGCCGTGATAGGCATTGGCTGCACCGGCCGGAGGGTGAATCGCCTCGACCACCGTGGCGAGAATTTCCACGCCGCTATCGAGTTTTTGCAGGTCCGCCTGAACCGCGCGGCCGATCTCTTCAGCCAGCCCTACCCTGTCCTCGCCAAGCAATCCGTCGAGAGTGCGCGAGGCGAAGTCGTGAACCAGGATTCGGCTGGCGGTGCTGCGAATCAACATCGGTACATCGGCACTGTTATAGGTCGCAGCCAACGCCGCCTCATCGCTCAGACCAATGCGATAGACGAAGCGTACGTCCATGTTGACGATCTGAAAGCTCTGCTTGTCGGCTCGGCTGCTGGCGATCACCTGGGACTTGTCGTTCACATGGCTGGCGTCCCACAGACGATTGGCAACTGCCGGGGCCGGGCCTTCAGCGGGGTCCGCCTGAGCAGTGGCCGTGGTTTCGCCAACACTGGTGGCCAACTCGTGTACCACGCCATTCTCGACGCTCAACACCCGGCCCAATGGCCAAGGCAACCCCATATGCAAACCTGGGCCAAACACCTCCACTGGCTTACCGAATCGTTCGTAGATGCCACGCTCTTGCAGGGCAATTTCGTGAATGCCGGTCAGCGACCAGCCAACAAGTGCAACCACCGCCAACACCGGCAGGAAGGCCCGACGCATGTAACTGAAGGCCCAGATCTGCCGCAGATCGATGCCGAAGCGGTTATGCAATTCGTGCTGCAAGGCCAGCAATGGCTGTGGTGGCCAGCGCAACATGTCAGCGATAAAACTGCGCGCCAGTAGCTCTGGCTCAAGACGTTCACGGCGGGGGCTGAACAATGACAACACCGCGCGCAGCAACAGTTCTGCCGCCACCAGCCCCGGCAGCAGTCCAATCAACACCGCCAGGCGTACGGGCCATACCGAGGTTTCATCGGCAAACAACAGACAAAAAGCACAGAGCGCCAGACTGATGATCGCCACACGGATCAATTGCGCCAACGTAGCGGCTTCAGGCCATTGCGCGGTGTTTTCCTGCGCCAGATGACGCTCCATCACCAACAGGCCGAACGCCAACAGCAAGAAGCACGCTGCCCCGACATTGGCTGCCAGCCCCAGTGCTGCCGGGGGCAATGTGAGGTTCCAGGCCTGTTCGACGCCCAATACCGCCAACAATGCCCAGCTACCAAGCCACAGCGTTGGCGCGCCGATTTGCCCGAGCAGGTGCTGCGATTGCAGGCTGATCCGGTCCAGCAAACGCTCATACCACCCCGAAGGCGCGACAGACTCGTCGACAACAACCAATGGCACTGCGGGATTCATGGCGCGGGCACGCCACTGGGTTATCCACCAGGCCGATTGCAAACCGGCCATCAACACCACAGACGCCGCGCTCAGGTTCAGCAGCAACGCCGGCCACAGTGTTTGCGATGCAAACAGCCCGGCAAAAAACGCCAGCAGCACACCTACCGTCGCGAGCACGCCCGCACCGATGGCGAACTGGCGCAAACGCCGCCCTTGAATGAACGCCTGCTGAAAGCGCGGCAACCCGGCTAACGGCGTTTCATCAACATCGAGATCGAGATCGACTTGCATACCACCCCAGAGTGTCTTCGCTTGCATGGCAATTCGTTACGATATAACGAAAATGGTGAAATTTTCGTACTCGAGCGCGCTATCTAAAGATGCCCAACCTGTCACTTGGCTGAAGCCTTGACCGAAATGCGACAGAACGCACATATTACGTTCGTAATTTTACTCAGGAACTACTTTTACCCATCCCTTCCCCATTCGATCCAGGAGTACATCCATGAGCACTTATGACGTCGTGATACTCGGCGGTGGCCCCGGCGGTTACAACGCGGCGATCCGCGCCGGACAACTGGGTCTGAAAGCTGCCTGCGTGGAAGGACGCGCCACACTCGGCGGCACCTGCCTGAACGTCGGTTGCATGCCATCCAAGGCGTTGCTGCATGCCTCCGAACTGTACGACGCGGCCAAGGGCGCGGAATTCGCCAATCTGGGGATCGAAGTCAAACCCGTGCTCAACCTCAACCAGATGATGAAGCAAAAGGATGAAAGCGTTACCGGGCTGACCAAGGGCATCGAGTTTCTTTTCCGCAAGAACAAGGTCGACTGGATCAGAGGCTGGGGCCACATCGACGGGCCGGGCAAAGTCACGGTGACCGATAGCGCCGGCGGCAAGACCGAACTGAGTGCCAGGGACATCATCATCGCCACCGGTTCCGAGCCTACGCCCCTGCCCGGCGTGGATATCGATAACAAACGCATCCTCGACTCCACCGGTGCTCTGGCGCTGACCGAGGTGCCCAAGCATCTGGTAGTGATCGGCGCCGGCGTGATCGGCCTGGAGCTGGGTTCGGTATGGCGGCGCCTTGGGGCGCAGGTAACGGTGGTCGAGTTTCTCGACCGGATCTGCCCCGGTGTGGACATCGAAGCCGGCAAAACCCTGCAGCGCTCCCTGAGCAAACAAGGCTTGAGTTTCAAATTGAGTTCAAAAGTGACCAGCGCCACCACCTCCGCCACCGGCGTGCAGCTCAGCATCGAGCCTGCCGCAGGCGGTGCCGCCGAATTGCTTGAAGCCGATTACGTGCTGGTGGCCATCGGGCGCCGACCTTATACACAGGGCCTGGGCCTGGAGAACGTCGGCCTCGCCACGGACAAGCGCGGCATGCTCGCCAACAAGGGGCATCGCACCGAAGCCGTCGGGGTCTGGGTGATTGGTGACGTGACCTCCGGCCCCATGCTCGCCCACAAGGCCGAGGACGAAGCCATGGCCTGCGTCGAGCAGATGGTCGGCAAGGCTGGCGAGGTCAATTACAACCTGATCCCCAGTGTGGTCTACACCAAACCGGAGCTGGCCAGCGTCGGCAAAACCGAAGAGCAGCTCAAGGCTGAAGGTCGGGCGTACAAGGTCGGCAAGTTTCCCTTTACCGCCAACAGCCGGGCGAAGATCAACCACGAGACCGAAGGCTTCGCCAAAGTGCTGGCCGATGAACGCACGGACGAAGTCCTCGGCGTGCATCTGGTTGGCCCGAGCGTCAGTGAAATGATTGGCGAGTATTGCGTGGCCATGGAGTTCAGCGCCTCGGCCGAAGACATCGCCCTGACCTGCCACCCACATCCGACCCGTTCAGAGGCCTTGCGCCAGGCGGCGATGAATGTGGAGGGGATGGCGACGCAGATGTAAGACTTGAAGAGTTGCAGTGACTGATTTATCGCCTTCGCGAGCAGGCTCGCTCCCACATGGTTTGCGCTGTACCTGTGGGAGCGAGCTTGCTCGCGATGGCAGGCAACTCGGTCTACAGCGGCAAATGCTCCAGCGGCAACACCCCCGGGGCCTTCACAGTATGAATCGCAAAGTTGCTGCGGATGTCGCTCACCCCCGGCAGCTTCAGCAAACGCCCGGTGAGAAACCGGTCATAGGCACGCAAGTCCGGCACCACTACCTGCAGCAGAAAATCCGACTCACCTGATACCAGAAACGCCGAAATCACCTCCGGCAATGCCGTCACCGCCAGTCGAAAGGCTTCGGCTTGCTCATCGTTATGACGCTCGACCTTGACCCCGACAAACACTGTCAGCCCCAACCCCACTTCGTCGCGATCCAGATTGGCCTGGTAGCCGCGAATCACCCCCGCCTCTTCAAGCATCCGCACCCGGCGCAAGCATGGCGATGCCGACAGGCCGATCTCGTCTGCCAGTTGCACATTGCTCAGGCGGCCATCCCGTTGCAGTGCGGCGAGAATCTTGCGGTCGTAGGCGTCGAGTTTCATGGTTTGGCAGATCCTGATGGTTCAATCTTGATTAAGTGGCAGATTATGCCAATACATGACCCGATAGAAGCTGACAACGCAAGCACCTGCCCCGCCCTTCAGCCCTAGACTGGCACGACCAAATCGACAACGAATGGGGTGCAACATGCAAGGTCTCTGGCTGTTTTTCATGGCACTGGCGGTGGTCTACCTGTTGCCGGGGCCCGACATGATCCTGCTGTTGCAGACCGGTGCCCGCCAAGGCAAAGGCGCCGCGCTGGCCACGGCCGTGGGCCTGGGTATTGCCCGGGGTTGCCATGTGGCATTGGCGGCGCTGGGGCTGGCGGCACTGTTCAAGGCAGCGCCCTGGACGTTCGACGTGGTACGCCTGGCCGGTGCCGCGTACCTGCTGTGGATCGGCATTCAGTGCCTGCGAACCACGATGCTGCCGAGCCTCCCCAGCGCCGACCCAACCGGCGAAAAACCGCGCTGGGGCGCAGCCATCCGACGCGGACTGCTGACCAACCTGCTCAATCCCAAGGCACTGCTGTTCTGCTCGGTGCTGCTGCCGCAATTCATCGACCCACAGTCTGGGCCGGTGCTCGGGCAATTTGCGACCTTGGGCGTGGTGCTGGTTAGTGTCGGGTTGCTGTTCGACAGCGCATACGCCCTGGTCGGCGCCGCACTCGGCCGTTGGCTGCAACGCAGCCCCTCAGCCCAGCGCCTGCAACAATGGTTGTTCGGCAGCCTGTTGATCGGTTTCGCCGTGCGGCTAACCTTTGTGCAACAGGCTTGAACCTCACTGCGCCTTGCGGCGGCGGCGTTTGAACATCAACAGCGCCGCTACCGCGAACACCACTACGCAACCAACCTGTAAAGGCATCTTGTACGGTCGCAAGGCCGAACGCGCAGCGTCGGTCACTTGGGTCACGTAGCGTTTGTCGGCGTTTTCGAAGTCGGGGTACGGGCACTGGTGGCCGAAATCGGCGGCCCATTCCACGTAAGGCCCTTCTTTGACATAACGCTGATATATCGCACTTTGCTCTTCGAGGCTGCTGTTCCACCCCGACGCCTCGCACAGCACCGCCGCAAACGCCTGACTGGTGTGAGGCAAGTTATCCGCCGCCTTGCTCGCCAGCGCGGTGGCCACGAAGCGATAGTGATAACGCTGATCAGGCTGGGCAGCGCTGGCCTGCTGGCGCTTCACTTCGTCCTCGGCCACCAAAGGACCGACCTTGAGTTCGGTGTTTTCGAGAATGTAGTTACCGCCGAACGTGGCGTAATCCGGCGCCATTTCGTAGCCCAGGATGTCCATCCCCCACTCGCGTGCCGTCCAGGCCGCATTGAACAGAGCAGCGGCGCGACGGGTCGGCCACCAGGCTGAATCAGCCGCCAGACGTTGCTCGCCATACAGTTTTGCCTTGTGCCGCAAGCCGTCATTGTCGAAGTACGCCGGCGCTTGCTCGTAATGCCCCTCGCGCAACAGCCGCCGGCCCAGCAGATTGCGCAGACTCGCCGCCACCGGCAAGGGCACATAGTTGTCGCGGTCCTGCTGGCTGAGCGGCGGCGGGGCCGGCACTTGAGTGTCTACGTAGTGCTTGAGTTCTTCGAGGGTCAACACGCGCTCGGCAACGGTGGCGGCGTCGAACCAGTAAATGCTCTGGCTGCGATACAGCTGATCGAAGGCTTGCAGGTAATCCCCGCGTTGCAGGGCCAGGATCGCACTTTCACCCTCGACCCGGCATTTGGGCTGGAGTGTTTCGTAATCGAAGTCCGGTGTGCGGCGCTCGCCCCAGGATTCATTCTGCGGGAAGGCCTGCGCCGCTTTGGCATAGGCTGCGACGGCCGCGCTCTTATCGCCCTCGCGCACCGCCAGTTTTGCCCGCAGCCACCAGGCCAACCCACCATCGCCAGCGTGTTCGAGGAAAGCCTTGGCGCTGGCGTAATCACCCTGTTGATAATTCATCGCCGCCAGGCGGTCGGCGTTTTCGAGACTGCCACGGGTACTGTTTTGCAGCAGCTTGATCATTTTCTGTTCGTTGGGCGGTTGATCACCGAACGACCACCCCAACCGACTGATCAGCGATGCTGTCACCAATTGCTGCACTGGCTGGCCCTTGAGCAACTCGGCCACTTGATCATCCGGCAGCGTCATCAGGTCCGCCATCAACAGCTTCAACGAGGTGTAGCCCACCGCGGAGCCGTGCAGATTCTGCGTGGCGTACAACTCGATGGCGCGGTTCCAGTCGCCAGCGGTGCGCACCACCCGGGCTTCTTCACCGAGGCTCGCGACACCCAGTTCCAGTGGATCACTGAAGCCGTCGATGCTCAGTTGCCGGGTTTGCTCGAAGGCGTCACGGGATTGTTCGAGCAGATCCGGAGCCGCATTGGCTTCGGCGCTCATGGCGAACAACGCTCGACCCAACGAGTAAGCCGCCCAGGTACTGCGCGAGGCCCGTTGCTCTGCGGGCAGGGCCAGCACTTTCTTGAAATACCCGGCGGCCAAGGCAGGATCACCCACGGCAAATGCCACAGCGCCGGCCAGGTACAACCTGAGCTCAGGCGGCAGTTGCGCGCCCTCGCTTTCAACCTGGCGGGCATCGGTCAGGCTGCGCAAGTGTTTCACCAGCACCTGTTGCTCGGCGGAAAGTCCCGCCTGCTCGGCTTGATCGCGCAGCGCTACAGCGTCAGGTACATCCGTGTAGTCAACGCCAGCGGTGACGTTCTTCAACCCGTTGATGGCGTGGCCGAGGCGGCTGATTTCGAAGCTGAAGTTGCCTTCCGGCAGTTCTGCCAGCGACTGGCCTCGGTTATCCAGCAGGCGCATGGGGAAGTCCGGGCCGCAGGCCAATGCCGAACCCAGCGGCAGGCTGAGGCTCAGGCAAAGCAAATGACGCGGCCAGTTACGGGTGAACATTCGAACCTCCTTGATCAATGTGTGCGCAGCGAGCCCAACCAACGGCACGCTGCCCGCCGGCCGGTATTCGGCCATCACGCAGGCGGGTGAAGGTAAGCAGATCCGGACGCTGTTGCAACGCGTAACCGGCCAAGGCATCGGCCCCCTCACAACCGCTGACCGCCAGTGTCAGGCGTTCGGGCCAGGCGCTGTCGAGATTGCCCTGGTTGCTGATGCCGATGTCATAGAGGCCATTGTCGGCCGAGAGTTTCAGTTTCAATTGACTGTCGAGGACATCACCACGCGCCACGGCGAGCAAAGTGGTCAAGCTCCAGGCCCGACGGTCGTTGGCCAATGGCAGGCGAAACCAGATCAGGCCCGCCAGATGTTTCGGTGGATCGGCACGCAACTCGGTGCCGAGGGTGCGCAATGACTGAGGGTCGGCAAGCAATTCCCGACGCAGCCCTTCACGCTCCACCGTCACTTCGCTTTCCACAACGGGCGCGCCACCCGCCGAGGGCAGCAACGCCACGCCATAGGCCGGCAGCGCCAGATAGAACGGTTTCGTCGTGATACGGCTCCAGGCCTTCGCCCATTGCCGGGCCTGATCAGCATCGAACAAGCCACGACGCGGATCGCTCACCGCGTGCACCTGCAACACACTGCTGTCGACTGTGGATAACAGCGCCGGCAGTTCGCGACTGTCGAGCCAGGATGGCAACGCGGTGATGCTCAGTACCAGCGAAGTCGGCAATGCTCCGCGCAACTGCGCGAGAAATTGGCGGTACTCCGGTAGCCGAGCGTTACCGGCATCGTGGTCGATTTCCACGCCGGCGAGGTTAAGCCCATGTCCCTGCCAATCGCCGATCACCTGGCGGATTTGCGCGGTGATCTCATCCTGATCCAGCGCCTTGAGCTGCCCATCCAGGCGAATCACCGCAATCACCGGCCGGCCATCGCGCTTGAGCAGTGACGGGTCAACCCGGGCCCGACTCCAGCCCGCGTTGGGAAAGGCCTGCAAGGCCAGCACCCGCAACGTCGAAAAGTCGGCGCGGCTATCCCTGAGGGCAGCGTCGTGGGCCGGCGTCCACTGCCGTTGCCAGACGTAGAGTTGCTGATCCAGCGGCGGTGCGTCCTGTCTTTCGCAACCGGTGGTGAGCGCCAGCGCCATCAGCAAGACCATCGAGCGAGTGAAAAAAACCATTGAAACGCCTGTTCCTGAAATGCAGAAAGGGCCTGTGCGGTGAATGCCAGTCAGTTAAGCGTTTAAACACCGCAAACCTTGTGGGAGCGAGCTTGCTCGCGATGACGGTTGGACAGTCACACAAGGGGTGCCTGACGGTCCGCTATCGCGAGCAAGCTCGCTCCCACAATGTCCGGGGCTTAACTGACAGGCACTACCCTCTGCGGCCCTTGTTCGTTCTGCCCCTACCCTACTCAGCCATCGACCGGCGGGCAATGTTCGCCTGAAATGATATTCAGATATCGAGTACCAGCGGTTGCGCGCCCTGCGCCGGAATCGCACAGCAAATCAGCACCTGTCCATCATCCGGCACCTCCGCTGGCGGCAGTGGGTAATGCACCTGACCGCTGATCAAGCGCGTTTTGCAGGTGCCGCAGGAGCCGCCGCGACAACTGAATTCCGGGCGCAGGCCACGGCTTTCCGCCAACTCCAGCAAGCTGCCGCCGTCTGGCTGCCAACGCGCCTCCTTGGCCGAACGCTGGAACACCACGGGCACGGACGTGGTGGCGGCTGGCGGTTGTTCGATGACCACCGCATCGGGGTCCGGTCGCCGGCGCAAGGTGGACGGGCCGAAGGTTTCGGCGTGAATCCGCGAATCGCGAATGTCCAACTCGCGCAAGCCGTCGTACAACGCCTGGGTAAAACTCCCGGGACCGCAGACCACAAAATCCGGCTGATCGTAGTCCTCGACTGTCAGCAGATCCTTGAGCAGCGCGACGTCGATCCGTCCACTGAGGTCGAAGTCCTCTCCTTGTATCGCCTCGGCTTCCGGTTGACTGAGCAAACGCACTACCCGCACCGCGTCACCGGCATCCTCGAGCAAGCGATCCAGTTCGCGGCGAAATGGCTGGTCGGCCAGCGTGCGCGAACTCTGGATGAACCATGTGGGCCGGATATGCCGGGTGCGCAACCCTTGGTAAACCACTTCCCGCAGCATCGATAACAGCGGCGTGATGCCGACCCCGGCCGCCAACAACACCAAGGGTCGACGCTCATGGGGCGCCACGGTGAAATGCCCTTGCGGCGCCCGCGCCTCCAGCAGGTCGCCGACACGAATCTGCTCATGCAAATGCGTCGACACCCGTCCGTCACGCTTCACGCTGATGCGGAAAAAATCATCGGACGGTGCGCTCGATAAACTGTACGTGCGGATATGCACATCGCCATCAATGTTGAAGCGCAAAGGCAAATGCTGCCCGGCCTGGAACAGTGGCAACCCCGCTCCGTCGGCGGGCTCCAGGTAAAGCGAGCGAATGTTGTGGCTTTGCGCTTCAATCCGCGTCACCCGCAACGGCCGCCACTGATCGCCCAGGGTCTTGGCCTGCAAACGCGCCTTGGCCTGCTCCCAGGTACCGGTGAGCAAACTGGTGGGTGAAACGCCGTCGAAGCGCCAGCGCAACGACAGGGCAGCCGGACGACGTATCACCTGCTCGACATCGATCGTCCACAGGCGCTCGGCCCCCTGGAACGCCTCGACCTGAGGACCGTCCAGGATGATTTCGGTGCGCCCACTGAGCTGCAGCAAATCACCGGTATTGAAATCGATGAACAACAACCCGGCCCGGGGATTGAGCAGCAGGTTGCCCAAGGTGTTGAAATGCAGGTTGCCGGCGAAATCCGGAATGGTCAGGCGATTGCCTTCCACCTGTACGAAACCGGCCTGACCGCCGCGGTGAGAAACATCCACCGAGCGTTCACCGTCGACGTCCACATAACTGGCAACGAAAAAGGTGTCCGCCTCGGCGATCATGGCTTTGCTCGCGTCATCCAGTTCGCCGAAATGCTGGGCGGCACGGGTCGCAGGATCGGTCAGCGGCACCGAGCGAAACTGGCGCAACTGAATGTACTGCGGGCAATTGCCGAAGGATTGGTCCACCGTCACTGCGAAACCATCCATGGTCATGGCACTGACATGCCCATTGATGCGGTTGCGCCGTCGGGTGTGCAACTCGATGCCCAGCAGTCCGATGGCCGAGCCTTCGCTCAACTGCGCGGGATCATCAAAGGCCGGCAGACTGCGAAATTGCAGCAAGCCAGGTTCTGGCGAATGTGCGAAACCGGGCTGGCCTTCAAGGACACTGGCCCAGGGATGACCGTCGGCATCCACCGCTGCGTACAGCATGAACGGCAATTGTTGATAGAAGGCGCGGTGCTGGTCCGGCATCTCGCTGCGAATCACCTTACGACCGAACGCCTCCATTCGTTCGGCAACGCCCACATGCGCCTGCAATTGTTTCTCGCCGACATGCCAGGGTGAACGGTCCATACGGCTGCTCCCTTGCGCCTGTGGCGCAGAACGGGGCGGCCCGGCAACACCGGGCCACCAGCATCAGGCGGTTTTTTGCAGGCCGGCGACGGTGCGCGGCATGCCGACAAAACCCGGCAAGGCTTCGATGCGGGCCAGCCAGGCACGAATGTTGGTGTACTCGTCCAGCGACACATTGCCCTCAGGCGCATGGGCGATGTAGCTGTAGGCGGCGACGTCGGCAATCGTCGGATCAGTGCCGGCAAGATACGGCGTATCGGCCAATTCGTGATCGATTACCTTGAGTACGGTATGGGCATAGGCAATCACTTCTGCAGCGTTGTAAGGCGCGCCGAACACAGTAATCAATCTTGCCCGGGCAGGGCCGAAGGCAATCGGACCGGCCGCCACCGACAACCAGCGTTGGACCTTGGCGGCCCCTACCGGATCAGCCGGCAGCCAGCGACCGTTGCCGTACTTTTGCGCCAGGTAAACCAGAATCGCGTTGGAATCGGCCAACACCACGCCCTTATCATCAATCACCGGCACCTGACCGAAAGCATTGAGCGCGAGGAACGCCGGTTGCTTGTGTTCGCCTTTGGCGAGGTCAACGAAGATCAATTCGGTCGGCAGTTTCAGCAGGGACAGCATCAACTCGACACGATGAGCGTGGCCGGAACGTGGGAAGTTGTAGAGTTTGATCGCTTGCATGGTCGACACCTCGGGTGAGTGCTGCTGTTCAGGGGAGAGATGGGTCGTATCTTCTACCCTCGACCAAAACAACAGAATCACCAGCAAACGCAATCCATTATTTCACCGGATGAAATAACTCAACGCCTGAGCGCCGGATGCTCGCGCAGCGTGTTCACCGCGAAATCAACAAAACTGCGCACCCGGGCCGGTGCTTTACGTCCGCCCTGATAGACCACATGGATGGGCAACGGCGGCAGTTCGAAGTCCGCCAGAATGATTTCCAGCTCTCCGGCAGCCACCTTGTTCGCGACTTGATAAGACAGCACCCGCGTGAAGCCTAACCCCAAACTGGCCGCCGTGATGGCTGCCTGATTCGCCGTCACCACCAGTCGCGGTTCAGCCCGCACGCTCAAGGTTTCGCCGTCTTCGATGAATGGCCAACTCCGCAACTGGCCTATGGCCGATGTCGCAATGATTGGCGCCTGGGCCAGTTCCCGGGGATGTCGGGGCCGACCATGGCTGGCGAGAAACTGTGGCGAGGCGCAGATCACCCGCCGCACGTCCCCCACGCGGATCGCATGCTGATTGCTGTCAGGGAGTTCGCCAATGCGGATGGCCACATCGACGCCCTCCTCGACCACGCTCACGATCCGGTCCACCAGCAGCGCGTTGATGCAGACCTCGGGGAATTGCGTCAGATAATTCACCATCAACGGCGTGACAAACAGCTCGCCAAACAAGACCGGTGCGGTGATGGTCAGTTGCCCACGGGGATGGATATGGCTGCCCGCTGCCGAGTCCTCGGCTTCCTGCACCTCGGCGAGAATTCTCCGACAATCCTCCAGATATCGCTGACCGGCCTCGCTCAAATAAACGCTGCGCGTCGTACGCGTGAGCAGTTGTGTGCCTATTCGCTTCTCCAGCGCCGCGACCGCTCGGGTGACGCTGGCCGCCGACAGACCCAAACCCCGCGCCGCCGCCGAAAAACCCTGCTCCTTGGCGACAGCAGCGAAGACCTGCATTTCCTGGAAGCGGTCCATGGGACTGTCCTCATTTCAGATAGATAAACCGCAACCGAAGGCCGGAATGTTAAGCGCAAATGTTCAACAACATAGTTGGGCGCCAGACCATCAGGTAAATCAATGGGCTACTGCACTGTAGCGCCTGCACCGTAAAAACCAAGCGTGTCACAAACCTCAAAAAGCGGACCGGGGATTATTGATAATTAATGACGATTATTTTCTTGCGACGGGTGCGACTGTTGGCAATTATTCTGATCAGCCCGCTGCAACGGCAAATGCCCGGTAGAGAAAAAGGAGCCATTTGCTCAGCTTCCAAACCGCTTCAGTCAAGGGCTCGCAGCGGACTCCATCAACTGCAGCAGGATTCCAGCCTGTATAAACAGGCGGAATATACGACTGCTCCTATACTACAAACCACCTGTTACCTATTGGGTTTTTGGTAGGTACCTCATTGAAGTTTTCTCTACTTAAAGTAAGGCGTTATCGGTTTTTAACGCTTTGACGGCTGCCCGTCGATCCTGCTTTATGGATTCACTTAGTAGGGAAGAGTTGAACTTCAACGGCCTGGCTAACCTGTGTGACACAGCAAGGAGTTCGACAATGTTGCGCACTAATATTTCCGCTAGAGCACTGTCCGGTGGTTTGCTCGATGTACTGATTCGCGCCGGGTTGATTACGGTGCTGGTACTGTTCTGCTTCCAGATCTTCCACCCCTTCCTCAACCTGATGCTCTGGGCAATGATTCTGGCCATTACCCTGTATCCACTGCATGCGCTCATCAAGCGCAAGCTGGTCAACAAGGACGGTCGTGCCGCCACCCTGATCGTGGTGGTCGCCCTGGCTTTGCTGATGGTACCGATCTACCTGCTGGGCACCTCGATCAGTGAATCGGTCCAGGGCACCCTGGCGGTCCTCAAGTCCGATACGTTGCAGATTCCGCTCCCCAGCGAAAAAATCGCTTCCCTGCCGCTCATAGGCGAGCCGCTTTATGGCTACTGGATGCAGGCCGCCACCGACATGAGCAGCGTGCTCATGAAGCTGATGCCTTATATCAAGTCCGTCGGCCTGACCTTGTTGGGCAAAATGGCCGATGTTGGCGTGGGCTTTCTGTTGTTCATCGGCGCCCTGATCATTGCCGGCGTGTTCATGGCCTATGGCGAAAACGGCGAAAGAAGCGCCCTGGCCATCACCTCGCGCCTTTCCGGACCAGAGCGTGGGCCACGCATTACCGTGCTCTGCACTGCAACTATCCGCGCGGTCGCCCAGGGCGTAGTGGGCATCGCGTTCATTCAGATGTTGCTGGTCGGCGTGGGTTTCGTGCTAATGGGTGTCCCCGGTGCCGGGCTACTGGCCATGGTGGCGCTGTTGATGGGGATCATGCAATTGCCGGTACTGCTGGTAACCCTTCCGGTGATCGCTTTTGTCTTCGCCACCGAAGGGACCAGCCTGGCCACCGTCGTGTTTGGCATCTACAGCCTGATTGCCGGGATGGCCGACAACGTCCTCAAACCGTTGATGCTGGGTCGTGGCGTCGATGTCCCGATGCCGGTGATTCTGATTGGCGCCCTGGGCGGCATGGTAAGCGGCGGCTTCATCGGTTTGTTCATCGGGCCGGTGGCGCTGGCGGTGGGCTACCAATTGTTCTGGCAATGGGTCCAGGACCAACCGTCTGCCGAGCTAATGAACGAGACACCCGAGATCGAGGCGTTGAACGATCAGCGTCCTGTCTGAGGAGTTTGCGCTTGATGCCACGCCCTGCTCGCATCAGCCGGCTTCTGCTCTGTGGCACCGTCGTCCTGGGGGGCTGTGTACAACTGGGCCCGGATTTCCAGTCGCCGGCCCAGCCCTGGGTCGACCACTGGAACAGCCCGGCCCTGGAGGTCGCCGGCCAACAACACGCGCAACCTGACAGCCGCCAATGGTGGCGCGTGTTCAACGACCCGGTGCTGGACCATTTGATGGCCGAAGCCGATGCCCACAACGCCGACCTGCACCTCGCTGGCCTTCGGGTCATGGAGTCCCGGGCGCAATTGGGTATCGCCCTGAGTGGACGCTACCCGCAATTGCAGCAGGCCAGCGCCGACAGCCTGTACTTGAACCGTCGACAATCGGGCGGCGCCAACCCTCAGGACACGCATTTCTGGCAATACAGCGCCGGTTTCGATATCGGCTGGGAGCTGGATTTCTGGGGGCGTTTCAGCCGTGCCATCGAGTCGGCGGACGCATCCTGGTTTGCCGCCCAGGCCAACTATGAAAATGCCTTGGTGCTGTTGCACGCGCAACTGGCGCAAAACTACTACGCCTTGCGCACCGCCGAGGCGCGCCTGGCCATCGCCCGCAGTAACGCCAAATTGCAAAAACGCAGCTACGAGATCACCGAGCGCCTGTTCAACAGCGGGGCCGAAGCCGAACTTGATCTGCAACAAGCCAAGACCCAGTACCTGGGCACCCTCAGTACCATCCCGGATTTCGAGAGCCAGGTTGCGAGCTTGCGCAATGCGTTGTCCACCCTGATCGGCCAGCCACCCGGCTCGATCCCTGACCTCAATCGCAACACCGGCTTAGTGCCGCTGCTCGATACTGCGATCTTGCAGGATGTGCCGGCCAACCTGCTGGTGCGGCGCCCCGATGTTCGTGCTGCCGAGTTGCAAGTGGCGGCGCAGTCGGCGTTGATCGGTGTGGCCGAGACTGACCTGTACCCCTCCATCAGCCTGCTGGGCAGCATCGTCTGGTCTGCCAGCTCGCTCAGCGGTGCATCCAACACCCTGGACATGGTGGCCGGCCCCAGTTTGCGCTGGGACATCTTCGACCACGGCCGGATCACCAACAACGTCCGCGTGCAGGATGCGCGCTTGCAGCAACTGATCGTTATCTACCAGGACAGCGTGCGCCAGGCGGCACGCGAGGCGGACGACGCCGCGACCGGCTTGATCAAGGCACTGGAGCGCGACCGGATCCTCAGCGATGCATCGGTGGCCGCCGAACGTTCGGTGACCCTGGCCAATGCCCAATACCGCGAAGGCTATTCCGATTTCCAGCGCGTGCTGGATGCCCAGCGGGCTCTGTTTGCCCAACAGGATATCTACCTGGTCAACCGTGGCACCGCGGTCAACAGCCTGATCGCCCTATACAAGGCTCTGGGCGGAGGCTGGTACAGCGACCAGCCGATGATCGACCCGGCCACCCGCAAACAAATGCAAGAACGGACCGATTGGGGCGATCTGCTCGACGAACCGAAGGAAAGTGCCAATGACTGACAGCCAACAACCGGCCGCCGAGAAAGCCCCGACACCTGCCGCCGACCCTGCGAAAAAAGCGATCAACTGGGTGGTGCTGCTGATCATCCTGAGTCTGGTCTGGTACCTGATGGCCGACCGTTACACCCCCTACACGCAACAGGCACGGGTGCAGGCCTTCATTGTACCGGTGGCCGCCGAGGTATCCGGCAGGGTGACCAAGGTGCACGTACGCAACAACCAGGACGTAAAGGCTGGCGAATTGCTGTTTGAAGTCAACCCGGAGCAGTACCAGATTGCCGTCGATCGCGCTCGCGCCGACCTTGAGTCGACCCGTCGCCAGGTGGGCGCCAACACCGCCGGTGTCGACTCCAAGCAAGCATCACTGCGTGCATCCCAGGCCAACGAGCTCAAGGCACGCCAGGACATCCAGCGGCTTGAACGCCTGTACCGCGAAGACCCGGGCACCATCTCGCTGCGACGCCTGGAGATATCCCGCGCCACCCTGGAAGAATCCATCAGCCAGGTCGCCGCGGCCAAGGCCGAAGTGCAACGTGCGCGCGAACAACAGGGCGGTAACGAAGACGAAAACGCCCAGTTGCTCAGCGCCGCCAGCAACCTTGAAAAAGCCGAGCTGGACTTGAGCAATACGAAGGTCCACGCGCGCTCGGCCGGCCTGATTACCGATTTGCGCACCGACGTCGGCCAGTTTGCTTCCGCCGGTGCGCCGGTGATGACCCTGATCGCCATCCACGATGTGTGGATCAGCGCCGACATGACCGAAAACAATCTGGGAAGTGTCCAGCCCGGGACGCCGGTATCCATCGTCCTCGACTCCCTGCCGGGGAGAATTTTCAAAGGCCATGTGCGTAGCGTCGGCTATGGCGTCGATATCGGCCAGACCACCCAGCCGGGCAGCCTGCCGAAAGTGGAGAACAGCCGCGATTGGTTGCGCCCTGCCCAGCGCTTTCCGGTGATCATCGAGTTCGAACCCGGTGAGTTGACCGGCCCGCAAGGCATCCGGTCTGGCGGGCAGGCCGAAGTCATGGCATTTCCGAGTGAAAGTAACCCGCTGAATTTCCTGGGTCGCCTGTTCCTGCGCCTGATGAGCTGGATGTCCTATGCGTATTGAGCGCCCGCCCCGGGTTCAGCGCGCCCTGCGCCTGAGCTTCGGCACGGCGCTGTGCCTGGCGGCGAGCTTTGGTCTGGCCCTGCCCATCCCGTTCCTCTCTCCGATGCTGGCGCTGATGATGCTGGCAGCGATGAACCGACCATTGCCGTTCAAGGCCAGCCTGGGCCTGATCCTGATCCTTATGCTGACCACCGGGACCGGCCTGTTGCTCATTCCCCTGCTGCGTTACTACCCGTTCAGCGGTGTGCTGCTGGTAGGGCTATGCCTGTTCCTGGCCTTCGGTTATGGCTTGCGCGGCGGCAACCCGCTGGTGGCGACGTTTCTGGTGGTGGGCCTGACCTTGATCAGTTCGGCCGGAACCGCTGAATTCGCCCTGGCGCTTGAGGTGATCGTGGCCCTGGTCAAGGGGCTGTTCCTTGCCGTCACCACGCTGACCATAAGCCATTGGCTGTTTCCCGACCCCGCCAGTGCCCCCGCGGCCAAACCCGGCCCGAGCCTTACTCCAACCGAAAGCAGTTGGCTGGCGCTACGTGCCACGCTGGTGGTACTGCCGACTTTCCTGCTGGCCATGATCGACCCGGCCAGCTACCTGCCGATCATCATGAAAGCCGTCAGCCTCGGCCAACAAAGCTGCGCGACCAGTGCCCGCACCGCCGGCCAGGAGTTGCTCGGCTCGACCCTGCTCGGTGGCCTGATGGCAATTCTTTTCTGGTGCGCACTCAGCCTGTTCGTCAACCTGTGGATGTTCTTTCTGTGGATGCTGCTGTTCGGTTTGCTGGTGGCCAGAAAACTCTACGGTGTGGCCATGACTCGACAACCACCGAGTTTCTGGCTCAACAGCCTGGCGACCCTGATCATTCTGCTCGGCCAATCGGTACAGGACAGTGCGGCGGGCAAGGACGTCTACACCGCCTTCGCCATCCGCATGGGCCTGTTCATACTGGTGACCTTGTACGCCTGTGTCATGGTCCATCTGCTGGACATGCGGCGGGAGCGTCGAATTACGACCGCCTAGAAACAGAAAAACCCCCTGAGAAGGGGGTTTTTCACCTGTGGATAACTTATTCCACAGTGACCGACTTCGCCAGGTTGCGCGGCTGGTCAACGTCGGTGCCCTTGAGTACGGCAACGTAGTACGACAGCAGTTGCAGCGGGATGGTGTAGAGAATCGGCGACAGGATGTCGTGGATGTGCGGCATGTGCACAACGTGAGTGCCTTCACCGTTGGTCATGCCGGCCTTCTCGTCAGCGAAGACGATCAACTGGCCACCGCGGGCGCGGACTTCCTGAAGGTTGGACTTCAGCTTCTCCAGCAGTTCGTTGTTCGGCGCCACGGTCACCACTGGCATGTCGTTATCCACAAGCGCCAACGGGCCATGTTTCAGCTCGCCAGCCGGATAGGCTTCAGCGTGGATGTAGGAGATTTCCTTGAGCTTGAGTGCCCCTTCCATCGCCACCGGGAACTGCGCGCCACGGCCGAGAAACAGCGTGTGGTGTTTCTCGGCGAACAGCTCGGAGATTTTTTCCACGGTGCCGTCCATGGCCAGCGCCTCGCCCAGACGGGTCGGCAAACGACGCAACTCTTCGACCAACGTCGCTTCGACACCTTTGGCCAAGGTGCCACGAACCTGGCCCAGGGAAAGTGTCAGCAACAGCAGGCCAACCAATTGCGTGGTGAAGGCTTTGGTCGAAGCCACACCGATTTCGCGACCGGCCTGGGTCAACAGGGTCAGATCGGATTCGCGCACCAGCGAGCTGATGCCGACGTTGCAGATCGCAAGGCTGGCCAGGAAGCCCAGTTCCTTGGCGTTGCGCAGCGCGGCCAGGGTGTCGGCGGTTTCGCCGGACTGAGAAATGGTCACGAACAAGGTGTCCGGCTGCACCACAACCTTGCGGTAGCGGAATTCGCTGGCGACTTCGACCTGGCAAGGAATGCCGGCCAACTCTTCGAGCCAGTAACGCGCGACCATACCGGCGTGGTAACTGGTGCCACACGCGACGATCTGTACGTTACGCACTTTGGCGAACAGTTCGGCAGCCTGTGGGCCGAATGCCTGTACCAGGACCTGGTTCTGGCTCAGGCGACCTTCCAGGGTGCGCTGCACCACGGACGGTTGCTCGTGGATTTCCTTGAGCATGAAGTGGCGGAACTCGCCCTTTTCAGCGGCTTCGGCGCCGTCGCGATACTGCACGGCTTCGCGCTCGACGACCTTGCCGTCAACGTCCCAGATCTGCACGCTGTCGCGGCGGATTTCAGCGATATCGCCTTCTTCCAGATACATGAAACGGTCAGTAACCTGACGCAGGGCCAACTGGTCGGATGCCAGGAAGTTTTCCCCAAGGCCCAAGCCGATCACCAGCGGGCTGCCGCTGCGGGCTGCAACCAGGCGATCCGGTTGCTGCGCGCTGATCACTGCCAGGCCGTAAGCACCGTGCAACTCTTTGACGGTCGCCTTGAGGGCGACGGTCAGATCGCGCAGATCCTTGAGTTTGTGGTTCAGCAGGTGGGAGATGACTTCAGTGTCGGTGTCCGAGGTGAACACATAGCCCAAGGCTTTGAGTTGTTCACGCAGGGCTTCGTGGTTTTCGATGATGCCGTTGTGCACCACCGCCAGGTCGCCGGAGAAATGCGGGTGGGCATTGCGCTCGCACGGCGCACCGTGGGTGGCCCAGCGCGTGTGGGCAATGCCCAGGCGACCGACCAGCGGCTCGGTGGTCAACGCCTGCTCCAGCTCACTGACCTTGCCCGGACGACGCACGCGCTCGAGTTTTTCATCGTTGGTGTAGACCGCCACGCCAGCGCTGTCATACCCACGGTATTCGAGGCGTTTCAGGCCTTCGACGAGGATGGCGGTGATGTTACGTTCTGCGACTGCGCCGACAATTCCACACATGCTATTTCTCCTGACTGACAGCCGCGCAAATCAAAGTGATGCCGCGGGCCTGAATCTGATCGCGAGCCTCAAGGGGCAGGCGTTCATCGGTAATAATGGTATGGACACTGCTCCATGGCAGCTCCAGGTTTGGAATCTTGCGGCCGATTTTGTCGGCCTCCACCATCACGACTACTTCGCGGGCGACTTCAGCCATGACCCGGCTCAGCCCGAGCAGCTCGTTGAAGGTGGTTGTACCGCGAACCAGATCGATGCCATCAGCGCCGATAAACAGCTGGTCGAAGTCGTAGGAGCGCAGTACCTGCTCGGCAACCTGCCCCTGAAATGACTCGGAATGCGGGTCCCAGGTGCCACCGGTCATCAACAGCACCGGTTCGTGCTCAAGTTCGCTCAGGGCATTGGCGACATGCAGCGAGTTGGTCATCACCACCAGACCGGGTTGCTGTCCGAGTTCCGGGATCATGGAAGCGGTGGTACTGCCACTGTCGATAATGATGCGCGCATGCTCGCGAATTCGCGCGACGGCGGCACGGGCGATGGCTTGTTTGTATTTGGAAACCGGCTGACCAATGTCGGCCACCAGTTCCTGAGGCAGGGTGATCGCCCCGCCGTAACGACGCAGCAACAGGCCATTGCTTTCAAGTGCCGCCAGATCCTTGCGAATCGTAACTTCCGACGTTTCGAAGCGCTTGGCCAACTCATCCACACTGACTTCGCCCTGCTGATTGAGCAAGGCGAGGATGTTGTGACGACGCTGAGGTGTGTTGCGCTTTGACATGAGCTGGTAAGTTTCGTTTCGAAAGATAGCGGAAGCAATCAAAACCTATCAGCGAAACTTCGTCAAGCACCATGCGATAAAAAGAGCTGTGGATAACCCTGTGTAGGAGCGAGCTCGCTCGCGATGGACTTAAGGGCGCTGCTTTTATTCAGACTGACCTCGTCATCATTGACGTCCATCGCGAGCGAGCTCGCTCCTACACAAGGGAGTTGTGGATAACTCAGCCCTTCTTGATCTTCTCCGGCCGCTTCCAGCCGTCGATGTTCTTCTGACGAGCACGCCCGATGGCCAACTGGGATTTATCCACAGTCGAAGTAATGGTCGAGCCAGCCGCGGTGGTTGCACCGGACAGGATATCCACAGGCGCTACCAACGAGTTGTTGGAACCAATGAACACATCTTCGCCCAACACGGTTTTCCACTTGTTGGCGCCGTCGTAGTTGCAAGTGATGGTGCCGGCACCAATGTTGGTGCGCGCCCCGACTTCGGCATCGCCCAGGTAAGTCAGATGACCGGCCTTGGCACCTTCGCCCAGGTGAGCATTTTTCAACTCGACGAAGTTACCCACATGCGCCCGGGCTTCCAGCACGGTACCTGGACGCAGACGCGCAAACGGACCGGCATCGCTGCCCTCACCCAGAATGGCACCTTCGATATGACTGTTGGCCTTGATGACCACGCCTTTGCGCAGGGTGCTGTCCTTGATCACGCAGTTCGGGCCGATCACCACGTCATCTTCAATGACCACCTTGCCTTCAAGGATCACGTTGATGTCGATCAGCACATCACGCCCGACCGTCACTTCGCCACGAACATCGAAACGAGCCGGGTCGCGCAGCGTCACACCTTGAGCCATCAAACGACGACCCGCGCGCAATTGATAATGCCGTTCAAGTTCGGAAAGCTGCTTGCGGTCATTGGCGCCCTGCACTTCCATGGCGTCGTGCGGTTGCTCGGTGGCCACCACCAGACCATCGCTCACTGCCATGGCAATGATGTCGGTCAGGTAGTACTCGCCCTGGGCGTTGTTGTTGGAGAGTCGGCTCATCCAGTCGCCGAGACGGGCAAAAGGCAGCGCCAGAATGCCGGTATTGCCTTCGGTGATCTGGCGTTGGGCTTCATCGGCATCTTTCTGCTCGACAATGGCGGCAACCTTGCCAGCGCCATCACGAACGATGCGGCCGTAACCGGTCGGATCGTCCAGTTCGACGGTCAGCAGTCCCAATTGCTCTGGACCCACCTGCTTGAGCAGGCGCTGCAGTGTTTCGACCTCAATCAACGGTACATCACCGTAGAGCACCAGCACGGTGTCGGACTGAATGAACGGCACGGCTTGAGCAACGGCGTGGCCGGTACCCAACTGTTTATCCTGCAGGACGAAGTTCAGGTCATCCGCCGCCAGGCGTTCGCGCACCGCATCGGCACCATGACCGATCACGACGTGAATGCGCTGTGGATCAAGTTGCCGGGCGCTGTGGATAACATGGCCGAGCATGGAGTTGCCGGCAATCGGGTGCAAAACTTTCGGCAAAGCAGAACGCATACGCGTGCCTTGGCCAGCAGCGAGAATAACGATTTCAAGAGACATGACTGGCTACCAATCCTGGGTGGTCAGCGGCTGCGACCGGGTTGTAAAAATCGGAAAAGAAAAAAGGGTAGCCGAGGCTACCCTTTTTAATCAATCACACAACAAGTGCAGCCTTAGTGGCCGAACTTCTTGCGGATCTGCTGGACGGTGCGCAGCTGAGCTGCAGCCTCGGCCAGACGTGCGGCAGCAGAACCGTAATCGAATTCTGCGCCACGTTCATGCAAGGCCTTCTCGGCTGCCTTAACGGCTTCCTGAGCGGAGGCTTCATCCAGGTCGGCAGCACGTTGCACGGTGTCGGCAAGAACCTTGACCATGTTCGGCTGAACCTCGAGGAAACCACCGGAGATGTAATACACCTCCTCTTCCCCGCCCTGCTTGACCAGGCGGATCGGACCTGGCTTCAGATTAGTGATCAGCGGCGCGTGACCCAGAGCGATACCAAGATCACCCAGTGCACCGTGCGCAATCACCATCTCGACCAGACCGGAAAAGATTTCTCCTTCCGCGCTGACGATATCGCAATGGACTGTCATAGCCATCTGATTGCCTCAACCTAAATTAGCGCCCGTTGCCGGGCGCCGGGATTACAGTTTCTTGGCTTTCTCGATCGCTTCTTCGATGCCGCCAACCATGTAGAACGCTTGTTCTGGCAGGTGGTCGTAGTCACCGTTGAGGATGCCTTTGAAGCCAGCAATGGTGTCTTTCAGGGAAACGTATTTACCCGATGCACCGGTGAAGACTTCAGCCACGAAGAACGGCTGCGACAAGAAGCGCTGGATCTTACGAGCACGGTTTACCAACTGCTTGTCGGCTTCCGACAGCTCGTCCATACCCAGGATCGCAATGATGTCCTTCAGTTCTTTGTAACGCTGCAGAACGTACTGAACGCCGCGAGCGGTGTCGTAGTGGTCCTGGCCGATTACGTTCGGGTCCAGCTGGCGCGAAGTCGAGTCGAGTGGATCGACCGCTGGGTAGATACCCAGGGAAGCGATGTCACGGGACAGAACGACGGTAGCGTCCAAGTGGGCGAAGGTGGTCGCTGGCGACGGGTCGGTCAAGTCATCCGCAGGTACGTATACCGCTTGGATCGAAGTGATCGAACCTTCCTTGGTCGAAGTGATACGTTCTTGCAGAACGCCCATCTCTTCAGCCAGGGTCGGCTGGTAACCTACTGCCGAAGGCATACGGCCCAGCAGTGCGGATACTTCAGTACCGGCCAGGGTGTAACGGTAGATGTTGTCGACGAACAGCAGAACGTCGTTACCTTCGTCACGGAACTTCTCGGCCATGGTCAGGCCGGTCAGTGCTACGCGCAGACGGTTACCCGGCGGCTCGTTCATCTGACCGTAAACCAGTGCCACTTTGTCCAGAACGTTGGAGTCCTTCATCTCGTGGTAGAAGTCGTTACCCTCACGAGTACGCTCACCCACACCGGCGAACACGGAATAACCGCTGTGCTCGATGGCGATGTTACGGATCAGTTCCATCATGTTTACGGTTTTGCCTACACCGGCACCACCGAACAGACCGACTTTACCGCCTTTGGCGAACGGGCAAACCAGGTCGATAACCTTGATGCCGGTTTCCAGCAGGTCGTTGCCGCCTGCTTGTTCAGCGAACGAAGGCGCTGGACGGTGAATGCCCCAACGCTCTTCAGTGGCGATAGGGCCAGCTTCGTCGATCGGGTTGCCCAGAACGTCCATGATCCGGCCCAGAGTCGCTTTACCGACCGGTACGGAGATGGCTGCGCCAGAGTCGGTAACTTCCAGACCGCGCTTCAGGCCTTCGGTGGAACCCATCGCAATGGTACGAACCACGCCGTCGCCCAGCTGCTGCTGAACTTCCAGAGTGGTCCCGGCCGCGCTTTGTACTGTCAGCGCGTTGTAGATGCTCGGTACGCTGTCGCGTGGAAATTCCACGTCGATAACGGCGCCGATGATTTGAACGATACGTCCGCTACTCATAGCTGGATCCTCTGAATATTTGAACCGTTAAACCGCGGCAGCGCCGCCGACGATTTCCGAGATCTCTTGGGTGATCGCAGCCTGACGCGCCTTGTTGTAGACCAGCTGCAAATCGCTGATCAAATCACCGGCGTTGTCGGTAGCGTTCTTCATCGCGATCATCCGCGCAGCTTGTTCAGCCGCGTTGTTCTCGACCACCGCCTGGTAGACCTGCGACTCCACGTAACGGACCATCAAGCCGTCGAGCAGCTCCTTGGCATCCGGTTCGTAGAGATAGTCCCAGTGGTGCTTGAGGTCTTGATCCGGGGTTGCCACCAGTGGAATCAACTGCTCCACGGTAGGCTGTTGCGTCATGGTGTTGATGAACTTGTTGGACACCACGGACAGGCGGTCAATACGGCCGTCCAGGTAGGCATCCAGCATCACCTTGACGCTGCCGATCAGATCATTGATCGACGGCTCTTCACCCAGGTGGCTGATAGCTGCAACGACGTTACCGCCGAAGTTGCGGAAAAAGGCCGCACCCTTGCTACCAACGACACACAGATCGATCTCGACGCCGTTTTCGCGGTTTACCGCCATGTCCTTGACCAGGGCCTTGAACAGGTTGGTGTTCAAGCCGCCGCACAGACCACGGTCACTGCTCACTACGACATAACCAACACGCTTGATTTCGCGGTCGATCATGAACGGGTGGCGGTATTCCGGGTTGGCGTTGGCCAGATGCCCAATTACCTGGCGGATACGCTCCGCATAAGGACGGCTAGCAGCCATGCGCATTTGTGCCTTGCGCATTTTGCTGACCGCCACTTTTTCCATGGCGCTGGTAATCTTTTGCGTGCTTTTGATGCTCGCAATCTTACTGCGAATCTCTTTTGCGCCTGCCATGTAACACCTATCAGGTTAGCAAGCGGGAGCCTTGCGGCTCCCGCTGCGGCTTACCAGGTTTGGGTGGCCTTGAACTTCTCGATACCGGCTTTCATGCCAGCGTCGATTTCGTCATTGAAGTCACCTTTCACGTTGATCTTCGCCATCAAATCGGCGTGATCGCGGTTGAAGAAAGCAATCAGCGCTTGCTCGAAGCTGCCGATCTTGGCGATTTCAACGTCAGTCAGGAACCCACGCTCAGCGGCATACAGCGACAGCGCCATGTCAGCGATCGACATTGGTGCGTATTGCTTCTGCTTCATCAGCTCGGTAACGCGCTGACCATGCTCAAGTTGCTTACGGGTCGCTTCGTCCAGGTCAGAAGCGAACTGGGCGAATGCCGCCAGTTCACGGTACTGAGCCAGAGCGGTACGGATACCACCGGACAGCTTCTTGATGATCTTGGTCTGAGCGGCACCACCCACACGGGATACCGAAACACCGGCGTTCACTGCAGGACGGATGCCCGAGTTGAACATGGCCGATTCCAGGAAGATCTGACCGTCGGTGATGGAAATCACGTTGGTCGGAACGAACGCGGAAACGTCGCCAGCCTGGGTTTCGATGATCGGCAGTGCGGTCAGGGAACCGGTTTTGCCGGTCACTGCGCCGTTGGTGAACTTCTCTACGTATTCTTCCGAAACGCGGGATGCGCGCTCCAGCAGACGGGAGTGGAGATAGAACACGTCGCCTGGGTAAGCTTCACGGCCTGGTGGACGGCGCAGCAGCAGGGAAATCTGGCGGTAAGCCACTGCTTGCTTGGACAGATCGTCATAAACGATCAGCGCGTCTTCACCGCGGTCGCGGAAGAATTCACCCATGGTGCAACCGGAGTACGGTGCCAGGAATTGCAGCGCTGGAGATTCCGAAGCACTGGCAGCCACGATGATCGTGTTGGCCAGGGCGCCGTTTTCTTCCAGCTTGCGAACCACGTTGGCGATGGTCGATTGTTTCTGACCGATTGCTACGTAGACGCAGAAAATGCCGCTGTTCTTCTGGTTGATGATCGCGTCGATCGCCAGAGCGGTTTTACCGATCTGACGGTCACCGATGATCAGCTCACGCTGGCCACGGCCGACTGGGATCATGGCATCGACAGCCTTGTAGCCAGTCTGTACAGGCTGGTCTACCGACTTACGCCAGATCACGCCTGGAGCAACTTTCTCGACCGCGTCGGTCTCGGTGTTGCCCAGTGGACCTTTGCCGTCAACAGGGTTACCCAGTGCGTCGACTACGCGACCCAGCAGTTCCTTACCAACCGGAACTTCCAGGATGCGGCCAGTGCACTTGGCGCTCATGCCTTCAGCCAGAGACTGGTATGCGCCCAATACAACGGCACCTACGGAGTCTTGCTCCAGGTTGAGGGCCATACCGAAGACGCCGCCCGGAAACTCGATCATCTCGCCGTACATTACGTCGGCCAGACCGTGAATCCGCACGATACCGTCAGATACGCTGACGACAGTGCCTTCGTTACGGGCTTGGGAGGTCACATCGAGCTTGTCGATGCGGCCCTTGATAATTTCACTTATTTCGGAAGGATTGAGTTGCTGCATTGCTCTGCTGCCCCTTCAAACTCAAGATTTCAATGCTTCGGCAAGTTTCGCGATTTTGCCGCGAATCGAGCCATCGATAACCAGGTCGCCGGCGCGGATGACGACACCACCAATAAGGGCAGCGTCCTCCGCAACTTGCAGGCGCACTTCCCGGTTGAGTCGTGCACTGAGAACCTTGGCGAGTTTGTCTTGCTGTTCTTGGTTCAATGCAAAAGCACTGGTGACTTCAACGTCTACCGACTTCTCTTGTTCGGCCTTGTACAGGTCGAACAGAGCGGCGATCTCCGGCAACAGCGGGAGACGGTCGTTTTCGGCAACGACGTGGATGAAGTTCTGTGCCTTGGCATCAAACTTGTCGCCGCACACGTCAATAAACGTGGCGGCCTTTTCTGCGCTCGTCAGTCGCGGGGCCTTGAGCACGCGCTGCATGGTGTCGTCTTCCGACACCGCTGCAGCCAGGCCGAGCATGGCTGACCAATTGGCCAGTTGCTGGTGGGCCTGAGCGTGCTCGAAGGCCGCCTTAGCGTAAGGTCGGGCCAACGTGGTCAGTTCTGCCATGATCGCCCTCGCTTAGATTTCAGCAGCCAGTTGGTTAACCAGCTCTGCGTGCGCGTTTTGATCGATTGTGGCACCCAGGATCTTCTCGGCGCCGCCGACTGCCAGCAAGCCCACTTGGGCACGCAGCGCGTCTTTGACACTGTTCAGTTCCTGTTCGATCTCGGCCTGAGCCTGAACCTTCACACGGTCAGCGTCGACACGGGCCTTTTCAACAGCCTCTTCGACAATCTGGTTACCGCGTTTCTTGGCTTGCTCGATGATTTCAGCTGCCTGAGCTTTCGCTTCGCGCAGTTGGTGACCCGCTTTTTCTTGGGCCAACTCCAGGTCGCGAGCTGCACGGCTGGCAGCGTCCAGACCATCAGCGATCTTCTTTTGACGTTCGTGCAGTGCCGCAATGACCGGAGGCCATACGAACTTCATGCAGAACAGTACAAAAATCAGGAACGCAACGGACTGGCCAATCAGGGTCGCATTAATGTTCACGCCAACACCTCGCAGTTACGTTGTCCATCACACCAAATTACCCGGAAGATCCGAGTAATTAGCCAGCGATTTGACCAACGAACGGGTTCGCAAAGGTGAAGAACAGAGCGATACCAACACCGATCATGGTTACGGCGTCGAGCAGACCGGCAACGATGAACATTTTAACTTGCAGCATTGGAACCATTTCTGGCTGACGCGCTGCGCCTTCCAGGAACTTGCCGCCCAGCAGGCCGAAACCAATTGCGGTACCCAGTGCGCCCAGGCCGATCAACAGTGCAACAGCGATAGCGGTTAGACCAACTACAGTTTCCATCTTTCCTCCCGACTTTTACGTCGTATGGTTTAGGTTTTTTAGATTAAAGCGGTAAAACAAATCGTTTCAGATGCCCCGTAAGGAGCACCTTCCCGTTTTACCGGGAAGGACATCAGACTAGTCGAGACTGGCCTTAATGGTTTTCTTCGTGCGCCATCGACAGGTAGACGATGGTCAACATCATGAAGATGAACGCCTGCAGGGTGATGATCAGGATGTGGAACACAGCCCACGCCCACTGCAGAACAACGCCCAGGCCACTAAGCCAGAGCAGACCGCTGCCGAACATCACAGCAATCAGAATGAAGACCAGCTCGCCGGCGTACATGTTGCCGAACAGACGCAGAGCCAGGGAGATCGGCTTGGCGATCAGGGTCACGAATTCCAGCAGGAAGTTCACCGGAATCAGCAGCGCCTGAACGAAGATGTTCTTGCTGCCGAACGGGTGCAGGGTCAGCTCGCCGATGAAGCCGCCGAGGCCCTTGATCTTGATGCTGTAGAAAATGATCAGCGCGAACACCGTGAAGGCCATGGCCAGAGTAGCGTTCGGGTCGGTGGTCGACACGGCGCGGAACGGAATGTGCGCATCGCCGGAGATCAGGATGGCCAGCTGAGGAATCCAGTCGACCGGTACCAGGTCGACGGCGTTCATCAGGAACACCCAGACGAAGATGGTCAGTGCCAGCGGTGCAATCACCGGGCTACGGCCATGGAAGCTGTCTTTCACGCTGCCATCGACGAATTCGACCAATACTTCAACGAAGTTCTGCAAAGCACCAGGCTGACCGGAAGTCGCTTTCTTGGCCGCCATGCGGAAAAGAAGAACGAAGATCAGACCCAATGCGACCGACCAGCCGAGAGTATCGACGTGGAAAGCCCAGAAGCCCATTTCTTTGGCTTCTGCTGCGGTGTGGGCAAAGCCCCAGCCGCCGGTAGGGTGCTGACCGAAGGTCAGGTTCTGCAAGTGGTGCTGGATATAGCCCGAAGCGGTTGTTTCTGCCATGGTTGCCTCAAACGCCCTAAGGTCTCGAAAGTCTTGTTCTCATCAGCAGGGGAGCGAACCAGCTGACCGACTGAGTCAGCACGAAGGCACCGAATACTGCAATCGGCGCCAGTGGCTTCACACCTGCAAACACCAGTGCAAACAGCACTGCCGTCAAAATCAGTTTGCCTGCCTCGCCGGCATAAAAAGACCGGACGATGGACTGGGCTGCTCGGGCGCCGGAAAACCGAAATGCCCTGTGAGCGAAATAAACATTGGGTAGCAAGGCTATCAGGCCTCCGCAGAGTCCCGAGTACCCGGCAACGACTCCATATCGGTACCAGAGCGCCAAAGCGGCGATCAGCAACACGACAAATTGAGCCATTAACACCGGAAAAACTGCCAGGCGATGGAAGGGCAGGCGGTTTGGCGTGCGGGTTTCCATCACTTTTACTCCCCAATGGTCGGCTGCCGAAATTCAATAACTTGGCATAATTTGTGCCGACAAAATGCGCGCAGAGTATAGGGGCGGTTCTGCCCCTATTCAACTGTCAGGTAGTGATTTCCGACTGCGCGCTACATGAGGAAATGTTTCAGCGGATATGTGCAAGTACGCCTTGAAGCTCATCCAGTGAGTTGTAGCCAATCACCAACTGCCCTTTACCCTTCTTACCGTGGCGGATCTGCACCGCAGAGCCTAGGCGCTCGGCCAGGCGCTGTTCGAGACGGGCGATATCCGGGTCCGGTTTTGCCGCTTCCACAGGCTCCGGTTTACCACTCAACCACTGGCGAACCAGTGCCTCGGTTTGGCGCACGGTCAGCCCGCGTGCGACAACATGTCGCGCCCCTTCAACCTGTTGAATTTCCGGCAAACCGAGCAAAGCACGGGCATGACCCATTTCCAGGTCGCCGTGGGACAACATGGTCTTGATGACTTCCGGCAAGGAAATCAGGCGCAACAGGTTGGCCACGGTCACCCGGGACTTGCCCACAGCCTCGGCCACTTGTTGCTGGGTCAGCTGGAACTCCTGCTGCAACCGCTGCAGGGCCACCGCTTCTTCAATCGGGTTCAGGTCTTCGCGCTGAATGTTCTCGATCAGCGCGATGGCGATCGCGGTTTCATCAGGTACATCGCGAACCATCGCCGGGATGGTTTCCTGCCCGGCTTGCTGGCTGGCGCGCCAGCGGCGTTCGCCGGCAATGATTTCAAAGCGGCCGCTGCCGATCGGGCGAACCACGATGGGCTGCATGACGCCCTGGGCCTTGATCGATTGCGCCAGCTCTTCGAGCGCCTGCGGATCCATGTCACGACGCGGCTGGTACTTGCCGCGTTGGAGCAGATCCAGGGGGAGATGTTGCAGCTCACGCTGATCGGCTTGCGCCGCTTGTTCTTCCAGCGAGCTGACAGTCGGACCACTCAACAGAGCATCCAGTCCACGTCCGAGACCTCGTTTCTTGACGGCCATGGGGATTCCTTAAGTTGCCTGAGCAGCGGCGATGCGTGAGTTTTTGCGTTGACGACGAACCATTTCGCCCGCCAATGCCAGGTAGGCAACGGCGCCTCGCGAAGCTTTGTCGTACGCCAGCGCCGGCATGCCGTAGCTTGGCGCTTCGGCCAGACGGATATTGCGCGGAATGACGGTGTCGTAGAGCTGCTCGCCGAAGTGTTCCTTGAGCTGCGCCGAGACATCGTTCATCAGGCTCAGGCGTGGGTCGTACATCGTACGCAGCAGGCCTTCGACCTTGAGGTTCGGGTTCAGCAGTTCAGAGATACGCTTGATGTTATCCACAAGGTCGCTCAAGCCTTCGAGTGCGAAGTACTCGCACTGCATGGGGATAATGACCCCGTCAGCGGCAACCAGTGCGTTCAAGGTCAGCATCGACAGCGACGGCGGGCAGTCGATCAGGATGTAATCGTAGTTTTCCCGGATCGGCGCCAGCGCGCTGCGCAGACGGCTTTCCTTCATCTGCATTTCCAGCAGCACCACTTCGGCCGCGGTGAGATCGCGGTTGGCCGGCAACAGCTGGTAACCACCGTGTTCGGAGAAGTGCATGGCCTGGGCCAGATCACATTCTCCGATCAGCAGGTCGTAGACCGAGTTTTCCAGGCCATGTTTATCCACACCGCTACCCATGGTGGCGTTGCCCTGTGGATCAAGATCGATCAACAGCACCCGGCGCTTGGTCGCGACCAGGGATGCTGCGAGGTTGATGCAGGTGGTGGTTTTGCCCACGCCACCCTTTTGGTTCGCAATCGCGAATACCTTAGCCATTCTTGCTTGTGTTCCCAATCATGCCGTGCGGCGCAGTATCAGCAGATGGCGTTGGCCTTGGCAACCAGGTACGGCCAGGGCGTGTTCGCTATCGAGGTGGAAGTCTGCCGGCAATGCTACCAGCTCATCGGCCGGATGAACGCCCTTCATTGCCAGCCAGCGTGTTTCGCTATCGCCGAGGTGGCGCGTCCAGTTGCTGAAGTTCTCCATGCTGCTGAACGCCCGGGAAATGATTCCGTTGAAGGGCTGCGCAGGCTGGAAGGCTTCGACGCGACTGTGGATAACTTGCAGGTTATCCAGTTTGAGTTCGAGTTTGACCTGGGTCAGGAAGCGGGTTTTCTTGCCGTTGCTGTCCAGGCAGGTCACTTGCGACTCTGGAAACAGGATGGCCAACGGAATGCCCGGCATACCACCGCCGCTGCCGACGTCCAGCCACCGGCCGTTTTCGACGAACGACATCACGCTCAAACTATCGAGCAAGTGGCGGGAGACCATCTCGTCCGGATCGCGTACCGCGGTCAGGTTGTAAGCCTTGTTCCATTTTATCAACAGGGCCAGATAACCCAGCAACTGCGCGTGCTGGGTTTCTGTCAGCGTGACACCGAGCTGGCGAGCACCTGTGGATAACTCTTCTGCGTGTTGCGAAGTGACCAACGAACTCAAGCGCTTTGCTCCAACTGACGGCCCGCGCCGCGTTTTTTCAAATGAATCATCAACAGCGAAATGGCTGCCGGCGTAACGCCCGGTATACGCGAGGCCTGGCCCAGAGTTTCTGGACGGGTCGCGCCGAGTTTGCTCTGGATCTCCTTGGAGAGACCGGAAATATTCGTGTAATCGATATCCACAGGCAATTTGGTGTCTTCGCTGGCTCGCAGGCGGGCGATTTCATCCTGTTGACGATCAATGTAGCCGGCGTATTTGGTCTTGATCTCGACCTGCTCGGCAACCTGTGGATCTTCCGCGCCCCCACCGGTCACGGAGATGAGACCAGCGTAGTCGATTTCCGGACGGCTCAAGAGATTGAGCAGGTTGTATTCGTGAGTCAGCGGTGTGCCGAATTTTTCGGCGATGGCATCGCCCTGTTCGGTGCCCGGGCGGACCCAGGTACTTTTCAGGCGCTGCTCTTCCAGTTCGATGCTTTCGCGTTTTTTGCAGAAAGCCGCCCAGCGCACGTCATCCACCAGACCCAGTTCGCGACCTTTTTCGGTCAAGCGCAGGTCGGCGTTGTCTTCGCGCAGGATCAAGCGATATTCGGCACGTGAGGTGAACATCCGGTACGGCTCTTGGGTACCGAGGGTTATCAGGTCGTCGACCAACACGCCGATATAGGCCTCGTCGCGACGCGGGCACCAGGCCTCTTTGCCTTGCGCACGCAGTGCAGCGTTGGTCCCGGCGAGCAAACCCTGGGCACCGGCTTCTTCGTAACCGGTTGTGCCGTTGATTTGCCCGGCGAAGAACAAGCCGCCGATGACTTTGGTTTCCAGGCTGTATTTCAAATCCCGTGGATCGAAGTAGTCGTACTCGATCGCGTAGCCCGGACGCACGATGTGCGCGTTTTCCATGCCGCGGATCGATTGCACGATCTGCAATTGCACGTCGAACGGCAAGCTTGTGGATATCCCGTTCGGATACAGCTCATGGGTGGTCAAACCTTCCGGTTCGATAAACACCTGATGGCTTTCCTTGTCGGCGAAGCGATGGATCTTGTCTTCGATCGACGGGCAATAACGCGGGCCGATCCCTTCGATCTCACCGGCAGCGGAATACATCGGCGAACGGTCGAGGTTCGCGGCAATGATTTCGTGGGTGCGCGCATTCGTGTGGGTAATCCAGCAGCTGACTTGCTTCGGATGCTGCTCTTTTGACCCCATGAACGACATCACCGGGATCGGCGTATCACCCGGTTGCTCGGACATCACCGAGAAATCCACAGACCGACCGTCGATACGTGGCGGAGTACCGGTTTTCAAACGACCCACGCGCAATGGCAGTTCACGCAGACGGTGAGCCAGCGCGATCGATGGCGGATCACCGGCGCGACCGCCGGAAAAATTCTGCAAACCGATGTGGATAAGTCCACCGAGGAACGTACCGGTGGTCAACACCACGGAATCAGCGAAGAAACGCAGGCCCATTTGGGTGACAACACCACGGACTTGTTCCTGCTCGACGATCAGATCGTCAGCGGCCTGTTGAAATATCCACAGGTTCGGCTGGTTCTCCAGGATTTCGCGGACAGCTGCCTTGTACAGAACCCGGTCTGCCTGCGCGCGGGTTGCTCGCACGGCCGGGCCTTTGCGGCTGTTCAACACGCGAAACTGGATACCGCCTTTATCGGTAGCCATGGCCATCGCGCCGCCAAGGGCGTCGATTTCCTTGACCAGGTGGCTTTTGCCGATCCCGCCAATGGCCGGATTGCAACTCATGGCACCGAGGGTTTCCACGTTATGCGTCAGCAATAGGGTTTTAACCCCCATACGTGCTGAGGCCAGTGCTGCCTCGGTACCGGCATGACCGCCGCCGATGACGATCACTTCAAAACGGGAAGGGAAATCCACCACGCACCTCGTGCCTGCTTAAGTAGGTAATTCAGGAATAGTTTGAGCTCAGGTTTTTGGACCTGGTCGACAAGTATAGGGACTTCGCCCTTCCTAAAGAACCCTTTGCACAAAATTTAACCAGCTGTGGAAAAGTCGGAGTTATAGAAATTAAAAAGAAAGAAATTTATTAAATCTTTGTTTTTATGTTTATTTCTATGCACCTACCTTTCTGTGGATAGATTGCTATAGCCCTTTATTTTCAATGTGTACAGAGATTCAAAACCCTGTGTTCATGTGCCAATGAGGCCCTTGGATAACCGGTTTAAGCCTGTGGATGAAAGGGGTGGTTATCCACAGAGGCGGTTATGTCCAGTTTTCGAGCCCTGTTATCAACTGACCTTAGCCGCGGTTATTCACAGGGCTTAATCCACAGAAAAGTGCCGTTCGCTCGAAATTCGGGTGCAGGAATTCCGCTCAAGCAGACGAAGTCCGCTCGGCACTGGGAGTTTTTTTCAGAAAAGGAGAGAACAGACAGGCACGAATGGCCTGTCTGTGAATAACAGGAGGGCTACTTACCGATACAGAAGCTGGAAAAAATCCGCCCCAGCAGGTCATCGGAACTGAAAGCACCGGTGATTTCACCCAGCGACTGCTGAGCCTGGCGCAAATCCTCGGCCAACAACTCGCCAGCACCGGCCAGGGTCAATTGGGCACGGCCATGCTCGAGGGCAGCACTGGCATGACGTAGCGCCTCAAGGTGTCGCCGGCGAGCGCTGAAGCTGCTTTCGGACGTCTGTTCATAGCCCATGCAGGCCTTGAGGTGATCACGCAGCAGCTCCAGCCCGACACCACCCGACTTGGCGCTCAGGCTGATGGTGACATGGCCGTCCTGGCTGACCTCCAGCGCAATGGCTTCGCCCGTAAGGTCGGCTTTGTTGCGGATCAGGGTGACTTTCGCGGGATCGGGACGGATTTCGAGAAACTCCGGCCAGAGTGCGAAAGGATCGAGGGCTTCCGGTGCAGTGGCATCAACCACCAACAGTACCCGATCGGCTTCGCCGATAGCTTTCAAGGCACGCTCGACGCCGATTTTTTCCACATGATCATCGGTATCGCGCAGACCGGCGGTATCCACGACGTGCAGCGGCATGCCATCGATGTGGATATGTTCGCGAAGCACGTCGCGGGTGGTGCCGGCAATTTCGGTCACGATCGCCGCTTCACGCCCGGCCAGGGCATTGAGCAGGCTGGATTTACCGGCATTCGGACGACCGGCAATGACCACGGTCATACCGTCACGCAGCAAGGCGCCCTGCCCGGCTTCGCGCATGACGGTGGATAACTCGTCGCGCACCTTGTCGAGCATGCTCAGGACGTGGCCATCGGCGAGGAAGTCGATTTCCTCTTCCGGGAAATCGATGGCCGCTTCGACATAGATTCGCAGGCCGATCAGTTGCTCGGTGAGGTTATGCACACGTGACGAGAAAGCACCTTGCAGGGAGCGCAATGCGTTTCGCGCAGCCTGGGCAGAACTGGCTTCAATCAGGTCGGCAATGGCTTCGGCCTGGGCGAGGTCCAGTTTGTCGTTGAGGAAGGCGCGCTCACTGAATTCCCCCGGTCGGGCGAGGCGGCAACCCAGTTCCAGGCAGCGCTTGAGCAACATATCCAGAACAATCGGACCGCCATGGCCTTGCAGCTCCAGCACATCTTCACCTGTGAACGAGTTCGGGCCGGGGAAATACAGGGCAATGCCCTGGTCCAGCACCTCGTCGTTTTCACTGAAAAACGGACCGTAGTGGGCAAATCGCGGCTTGAGCTCGCGACCGCTGAAGGCCTTGGCCGCAACGCTGGCCAACGGCCCGGAAATACGCACGATGCCTACACCGCCGCGACCTTGAGCGGTGGCGACAGCTGCGATGGTTTCGCGAGGAACGCTCATAAACCGGTATCCAGACAAAAGTGACAGATAGCAAAACGCCCCACTAGGGGGCGTTTTGAGTGGTTATCCACAGTGTAAATCAGGCAGCTGCTTTAGCGGCCGCTTCGATTTTACGCGTGATGTACCACTGTTGTGCGATGGACAGCACGTTGTTTACAACCCAGTACAGCACCAGACCGGCCGGGAACCACAGGAAGAAGAAGGTGAAGATGATAGGCATCAGCTTCATCACCTTGGCCTGCATCGGATCCGGAGGAGTCGGGTTCAACTGCTGCTGGATGAACATGGTTGCGCCCATGATGATCGGCAGAATGAAGAACGGATCCTTGATCGACAGGTCAGTAATCCACAGCATGAACGGCGCTTGGCGCATTTCAACGCTTTCCAGCAGAACCCAGTACAGCGAGAGGAAAACCGGCATCTGCACGAGGATTGGCAAGCAACCACCCAGCGGATTGATCTTCTCTTTCTTGTACAGTTCCATCATGGCTTGCGACATTTTCTGCCGGTCATCGCCATGTTGCTCTTTCAGCGCGGCCAGTTTCGGCGCCACTGCACGCATGCGCGCCATGGATTTGTAGCTGGCAGCCGACAGCGGGAAGAAGATCCCTTTGATCAGCATGGTCAGGAAGATGATCGACCAGCCCCAGTTACCCACAATGGCGTGGATGTGTTGCAGCAACCAGAAGATCGGTTGGGCGATGAACCACAGAATGCCGTAGTCGACCGTCAGTTCCAGACCTGGGGACAACTCTTTCAGCACAGCCTGGCTTTTCGGACCGGCGTACAGAACAGCGCTGGTCTCGGCCTTAGCACCCGGCGCAACACTCATCGATGGGCCGGTGTAGCCGATGATGTAGTTGCCTTTGCTGTCTTTACGGGTCTGGACGACGTTGTTTTCGCCCTTGGCCGGAATCCATGCGGTCACGAAGTAGTGCTGCAACCAGGCAACCCAACCGCCTGTGACGGTTTCTTTCAGCGGCGCCTTGTCCATGTCCTTCATGGACACTTTCTTGTACGGCTCGGAACTTGTCCACAGGGCGGCGCCCAGGTAAGTCGCGGTGCCGGTAGCCGTAGTCGATGAAGGATCGGCGCTGGCGTCGCGCTTCAACTGGGCGAACATCGCACCATTCCAGGGCTGGGCGCTCTGGTTGTCGACCAGGTAGGAAACGGTTACGTCATACAGGCCGCGTTTCAGGGTGAAACGCTTGATGTAGTTGACGCCGTCTTTGCTGAACTTCAGGTCTACGACCAATTGGTCCTGACCGTCAGCCAGCTGATAAATCTTCTTCTCCGAGGAATAAACCGGACGACCGGCCGGATTTGCATCCGGACCGTTGGTGCCGATCAGACCGCTTTGCGCCAGATAAGTACGTTCGCCGCCGTTATCGAACAGCTGGAACGGAATTTCCGGGTGATCCTGACGACGCGGATACAGCGGCAGGGTCAACTGGGCAACATCGCCACCTTGTGGGTCGACAGCCAGGTCCAGTACATCCGTTTTGATCTGGATGAGGTCCTTGCTCACAGCCACCGGCGTTTCGGCAGGTGCGCTGGTGTCGCTTGCAGCACGTGGAATGTCGTCACTGGCAGAAGAGCCAGATGCCGTATCCGGCAGGCCCGATGCAGTCGTATTGGTGGCAACATTCTGAGTCGGCAGGGCAGCCTGGCCATAGTCCTGGTTCCATTTAAGAACCATAACGTAGGACACGATTGCCAGGGCGACGATCAGGATCGTGCGTTTGATATCCATGATTACTCGGCCATCGAAGAAGAACGGGAGGTAGGGATAGGTGGAACCGGGTCATAACCACCGGGATTCCACGGATGACAGCGACCTAAACGACGAAAGGTCAGCCAGCCACCGCGAAGAAGGCCATGATTTTCGATGGCTTCTAACGCGTAGCAGGAACAACTGGGGTAGAAACGACAGTGACTGGCCATCAGAGGACTAATGGCATAGCGATAAAACTGGATCGGAACGAGTGCCAGTTTACGCATCTGGACTGTCTACCCCTACAGTTTCGGTTTTGACTGCTGGTACTGGCGAACTGCGAGCCAGTCGTTTCCAGAGTTTGCCGAAATGCTGAATCAATTCGGGGTTTTCTACGTCGCCCAAACCTTTGCGCGCGACGATAACAATGTCCCAGCCGACCAGAGAATCCTGGTTCAGGCGAAACGATTCGCGCATCAGACGTTTGAGGCGATTGCGCTCGACGGAGAGCTTTACGCTCTTTTTCCCGATTACCAACCCGAGACGGGGGTGATCAAGATCGTTGTTGCGCGCAAGGAGCAGGAGATTTTTCCCCGGAACCTTGCCGGTAGGGGAGTCAAAGACTGCCTTGAATTGCCGGGGGGTAAGCAGACGCTTTTCCCGACTGAAGTCCTGACTCACCTCCAGTGCCGGATTATCAAACTGCCAGACGCGCACGACCTTTGGCGCGACGACGCGACAGGACGGCACGACCGTTCTTGGTAGCCATGCGAGCACGGAAACCGTGGGTACGAGCGCGTTTGATAGTGCTTGGTTGGAAAGTACGTTTCATTGTCGTGTTACCTGGTTCGTCCACAACGGGCCGGAATGGCCCCCGTTTTAAGAGACCGGGGATTCTAGAGAAAGCAAGCCTTCAGGTCAATTTCCAACCAACGTTTCCTTATAAATAGATCTCCAGAGGTTTTTCGGCGCTTGCTCCTTGCGTAGATATAAAAATAAGAAAGGAAAGTATTTAAAGCTTTTCTGTAAAGCTTATAAAAGCTAGGCTCGCCCCCTTCTGTGGATAACTCGATTCAGCCCTTGTTTTACCTGCTGTACAGAGAATGACAACTACGGTGGAAAACAGTGTTCAGCCTGTGCTGCGCTGTCGGATAACCTGTGCGTGAAAGGTCGCTTTATCCACAGGCCGGTTATCCACCGAGTTTCGCCCCCACTTGTGCAATGACCTTAACCCCGGTTATCCACAGAGCTTATGCACAGACCACTGGTCGCCTTTTTTGCGTATGAAACGGTGATTCTTCTTGGTCGATGAACCACCTTCGTGTGGATAAGTCGGCGTCTGGTCGCTACAATGGCCGCTTGTTTTTGCCTCACCGGCTTTCAACTTAGGGGATATCCGTGTCAGTGGAACTTTGGCAGCAGTGCGTGGAGCTTCTGCGCGATGAGCTGCCTGCCCAACAATTCAACACTTGGATCCGTCCACTACAGGTCGAAGCCGAAGGCGACGAGTTGCGTGTGTATGCACCCAATCGTTTTGTTCTGGACTGGGTCAACGAAAAGTACCTGGGGCGTGTTCTCGAATTGCTCGATGAGCACGGCAATGGCATGGCGCCTGCGCTTTCCCTATTAATAGGCAGCAAACGCAGTTCGGCACCCCGGGCTGCGCCCAATGCTCCCCTGGCTGCCGCGGCTTCCCAGGCCCAGGCTGCTCAAGCGCCCGCCAGTCCGCCGCCGGCACCTGCCGCCGTGACGACCAAGCGTGCGACGCAAAAAGTGGCTGAGGTCACCGAGGAAGAACCTTCCCGTGACAGCTTCGACCCGATGGCAGGTGCCAGTTCGCAACAGGCTCCGGTTCGTGCCGAGCAACGTACCGTGCAGGTCGAAGGTGCGCTCAAGCACACCAGTTACCTGAACCGCACCTTTACCTTCGAGAATTTCGTTGAAGGTAAATCCAACCAGCTGGCGCGCGCCGCCGCCTGGCAGGTGGCAGACAACCCCAAGCACGGTTACAACCCGCTCTTCCTTTATGGTGGCGTCGGCCTGGGTAAAACCCACTTGATGCATGCTGTGGGTAACCATCTATTAAAGAAGAACCCGAATGCCAAGGTGGTGTACCTGCATTCCGAGCGTTTCGTGGCGGACATGGTCAAGGCCCTGCAACTGAACGCGATCAACGAGTTCAAACGCTTCTACCGTTCGGTGGATGCGTTGCTGATCGATGACATTCAGTTCTTCGCCCGCAAGGAGCGTTCCCAGGAAGAGTTTTTCCACACCTTCAACGCCCTGCTCGAAGGCGGGCAGCAGGTCATTCTCACCAGTGACCGCTACCCGAAGGAAATCGAAGGCCTTGAAGAACGCCTCAAATCCCGTTTTGGCTGGGGCCTGACCGTAGCGGTCGAGCCGCCGGAGCTGGAAACCCGCGTGGCGATCCTGATGAAGAAGGCCGATCAGGCCAAAGTCGAGTTGCCTCACGACGCCGCGTTTTTCATTGCCCAACGCATTCGCTCCAACGTCCGTGAGCTGGAAGGTGCGCTCAAGCGCGTGATCGCCCACTCGCACTTCATGGGCCGCGATATCACCATCGAGCTGATTCGCGAATCCCTTAAGGACTTGTTGGCGTTGCAGGATAAACTGGTCTCTGTGGATAACATTCAGCGCACTGTCGCCGAGTACTACAAGATCAAGATCTCCGACTTGCTGTCCAAACGCCGTTCGCGTTCGGTCGCTCGTCCGCGTCAGGTCGCCATGGCGTTGTCCAAGGAACTGACCAACCACAGCCTGCCGGAAATCGGCGATGTGTTTGGCGGCCGCGACCATACGACGGTCTTGCACGCGTGCCGCAAGATCAACGAACTTAAGGAATCCGACGCGGACATCCGCGAGGACTACAAGAACCTGCTGCGTACACTGACCACTTGATGAACACCAGCGCAGCTAATTAAGGCAAGGGACTAGACCATGCATTTCACCATTCAACGCGAAGCCCTGTTGAAACCCCTGCAACTGGTCGCAGGCGTCGTCGAACGCCGACAGACCTTGCCGGTACTTTCCAACGTGCTGCTGGTTGTCGAAGGCCAGCAATTGTCGCTGACCGGTACCGACCTGGAAGTCGAGCTGGTCGGTCGTGTTCAACTCGAAGAGCCGGCGGATCCGGGTTCCATCACCGTGCCGGCGCGCAAGCTGATGGACATCTGCAAAAGCCTGCCGAACGATGCGCTGATCGACATCAAGGTCGACGAGCAGAAGCTTGTGGTCAAGGCTGGCCGTAGCCGCTTCACCCTGTCGACACTGCCGGCCAACGACTTCCCTACCGTGGAAGAAGGCCCGGGTTCGCTGACCTGCAGCCTGGAGCAAAGCAAACTGCGTCGTCTGATCGAACGCACCAGCTTCGCCATGGCCCAGCAGGACGTGCGTTACTACCTCAACGGCATGCTGCTGGAAGTCTCCGCTGGCGTCATCCGCGCCGTAGCCACCGACGGTCACCGTCTGGCCATGTGCTCGATGCAGGCCGACATCGGCCAGCCGGATCGTCACCAGGTTATCGTGCCGCGCAAAGGTATCCTCGAACTGGCTCGCCTGCTCACCGAGCCGGACGGCAATGTCAGCATCGTGCTGGGTCAGCATCACATCCGCGCCACCACCGGTGAGTTCACCTTCACCTCGAAGCTGGTTGACGGAAAATTCCCGGACTACGAGCGAGTTCTGCCTAAAGGTGGCGACAAGCTGGTTCTTGGTGATCGTCAGGCTCTGCGCGAAGCGTTCAGCCGTACCGCCATTCTGTCCAACGAGAAGTACCGTGGTATCCGTCTGCAACTGGCCAGCGGTCAGCTGAAGATCCAGGCGAACAACCCGGAGCAGGAAGAAGCGGAAGAAGAAGTGGGCGTTGAATACAACGGCGGCTCTCTGGAAATCGGCTTCAACGTGAGCTACCTGCTCGACGTACTGGGCGTGATGACCACCGAGCAGGTTCGTCTGATCCTTTCCGACTCCAACAGCAGCGCGCTGGTGCAGGAATCGGATAACGACGACTCGGCCTACGTTGTCATGCCGATGCGTCTGTAATCATGTTCAGCAGAAGCTAGATGTCCTTAAGTCGCGTCTCGGTCACCGCGGTGCGCAATCTGCACCCGGTGACCTTCTCCCCCTCCCCCCGCATCAATATTCTTTACGGCGCCAACGGCAGCGGCAAAACCAGTGTTCTGGAAGCCATCCATCTGCTGGGGCTTGCCCGTTCGTTTCGCAGCACCCGTCTGTTGCCGGTCATTCAATACGAACAGCTTACCTGTACGGTTTTTGGCCAGGTTGAACTGGCGGAGGGTGGGCATAGCGCCTTGGGCATCTCACGGGATCGCCAAGGGGAATTCCAGATCCGTATCGATGGGCAGAATGCTCGCAGCGCCGCGCAACTGGCCGAGATCTTGCCACTGCAACTGATCAATCCGGATAGCTTTCGATTGCTGGAAGGCGCGCCGAAGATTCGCCGACAGTTTCTCGACTGGGGTGTGTTCCACGTGGAACCGCGCTTCATGTCAACCTGGCAGCGCTTGCAGAAGGCCCTGCGCCAGAGAAACTCTTGGCTGCGGCATGGTACACTTGACGCCGTTTCGCAAGCGGTTTGGGACAGGGAACTGTGCCAGGCCAGCGCTGAAATCGATGAATACCGCCGCGCTTATATCAAAGCCTTGAAACCAGTCTTTGAACAAACCTTGAGCGAACTGGTTGAGCTTGAAGGCTTGACGCTCAGCTATTACCGCGGCTGGGACAAGGACCGTGAACTGAGTGCTGTGCTCGCCGGGTCTCTTCAACGGGACCAGCAAATGGGACATACCCAGGCCGGACCACAACGCGCTGATTTGCGGCTCAGACTGGGCGCGCACAATGCCGCGGACATCTTGTCCCGAGGCCAGCAGAAGTTGGTGGTTTGCGCATTACGGATTGCCCAAGGGCACTTGGTCAGCCAGGCTCGACGCGGTCAGTGTATTTATCTGGTGGATGACTTGCCGTCCGAACTGGACGAGCACCACCGTCGCGCCCTTTGCCGCTTGTTGGAAGACTTACGCTGCCAGGTATTTATCACCTGTGTAGATCACGAATTATTGAGGGAAGGCTGGCAGACGGAAACGCCAGTCGCTCTGTTCCACGTGGAACAGGGCCGTATCACCCAGACCCACGACCATCGGGAGTGAAGGCATTGAGCGAAGAAAATACGTACGACTCAACGAGCATTAAAGTGCTGAAAGGCCTGGATGCCGTACGCAAACGTCCCGGTATGTATATTGGCGATACCGACGATGGCAGCGGCCTGCACCACATGGTGTTCGAGGTGGTCGACAACTCGATCGACGAAGCGCTCGCCGGCTACTGCGACGACATCAGCATCATCATCCACCCGGATGAGTCCATCACCGTTCGCGACAACGGTCGTGGCATCCCGGTAGACGTACACAAAGAAGAAGGCGTTTCGGCAGCCGAGGTCATCATGACCGTGCTGCACGCCGGCGGTAAATTCGACGACAACTCCTACAAGGTTTCCGGCGGTCTGCACGGTGTGGGTGTGTCGGTAGTTAACGCCCTGTCGGAAGAGCTGGTCCTGACCGTTCGCCGTAGCGGCAAGATCTGGGAACAGACTTACGTCCACGGTGTTCCGCAAGAGCCGATGAAAATCGTTGGCGACAGCGAAACCACCGGTACGCAGATCCACTTCAAGGCTTCCAGCGAAACCTTCAAGAACATCCACTTCAGCTGGGACATCCTGGCCAAGCGGATTCGTGAACTGTCCTTCCTCAACTCCGGTGTCGGTATCGTCCTCAAGGACGAGCGCAGCGGCAAGGAAGAACTGTTCAAATACGAAGGCGGCCTGCGTGCGTTCGTTGAATACCTGAACACCAACAAGACCCCGGTCAACCAGGTGTTCCACTTCAACGTCCAGCGTGAAGACGGCATCGGCGTGGAAATTGCCCTGCAGTGGAACGACAGCTTCAACGAGAACCTGTTGTGCTTCACCAACAACATTCCACAGCGCGACGGCGGTACTCACCTGGTGGGTTTCCGTTCCGCACTGACGCGTAACCTGAACACCTACATCGAAGCAGAAGGCCTGGCGAAGAAGCACAAAGTCGCCACCACCGGTGACGATGCCCGTGAAGGCCTGACCGCGATCATTTCGGTGAAGGTGCCGGATCCGAAGTTCAGCTCCCAGACCAAAGACAAGTTGGTGTCTTCCGAAGTGAAGACCGCGGTCGAACAGGAAATGGGCAAGTACTTCTCTGACTTCCTGCTGGAAAACCCGAACGAAGCCAAGCTGGTCGTCGGCAAGATGATCGACGCGGCCCGTGCCCGTGAAGCGGCACGTAAAGCCCGTGAGATGACCCGCCGCAAAGGCGCGCTGGACATCGCCGGCCTGCCGGGCAAACTGGCCGACTGCCAGGAAAAAGACCCTGCCCTGTCTGAACTGTACCTCGTGGAAGGTGACTCCGCGGGCGGCTCTGCCAAGCAGGGACGTAACCGCAAGACCCAGGCGATTCTGCCCCTCAAGGGTAAAATCCTGAACGTCGAGAAGGCACGCTTCGACAAGATGATCTCTTCCCAGGAAGTGGGCACCTTGATCACTGCGCTGGGCTGCGGCATCGGTCGCGAAGAGTACAACATCGACAAGTTGCGCTATCACAACATCATCATCATGACCGATGCTGACGTCGACGGTTCGCACATCCGTACCCTGCTGCTGACCTTCTTCTTCCGTCAGCTGCCGGAGCTGATCGAGCGTGGCTACATCTACATCGCTCAGCCGCCGTTGTACAAAGTGAAGAAAGGCAAGCAAGAGCAATACATCAAAGACGACGACGCCATGGAAGAGTACATGACGCAGTCGGCCCTGGAAGATGCGAGCCTGCACTTGAACGAGGATGCACCGGGTATCTCCGGCGAAGCCCTCGAGCGTCTGGTGAATGACTTCCGTCTGGTGATGAAGACCCTCAAGCGTCTGTCGCGCCTGTACCCACAGGAACTGACCGAGCACTTCATCTACCTGCCGGCTGTCAGCATGGATCAGTTGTCCGATCATGCAGCGATGCAGGACTGGCTGGCCCAGTACGAAGTGCGTCTGCGCACCGTCGAGAAGTCGGGTCTGGTCTACAAGGCAAGCCTGCGTGAAGACCGTGAGCGTGGCGTGTGGCTGCCAGAGGTCGAACTGATCTCCCACGGCCTGTCGAACTACGTCACGTTCAACCGCGACTTCTTCGGCAGCAACGACTACAAGACCGTTGTTTCCCTGGGCGCTCAACTGAGCACCCTGCTCGACGATGGCGCGTACATCCAGCGTGGCGAACGCCGTAAGTCGGTCACCGAGTTCAAGGAAGCCCTGGACTGGCTGATGGCTGAAAGCACCAAGCGCCACACCATCCAGCGATACAAAGGTCTGGGCGAGATGAACCCGGATCAGCTGTGGGAAACCACCATGGACCCAAGCGTGCGTCGCATGCTGAAAGTGACTATCGAAGACGCCATTGGCGCGGACCAGATCTTCAACACCCTGATGGGTGATGCGGTCGAACCACGTCGTGACTTCATCGAAAGCAATGCCCTGGCGGTGTCCAACCTGGACTTCTGATCCCGGTCGACCCCAACGAAAAGGCCAATGCATTTGCATTGGCCTTTTTTTGCCCGCGTTTTACTCGCTCGCCGGTGCCACACTCTCCAACCGATACCCATAAATCGTCAGCAACTGCCAACCGCGATCCGCCGTCAGCCCAAGCTTGTTGCGCAGGCGATAGACGTGAGTATCGAGCGGCCGGGACGAGGACACTTCTTCATCGGGCCAGAATCGTTCGTACAGGTAATCCCGCGACCAGGCGCTGCCCATCGCGCAGCTGAAGATCGAACTGTTCAGCCAATACCGACGCTTTTCTTCCGCCCAAGGTATCGATGGCGTGTGGTTGGGATTATCGATGGTCAAAGCCGTTGTGGATGGGCATAAAAAAACCGGCTATATCCGCCGGTTTTTTTACGTCCAAAAAAAACTTATGCACGTTTTTATGGTTTTTATCATTCTAAGAAATATGTAAAAAAATCATAATGTTACGTACAAAAAACGACGCTTTTCAATGAAACGGTACACAGGTTATCCACAGAATCTCAGACAACCACCTGATCGTTTGAAACCGGTGCTTGCGGAGCCGGTGGCAGTGAGCCCATTTCCCGTTGCATCTGCTCGTTCCACGCCTGGACCCGGTCGTTCAATTCAGCAATGGCTCGTGGTCCGGTGCCTGCGGCATACATCGGCTCGCCAATAATCACAGTGATGACGCCCTGCTTCTTCGCCCAACCGGTTTTCGGCCAGAACTTGCCTGCGTTGTGCGCAATCGGCAGCACCGGCAATTCGGCGTTGACCGCCAAGGCACTGCCACCGCGCGAGAACTTTCCGACGGTGCCGAAAGGAACGCGCGTGCCTTCGGGGAAGATCAGCACCCAGACATTGTCCTTGAGCAACTCATCACCTTTTTGAGCCACATGCTTGAGTGCTGCTTTCGGGTTGTCGCGATCGATGGCGATCGGTCGCAGCATGGCCATGGCCCAACCGAAGAACGGCACATAGAGCAACTCACGTTTGAGCACCTGGCTCAGCGGTGAGAAGTAGGCGGAGAGAAAAAACGTCTCCCAGGTACTCTGATGGTTCGATTGAATCACGCACGGCCGTTCAGGTACGTTCTCGGCACCCTTCACTTCGTAGCGAATACCAAGGAACACTTTGCTCAGCCACAGGGCACAACGGCACCAATACACGTTGATGAAGCGATAACGTGCCTTGAAGGGCAGAAACGGCGCGATAAAAAAACTCAGGCTGCACCACAGCAAGGAGCTGGTGCCCAGCAGCAGGTAAAAGAGGAAGGTTCTGATGGCCTGCAATATCGACATGGTGACGTTTACCGTTGCGGGAATTGCCCGCCTGTATAAAGCGCACTCCTGATGGGTCCTTTATCAGGAATTTCAGAAGCACTCTAATTGTGGATAAGTTCTGCGGCAATCGCCGCCAGATCGTCAAAAATCAATGTGCCAACCGGAAGGGTCTTGCCCAAAGTCTTTTCGCCTTTCCCGGTCTTTACCAAAACTGGCTGTGAATCGACGGCTTTGGCGGCTTCCAGGTCACCAAGGCTGTCGCCGACGAACCAGAGATCGGTCAGCGACACGTTGTAATGAGCGGCGATGGTTTTCAACATCCCGGGTTTCGGCTTGCGGCAATCGCAGCCTTCGTCCGGCCCATGCGGGCAGTAGACGATCAGGCCGACTTCACCACCCTGCTCCGCCACCAACGCGCGCAAGCGCTCGTGCATGGCATTGAGGGTGGCAAGGTCGTAGTAGCCGCGAGCGATGCCCGACTGGTTGGTAGCGACGGCTACCGTCCAGCCAGCCTTGCTCAACTGCGCGATGGCTTCGATCGATCCGGGGAGTGGAATCCACTCCTCCACCGACTTGATGTAAGCGTCGGAGTCGTAATTGATCACTCCGTCCCGATCGAGAATCAGCAGTTTCAACAGCAGTCCCTCAACCCAGCAGCGAAATGTCGGCGACGCCGAGGAACAGCCCACGCAGACGTGCCAGCAACGCATAACGGTTGGCGCGGACCTTTGCGTCCTCCGCATTGACCATCACGGCTTCGAAGAACGCATCCACCGGTTCGCGCAGTGCAGCCAGGCGTGCCAGTGATTCGCTGTACTGACGCGAGGCGGCCATTGGCTGTACAGCCTGGTCAGCCTGCTGGATCGCCGAGTACAGGGAGAACTCGTTGGCGTTGTCGAAGTATTTGGCTTCCACGACTGTCGGAACGGAGCCTTCAACCTTGCTCAGCAAGTTCGACACGCGCTTGTTCACGGCGGCCAGGGCGGCAGCTTCCGGCAGTTTGCGGAAAGCCTGTACCGCTTGCACGCGCTGGTCGAAGTCCAGGGCCGAACCGGGCTTCAGGGCACGTACCGACAGGTAGGTCGCCACATCGACGCCTTCGTCTTCGTAACGGGCACGCAGGCGGTCGAAGATGAATTCCAGCACCGAATCGTTCAGGCCCGCAGCCTTGACCTTGGTACCGAACGCATTCACAGCGAAGGCCACGGCGTCGTTCAGGTCCAGATCCAGTTGCTTCTCGATCAGGATACGCAACACGCCCAGTGCAGCACGGCGCAGGGCGTACGGGTCTTTGCTGCCGGTCGGCAGCATGCCGATACCGAAGATTCCCACGAGGGTGTCGAGCTTGTCGGCAATGGCCACGGCCGCACCGGTCAGGGTGCTTGGCAGTTCAGCGCCGGCACCGCGCGGCATGTACTGCTCGTTCAGCGCCAGTGCGACATCTTCCGGCTCGCCATCGTTGAGGGCGTAGTAGTAACCGGCGACACCTTGCATCTCCGGGAACTCGCCGACCATCTCGGTCGACAGGTCACACTTGGACAGCAGGCCTGCACGAGCAGCCCACGAAGCGTTGCCGCCAATGCGCGCCGCGATGTAGGCGGCGAGTCTGGAAACGCGTTCGGCCTTGTCGTAGACGCTGCCGAGTTTTTCCTGGAACACCACGTTTTGCAGGCGCAGGTTGAAGTCTTCGAGCTTTTGCTTCTTGTCTTGCTTGAAGAAGAACTCGGCGTCGGTCAGGCGTGGGCGAACCACTTTCTCGTTACCGGCGATGATCTGCTGTGGGTCCTTGCTCTCGATGTTGGCCACGGTAATGAAACGTGGCAGCAACTTGCCGTCGGCGTCCAGCAGGCAGAAGTACTTCTGGTTGTCCTGCATGGTGGTGATCAGGGCTTCCTGCGGCACGTCGAGGAAGCGCTCCTCGAACGAGCACACCAGCGGCACCGGCCATTCGACCAGCGCGGTCACTTCATCGAGCAGCGCTGGAGGAACGATTGCCGTGCCTTCCTGACGGGTGGCCAGCTCTTCGGTGCGCTTGCTGATGATCTCGCGACGCTCGTTGGCGTCGGCCAAAACGAAGGCGGCACGCAGGTCGGCCAGGTAGCTGGACGGCGAACCGATGCGCACGTTTTCCGGGTGATGGAAGCGGTGGCCACGGGAGTCGCGGCCGGCCTTCTGGGCGAGGATGGTGCAGTCGATGACCTGGTCACCGAGCAGCATCACCAGCCACTGGGTCGGACGAACGAATTCTTCCTTGCGCGCGCCCCAACGCATGCGTTTCGGGATCGGCAGGTCGTTCAGCGAATCTTCGACGATGGTCGGCAGCAGGCTCGCAGTCGCCTTGCCGGCGATGCTCTGGCTGTAGCGCAGTTTCGGGCCGCTCTGATCGATTTCGCTCAGCTCGACGCCGCACTTCTTGGCGAAGCCCAATGCTGCCTGGGTCGGGTTGCCTTCAGCATCGAACGCGGCCTGACGCGGCGGGCCGTCGAGGTTGATGCTGCGATCCGGCTGCTGGGTGGCCAGTGCGGTGATCAGCACGGCCAGGCGGCGCGGAGCGGCATAAACGGTTTTGCTCTCGTAGTTCAGGCCGGCAGCTTGCAGGCCCTTGTCGATACCGGCGAGGAACGCCTCGGCCAGGGTGTTCAGGGCTTTGGGTGGCAGTTCTTCAGTGCCCAGTTCAACCAGAAAATCCAGAGCACTCATTGTGCAGCCTCCAGCTTGGCCAGTACTTCATCACGCAGGTCCGGGGTCGCCATCGGGAAGCCCAGCTTGGCGCGAGCCAGCAGGTAGGCTTGCGCAACGGAACGCGCCAGGGTGCGTACACGCAGGATGTATTGCTGACGCGCGGTCACCGAGATCGCCCGGCGCGCATCCAGCAGGTTGAAGGTGTGGGAAGCCTTCAACACCATTTCGTAGCTCGGCAACGGCAGCGGCTGGTCGAGTTCGATCAGGCGCTTGGCTTCGCTTTCGTAGAAATCGAACAGTTCGAACAGCTTGTCGACATTGGCGTGTTCGAAGTTGTAGGTGGACTGCTCCACTTCATTCTGGTGGAACACGTCGCCGTAGGTCACTTTGCCGAACGGACCGTCAGCCCACACCAGGTCGTAGACCGAGTCCACGCCTTGCAGGTACATGGCCAGACGTTCGAGGCCGTAGGTGATCTCGCCGGTCACCGGGTAGCACTCGATGCCGCCCGCTTGCTGGAAGTAGGTGAACTGGGTCACTTCCATGCCGTTGAGCCAGACTTCCCAGCCCAGACCCCAGGCGCCGAGGGTCGGCGATTCCCAGTTGTCTTCGACGAAGCGAATGTCGTGGACCAGCGGGTCCAGGCCAACGTGCTTGAGAGAGCCCAGGTACAGTTCCTGGAAGTTGTCCGGGTTCGGCTTCAGGACCACCTGGAACTGGTAGTAGTGCTGCAGACGGTTCGGGTTTTCACCGTAACGGCCATCAGTCGGACGGCGGCTTGGCTGCACGTAGGCGGCGTTCCAGGTTTCCGGGCCGATGGCGCGCAGGAATGTTGCGGTGTGGAAAGTGCCGGCGCCTACTTCCATATCGTAGGGCTGAAGTACCACACAACCTTGCTCGGCCCAGTATTGCTGGAGGGCGAGGATCAAGTCTTGGAAGGTACGCACGGCTGGCGTAGGCTGGCTCACGAAATTCACCTGTTTCTTGGGCTGCGATTTAAAGAGCGGGAGTATACCCGATTCATTGCTGCGCACGCCCCCTGGAGCCTTATGCCACGCTGCTTTTGGTGTTCCGAAGATCCGCTGTACATGGCTTATCACGATCAGGAGTGGGGCACGCCGCTACGGGATGCGCAGGGATTGTTCGAGTTGCTTTTGCTCGAAGGGTTCCAGGCCGGGCTCTCCTGGATCACCGTGCTGCGCAAGCGCGAGCGTTATCGCGAAGTTTTGTTCGGCTTCGACGTGCAGCGCGTGGCGCAGATGAGCGATGCCGAAATCGACGAGCTGATGCTCGATCCCGGCATCATCCGCAACCGACTCAAGCTCAACGCGGCCCGGCGCAATGCCCAGGCCTGGCTGGCGCTGGAGGATCCGGTGGCGTTTCTGTGGTCATTCGTCGGCGGCACGCCTGTGATCAATCATTTCAAGGATCGCAGCGAGGTCCCGGCCGTGACGCCGACTGCCGTGGAAATGAGCAAAGGCTTGAAAAAGGCCGGTTTCACGTTCGTCGGGCCGACCATCTGCTACGCGCTGATGCAGGCCTCGGGCATGGTCATGGATCACACCCGCGATTGCGACCGCTACGCGCAGCTGGCGAACGGCGGTTAGAATGGCCGCCTCGCGCACAGCACAAGATCAGGAGTGACCTGTGGATAAGTTTAAAGGCGCCTTGCTGGTAGGCGCTCTGCGGCTGTTTGCCCTGCTTCCGTGGTGGGCCGTGCAGGCCGTGGGCTCGGCGATTGGCTGGGTTATGTGGAAAACCCCGAACCGTTCCCGCGACGTGGTACGGATCAATCTGTCCAAGTGCTTTCCGGACATGGACCCCGCCGAGCGTGAACGCCTGGTGGGCCAGAGCCTGAAAGACATCGGCAAGTCCCTGACCGAGAGTGCCTGCGCCTGGATCTGGCCGGCCCAGCGCTCCATCGACCTGGTGCGCGAAGTCGAAGGCCTCGACGTATTGAAGGACGCCCTTGCCTCCGGCAAAGGCGTGGTCGGCATCACCAGCCACCTGGGCAACTGGGAAGTGCTCAATCACTTCTATTGCAGCCAGTGCAAACCGATCATTTTCTACCGTCCGCCGAAATTGAAGGCAGTAGATGAATTGCTGCAAAAGCAGCGGGTGCAGTTGGGTAACAAGGTCGCTGCTTCCACCAAGGAAGGCATCCTCAGTGTCATCAAGGAAGTGCGCAAAGGTGGTGCAGTGGGCATTCCCGCTGACCCGGAACCGTCCGAATCCGCCGGGATCTTCGTGCCGTTCTTCGCCACTCAGGCACTGACCAGCAAGTTCGTACCGAACATGCTGGCCGGCGGCAAAGCGGTCGGCGTGTTCCTGCACGCCCTGCGCCTGCCGGACGGTTCGGGCTACAAAGTGATCCTTGAAGCCGCGCCAGAGGCCATGTACAGCACCGATACGGCAGAGTCCTGTGCGGCCATGAGCCAAGTGGTCGAGCGCTATGTGCGGGCGTACCCGAGCCAGTACATGTGGAGCATGAAGCGCTTCAAGAAGCGCCCACCGGGTGAAGAGCGTTGGTATTGACTTACTTGGCACACTCTGTGGATAACCTGTAAGAGCGAGCTTGCTCGCGATGGACGTTAACGATGATGTGGGCTGCCAGGTTGAACGCGGCACCCTGGCATCCATCGCAGCAAGCTCGCTCCTGCACGTATCCACAACCGTTCATCAGGGCGCAAAAAGATGTCCGAACACCGCAAATCATTTCGCATCAAGATCAGTCACGAAAGCATCGGCGATTGCCTGGGCCAGACGCGCAACCTGTCGACCACCGGCGTCTACGTCAAGCATCCGAAACTGTCGGCGCTGCCCAGGGGGGCGGTGGTTTACGGACAGGTGCAGGACTTACCCACAGGCGCGCCTCGCGTGCGCATGGAAGTGGTGCAGGTGGACGCCGAGGGCATCGGTTTGCGCTATCTCTGATCAGTGGGCCTGACGCTCGAGCTTCTTCAGGAACACCGTCATTTCCTTCTCCGCCTGCTTGTCGCCATGGCCGCGAGCAGCTTCCAGGCCTTGCTCCCAGGCCTGCCGCGCGGCCGCAAAGTCCGCCAGCGCCAGATGGGCCTTGCCCAGTAGTTTCCACGCCGCCGAATACTTCGGATCGAATTCGACGCAGCGCTGAAAATGCTCCGCAGCCTTGGCGTTCTCCCCCAGATCCAGATAACCCTTGCCCAGGCCGAAGCGCAGCAAAGCGTTATCCACACCCTTGGCGAGCATTTTTTCCAGGGATTCGATCATCGGTGGATTCCTTGCCTGAGGCATGTCATGGGTTGATTTACTGTAGGAGCGAACTTACTCGCGATGAACCTGAAAGCGACGCGGGGTGTCTGGTTTCCAGCATTATCGTTGACGACCATCGCGAGCAGGGCTCGCTCCTACAAAGGCAGGCCCCGGATCAGAAGAAGCTCAGCCCCACATGGAACAACTTCTCTACATCGCGAATATGCTTTTTATCCACAAGGAACAGAATCACATGGTCGCCCGCTTCGATCACGGTGTCGTCATGGGCGATGATCACTTCTTCGTCGCGGATAATCGCACCGATGGTGGTGCCTGGCGGCAGGCCAATGTTCTCGATGGCCTTGCCGATCACCTTGCTCGATTTCGCATCACCATGGGCAATTGCCTCGATGGCTTCCGCCGCACCCCGGCGCAGTGAGTGCACGCTGACGATGTCGCCCCGGCGCACGTGGGCCAGCAATGTGCCGATGGTCGCCAGTTGCGGGCTGATGGCGATGTCGATGTCGCCGCCCTGGATCAGGTCGACATAAGCCGGGTTGTTGATGATGGACATCACCTTCTTCGCGCCCAGGCGCTTGGCCAGCAACGACGACATGATGTTGGCTTCGTCGTCGTTGGTCAGGGCCAGGAAAAGGTCAGCGTCGGCGATGTTCTCTTCCATCAGCAGGTCGCGGTCCGAAGCGCTGCCTTGCAACACCACCGTGCTGTCCAGTGTGTCGGAGAGATGACGGCAGCGTACAGGGTTCATCTCGATGATTTTCACCTGATAACGGCTTTCGATGGCCTCGGCCAGACGCTCGCCAATCTGCCCGCCACCGGCGATGACGATGCGTTTATAGGTTTCGTCGAGACGGCGCATTTCGCTCATCACCGCACGAATGTTCGCCTTGGCGGCGATAAAAAATACTTCGTCGTCGGCCTCGATCACCGTGTCGCCCTGGGGCAGGATCGGCCGGTCACGACGGAAAATCGCCGCAACGCGGGTTTCCACGTTCGGCATGTGTTCACGCAACTGCCGCAGTTGCTGGCCCACCAGCGGCCCGCCGTAGTACGCCCGCACCGCCACCAATTGCGCCTTGCCTTCGGCGAAGTCGATCACCTGCAAGGCACCGGGGTGCTGGATCAGGCGCTTGATGTAGTTGGTGACCACTTGTTCCGGGCTGATCAGCACGTCCACCGGAATCGCTTCGTTCTGGAATAATTGCTCTTCGCGGGTCAGGTACGCGGCTTCGCGAACCCGGGCGATCTTGGTCGGGGTGTGGAACAGGGTATGGGCGACCTGACAGGCGACCATGTTGGTTTCGTCGCTGTTGGTCACCGCGACCAGCATGTCGGCGTCATCGGCTCCAGCCTGGCGCAACACGGTCGGGAATGAGCCACGACCTTGTACCGTGCGGATGTCCAGGCGGTCACCAAGGTCGCGCAGACGTTCGCCATCGGTGTCGACCACAGTAATATCGTTGGCTTCGCTGGCCAGGTGTTCCGCCAGCGAACCGCCGACTTGCCCTGCACCGAGGATGATGATTTTCATCCAGTCACTCCATTGAATCCATTTAACCGCGCGTGGCGGTGATCTTGATCAGCTTGGCGTAGTAGAAGCCATCGTGGCCACCTTCCTGGGCCAGCAACTGGCGACCATGGGGCTGCTTGATGCCAGCCGCCGTGGCGAGGTCCAGTTCACGAGCACCCGGCGTGCGGGCGAGGAAGGCTTCGATGACCTCGGTGTTCTCGGTCGGCAGCGTGGAACAGGTGGCGTACAGCAGGATGCCGCCGACCTCCAGGGTTTTCCACATGGCATCGAGCAACTCGCCCTGCAGCAGCGCCAGCGCGACGATGTCGTCGGGTTGGCGGGTCAGTTTGATATCCGGGTGACGACGAATCACACCGGTGGCCGAACATGGCGCGTCCAGCAGGATGCGCTGGAACGGCTTGCCGTCCCACCACACCTGAGTGTCGCGGCCGTCGGCGGCAATCAGTTCGGCGCTCAGTTTCAGGCGTTCGAGGTTTTCCCGCACCCGCACCAGCCGCTTGGCTTCCAGGTCTACCGCCACGACGCCGGCCAGTTTTGGCTCGGCTTCGAGGATGTGGCAGGTCTTGCCACCTGGTGCACAGCAAGCGTCGAGCACCCGTTGACCCGGCGCGAGGTCGAGCAGATCAGCAGCCAGTTGCGCGGCTTCGTCTTGCACGCTGATCCAGCCCTCGGCGAAACCCGGCAGGCTGCGCACATCGGCGGCGGCGTCGAGCACGATGCCGTCGCGGCTGTAGACACACGGCGTGGCGGCAATTCCCGCGTCAGTCAGCAAACCGAGGTAGGCATCACGGGTGTGATGGCGACGGTTGACCCGCAGGATCATAGGCGGATGCGCATTGTTCGCCGCGCAAATGGCTTCCCATTGATCTGGCCAGAACGCTTTCAAAGATTTCTGCAGCCAGCGTGGGTGAGCGGTGCGCACCACCGGATCACGTTCCAACTCGGCGAAAATCGTTTCGCTTTCGCGCTGAGCGTTACGCAGCACAGCGTTGAGCAGCGCCTTGGCCCAGGGTTTTTTCAGCTTGTCGGCGCAACCGACGGTTTCACCAATGGCGGCATGGGCCGGGACACGGGTGTAGAGCAACTGATAGAGACCTACCAGCAACAGCGCCTCGACATCGGCGTCGGCAGCCTTGAACGGCTTCTGCAGCAGCTTGGCCGCCAACGCCGACAAACGTGGCTGCCAGCGCGCGGTGCCGAACGCCAGGTCCTGGGTAAAACCGCGATCACGGTCCTCGACCTTGTCCAACTGCGTAGGCAGCGAACTGTTGAGCGAGGCTTTTCCGTTCAGGACGGCAGCGAGTGCCTTGGCGGCGGCCAGACGCGGATTCATTGAGCGTCCGCCACTTGGCCGAGGACAGTACCGGTGGCGAATTTCTCGCGACGGCTGTTGAACAGATCGCTGAAGTTCAGCGCCTTGCCGCCGGGCAATTGCAGACGGGTCAGGCACAAGGCCTGCTCGCCGCACGCGACGATAAGACCGTCCTTGCTGGCGCCGAGGATTTCACCCGGGGCGCCTTTGCCTTCGGCGACGTTTGCGGCCAGCACTTTCAGGGCTTCGCCATTCAAGGTGCTGTGGGTAATGGGCCACGGGTTGAAGGCACGGACCAGACGCTCCAGCTCAACCGCCGGGCGACTCCAGTCGATGCGTGCTTCGTCCTTGTTCAATTTGTGCGCATAGGTAGCGAGGCTGTCGTCCTGCACTTCGCCCTCCAGGGTTCCGTCGGCGAGGCCGGCAATCGCCTGGACTACAGCCGGCGGGCCCATTTCGGCCAGGCGATCGTGCAGGCTGCCGCCGGTATCTTCGGTGCTGATCGGCGTGGTGACCTTGAGCAGCATCGGCCCGGTGTCGAGGCCGGCTTCCATACGCATCACGGTCACGCCACTTTCGGCGTCGCCCGCCTCCACGGCGCGCTGGATCGGCGCCGCACCCCGCCAGCGTGGCAGCAGCGAGGCGTGACTGTTGATGCAACCCAGACGCGGAATATCCAGCACCACTTGCGGCAGGATCAGGCCGTAGGCGACCACCACCATCAAGTCCGGCTTCAGTGCAGCCAGTTCAGCCTGAGCATCTTCGTTGCGCAGAGTGGGCGGCTGCAGCACCGGGATATTGTTCTCCAGAGCAAGCTGCTTGACCGGGCTCGGCATCAGTTTTTGCCCGCGACCGGCCGGACGATCCGGTTGGGTGTAGACCGCAACGATCTCGTAAGGGCTGCTCAGCAGGGCCTTGAGGTGTTCGGCGGCGAATTCCGGGGTGCCGGCAAAGACGATGCGCAGTGGCTCAGTCATGGGTGACGTCTCTTGAAAAGAAAAAGGCTTGCCGCAGCAAGCCTTTGAAGATGGGCATCAGGCGTTCTGGCGATGAAGCTTTTCCAGTTTCTTCTTGATGCGGTCGCGTTTGAGCGTCGACAGGTAATCGACGAACAATTTGCCGTTGAGGTGGTCGCATTCATGCTGGATGCACACCGCGAGCAGGCCTTCGGCGATCAGTTCGTAGGGTTGGCCATCGCGGTCCAGCGCCTTGACCTTGACCCTTTGCGGGCGATCGACGTTTTCATAGAAGCCGGGTACCGAAAGGCAGCCTTCCTGGTATTGCTCCATCTCGTCGGTCAGGGGTTCGAACTCGGGGTTGATGAACACTCGCGGTTCGGTGCGGTCTTCGGAGAGGTCCATCACGACGATACGTTTGTGCACGTTGACCTGGGTAGCGGCGAGGCCGATGCCAGGCGCTTCATACATTGTTTCAAACATGTCGTCGACCAACTGACGCACTTCGTCGTCCACTACGGCCACTGGCTTGGCGATAGTGCGCAGACGCGGATCAGGGAATTCGAGGATGTTTAAAATGGCCATAAGCTTGATAAGTGCACGTGTGAAGTAAGGTCGGGTCGATGGCCTGGCGGTCCGAAGATGCAGGCTACCGTTGTAAAACGTAGCTCCCTTTTGTTGACAAGCAAGCCGGGAGCGAGCCACTGACGGCTCTGGCGTTTCACGCGAATGCACATAATAAAGGGATTCACCGCATGAGGAAATCACTACTCGCCCTGCTGCTCCTGGCTTCGGCAGGTTGGGCGTACGGGCAAGGGCAGCTTCGGGAAGAGATTCCCACCATAAAGCTGTCGCCTCAGGTTCGCAGCAGCCCGGTGACCGAGGCTATCCCCAGCATTGCTCTGAAATCGATCAACAGCTTTCTGCTGAGCAACCGCATCGTCGACAAGGCCGAGGAATTCGACAAGGCGCCTTACATCGTCGCTGGTGATTCCGAACGGGTGCTCAGCGGCGCGGGTGACCGCATCTTTGCCCGCGGCCATTTCGATCCGGCGCAACCGACGTACGGTATCTTCCGCCAAGGCAAGGTCTACACCGATCCGCAGAGCAAGGAAATTCTGGGGATCAACGCCGACGATATCGGCGGCGGCGATGTCGTGGCCATCGAAGGTGACGTCGCCACCCTGGAGTTGCTCCGCACGACTCAGGAGGTCCGCCTCGGCGATCGCTTGTTCAGCGGTGAAGAGCGCGCGATCAACTCGACCTTCACGCCCAGCGCACCGAGCCACGAAATCAACGGTTTGATCATCGATGTGCCGCGTGGGGTCACGCAGATTGGCGAGTTGGATGTGGTAACGCTGAACAAGGGTCAGCGCGACGGCCTGGCCGAAGGCAATCTGCTGGCGGTAATGAAAACCGGTGAAACCGTGAGGGACCGGATCACTGGCCAGCCATTGAAAATTCCCGATGAGCGCGCCGGTTTGCTGATGGTTTTCCGTACCTACGACAAGCTCAGTTACGGGCTGGTGCTCAGCGCCTCGCGCTCGCTGTCGGTGATGGACAAGGTACGAAATCCGTAAAAGTGCTTCACAAGTTACCAACAGAGTTATCCACAGCTTATTCCCGTTTGTACGGGTGCTCATAACGATCAAGGATGATCCATGTCGCTGTCTGCCGTTACACCGGTTTCCCCCGCGGAACTGGAAGCTCGTTTACGTCTGCACCGTTTGCCGGAACTCGGCCCGGCGCGTTTCAAGAAATTGCTCGAAGCCTTCGGCTCGGCATCCAAAGCCATCAGTGCGCCAGCCAGCGCCTGGCGCGCGCTGGGTTTGCCACTGGCCTGTTCCGAGGCCAGGCGTAGCACTGAGATCCGTGACGGCGCCAGTCATGCATTGGCCTGGCTGGAGCGCCCGGCCCAGCATTTACTGATGTGGGACCAACCGGACTACCCGGCACTGCTGGCACAAATCAGCGATGCACCACCGCTGTTATTTGTCGCGGGCGATCCGGGCATTCTGGAAAAACCACAACTGGCGTTGGTCGGCAGCCGTCGCGCTTCCCGGCCAGGAATGGACACCGCTGCCGCGTTTTCCCGCAGCCTGGCGGGTGCCGGTTTTGTCATTACCAGCGGCCTGGCCCTGGGCATTGACGCCGCCGCGCACCAGGCCGCGCTCGACGTCGGCGGGCAAACGGTCGGTGTGCTCGGCACGGGGCTCGAGAAGTTTTATCCACAGCGAAATAGACGCCTGGCGGACGCCATGATCGCTTCGGGCAGCGCAGTGCTTTCGGAGTTTCCGCTGGATGCAGGTCCCAGCGCCAGCAACTTCCCTCGGCGCAATCGCATCATCAGTGGTTTGTCCCTCGGAGTGCTGGTGGTCGAAGCCAGTGTCGCCAGCGGTTCACTGATCACCGCGAGGCTGGCGGCGGAACAGGGGCGCGAGGTGTTTGCGATGCCCGGGTCGATCCATCACCCCGGCGCGCGCGGCTGTCATCAGTTGATTCGGGACGGTGCGGTGCTGGTGGAAACCATCGAACATATCCTCGAAGCCTTGCGCGGTTGGCAACGACTGTCGTTATCCACAGAAACCTGCACCCCTGCGACGACTCACCCACTGCTGAAACTGCTGCATGCCGCGCCTCACACCAGTGAAGCGCTGGCCGACGCAAGCGGCTGGGCCTTGCCGAAAGTGCTGGCGGCGCTGACAGAACTGGAAATGGATGGCCGCGCCGTGTGCGAAAACGGGCGCTGGTTTGCACGGGTGAGCTAGGTTTTATAAACAAGATCGGTAAACTGCGCAGAGCCTTAGTCTGGAGTGTTTTTCATGGTCAACAGTTGGCGTGTGCAACAAGCCGCGCAAGCAATTCGCGCCGGGGCGGTGATTGCCTACCCAACCGAAGCAGTCTGGGGCCTGGGTTGCGACCCGTGGGACATCGATGCGGTGGAACGTCTGCTGCTGATCAAGGGCCGCTCTGTGGAAAAGGGGCTGATTCTGGTCGCCGACAACATCCGTCAGTTCGATTTCCTCTTCGAAGACTTCCCCGAGTTGTGGATGGACCGCATGGCCAGTACCTGGCCGGGTCCGAACACCTGGCTGGTGCCGCACCAGAACCTGCTGCCGGAGTGGATTACCGGCGTGCATGAAACCGTGGCGCTGCGGGTCAGCGATCACCCGCTGGTGCGGGATTTGTGCGCGCTGGTCGGGCCGCTGGTGTCGACGTCGGCCAATCCGCAGGGGCGCCCGGCGGCACGTACGCGGATTCGCGTCGAACAGTATTTCCGTGGCCAGGTGGATCTGGTGCTGGGCGGAAACCTGGGCGGACGCAAGAACCCGAGCGTGATTCGCGATCTGGCGACCGGAAAGGTTGTGCGTCCGGACTGATACCGAGGCGCGCCCATCGCGAGCAAGCTCGCTCCCACAGGGGTTCTGTGTCGAACACAAATCCCCTGTGGGAGCGAGCTTGCTCGCGATGGCGTCCGTCAGGGCAACAGGACAACCGAACCTGTCGTGCGCCGCGCCGACAACTCGGTCTGCGCCTTCGCCGCGTCAGCCAGTGGATAACGCTGGCTGATGTCCACGGTCAGCTTGCCGCCGATGATCATCTCGAACAACTCGTCGGCCATGCGTTGCAGGTTTTCGGCGTTGTTCGCATAAGTGCCCAGGGTTGGCCGGGTCACGTACAACGAGCCTTTCCCCGCCAGGATCCCCAGGTTCACGCCGTCGACCGCGCCGGACGCATTGCCGAAACTCACCACCAGCCCACGCGGCGCGACGCTGTCGAGTGAAGTCAGCCAGGTGTCCTTGCCAACGCCGTCGTACACCACCGGGACTTTTTTGCCGTCGGTCAATTCCAGCACACGTTGCGCGACATTTTCATGGCTGTAATCGATGGTCGCCCAGGCGCCGTTGGCCTTGGCCAGCGCGGCTTTCTCCGCCGAGCTGACAGTGCCGATCAGCTTCACGCCCAAGGCCTTGGCCCATTGGCAGGCCAGGGAACCGACCCCACCGGCCGCGGCATGGAACAGGATGGTTTCGCCACCCTTGAGTTCATAAGTCTGACGCAGCAGATATTGCACGGTCAGGCCCTTGAGCATGACGCCAGCGGCCTGTTCGAAGCTGATGGCGTCCGGCAGTTTCACCAGATTGGCTTCGGGTAAGACGTGAACATCGCTGTAGGCGCCCAGCGGCCCGCTGCCATAGGCCACGCGATCGCCGATCTTGAAGCGGGTCACGTCGCTGCCCACTGCCTCGACCACGCCCGCACCCTCTGAACCGACACCCGACGGCAGGGACGGCGGTGGATACAAACCGCTGCGGTAGTAGGTATCGATGAAGTTCAGGCCGATGGCCTTGTTGGTCACGCGTACTTCCTTCGGACCTGGCTCGGCGGGTTGGTAATCCACATATTCGAGCACTTCGGGGCCGCCATGGGCGCGGAACTGGATACGCTTTGCCATCAGAACTCTCCATAGGTCGTTTTACCAAGCTCCCTATCGGACTCCTAAGCTTGATCTTCGTCAACTGCGGCGGGGTGACTTGCGATGGTATGCTACGCGCCCATTTGCGCAGGCTGAGCTCCAATGGAGCGCCGCGTTGTTTTGCCCGATTCAAGGTGATGACATGACGACCCGCACCGAGGCCGTAAAAGCCTACCTGCTCGACCTGCAAGACCGTATTTGCGCCGCCCTGGAAGCCGAAGACGGTGGCACGCAATTCGTCGAAGACGCCTGGACCAGGCCGGCGGGCGGTGGCGGTCGCACCCGTGTGATAGAAAACGGCGCGGTGATTGAAAAGGGTGGCGTCAACTTTTCCCATGTCTTCGGCAGTGGTCTTCCACCGTCTGCCAGCGCCCATCGACCGGAGCTGGCCGGCCGCGGCTTCGAAGCCCTCGGCGTGTCGCTGGTCATCCACCCGCACAATCCGCATGTGCCGACTTCCCACGCCAACGTGCGTTTTTTCATCGCCGAAAAGGAAGGTGAAGAGCCGGTCTGGTGGTTCGGTGGCGGCTTCGACCTGACCCCGTATTACGGCAACGAAGAAGACTGCATCCACTGGCACCGCGTGGCCGAGCAGGCCTGCGCGCCGTTCGGTCCGGACGTCTACCCGCGTTACAAGGCCTGGTGCGACAGCTACTTCCACATCAAGCATCGTCACGAGCCGCGTGGCATCGGCGGCCTGTTTTTCGACGACCTGAACGAGTGGGACTTCGACACCAGCTTCGCCTTCATGCGCGCCATCGGTGATGCGTACATCGACGCTTACCTGCCCATCGTGCAGCGCCGCAAGAACGATGCGTTCACCGCCAAGCAGCGTGAGTTCCAGGAGTTCCGCCGTGGCCGCTACGTTGAATTCAACCTGGTCTACGACCGTGGCACGTTGTTCGGCCTGCAATCGGGTGGGCGTACCGAGTCGATCTTGATGTCGCTGCCGCCGCAAGTGCGCTGGGGCTACGACTGGAAAGCCGAGCCTGGCAGTGAAGAAGCGCGTCTGACCGAGTACTTCCTGCAAGACCGCGATTGGTTGGCCGAAGCCTGAACGAGGAATCCTGATGGACCGTTATGTCGTATTCGGTAACCCGATTGGTCACAGCAAGTCGCCGCTGATCCATCGCCTGTTCGCCGAGCAGACCGCGCAGAAACTGGATTACAACACGCTGCTGGCGCCACTCGACGACTTTTCCACTTGTGCCCGGAGGTTTTTCCTAGAAGGACGCGGCGCCAACGTGACGGTGCCGTTCAAGGAAGAAGCCTATCGGCTGGCGAACAGCCTGACGGCGCGGGCGCAACGGGCCGGAGCGGTGAACACCCTGAGCAAACTGGCCGATGGCAGTCTGCTGGGCGACAACACCGACGGTGCCGGGCTGGTGCGGGACCTGACGGTCAACGCCGGGTTCAGCCTCAAGGGCAAACGCATCCTGCTGCTCGGTGCTGGCGGTGCGGTGCGCGGTGCTTTGGAGCCGTTGCTGGCCGAGCAACCGGCCTCGGTGATCATCGCCAACCGCACGGTGGACAAGGCCGAGCTGCTGGCGGAACTGTTCTGCGATCTGGGGCCGATCTCGGCCAGCGGCTACGACTGGTTGCAGGAGTCGGTGGACTTGATCATCAACGCGACCTCGGCGAGCCTGACCGGTGATGTGCCGCCTATTGCCCCCAGTTTGATTGAGCCTGGCAAAACGGTGTGCTACGACATGATGTATGGCAAGGAACCGACCTCGTTCTGCCGCTGGGCCAGCGAACACGGGGCGGCGGTGTCGATGGATGGCTTGGGCATGCTGGCCGAGCAAGCGGCGGAAGCGTTCTTCCTGTGGCGCGGCGTGCGCCCGGATACGGCGCCGGTGCTGGCTGAGTTGCGTCGACAGTTGGCCTTGTAACCTACTGTAGGAGCGAGCTTGCTCGCGAAAAACCTGAGGGCGCTGTTGGGCATCTGGTTTTGCGCGTAATCGTTCACGACCTTCGCGAGCTAGCTCGCTCCTACAGAGAGCGGTGTTTCAATCCTCAAACCGGATCGGGCATTTCTCCGCCCCTTCCAGCTTCCTCAACTCTTCCACCACCTGCGGCCGGGCCCGGCGCAAGGTCAGGCTGCGGTCCTGGCGAAGCAGGCGCCGCGCTTCCTGATGCAGCATTTCCACCCCTGAGTAGTCGATGAAGTTGATCTGCTGCGCCTCGATCACCACACGCACGCCGTGCATGCGTTGCAGGCGCACTTGCAGGTAATGGCTGGCGCCGAAAAAAATCGAGCCCCCCACCCGCAGAATGTCTTCCTCGCCATCTCGCACATGCTGCACCCGTGGTTGCGATGTGCGTTTGAGGTAGAAAAAAAGCGAGGCCAACACGCCAGCGTAGATCGCCGTCTGCAACTCCAGCAGCAGCGTGGCGACGCAGGTCAGCGCCATGACCACAAATTCGGCGCGGCTGACCCGCAACAACGCGCGAATGCCGCGATGGTCCACCAGTCCCCAGGCGATCAACAGAATGCTGCCGGCCATGGCTGGAATCGGGATGTGCGCGATCAGGCTAGCGCCGAAGATCGCAAACAGCGCCACCCACAATGCCGAAAAAATCCCGGCCAGCGGCGAACAGGCCCCCGCTTCGTAGCTCAGGCCTGAGCGAGTGAAGGAGCCGGCCGACAGCGATCCGGAAAAAAACGCACCGACGATATTCGACAGGCCCTGGGCGCGGACTTCCTGATTCGCGTCGAGTAATTGCTGCGAACGTGCGGAGATCGAGCGGGCAATCGACAGGCTGGTTACTAGCCCGAGCATTCCGACCGCCACCGCGCTGGGCAGCAGGCGCAGGATCAGATCCAGGTCCAGGGGCAACGGGCTGAAGGGCGGCAGTTTGCCGGTGAAGGCGCTTACCAGTTGCACATGGCCGAACATTGATGGCCAGAGCCAAACCAGCAAGCCACCGAGAATCAGGGTGATCAAGAGCGTCGGCCAGCGTGGCAGCAGCAGTTTGAGGATCACGCCGACCACCACGGTCGCCAGACCCAGCGCCAGCGAAGGTTTGTCCATTTCGCCGAGATGGCGCAACAACGTGATGAAACTATCCAGCGCGGTGGCCTGGCTGGGCAAGTCCAGCCCCAGCAGGTTAGGCAATTGACCGATGGCAATCACCACGGCAGCACCCAGGGTGAAGCCGAGTACCACCGAGTGCGAGACGAAATTCACCAGCGCGCCGAACCGCAGCAAACCCAGCAGCCACTGAAAGATGCCGGCAAGAAACGTCAGCAACAGGATCAACATGACGTAGTCCTGCGACGCTGGAACGGCCAGAGGACTGACGCTGGCATACAGGACAATGGAGATGGCGGCCGTAGGACCGCAGATCAAATGCCACGACGAACCCCAGAGGCAGGCGATCAGAACGGGGATGATTGCTGCGTACAGGCCGTATTCCGGTGGTAGGCCGGCGATCAGTGCGTAGGCAATGGATTGCGGCAACGCGAGGATCGCGCCGCTGAGGCCGACAATCAGGTCGCGCCCGACACTGGCGCGGGTTTGCCGGGGTAGCCAGGTGAGGAAAGGGAAGAGTGAATGGCGGCTGGGAAGGGCCATGGGTCCTCTCGGGTGGGGATTTTGCGCAAGGGTAGCAGGACAAGGCGATCATTGTGGCGAGGGGGCTTGTCGGACCGCCGCACCGCCCCGTTCGATGGCGCAGCCGTCCCAAAACCATTGAATGTGGTTTATCAGGTAGACCGCATTCAATGGTTTTACGATCGCTTCGCAATCGAACGGGGCGGTGCGGCGGTCCGACAAGCCCCCTCGCCACAAAGACCATATCGCCTCTGGTTTAGAGTTTGGCTTTGACCGCTGGCAAAGCATCCTTGCCATCCACTGTCTTCACCCCATCGAGCCATTTATCCAGCACTGCCGGGTTGGCCTTGATCCACGCCTTGGCCGCGTCGGCATTGCTGACCTTCTTGTTCACCACCTCGGCCATGATGCTGTTTTCCATCTCCTGAGTGAAACTCAGGTTGGTCAGCAGTTTGCCGACGTTCGGGCAGGCCTGTGCATAACCTTTTCGGGTCAGGGTATGCACGCTGCCGGTGTCACCGAAGTATTTCTCGCCACCCTTCAGATAGTGCATTTTCAACTGCACGTTCATCGGGTGCGGGGTCCAGCCGAGGAAGGTCACGAATTTCTGTTTTTTCACCGCGCGGGACACTTCCGCCAGCATCGCCTGCTCGCTGGACTCGACCAGTTTCCACTGGCCCATGTCGAAATCGTTTTTCTTGATGATCTCTTGCAGCGAGATATTCGCCGGTGCACCGGAGCCGATGCCATAGATCTTGTGGTCGAACTTGTCGGCGTACTTGTTCAGGTCGGCAAAGTTATGCACACCCGCGTCCCACACGTAGTCCGGGACAGCGAGGGTGAATTCGGTGCCGTCGAGATTCTTCGCCAGTTGCGTGACATCGCCGCTTGCGACGAATTTGTCGTAGAAGCCCTGCTGCGCCGGCATCCAGTTACCCAGGAACACATCGACCTGGCCGTCCTTCAACCCGCCAAAGGTGATCGGCACCGCGAGGGTGTCGACCTTGGCCTTGTAGCCCATGCCGTCCAGCAGAAACCCGGTGATGGCGTTGGTCGCGGCGATGTCGCTCCAGCCCGGGTCGGCCATTTTCACCGTCTCGCAACTCTGATCGGCAAACGCCGAGGCACTGCCCAGAGCCAGGAGCCCGACCGTCAGTACTGTGGATAACCTTTGCATGGACTTCCCCTTAACATTATTGGTTTTGGCAGGGTTGTGGATAACGTGCTTTACGTTCCAGATCGTCGAGGTCGATGTGGTTACGCATGTACTGCTGACTGGCGTCCACCAGCGGCTGGTGATCCCAGCTCTTCAGCTTGCCGAGGGTCAGCGCCTCGGCCACGAAGCGTCGGCGCCGCTGGCTTGCGAGCACCTGCTGGTGAATCGCCGGGATGTTCCATTTGGCCCGCGCTTCGGCGAGAAAATCGTCGAACAACTGGCGATGTTGCGGCGAATGACTGAGTTCTTCCAGTTCGCGAGGGTCATTCTGTACGTCGAAGAGTAGGCAAGGGTCGTCTTCGCTATAGATGAATTTGTAGGCACCGCGACGGATCATCATCAACGGGCTGACGGTGCCTTCGGCCATGTATTCACCGAACACTTCATCGTGACCGCCCTGCCCTTGCAGGTGCGGGACCAGCGAGCGGCCGTCCAGCGGCAAGCCCGGTTCCAGCGAGCCGCCGGCCAGTTCGACGAATGTCGGCAACAGGTCCGCTGTGGAAACACTGGCGCTGACCCGGCCGGCGCCAAACTGCCCCGGTGCGCTGACCAACAGCGGCACCCGTGCGGCCATCTCATACCAGTGCATTTTGTACCAGAGGCCGCGCTCGCCGAGCATGTCGCCGTGGTCACCGGAAAACACGATGATGGTGTCATCGATCAGCCCGGTATCTTCGAGGGTTTGCAGGAGTTTGCCGACGTTGCTGTCGATATAGCTGCACGCGCCGAAATAGGCGCGACGGGCATCGCGGATCTTATCCACAGGCAGTGGCTTGTCCCACAGGTCGTAGACCTTGAGCAAACGTTGCGAGTGCGGATCGAGGTCATGCGGGTCCGGGGTTGTAGGCAGCGGGATATCGGCATCGTCGTACAAATCCCAGAAAGCCTTGGGAATGGTGTACGGATCGTGCGGGTGAGTCATCGAAACGGTCAGGCAGAACGGCTGGTCGCCATCCTCGCGGATATGGTCGAACAGGTACTGCTGGGCCTTGAACACCACCTCTTCGTCGAAATCCAGTTGATTGGTGCGTACGCACGGGCCGGCTTGCAGCACCGATGACATGTTGTGATACCAGGTCGGGCGCACGTCCGGTTCATCCCAGTTTACCGCCCAGCCGTAGTCGGCCGGGTAAATGTCACTGGTCAGGCGTTCTTCGTAGCCGTGCAACTGGTCTGGCCCGCAGAAATGCATCTTGCCCGACAGGGCGGTGCGGTAGCCGAGGCGGCGCAAGTAGTGGGCGTAGGTCGGTACGTCAGCGGGGAAATCGGCGGCGTTGTCGTAGGCGCCGATCTTGCTCGGCAACTGGCCGCTGACCAGTGTGAAACGCGATGGCGCGCACAATGGGCTGTTGCAATAGGCGGAGTCAAACACCACGCCTTGTGCGGCGAGGCGACTGAGATTGGGCAATTTGATGGGCGATGGGCCGTAGAACGGCAACATTGGCGCGGCCATTTGATCGGCCATGATGAAAAGAATGTTCTTGCGCTTCATGTGATCGCGGCATTCCATAGTGGATGTTTATGCGAGAGTGCTGGCTTTGAGAATGAAACCCTCGCACCTTGTGGTAAAGCCCATACGCGGCAATGACTAGGATAAGCACAGCTTATGTATGACGCCCTTGGTGACCTGTCACTGGATCTGCTTCGCGCCTTCGAAGCGGCGGCCCGTCAGCGCAGCTTCACAGCGGCGGCGGTTGAACTGGGCACCACGCAACCGGCCATCAGCCAGCAGATCAAGCGCCTGGAAGAACAACTGGCAACACGGCTATTCGACCGCATTTATCGCGGAATCGAACTGACAGAGGCTGGGCAGATTCTTTTTGAGCAGGTTCAGCTCGGTTTGCAGAATATCGACGCAGGATTGAGCGCAATCAGCGCACAGCAACAGCATGAAGTGCTGCAGGTGGCCACGGATTTTGCCTTCGCCGCCTATTGGTTGATGCCGCGTCTGCACCGCTTTCACGCGGCCAATCCGCAGGTGGATGTCAGCCTGGTCACCAGTGAACGCAGCCATAACATGCTACGTACCGATATCGATGTGGCGGTGCTGTTCGGCGATGGCCGCTTCAAGCAGGGTGAAAGCCATTGGCTGTTCAGCGAGGAAGTGTTTCCGGTGTGCAGCCCGCAGTTGTTGAGCGAGCGTCCACTGCCCTTGCCAGCCCAGGCATTGCTGGAGTTTCCTTTGTTGCACCTGCGTGGGGAACACAGCAGTAACTGGTTCGACTGGAGTGGTGTGTTCCGCGAGCTGGGCATTACCTCGCCCCCGGCGCCCGGGCAGTTGCGCTTCGATAATTACACCTTGCTGATTCAGGCGGCGATTGGCGGCCAGGGCGTGGCCATCGGCTGGCGCCACCTTGTGGATAACTTGCTGGCGCAAGGGTTGTTGTGTCGACCGATCGGCGAAACGGTGATGTCGAGGCTGGGTTACTACGTGGTTCTGCCCCAGCGCAAAAGACGCGGAGCATTGATCCAGCAGTTTGTGGATTGGTTGATGGCGGAACAGGCCTGCAGTGCGCAATCGCTCAACGGCCTGACGCTGCCGTCCATTGCGGTTTAACTGTCGGTTGCGATGAAGTTGACGTGCTCGCCGATGTGCAGGTTCAGGTGCAATTCATCGGCAATGCCCACGGCAGTGCGGGCCAGCCGTTTGAGCGGTTCAACCAACCCCGGTTCGGGGTTGCCACCGATGTTGGCAAAGTGTTCGATGGTCAGCCCTGGTACCCCGCGCGGTTCGTTAACCAGCGTCCACTTCAAAGGACTGCTTTGCAGTGCCTCGCGGATTTCCTCGGCGGCGTGACGTTGCAAGCTATCCTCGGTTTCCGGGTCGTCCAGCACGTCGAAATCACCCACCAGAAACAATCGGGCGATGTTTGCTGCCTGCATGCCATCGATGAGCGCATCCACTGCCAGCACCTGCTCGACCGGGCCGGGCACGATGGCTTTTTCCACGTGTTCGCTATTGAACGGTAACCCTGGTGCGTCCAGTAAGCAGATAACCACTGAACTGCCGGCCACACTCTGCTTGACCCGTTGCGCGTCGAACAGGTCGCCAGTCTTGGTGCGCAGCCCCGGACGGGGTGCCAGCGCCGTCAGGTCATCGAGAATCGCGATCACTTCATGCTGGCGTCGCAGCATTTCAGCCATCAGCGCACTGCCCAGGCTACTCATGGCACCATAAAGCACCACTTTCACGACGGGGGTTTCGGCATTTTTCATGGCTGGGCTTCCTGTTTTCCAGCGTCTGTATAACGTTTGACCCGCAGGAAACGGCGAGGGTTCGAACAACTTTCAGAGGGATTCAGATGCAGCAGATAACGGGCTACCACGCCCACGTTTATTTCGATGCCAACACGATCTCGCAGGCGCGAGCCTTATGTGAACGGGCGGCGCAATTGTTTCCATTGAAAATGGGCCGCGTGCACGAGCGCCCGGTCGGTCCGCACCCGGACTGGAGCTGCCAGTTGGCGTTCGAACCGCAGGTGCTGGGCGACGTGCTGCCGTGGCTGGCGCTGAACCGCAAGGGGCTGGTGGTGTTCCTGCACCCGGACACCGGCGACGATTTGCTTGACCACACCGAGCACGCGATCTGGATGGGCGCGATTCGGCCGTTGGACCTGTCTGTTTTTTGATCAGAGTGTTTCTTCAGCCTCACCGGGCAAATGTTCGTCCAGATGCAGCCACGGCAAGCGGCTGTCGGTCCAGATGTGCCGCTCGGCTGGTGCTTGCTCAGGATGGTCGAGGGTGGCGATGGTCAGGTCGATGCTTTCCGGGCTTAGTTGCGTCGCTAGTGCCAGTTGCGCCCCACAGTGGCCGCAGAAATATCGCGCACAGGTGGATGAAGATTCGTACCGCGACGGCGTCCCGGCCAGCCATTGAAAGGCGGATGCCGGCACGGTTATCCAGGTAGTCACGATGCCGCCGCTGACCCGTCGGCAAATCGAACAATGACAGTGGGCGATATCGTGCAGCGGCCCGCTGAATTGATAGCGCAGTTGCCCGCAATGGCAGCCGCCGGTGTGAAGCTCGCCCATGTTCAACCTCCCGCCCTGTGTTCAGGGACTTGAAACCCAATCCGACGATCGGTTGCACATCCGGTCCTTGCTTTCATTGGCGAAAGCTGGCTGAAAGCTTCCCCGATTAGGATCGCCCCCACTACCGGCAACAGACCGGTTGGCCAATGCCAGCGTTTTATCGCTCGCACAGCCCATTTAACAACAACAATGGTGATTCTGATGTCCTCTTCCATCCGCCGCTTCGCTGCAACTCCGCCCGTACGTCTCGTGCTTCCCGTTCTGCGCTGATCCCGCCTGATCCGCCCATTCCCTAGCCGCGCTACGCCTGGAGTATTCCCATGCTGACTTTCCTTGGCTTCGCCATGGTCATCACGTTCATGTTCCTGATCATGACCAAGCGCCTGTCCGCGCTGATCGCCCTGATCATCATTCCAATCATCTTTGCCCTGTTCGGCGGTTTTTCGCCGAAGATCGGTCCGATGATGCTCGAAGGCATTACCAAGCTTGCGCCAACCGGCGTGATGCTGATGTTCGCTATCTTGTACTTTGCCCTGATGATCGACTCCGGCCTGTTCGACCCGGCCGTGCGCAAGATCCTCAAACTGGTCAAGGGCGACCCGCTGAAGGTTTCGGTCGGCACCGCCGTTCTGGCGCTCGTTGTCTCCCTCGATGGTGACGGCGCGACCACTTACATGATCTGCGTGGCCGCCATGCTGCCGCTCTACAGCCGTATCGGCATGAGCCCGCGAATCATGGCCGGCCTGATCATCCTCGCCGGTGGCGTGATGAACATGACCCCATGGGGTGGCCCGACTGCTCGCGCCGCCAGTGCGTTGCATGTGGATCCTTCCGACATCTTCGTACCGATGATTCCTGCGATGCTGGCTGGTGTGGTGGCGATCCTGGTCATTGCCTACTTCTACGGCAAGCGTGAACGTGCGCGTCTGGGTGAACTGCACCTGGTGGGCGATGAAATCGACCACAGTGAAATCAGCGTTTCGCAGTTCCCGGATGCCCGTCGTCCGAAGCTGATCTGGTTCAACGGCGCCCTGACCCTGGCCTTGATGTGCACCCTGATCGCCGGCCTGCTGCCGTTGCCGGTACTGTTCATGGTGGCGTTCAGTATCGCCATGATCGTCAACTACCCTTGCCTGCAACAGCAGAAGGATCGCGTCGCGGCTCACGCCGGTAGCGTACTGGCGGTGGTCGGGTTGATCTTTGCGGCCGGTATCTTCACCGGTATCCTGACCGGCACCGGGATGGTCGACGCCATGTCGAAGAGCCTGTTGGCGGTGATTCCGGACTTCCTCGGCCCGTACCTGGCAGTGATCACGGCGTTGGTAAGCATGCCGTTCACTTTCTTCATGTCGAACGATGCATTTTATTACGGCGTGTTACCGGTACTTGCCGAAGCCGCCAGCCATTACGGTATAACCGCGGTGGAAATGGCACGTGCCTCGATCGTCGGTCAGCCCGTCCACCTGTTGAGCCCGCTGGTTCCATCGACCTACCTGTTAGTGGCCCTGGCCGGCATCGACTTCGGTGACCACCAGCGCTTCACTCTCAAGTGGGCAGTGCTGGTTTGTATCTGCATACTGATTGCTGCACTGCTGTTGGGGACTTTCCCGGTGTTCAGCACTCTATAAGCCCAAGACTCACCACTTCGGGTCCAGGCTTCGCTGTTTGAAGCCCGGGCCCGTTTTGGTTTAACAATCGCTCAAAGGAATACACATGGAATGGCTGACCAACCCTGAAATCTGGGTTGCCTTCTTCACCCTGACCGCCCTGGAAATCGTCCTGGGTATCGATAACATCATCATGATTTCGATCCTGGTCAGCCGCATGCCCAAACACATGCAGGCGCGCACCCGGATTTTCGGTCTGGCGCTGGCCATGATCACGCGAATCCTGCTTCTGCTGTCGATCACCTGGGTCATGCGCCTGACGGCGGACCTGTTCGTAGTATTCGGCCAGGGTATTTCCGGACGCGACCTGATCCTGTTCTTCGGTGGTCTGTTCCTGCTGTGGAAGAGCTCGCAAGAGATGTACCACGCGCTGGAAGGTGAAGACGAAACCAACGAAGAGCCTTCGGGCAAGGGCGGCAACTTCCTCTACACCATCGTCCAGATTGCGATCATCGACATCGTATTCTCCCTGGACTCGGTGATCACTGCGGTCGGCATGGTGTCCCACGTACCGGTCATGGTCGCGGCAATCATCGTGGCCGTACTGGTGATGATGTGGGCATCTGGCACCATCAGTGAGTTCATCGACAAGCACCCATCGCTGAAGATGCTGGCGCTGTCGTTCCTGCTGATCGTCGGTACGGTGCTGATTGCCGAATCCCTGGACGTGCACGTGCCAAAAGGCTACGTCTACTTCGCCATGGCGTTCTCGCTGGCGGTGGAAGCGATCAACATCAGGATGCGCACTGCCATCGCGAAAAAGAAGAAACAGCAGGATCCGGTAAGGCTGCGCAAGGACATTCCGGGCCAGTAACCCGGTAGCGGTCAATACGCAAAACCTGTGGGAGCGAGCTTGCTTGCGATGGTGGTCTGTCAGTCAACGTCAAAGTTGAATCTGATGGCCTCATCGCGAGCAAGCTCGCTCCCACAGTGTTTTGTGTGGCTGGAAGATCGCTCTTTTCATGACAGTTTTGTTTCAATCGCGTCTTTGGCTATGCGATGCTGGCGCGCAGACCGTTAGCCAACTACAGCTTAAGTACAGAACGTAGAACGTCGCGCGGTACCGTCAACTTGCTCCTTTGGGGCGCTACACCACAGGGGGTCATTATGCTCACCCTGCTCAATTTGCTTTCTGCCGTGGCCCTGCTGATCTGGGGCACGCACATCGTCCGAACCGGCATCCTGCGGGTCTACGGCACCAACTTGCGCCATGTCATCAGCCATAACATGTCCAACCGCTGGCTGGCTTTCCTCTCCGGGATCGCCGTGACGGCGATGGTCCAGAGCAGCAACGCCACCGCGATGCTGGTCACCTCCTTTGTCGGCCAGGGCCTGATGGCGCTTACGCCAGCGTTGGTCACCATGCTCGGTGCCGATGTCGGTACGGCCCTGATGGCGCGGGTGCTGACGTTCGATCTGTCGTGGTTGTCGCCCCTGCTGATTTTTGCCGGGGTGATTTTCTTTCTGTCGCGCAAGCAGACCCGACTCGGACAGATGGGCCGTGTCGCCATTGGCTTGGGGTTGATCATTCTGGCGCTGCAACTGATTGTTGAAGCCGCGCACCCGATTACCCATGCCAAAGGGGTGAAGGTGATTTTCGCCTCGCTCACCGGTGATATCCTGCTCGACGCCCTGGTCGGCGCGCTGTTCGCGATGCTTTCCTATTCCAGCCTGGCCGCTGTATTGCTCACCGCGACCCTGGCGGGCGCCAACGTGATCAGCCTGCCGGTGGCCATCGGGCTCGTGATCGGCGCCAATATCGGCAGCGGCATACTCGCGTTCCTCAGCACCAGCATGCAGAACGCCGCCGGGCGCCAAGTGGCGCTGGGCAGCCTGCTGTACAAACTGATTGGTCTTTTACTGATCATTCCAGTGCTCGATCCGCTGGTGCACTGGCTCGATGGCCTGGATTTCAGCCCTCAGGAAATGGTCATTGGCTTTCACCTGCTCTACAACATCGCGCGTTGCCTGATCTTGCTGCCCAGTGTTGGGCCGATGGCCAGGTTTTGTGCCTGGGTGCTGCCGGAGCGCCCGCTAGTCAACGGTACGGCCAAGCCCCGACACCTTGACCCCACGGCGTTGGTCACCCCCGGTTTGGCGCTGGCCAACGCGGCCCGGGAAACCCTGCGCATGGGCGACCTGATCGACAACATGCTCGAAGCCATGCTCGACGTGTTGCGCGGAAAGCAAACCGCCGTCACCCAGGAAATGCGGCGTCTGACCGACGATGTCGAAGCGCTCTACAGCGCGATCAAGTTGTATCTGGCGCAAATGCCCCGGGAAGATCTCAGCGATCAGGACAGCCGGCGCTGGGCGGAAATCATCGAACTGGCGATCAACCTGAAACTGGCCAGCGACTTGATCGAACGCATGCTGCGCAAGGTCCAGCAGCAGAAAACCTCGCAGCGCCGGTCGTTTTCCGAAGTGGGGCTGGACGAATTGACCGGGCTGCAAACTCAGTTGATTTCCAACCTGCGGCTCGGGATGTCGGTGTTTCTCAGTGGCGACCCGGAAAGTGCCCGCCAGCTGGTGCGTGAAAAACGTCGTTTCCGCGCACAGGAGCGGCGCCTGGCTCACGCTCATGTCAGCCGCTTGCAACGTAAAATCGTGCAAAGTATCGAAACCAGTTCGTTGCACCTGGAGCTGATCGCCGACATGAAGCGTCTTAATTCGCTGTTTTGCAGCAGTGCCTACGTTGTGCTGGAAACATCGGACACAGGTGCGCTGGTGGTCGACGATTTGAGCGACATCACTCATTCACCCTGAACGTCCACAGTTGCCTGAAGTCTGTTGAACTTACGCTAGCCGTACGGAAGCTCGTTATGCGTTGTCTGTTGTTCGCCTGCCTGTTGCTAGGTTCACTCCCGTCATTCGCCCTGGATCGCTTCCAGGTCGAGGGCTACACCCTGCGCAACGGTTTGCAGTTGCTGCTCAAGCCCGGCACTGACCACGGGCATGTGGCAATCCGGCTGGTGGTCGGCGTTGGCCTGGACGATTTCAAGTGCGAAGAAAAGGAGTTGCCGCATCTGCTGGAACACTTGTTGTTCAGCGGTATCGACGCCAGCGGCGAAGGCGGCCTGGAAGAAAGCATGCAGGCTCTGGGCGGCGAGTGGAACGCGTTCACCAGTAATGCCGATACGACTTTCGTCATCGAAGCCCCGGCGAAAAACCAGCGCAAGGTGCTCGACCTGTTGCTGGCGCTGCTGACCCAGACCCGCTTCGACGACAGTGCCATCAACGCGGCCAAGCAAGTGGTCGAGCGTGAAGACGGCGGCCATTACTCGCACCTGCAACGCTGGCTCGATCGTCAGGACCTCGGCCACACGGCCAGCAACCAACTGGCCGTGGAATTGGGCCTCAAATGCCCGGAGCGTGCGCAAGTCGATGACCTGACCCGTGAACAACTGGAGCAGGTGCGCAAGGACTGGTATGCGCCGAACAACATGACCCTGATCGTGGTCGGCGACCTCGACAAGTTGCTGCCAGCCTATCTGGAACGGGAGTATGGCGCGCTGGACGCGATCACCCCTGGCGAGCATCCGCCGCTGCCGCAAATCCAGGCCAGCGCCACCCATGAGCGCACCTTGACCCACAGTCTGGTCGGCAACGGCGCCAAGTTGCATTGGCTGGTGCCGGAGCCGGTACTGGAGGATGGGCACGATGAAACCTTCGATTTGCTCAAGGACTATCTGGATTGGGCGCTTTATCGCCAGTTACGCCTGGCTCACGGTTTGTCCTACGGCCCGTGGGCGGAGCGCGAGGTGTTCGGCGGCGTAGGTTTCATGAGCCTCAACGCCGACCTTGAGCGCGACGCCGTGGCCGATGCCGAACAAGTACTCGAGGAACTGAAGGCCGGCCTGCTCAAGGACGGCCTCAATGCCGACACCTTCAACCGCCTCAAGCAGGCCGCGATTGCCCGCCAGGCCTGGGCCGTACAAGGCAACAGCGCGTTGGCCGACTACTACTGGAGCGCCATCGGTAACTACGAGGACGGTCACTTCACCAACCCGGCCCGGGAGCTGCAAGGGGTGACCCTGGAAGAAGCGAACAAGGCCGTGCGTGAATTGCTCCTGCAACCGGGGTATTTGCGGATCGAGAAGCCTTTGTTCAGTTATGACCAGTTGATGTGGCTGGTGGTCGGTGGGGTGGGCTTGATCGTGTTGATGTTGGTGGGCTGGCGTTTGCACCGCAGGAAGTAACCATTCCATGTGACAACGGACTGAGAGGCCTTGCCGGTTCCCTGTGGGAGCGAGCTTGCTCGCGATAGCGGATTGTCAGCCGCCGAAAATGTTGGATGTGCCGGCCTCATCGCGAGCAGGCTCGCTCCTACAGGTTGCGTGGTGTAACTGATCGTGAACCCTCGCCACAGCGCCGCACCAGCGGTACCCTGTCGAGGTTTTTTCCTACGACGACTGTGAAACCACCGAATGCAAAACCTATCCCTTTTCGTACAGCGCATCCTTGATTTGATGAAGCGGTACCCTGGGGTCATTGCGCTCTTTGGTTTCATCTCCGGGGTGGGCAGTTTCATTCTGGTCGATCGCCAGCAAGGCCTGGCGAGCTGGATCACCACCATCATGCTGATCAGCTGGATCTGGCTGATGCTGGAAAACAGCCTGACCAAGCTGTTCACGCGCATCTTCAAGCGCGAAATACCGGAACCGTTGTTGCGTTACGCAACGCAGATGATCCATCAGGAAAGCCTGTTCTTTGTCCTGCCGTTCTTCTTCATCACCACGACGTGGAACAGCGGCCAGTTGTTTTTCACCGGGTTGCTGGGCGTCGCGGCGCTGATTTCGATCGTCGACCCGCTCTACTACAAGTGGCTGGCTCCACGGCGCTGGGCGTTTCTGGCCCTGCACACCCTGACCCTGTTCGCCGCGCTGCTCACCGCATTGCCGGTGATCATGCACCTGACCACCGCGCAAAGTTTCAAATGGGCACTGGGTATCTCGGTGCTGCTGTCGTTCCCGAGCCTGGCGTCGATCTTCCCGATTCGTACCCTGCGCAATGCGCTGGCGATCTTGAGTATCACTCTGGGCATCGGCGCCGTTGGTTGGGAGCTGCGCTCGTGGGTGCCGCCGGCGACGCTGTGGATGACCGACGTGGCCATCAGTACGCAAATGCAGGATCGCACACCTGGCGCCAGTCTCGACGAAGTCAGCGCCGAACAGATCCGTAATGGCGGGCTTTATGCGTACACCGCGATCAACGCCCCGCGTGGCCTGGACGAGCGGATTTATCACGTCTGGCAGTTCAACGGTAAAGAGGTCGACCGCATCCCCTTGGATATTCGTGGCGGGCGCAAGGAAGGTTACCGGGCCTGGACCCACAAGCAGAACTTCCCGGGCAACCCGGCCGGTAAATGGCAGGTTAGGGTCCTGACCGAAGATGGCCAGGTCATTGGCGTGCTGCGCTTCAAAGTCACGGACAGCACAGCGATCAAAGAAAAGTAGTCCGGTTCGTGCTATTACGTAGAGCTGCGTAATCACTGAACAAGCACGGAGCTTATGATCAGCAGCACGATGGCCGGCAACGCCCGATTGGACTCCTCGAGTACCCCTGCGCGGTTGCGGGTGACGGGCGACTGGACGCTTGCCCATTACGCTGACCTCAAGCTGTTGAGCGAAAAACTCCACGGCCAGTACGACGCCAACACCCCCATCGACCTCAATGGTCTCGGCGCCCTCGACACCGCCGGTGCCTCGCTGTTGGTCGAGCTGCTCGGCTCCGAGCGCCTCGGTCGTTCTGCCGAACATCCTGATTGCACACTCTCTGCCGCTGATCGGGCGTTGCTGCAAACCGTCTACTGCTCGTTGACCGATTTCTGCGTACCGATCAAGGAACCGGAAGTCAGCGTTTCCATTCAGTTGCTGACCCGCATTGGCCGCGCGGTGGACACTGTCTGGCAGGACACCCTGCAACTGCTGGGTTTCGTCGGCCTGATCATCGAAACCATCGTCCGCGGCCTGTTCCGTCCCAAGCGCTGGCGCGTCACGCCGATGATCGCCCATATCGAACAGACTGGTCTCGACGCCGCCCCCATCGTTGCGTTGCTGACTTTTCTGGTGGGCGCCGTGGTGGCGTTTCTCGGGTCGACGGTGCTGGCCACTTTCGGCGCCACCGTCTTCACCGTGGACCTGGTGGGGTTTGCCTTCCTGCGCGAATTCGGTGTGCTGCTGACCGCGATCCTGATGGCCGGGCGCACCGCTAGTGCGTTCACGGCGCAAATCGGTTCGATGAAGGCCAACGAAGAAATCGACGCCATCCGCACGCTGGGCCTCGATCCCGTGGAGTTGCTGGTGGTGCCGCGGGTCCTGGCGTTGCTGATCGCCCTGCCGATGCTGACCTTCCTGGCGATGCTGTCAGGGATTATCGGCGGTGCCGTGGTCTGCGCGGTGGCGCTGGATATCTCGCCAGCGATGTTCCTGTCGCTGCTGCAAACGGACATCGGCGTTCAGCACTTTCTGGTGGGGATCGTCAAAGCGCCGGTGTTCGCCTTCCTCATCGCCGCCATCGGTTGCCTCGAAGGCTTCAAGGTCAGTGGCAGCGCTGAGTCTGTGGGCGCGCACACCACGTCGAGTGTGGTGCAGTCGATTTTCGTGGTGATCGTGATGGATGCGATCGCCGCGATGTTTTTCATGGAGATGGGTTGGTGAGTCGTATCCCCAGAGCGCCCTCCGAGGCGGTGATTGAAGTCCGTGGATTGTGCAACCGTTTTGGAAGCCAGAGCGTGCACGAGAACCTCGACCTGGACTTGTACAAGGGCGAGATCCTCGCCGTGGTCGGCGGCTCCGGCAGCGGCAAGTCGGTGCTGCTGCGCAGCATTGTCGGGTTGCGCCAGCCCAGCGAAGGCGTGGTGAAAGTTTTCGGGAAAAACCTGCCGACCTTGTCCGAGCACGAGCGTTCGCTGGTGGAGCGGCGATTCGGCGTTCTGTTCCAGAAAGGCGCGCTGTTCTCTTCACTGACGGTGACCGAAAACGTTGCCCTGCCGCTGATCGAACACGCCGGCTTGAGCCGCAACGACGCCGAGCACCTGGCGGCGGTGAAAATGGCCCTGGCCGGGTTACCGCTGTCGGCCGCAGAGAAGTACCCCTCGTCGCTGTCCGGCGGCATGATCAAGCGCGCCGCGCTGGCCCGGGCATTGGCGCTGGACCCGGACATCCTGTTTCTCGACGAACCCACCGCCGGTCTCGACCCGATCGGCGCCGCCGCGTTCGACCAATTGATCCTGACCCTGCGCGATGCTTTGGGCCTGAGTGTCTTTCTGGTGACCCACGATCTCGACACGCTCTACACCACCACTGACCGGGTGGCGGTGCTGGCGCAGAAAAAAGTGCTGGTGGCGGACGCCATCGACAAGGTTTCGGAAATCAACGATGCGTGGATTCACGAATACTTCCATGGCCCTCGTGGCCGCGCGGCATTGACGGCCGCCCAACAGCTCAACGAGGTCTGACATGGAAACCCGAGCCCATCATGTATTGATCGGCCTGTTCACCGTGATTGTGGTGACGGCCGCGCTGCTGTTCGGCCTATGGCTGGCCAAGTCCAGTGTCGACACCGAGTTCAAGGACTACGAGGTCGTGTTCAACGAGGCGGTTAGCGGTTTGTCCCAAGGTAGCTCGGTACAGTACAGCGGGATCAAGGTCGGCGACGTGATCTCGCTGCGCCTGGACCCGAAAGACCCGCGCCGGGTGCTGGCGCGAATTCGCTTGGCCGGCGATACCCCGGTCAAGGAGGACACCCAGGCCAAACTGGCCCTGACCGGCGTCACCGGGACTTCGATCATCCAACTCAGCGGCGGCACACCACAGAGTCCGACGCTCAAGGGCAAGGACGGTAACCTGCCGACCATCGTCGCCTCGCCCTCGCCCATCGCCCGGCTGCTCAATGACAGCGAAGACCTGATGGCCGGGGTGAGTACGCTGATGCATAACGCCAACCTGATGTTCTCCACGGAAAACATCGAGCGCATCAGCAACACCCTGGAGCACCTGGAGCAAACCACCGGGGCCATTGCCGATCAGCGCGGCGATATCCGCCAGGCCATGCAGCAACTGGCCTCGGTGGGTAAGCAGGCCAACACCATGCTGGAGCAGACGACGGCGTTGATGCGCAATGCCAACGGGCTGCTCAACGAGCATGGCAAGGAAGCGCTGGGCAGCGCCGAGCAGGCGATGAAGTCGCTGCAGGAGAGCAGCGCCACCCTCAACAAACTGATCACCACCAATCAGGATTCGCTCAACAGCGGCATGCAAGGCCTTAATGGCCTGGGCCCGGCGGTCCGTGAGATGCGCGAAACCCTGAGTTCGTTGCGCACCATCACCACACGCCTGGAAGCCAACCCCAGCGGTTACCTGCTGGGCAGTGACAAGACCAAGGAATTTACGCCATGAAGCTGATTCGGATTGCCCTCCTCGCTGGCTTCACATTGATCAGTTCGTGCTCGATCCTGCCCAAGCCCGAGCCCTTCGAGGTCTATCGATTGCCGTCGGCCCAGAGCGCATCGGCCAGCCATGGCACGCCGCAGCGCTGGTCGCTGCGCCTGAGCAAATTCCAGTCCAGCGAAGCGTTGAACAGTCCGAACATTGCCGTAATTCCCCAGGGCGATGTGATCAGCCACTACAAGGGTTCACGCTGGAGCGACTCGGCGCCGGTGCTGGTGCGCAATCGCCTGCTGGAAGGTTTCCAGCATGACGGGCGGGTGCCGCTGCTGAGCACAGATGACAGCATTTTCCAGACCGATCTTGAATTGGGCGGTAGCCTGCAGGCGTTCCAGACTGAATACCAGGGCACGAATGCCAGCGCGGTCGTGCGTCTGGATGCATTGCTGGTGCGCAGTTACGACCAGCGCATCCTCGCCAGCCGCCGCTTTGAAGTGCGCCAGCCACTCAGTGAAGTGCAGGTCCCGGCGGTGGTGGCCGGGTTCGGTCAGGCGAGTGATCAGTTGACTGTGCAGGTGGTGAGCTGGGCGGTTGAGCAAGGACAGAAACTCGCCCCGCCGCCCAGACCTTGAGGACTTGCGCAGTCCTGTGGGAGCGAGCTTGCTCGCGATGACTGAGGCACCTTCACAATCAATGTGCCTGACACACCGCTATCGCGAGCAAGCTCGCTCCCACAGTTGACTTGTGTCGGCCTGATCAGCTCGGCAAAAACGCCTGATGCAACTCTTCCAGCGTCTCAAAGTGATACGCCGGCGCTTCGGCGCTCAACTCTTCATGGCTGCCGAACCCGTAACCTACCGCCGCCGCGTCCAGGCCATTGCTGCGCGCGCCGATCAGGTCGTGCTTGCGGTCGCCGATCATCAAAGTGTTGGCCGGGTCCAGGTTTTCTTCGGCCATCAGGTGAGCGATCAGCTCGACCTTGTTGGTCCGGGTGCCGTCCAGTTCGCTGCCGTAAATCACCTTGAAGTGTTTGGCAAAATCGAAATGCCGGGCGATTTCCCGGGCGAACACCCACGGTTTCGAGGTCGCGATGTACAGCTGTCGGCCTTGCCCGCTCAGGGTTTCCAGTAGTGGCGTGACACCATCGAACACCCGGTTTTCGTAGAGGCCGGTGACCTTGAAGCGCTCGCGGTAGAAATTCACCGCTTCCCAGGCCTTGGCTTCATCGAAGTCGTAGAACTGCATGAATGCCTGCAACAACGGCGGGCCGATGAAGTGTTCGAGTCTGGCCAGGTCCGGCTCATCGATACCCAGTTTGCTCAGGGCGAACTGGATCGAACGAGTAATGCCCTCGCGTGGGTCGGTCAGGGTGCCATCGAGGTCGAACAAAACGGTTTGGTAATGCATGTCGAATCCTGAATAAGGGGCCGGGTCAAAGCTGGTCGTAGCCTTCGGCCAGATGCAGGTCCTTGAGCTTCACGTAGTTCGCCGCGCTGTAGGTGAAAAACGCGCGTTCCTTGTCATTCAGCGGGCGGATCTGCTTCACCGGGCTGCCCACATACAGGAAGCCGCTTTGCAGATGCTTGCCCGGCGGCACCAGGCTGCCGGCACCGATGATCACCTCATCGTCGACCACCGCACCGTCCATGACGATGCTGCCCATGCCGATCAACACCCGGCTGCCCACCGAACAGCCATGCAGCATGACCTTGTGGGCGATGGTCACGTCATCGCCGATCAGCAGCGGGAAGCCATCCGGGTTGAACGGCCCGGCGTGGGTGATGTGCAACACGCAGCCATCCTGCACGCTGGTGCGCGCGCCGATGCGGATTCGATGCATGTCGCCACGGATCACTGTCAGCGGCCAGACCGAGCTGTCTTCGCCGATTTCAACGTCGCCGATCACCACTGCCGAGCCGTCGACAAAAGCGCCTTTACCCAGCAGCGGCGTGTGGTTCTGATACTTGCGAAGGTTCACGATAGGGTTTCTCTCTGTTGCTGATAGCTGCGGTGAACGTCGATTGTAATTAAGATGGCTGCATGTTTCTCCAGCCAAGGTATCAACCGTGAGCGTGAACAACCCTCTTTTGCAGTCCTATGACCTGCCGCCGTTCTCCGCCATCCGCGCCGAACACGTACAACCGGCCATTGAACAGATCCTGGCTGACAACCGTGCCGCTATCGTCGAGATCCTCAAGACCCAGGTCAAACAGCCAACGTGGGCTGGCCTGGTGCTGGCGATGGACGAACTCAACGACCGTCTGGGCGCCGCCTGGAGCCCGGTCAGCCACCTCAATGCCGTGTGCAACAGCGCCGAACTGCGTGAAGCCTACGAGTCGTGCCTGCCGGCCTTGAGCGCCTATTCCACTGAAATGGGTCAGAACCGCGAACTGTTCCAGGCTTTCGAAGCCCTGGCCAGCAGCCCGGAGGCCACCGGTTTCGACGTGGCGCAGAAAACTATCCTGGAACACTCCCTGCGTGACTTCCGTCTGTCGGGCATCGACCTGCCGGAAGCCGAACAAAAGCGTTACGCCGAAGTGCAGAGCAAACTGTCCGAACTGGGCAGCCGTTTTTCCAACCAGTTGCTCGATGCCACTCAGGCCTGGACCAAGCACATCACCGATGAAGCCGCCCTCGCCGGCCTGACCGATTCGGCCAAAGCGCAAATGGCCGCCGCGGCTCAGGCCAAGGATTTGGACGGCTGGCTGATCACTCTGGAATTCCCGAGCTATTACGCGGTGATGACCTACGCCCAGGACCGCGTGCTGCGTGAAGAAGTCTACGCCGCGTACTGCACCCGGGCGTCGGACCAGGGGCCGAATGCCGGCCAGAACGACAACGGCCCGGTCATGGAAGAAATCCTCGACCTGCGTCAGGAACTGGCAAAACTCTTGGGGTTCAGCAGTTTCTCCGAGTTGAGCCTGGCGACCAAAATGGCCGAGTCCAGCGATCAGGTGCTGAGTTTCCTGCGCGACCTGGCCAAGCGCAGCAAACCGTTCGCTGCCCAGGATCTGGAACAGCTCAAGGCTTATGCCGCCGAACAGGGCTGCCCGGATCTGCAAAGCTGGGACAGCGGTTTCTACGGCGAAAAACTCCGTGAACAGCGTTACAGCGTCGCCCAGGAAGCCCTGCGCGCCTACTTCCCGATCGACAAGGTACTCAGCGGCCTGTTCGCCATCGTCCAGCGCCTGTACGGCATCGAGATTGCCGAGCAGAAAGGCTTCGACACCTGGCACCCGGATGTCCGCCTGTTTGAAATCAAGGAACACGGCCAGCACGTCGGCCGCTTCTTCTTCGACCTCTATGCTCGCGCCAACAAGCGTGGCGGCGCCTGGATGGATGGCGCCCGCGACCGTCGTCGCACCGCTGGTGGTGTATTGCAAAGCCCGGTAGCCAACCTTGTGTGCAACTTCACCCCGGCCGACAGCGGCAAGCCTGCGCTGCTGACCCACGACGAAGTCACCACCCTGTTCCACGAGTTCGGTCACGGCCTGCATCACCTGCTGACCCGCGTCGAGCATGCTGGCGTGTCCGGCATCAACGGCGTGGCTTGGGATGCGGTCGAGCTGCCGAGCCAGTTCATGGAAAACTGGTGCTGGGAGCCGGAAGGCCTGGCGCTGATTTCCGGTCATTATGAAACCGGCGAACCGCTGCCTCAGGACCTGCTTGGGAAGATGCTTGCGGCGAAAAACTTCCAGTCCGGCCTGATGATGGTGCGCCAACTGGAGTTCTCGCTGTTCGACTTCGAGCTGCACGCCACCCACGGCGACGGCCGCAGCGTGCTGCAAGTGCTTGAAGGCGTGCGTGACGAGGTTTCGGTGATGCGTCCGCCGGCCTACAACCGCTTCCCCAACAGCTTTGCGCACATCTTCGCTGGCGGTTACGCCGCGGGTTACTACAGCTATAAGTGGGCTGAAGTGCTTTCGGCCGATGCGTTCTCGAAGTTCGAAGAAGAAGGCGTGCTCAACGCCGACACCGGTCGTGCGTTCCGCGAAGCAATCCTGGCCCGTGGCGGCTCCCAGGAGCCGATGGTGCTGTTCGTCGACTTCCGTGGTCGTGAGCCATCAATTGACGCACTCTTGCGCCACAGCGGCCTGAGTGAGGGCGCGGCAGCATGAGTGAGGGACCTGTGATTACGAAAAAACGCTTTATCGCCGGGGCGGTCTGCCCGGCATGCAGCGAGCCGGATAAATTGATGATGTGGAATGAAGACCAGGTCCCGCACCGAGAGTGCGTGGCCTGCGGTTACTCCGACACACTCAATGAGCAAGGGCTGTCGGTGCCCAAGGAGTTGGGTACGCGGGTGAACACCAGCGCCCCCAAACCTGCCGACACCAAGGTTCAGCCGGTTCAGTTCTTCCCGAATCCGAAGCTGAAGAAAAAGCCTGACGAACAAAACTGAGTGAAAAAAGCCCCCGTTGCGCAATGCAACGGGGGCTTTTTTTATTCGATGTGAGCGGACTTGAACCAGCTCTTCATTGAACACGCAGCGAACGGGCTGGTGCTGCAATCGCCATTGGCCAGGGCCGTGCGCAGTTTTTCCACGTCGGCCTGCATCATGTAGCGAATTCCGTCCTTGAAGTGGGTGCTGTCGCCAAAACCACCCTGGGTCATTTCGTTCAGGGCCTCCTCCTTGGTCCAGCCCTGGATGACAGCCCGGTACATGGCGGCCATCAGGCCGGTACGGTCGGAACCGTGTTTGCAGTGCATCAGCACCGGGCCTTTGGCTTCGGCGGACCGAATGGCGCGCAAGGCCTTGAGCACATCGGCGTCATCCACATGGTTGGTGCGATAAGGCAGTTGTACTTGCGTGATGCCTGGCGCGGACAACCAACTGGAGTCTGCTTCGGGCAGGAAATTGATCACAGTACCCACCTTGAGTTTCTCCAGCAGCGGCACCGCGCCCTTGTCCGGCAAGGCGCTGCGATAGAGCGTCGGCGACATCTGGAAGAGGTTGTATTGCTTCTCTATCTGTTGAGCCCAGTCTGCTGGACGCTGCATCACACTGTCGTCAGCAAGTGCCGGTGTCAGGTTAGCGAGCACAACCAGCGACAAGCATATTGCAGATAAAAAACGTGGAAAAAGCATGCTTGAGCGACCGTTCAGAAAGGGACGGGAAGATGGTGGCAAGGATCAGCCATGCACGGTCAAAGGCCTGTGAGCTGACTGTCAAAGAATCGTGAAGTCCGCGCTCAGGTTATAGTTTCAGTTTGATGAAGGATTTGAGCAGCTCGTTCAGTCCGACCCCATAGTTAAACACCTGTCCAGTTAAAGGGTTGCGCTTGCGACCTTCAAAAGACGAGCCGGCATTCGCAGATTTAGTCTCGTACACACCGCGGCTATACAGTTGATGATCATCTTCATCAATTTCAAATTCCTCAACGTCTACTCGAAGCTCGGGTGATTCAGCGGGAAGACGATAAAGGTACGCTATGCCCTCTGGAGCAATTATTTGTTGATGATAAAAAGCGAGTGCAAGTTGTGTAAGGGCGGCAATGTCCTTTTCGTCGATGCTATTGTCTGGAGTGACATTGATATCGGACCAAGGATCAAAATCGAGCTTTGAAGTCTTGCCTTCGTCTTTTATATGGAGTGTCACTGAGGGAGCGCCTGCGAGAATATCAGCGAATTGCTCCATTGTTTTGTTCGGATACTCGCCTGCCCTTATTAGCTTGATAATTACCTGCACACCTTTCGTCGTTTCTATTTGTTGTAGATAAGCACCAGTTTTTATGAGAATTGACATTTTTATCCTCCAGGCTGTCTGGAATGCATGCGGGAGCCCGCATGCATTCGGCAATAGCACTTTCCAGTGATCGGAAAGTCAGGGCTCAGGGATTGACGATACTGGCATAAGCCTTTGCCAGCGCCTGTAACTTGGCTTTGTCGTCGGCATCGATGGTCCCGTCTCCATCGACATCCTTGCCCACGGTCCGGATGCTGAAAGAGTTGCCAAGGTCGGTGGAAGTGGCGGTGTAGTAAGTTGAGTCGACCAGCTTTTCAATTTGCATTTCATTTTCCGCATCCCAACTCAACTCTTTGCGAGCCAGTTGCAAAGAAACCAAGGTGTTGGGTTCCGAAGGGCCTGGTTTCATGAGTTGAAGGAAAATACCGCGTTGATTAAAGAAAGACATTAATAAATCCTTTTATTTGATTGCTGTTGAGGGTATTGCCTGTTGGGTTGAATATACGGTTGGGTATTGAATCTAACCACTGACTATATGTTTCCTGAGTTTTCTGATTATCAATGAACAAGTAAGCATCATGATGCCCCGTTGTCAGATGAAGGGCTGAGCGGTACTGGTCGACAGGCAGTGAGTCGGTTACTGTATGGATATACAGATCAAGGAGTCCGCTGATGGTTAGCTCTCTGCCTCCCCGCGGCCGCGGCACCGCAACCAACCCGCACAACCGCTTTGCCCCCAGCCATTCGGTGGTTGAGGACGACGGCTGGTATCAGGAAGTACCGCTTACCCAGGGCACCGAGGTGAGCATTGAAACGGCGAAAACCATCATTACCCGCAATACGTCGCCGGACTTGCCCTTCGATCGATCTATCAATCCCTATCGCGGTTGCGAGCATGGCTGCATCTACTGCTACGCGAGGCCAAGCCATGCCTATTGGGACATGTCGCCCGGGCTGGATTTCGAGACAAAGCTGATCGCCAAGACCAACGCTGTGGATGTGTTGGAGCAACAACTGTCCAAACGCGGCTATCAATGTGCGCCGATCAACCTCGGCTCCAACACCGACCCCTATCAGCCGATCGAGCGTGAATACAGGATCACCCGGCATACCCTCGAAGTACTGCTGCGATATCGCCATCCCGTGACCATCGTCACCAAAGGCTCGCTGATACTTCGCGATTTGGACCTGCTGACCGAACTTGCACAGCAAAACCTGGTGGCGGTGATGATCAGCCTGACCACCCTGGACGACGATCTCAAACGCATCCTTGAACCCCGCGCCGCAGCGCCCAAGGCCCGGTTGCGGGCGATCAGGGTCATGCGCGAGGCGGGCATTCCGGTGGGCGTCCTGTGTTCACCGATGATTCCGATGATCAACGACAGCGAACTCGAAAGCCTGCTCGCCGAGGCTCACGACGCCGGAGCACAAAGCGCCGCCTACATGATGCTGCGTCTGCCGCTGGAAGTGGCGCCGCTGTTCGAAGAATGGCTGGGCGCCCACTATCCGCAACGGGCGGCGCATGTGCTGAGCCTGATTCGCCAGAGCCGTGGCGGTGAACTCTACGACAGCCGCTTTGGTGCTCGAATGCGCGGCGAGGGTCCTTTCGCCGACCTGCTGGCACAGCGTTTTGCCAAAGCCATCAAGCGCCTGGGGCTCAATCGCCGGGAAGGCTTTGACCTGGACTGCAATGCCTTTTGTCCGCCCGGTCGCCAAATGTCATTGATTTGAGGACAATTGGCCTATGGTTGAGTACTGAAGATCGCGCTTGCGTCTTAGGCTGGTCACGTTTTTTGTGACCTGCAACACGCATTCTAGAGCGTTTTATTCAGTTTCAATTAAGATTCGGCCGCTACCTTGTTCATCGAGTGACTGATGGGTCGAGATGTTTGGCCTGGATGTTTTTTAACCAGCCACTGGCTTCACACCGGACCACACGGGATGACTCCCTGAGCCCGCCAATGAGGATGAATTGATGAGTGACAAGGATAAACAGCCGTTGGCTGCGTCGGCTTCAGCCCAACCCGAGGCCGAAACCGCCGATGCAGCGTTGCAGCATATCGTTGACGGCTTTTTGCATTTTCATCATGAGATCTTTCCTCAACAGGAAGAGCTCTTCAAGAAACTCGCCACGGCCCAGCGGCCACGAGCGATGTTCATCGCCTGCGCCGATTCGCGCATCGTTCCCGAGTTGATTACCCAGAGCTCCCCCGGCGACCTGTTCGTGACCCGTAACGTCGGCAACGTCGTGCCGCCTTACGGGCAAATGAACGGTGGTGTTTCCACGGCCATCGAGTACGCCGTACTGGCTCTTGGGGTGCATCACATCATCATTTGCGGGCATTCCGACTGCGGCGCCATGCGCGCGGTGCTCAACCCGGACAGTCTGGAAAAAATGCCCACGGTCAAAGCCTGGCTGCGTCATGCCGAAGTGGCCAAAACCATGGTGCAAGAGAACTGCAACTGCTCCAGCGAAAGCGAAAGCATGCACATCCTCACTGAAGAGAATGTGATCGCCCAGTTGCAGCATCTGCGCACCCATCCGTCGGTTGCTTCGCGCATGGCCAACGGTCAGCTATTTATTCACGGCTGGGTCTACAACATCGAAACCAGCGAAATCAAAGCGTACGACGCCGATCAAGGCTGTTTCCTGCCGCTCAATGGCAGCCTGCCAATTCCCGTGGCGACGCCCAAAGCGCGCTTCTAAATCCTCCTAAATCGTTGTGTGGTTCAGCCGAGGCTGCCGTTCAGGCAGCCTGGCTTTGCCATGCCTGAAGAAAAATTTCGGGAGACTCACCATGCGTGCTGCTCGACTCAAAGCTGTTCTGCCACGGGAGCTGCTGGCTTCGGTGGTTGTGTTTCTGGTCGCCCTGCCTCTGTGCATGGGCATCGCGATTGCTTCGGGGCTGCCGCCGGCCAAAGGCCTGATCACCGGCATCATCGGTGGTCTGGTGGTCGGCTGGTTGGCCGGTTCGCCACTGCAAGTCAGCGGCCCGGCGGCGGGCCTGGCCGTTCTGGTGTTCGAGTTGGTCCGCCAGCACGGCATCGCCATGCTCGGGCCGATACTGTTGTTGGCGGGTTTGCTGCAACTGGTGGCTGGCCGATTGAAGCTGGGCTGCTGGTTTCGAGTAACGGCACCCGCGGTGGTGTACGGCATGCTGGCCGGGATTGGCGTGCTGATCATCCTGTCTCAGGTGCATGTGATGCTGGATGCCGTGCCCAAACCTTCGGGTCTGGATAACCTGGCGGCCTTCCCGGCGGCGCTGTCTCTGGCGTTGCCCACGTTTGGCTGGCAAGCCGGGTTGCTCGGTTTGTCGACAATCGCCGTCATGTGGCTGTGGGATAAATTCCGTCCGCAATCCCTGCGCTTCGTTCCTGGCGCGCTACTTGGCGTCGGTCTGGCCACGCTTGCCAGCCTGGTGCTGGCGTTGCAGGTCAAACGGGTTGAGGTTCCGGCCAACCTGACGGAGGCCATCGACTGGCTCAAGCCAGCGGATCTGCTCAACCTGGCTGATCCGACCTTGCTGATCGCGGCGTTTGCCGTGGCTTTCATCGCGAGCGCCGAAACCTTGCTCTCAGCCGCCGCGGTTGATCGTATGCACAGTGGCCAGCGCTCGGACTTCGACCGGGAATTGTCGGCGCAAGGTATCGGCAACATGCTGTGTGGCCTGCTTGGAGCGTTGCCGATGACCGGCGTTATCGTACGCAGTTCGGCGAATGTTCAGGCTGGCGCAACCACGCGGTTTTCGACCATTTTCCACGGCCTGTGGTTGTTGGCGTTCGTACTGTTGCTGTCCAGCGTGCTGCAAAGCATTCCGGTGGCGAGCCTGGCGGGCGTGCTGGTGTACACCGGTTTCAAGCTGGTGGATCTCAAGGTATTCCGTGGTTTGGGCCGGTATGGTCGGGCGCCGATGTTCACCTATGCGGCAACCGCGCTCGCCATCGTTTTCACGGACCTGCTGACTGGCGTATTGATTGGCTTCGGCCTGACGCTGGTGAAACTGGCGCTGAAAGCTTCGCGGTTGAAAATCAGCCTGATCGACCTGCCTCAGGAAGGGGAAATGGAATTGCGCCTGGTGGGCGCGGCGACCTTCCTCAAAGTGCCGGCGCTGACCCAGGTGCTGGGTAGTATTCCACCAGGCGCGACGGTGCATGTGCCGCTTAACAACCTGAGCTACATCGATCACTCGTGTCTGGAGCTTCTGGAGGAGTGGGGCCGGGCGAATGCGGCCAAGGGGGCGAAGCTGTTGATTGAATCGCGGGGGCTGAAGCGCAGACTTGAAGGCAGGGTTCGTACCAACACGGGCATAGGTGCGGCTGGCTGAGGCCCGATGTGGGAGCGAGCTTGCTCGCGATGGCGGTAGATCAGTCAACTTTGATGTTGAATGACATAGCCTCATCGCGAGCAAGCTCGCTCCCACAGGGGATTGTGTTTACCGGTGAATCAAGCCGCCGGCTGATCCAGTTCCAGGCCTACGCCCAAACGGCGGGACATGCACGGCCAGCGTTTCCACGCGGCGCCAGTGTCCGGGCTGTTAAGCTTCTCGCGGTAGGCTTCCACGGACTCCAGTGCGAAGGTTTCGTCGTTGAGCATCTCGTCGATGGCGTGATGCACCACTTCGTCCAGTTGGTTGGCGAACGTCTCACCGATCAATTGGTGAGCAATCAGGTTGGCGACAGTCATGTCCAAGGGGATCAGTGGCTGGCCAAGATGCTTGATGTACAGGTCGTTGACCTCTTCGACAAACCGGTGCGCCAGATAGGCTTCATCCAGCAGACTGTCGAGCCCGGCATGGCCGGCCATGATGGCTGGCGGCTGGAGGAAGTACTGCTCGGCGATTTTCAGCACAGGTTTGATCTGTGACTCAATGCCCGCTTCCCTGGCGACTTCATTGGCTGCATCCAGCAGATCAGGCACTTCTTCGATGTAGGCGGCGACAAATCGCGTCAGTACGCCTTTGGTATCGGCCTCCGGCAATTGGATCGCCGGGTGCAGATGAGCCAGTTTGCTTTCCAGTTGACGCGTCAGCAGACCGGTCTCGGCTTCGTGTTGTTGGGCTGTTTGGATCTGCTCGCGCAATGCGGCGGTGTTCATGAAAACTCCAGGAAACAAGGCAATGAAATAGGGAAGACATAACTTAGCTGGCTTACGAAAAATGCTAAGACGCATTTGTCATAATTATTTCATCCTTGAGACGGTCCCGTTATATCGATTTGCCACCACTCGTCTGCATCCTTCTCCATTCGTGCCCTGCAACGCAAGTTAATGCTGTTTCAGATCATTTACGCCTTCGCATTGCGAGGTGAGAGTCGCTGTCTATACTCGGGGTGGAATGGAGTTAGCTGATGACGCCCGACTGCATATGCAGCAAGGCCCGGTGCTCAAGTTCGTAGTCTGATGCAGCCGCTCCCTTGCCGCAGGTGAAAGCCGGCGGGATAACAAGAACGATAAGGGGAACCCGCAATGATGCGACATCCACATGTCTGGATGGGCCTCCTGTTGTGGTCGATTTTCAGTCAGGCGCAAGCGGCCTGGACTGTGAATATGGCGCCTGGAGCGACTGAAATCAGTCACGCAGTATTCGACCTGCACATGATCATTTTCTGGATCTGTGTGGTGATCGGCATCATCGTATTTGGTGCCATGTTCTGGTCGATGATTCTCCACCGCCGCTCGACCGGGCAGGTGGCCGCCAAATTTCATGAAAGCACCACCGTCGAAATCCTCTGGACCATCGTGCCCTTCCTGATCCTGGTGGCCATGGCGGTTCCCGCTACCGCGACCCTGATCAAGATGTACGACGCCAGTGAGCCGGAAATCGACATCCAGATCACCGGTTACCAGTGGAAGTGGCACTACAAATACCTGGGCCAGGACGTCGAGTTCTTCAGCAACCTGACCACCCCCCAGGATCAGATCCACAACAAGGAAGCCAAGGGCGAGCACTATCTGCTCGAAGTCGACAAGCCATTGGTGCTGCCGGTCGGTGCCAAGGTGCGCTTCCTTGTGACCTCCGCCGACGTGATCCACTCCTGGTGGGTGCCGGCTTTCGCGGTCAAGCGCGATGCGATTCCCGGGTTCGTCAATGAAGCCTGGACCCGTATCGACAAGCCCGGCATCTACCGTGGCCAGTGCGCCGAGTTGTGCGGCAAGGATCACGGCTTCATGCCGACCGTGGTCGAGGTCAAGGAAAAGGCCGATTACGAAAAGTGGCTGGCCGATCGCAAGGCCGAGGCCGCGCAGCTCAAAGAGCTGACCAGCAAGGAATGGACGCTCGAGGAGCTCAAGGAACGCGGCGACAAGGTCTATCACACCACCTGCGTGGCCTGTCACCAGGCCGAAGGCCAGGGTCTGCCGCCGATGTTCCCGGCACTCAAGGGCTCGAAAATCGCCACCGGACCGAAAGACGCTCACCTGAGCATTGTTTTCCACGGCAAGCCTGGCACTTCCATGGCCGCATTCGGCAAGCAACTCTCGGAGGTCGATATCGCGGCGGTCGTGACCTATGAACGTAACGCCTGGGGCAACAACAAGGGCGACATGGTCACGCCTAAAGAAGTGCTGGAGCTGAAACAGGCGGAAAGCAAATGACCCGGTCTATTGCGCACGTAAGGAACCGGTCGGGGCTACGCACCCCGGCCCGCCCAGTCCATCTGTTTGCAGGAGACAGGACATGACTGCTGTAATCGATGAACATGTTCATACCGCCACCGACCACGCCCATGGCCCCGCAAAAGGCCTGATGCGCTGGGTGCTGACCACCAACCACAAGGACATCGGTACGTTGTACCTGTGGTTTGCGTTCTCCATGTTCCTGCTTGGCGGTTCGTTCGCGATGGTGATTCGCGCCGAGCTGTTCCAGCCGGGGCTGCAGATCGTCCAGCCGGAATTTTTCAACCAGATGACCACCATGCACGGTCTGGTGATGGTCTTCGGTGCGGTGATGCCGGCCTTCGTCGGCCTCGCCAACTGGATGATCCCGCTGATGATCGGCGCGCCGGACATGGCCCTGCCGCGCATGAACAACTTCAGCTTCTGGCTCTTGCCGGCAGCGTTCCTGATGCTGGTGTCGACCCTGTTCACTGCCGGTGGCGGGCCGAACTTCGGCTGGACGTTCTATGCGCCGCTGTCGACGACCTACGCGCCGGAAAGCGTGACCTTCTTCATTTTCGCCATCCACTTGATGGGGATCAGTTCGATCATGGGCGCGATCAACGTGATCGCCACCATCCTCAACCTGCGCGCCCCCGGCATGACGCTGATGAAAATGCCGTTGTTCGTCTGGACCTGGCTGATCACCGCGTTCCTGCTGATTGCGGTGATGCCGGTACTGGCCGGTTGTGTGACGATGATGCTGATGGACATCCACTTCGGCACCAGTTTCTTCAGTGCCGCCGGTGGCGGAGACCCGGTGCTGTTCCAGCATGTGTTCTGGTTCTTCGGTCACCCCGAGGTGTACATCATGATCCTGCCGGCCTTCGGCGCCGTCAGCTCGATCATTCCGGCCTTTTCGCGCAAGCCACTGTTCGGCTACACCTCGATGGTCTACGCCACGGCGAGTATCGCGTTCCTGTCGTTCATCGTCTGGGCGCACCACATGTTCGTGGTCGGCATTCCGCTGGTGGGCGAGTTGTTCTTCATGTACGCCACGTTGCTGATTGCGGTGCCGACGGGCGTGAAGGTGTTCAACTGGGCCAGCACCATGTGGCAGGGTTCGTTGACGTTCGAGACGCCGATGCTGTTTGCCGTGGCGTTCGTGATCCTGTTCTCCATCGGCGGTTTCTCCGGGTTGATGTTGGCCATCGCCCCGGCGGACTTCCAGTATCAGGACACCTACTTCGTGGTCGCGCACTTCCATTACGTGCTGGTGCCGGGGGCGATCTTCGGGATCTTCGCCTCGGCCTACTACTGGCTGCCGAAATGGACCGGCCACATGTATGACGAAACCCTCGGCAAGCTGCATTTCTGGCTGTCGTTCATCGGCATGAACCTGGCCTTCTTCCCGATGCACTTTGTGGGGCTGGCGGGCATGCCACGACGGATTCCGGACTACAACCTGCAGTTCGCCGACTTCAACATGGTGTCGTCGATCGGCGCGTTCATGTTCGGCGCCACGCAGATCTTTTTCCTGTTCATCGTGATCAAGACCATTCGAGGCGGCGCGCCGGCACCGGCCAAGCCGTGGGATGGGGCTGAAGGTCTGGAGTGGAGCATCCCGTCGCCGGCGCCGTATCACACATTCACCACGCCGCCGGAAGTGAAATGAACACTGTGGCCCTTGTAGGAGCGAGCTTGCTCGCGATGGTCGTCAACGATGACGCTGGAAGCCTGACACACCACGGCGCTCTCAAGTTTTTCGCGAGCAAGCTCGCTCCTGCAGGGTTGTGCGGAAATCATGGCTGACTCGATTTCGATGAAGAAACTGGTCACGCGCCTGCTGACCGTGGTGGTGGCAATGTTTGTGTTCGGCTTTGCCCTGGTGCCGATCTACGACGTGATGTGCAAGGCCTTCGGCATTAATGGCAAGACCGGCGGGCAGTACGAGGGTGAGCAAACGGTCGACACCTCGCGGCAGGTGCGCGTGCAGTTTCTGTCGACCAACACCGCCGACATGCCGTGGGACTTTTACCCCAAACATGACGAATTGACCGCGAACCCGGGGGCGGTGAACGAGATGATCTTCATCGCCCACAACCCCACCGATAAACCGATGAGCGCCCAAGCCGTGCCGAGCATCGCGCCCAGCAATGCGGCGGCGTACTTCCACAAGACCGAATGTTTCTGCTTTACCCAGCAAGTGCTGCAGCCCGGTCAGCGGATCGAAATGCCGGTACGTTTCATCGTTGATCGTGACATGCCCAAGGATGTGAAGCACCTGACGCTGTCCTACACGCTGTTCGATATCACCGCCCGACATCCACCGGTAGCTGTAAACACTGGCGGCTGAGCGTGCCCGATAAGGAGAACAATAAATGGCAACTCATGAACATTATTACGTCCCGGCCCAGAGCAAATGGCCGATCATCGCCACGGTCGGGATGTTCGTCACGGTGTTTGGCCTGGCCACCTGGTTCAATGATCTGAAAGCAGCGCGTCCGGAATCCCACGGGCCGCTGATCTTTTTCGTCGGTGGCCTGTTGCTGGCCTACATGCTGTTTGGCTGGTTCGGCACGGTGATCAAGGAAAGTCGCGGCGGCTTGTACAGCGCACAGATGGATCGCTCGTTCCGCTGGGGCATGAGCTGGTTCATCTTCTCGGAGGTGATGTTCTTCATCGCCTTTTTTGGCGCGCTGTTTTATGTGCGTCAAATCTCCGGACCGGCGCTCGGTGGTGAGGGTGCCAAAGGCATGGCGCACATGCTGTGGCCGAACTTCCAGTTCACCTGGCCGTTGCTGAGCAACCCCGACTCGAAACTGTTTCCGCCGCCCAAGGAAGTCATTAGCCCCTGGGGCCTGCCGCTACTCAATACCGTGTTGCTGGTCAGTTCCAGCGTGACCGTGACCATCGCCCACCATGCCTTGAAAAAGGGCCATCGCGGCGCACTGAAACTCTGGCTGGCGCTCACTGTATTGCTCGGCAGTGCGTTCCTCATCTTCCAGGCCGAAGAGTACATGCACGCCTACCGCGAACTGGGCCTGACCCTGGGCTCGGGCATCTACGGCGCGACCTTCTTCATGCTCACCGGGTTCCACGGCGCCCACGTCACCATCGGCACCATCATCCTGTTCGTGATGCTGATGCGGATCATGCGCGGGCACTTCGACAACGAGCACCAGTTCGGTTTCGAAGCGGCGACCTGGTACTGGCACTTCGTGGATGTGGTGTGGATCGGGCTGTTTGTTTTCGTCTATGTGCTTTAAAGCAGCAGTTACCAGGGGGCATTGGAAACCAGCTGGCCGCTGAAAAAGCCCCAGGCAATCAAGCCAAGGGTAAGGGCGGCCAGGGTCACACGAACACTCAAGGCAATGACGAGGCGGTTTGAGCGGCTGTCGTCCTTGACCAGAAAAAACAGGCCGCTGAACAGGCTGACAACCGTGGCAATCAGCATCAGGACGATGGCTGCTTTGAGCATGGTGAGACTCCGGGGGGACAAGCGATGTACTTGAGTATAGCTATCGCGATGACCGATTTTCTGGCAATGCCATGAAGTGCTTTCGGCCAGGTATCGTGCCAACGCTGGTGGTGGCGCTGCTGCTGCCGCTACTGGTGTCCCTGGGGTTCTGGCAGTTGAGTCGGGGCGCGGAGAAAAGCGCGCTGCTGCAAAGCTACACCGAGCGGCGGGCCGCCGAGCCGATGGCCAGCACCGAACTGCAACACACGACAGACCCGGCCTTCCGTCGGGTTCACCTGTACGGCCGGTTCGATGCCGAACACAGCCTGCTGCTGGATAACAGTCAACGCAACGGCAGGGTTGGCGTCGAGCTGTTGCAACCCTTTCACGATCAGGCCACCGGGCTTTGGCTGCTGGTCAATCGCGGCTGGTTGCCTTGGCCGGAGCGCCGCACACCACCGCAATTCAAGACACCCACCGAGGCGGTAAGCCTTGACGCGTGGGTCTACGTCTCCCCTGGGGCGACGTTCCAATTGCACGCAGATCCCACAACGTTGACATGGCCGAAGCTGATTACGGCCGTTGAGCCAGACAAGCTCTGGACAGCACTGAGCCGCGAAGGCTTTGCCTACGAACTACGTGCCGAAACCGGACCCGCCATCTACCAGGCCGACTGGCCCGTAGTCGCCATGGGCCCGGAAAAACACATCGCTTATGCCGTGCAGTGGTTCGCCATGGCGATCGTCCTGTTCGGTCTTTATCTCTATCTCGGCTGGCACAACGCAAAGGAGAAACACCATGGGAGCGGCCATGAATCCACCCAGCATGTCTGAGGCGAAACCGTTGGTGAACCGGCGCAAGGGCCGTATGCAACTGCTGCTGATCCTGCTCGGGGTGATCGGTCCGATGATCCTTGCCACCGGCATGTACAAGCTGAATTTCTGGGTTCCCGAGGGCCGCAGTTATCACGGCGAGCTGATCGGTAACGGTCAGACCCGGGCGGACATCGGCGTGCAGGCCCAGGAAGAGCGTTGGCAGATACTGGTGACCGCGCCCAAGGATTGCGCGGTGGACTGCCAGCAACTGGTGTATCTGGCGCGGCAAATCCAGATCGGCCTGGGCCGCGATGCGTCCCGCGCCAGCCATGCATTGGCCACCGCGCAGACGCTGAACAGCGATTACGAGACTAAACTTCAACGCGAGTACCCGCAGTTGCAACGTTATTCACTGGACTTGCCTGCCTACACAAAAGGCGCTCAGAGCAATGACGTGCCGCACCTGTGGATCATCGACCCCCACGGCAATCTGGTGCTGCGCTACGACCCGTCGGTGAAGGGCAAGGACTTGCTCAACGATCTGCGCCACCTGCTGAAACTGTCGAACATCGGATAAGGGCATCGTCATGGCCAAGCCTGGATTTCGCCTCGCGTTGTTTGCCACCTTGCTGGCACTGATTGTGGTGTTGCTCGGCGCCTACACCCGCCTGACCCACGCCGGCCTCGGCTGCCCGGACTGGCCCGGCTGCTATGGCTTCATCAGCGTGCCGAAAAGCGAAGCCCAACTGGCCCATGCCGAATTGCATTTCCCGGACGCTCCGGTCGAGGCCCATAAGGGCTGGAACGAGATGATCCACCGCTACTCCGCCGGCACGCTGGGGCTGTTAATCGCGGTGTTGGCGGGTCGTGCGTGGGTGCATCGCCGCCATCCCGGACAGCCGGTGAAGCTGCCGTTGTTCCTGTTGGCGGTGGTTTTTGGTCAGGCCGCGTTCGGCATGTGGACGGTAACGCTCAAGCTCTGGCCGCAGGTGGTCACCGGGCATCTGCTGGGCGGCTTCGCGACCTTGAGCCTGTTGTTTCTGCTGACCTTGCGCCTGTCCGGCGTACTGCCGGCGTTGACGGTGCCACGACGTTTACAGCACTGGGCGACGGCAGGGCTGTTGCTGGTGATCGGGCAAATCGCCCTCGGGGGCTGGGTCAGTTCCAATTACGCCGCCGTGGCCTGCATCGACTTTCCGACCTGCCACGGCCAGTGGTTGCCAGCGGCGGACTTCGCCAACGGCTTTCACCTGACACAGCACATCGGCCCGAACTACCTCGGCGGGCAACTGGACAGCGATGCCCGTACGGCCATTCACCTGACTCATCGCATCGGCGCGTTACTGGTCACCCTGGTATTGCTCGGTCTGGCCTGGCAACTGAAGGCGGTTGGCATGACGCGCCTGGCAGGCCTGGTGCTGATCGCACTCGGCGCACAAATCACCCTGGGCATCAGCAACGTGTTGTTCCATCTGCCGCTGCCGGTGGCCGTCGCGCATAACGCGGGCGGCGCGGCGCTGTTGCTGACCATGGTGCTGGTCAATTACCACGCCCGAACCAGTCTGGTCCGGGTCAAGCAAGCGCGCTGGCACTTCAGCCCACGTAAACACTCAGCCGGGCCCATAACAATAAAAGGAGAAATGCCATGGCGATTCTGATCGGCGAACGTCCCAGTCAGGCGATCTGGCGTGACTACCTGGAACTGACCAAGCCCAAAGTGGTGGTGCTGATGCTCATCACTTCACTGGTGGGGATGTTCCTCGCGACCCGTGCGGGCGTGCCGTGGACGGTGCTGATTTTCGGCAACCTGGGCATCGCCCTGTGTGCCGGTGGCGCGGCGGCGGTCAATCATGTGGTGGACCGGCGCATCGACGCGGTGATGGCGCGCACCCACAAACGGCCGCTCGCCGAAGGCCGGGTTTCGCCGACCGCCGCGCTGACGTTCGCGCTGGTATTGGCGGTCCTCGGGCAAGCCATGCTGCTGGCGTTCACCAACCCGCTGACCGCGTGGCTGACCCTCGCCTCGTTGCTCGGCTACGCGGTGGTCTACACCGGATTTCTCAAGCGCGCGACCCCGCAGAACATCGTCATCGGTGGACTGGCCGGTGCCGCACCGCCGTTGCTCGGCTGGACTGCTGCCACCGGTCACGTCAGCGCCGAACCGCTGCTGCTGGTGCTGATCATCTTCGCCTGGACACCGCCGCACTTCTGGGCGCTGGCGATCCATCGCAAGGAGGAATACGCCAAGGCCGACATCCCGATGTTGCCGGTCACCCATGGCGAGCACTACACCAAGATTCACATCCTGCTTTATACCTTCGCATTGCTTGCCGTCAGCCTGATGCCTTATGTGATCCACATGAGCGGCACGCTCTACCTGGTCTGTGCGCTCGGGCTGGGCGCGCGGTTTCTGCAATGGGCCGTGGTGCTGTACCGTGGCACTCGGCCGCACGCGGCGATCAACACGTTCAAGTACTCTATCTACTACTTGTTCCTGCTGTTTATCGCCCTGCTCGTAGACCACTACCTATTGTTGAACCTATGACTCGAACCCAGAAAACCGTCTTCATACTTGTCGCCCTGGTCGCACTGATCCTGGGCCTGACCGTCAACAAGGTGCTGTCCGGGAAAAACCAGGGCGATCCGACGGCACTGATCGACGCCGGCATCATCTTGCTGCCGCAGAGCCGTAATCTGCCGGACGTGATGATGACCAATCAGGACGGCCAGCCGGTCGCGATCAATGAATTGAAAGGCAAGTGGAGCCTGCTGTTCTTCGGCTACACCTTCTGCCCGGACATCTGCCCGACCACCCTCGCCCAGTTGCGGCAGATCAAGAGCGAATTGCCACCCGAGGCTGTGGATAAATTGCAGATTGTGCTGGTCAGCGTCGACCCGAACCGCGATACGCCCAAGCAGCTCAAGCAGTACCTGGGCTACTTCGACCCGCAGTTCATCGGCCTGACCCCGGCGTCGACCGATGAACTGCAAACGATCGCCAACGCAGTGAGCATTCCGTTCATTCCGGCGGACACCAGCAAGCCGAACTACACCGTTGATCACAGCGGCAACCTCGCGGTGATCGGGCCGGACGGCACCCAGCGCGGCTTCATCCGCGCGCCGTTGAACAATGCGAAGCTGGTGGCGCAGTTGCCGGTGATGCTCAAGCGCAATTAAACAACACAAAACCCTTGTAGGAGCGAGCTTGCTCGCGATGGAGTGTCAGTCGACACCTATGCAGCTGACACACCTTCGCGAGCAAGCTCGCTCCTACAAGGGGTGGTGGTTCGGGCACAAAAAAGGGGCGCATTCAATGCGCCCCTTTTTCGTTTACGTCAGCTGATCAGAACGCCGGCACCACCGCGCCTTTGTACTTCTCGAGGATGAAGGCTTTCACTTCCGGGCTGTGCAGCGCGGTAACCAGCTTCTTCATCGCATCGCTGTCCTTGTCGTCCGGGCGAGCCACCAGAATGTTCACGTAAGGCGAGTCGCTGCCTTCGATCACCAGCGCATCCTTGGCCGGATCGAGCTTGGCTTCCAGCGCGTAGTTGGTGTTGATCAGCGCCAGGTCGACCTGAGTCAGCACGCGCGGGATGGTCGCGGCTTCCAGTTCGCGGATTTTCAGATCCTTGGTGTTCTCGGTGATGTCCTTGACGGTCGACAGGATGTTGTTCGAATCCTTCAACTTGATCAGGCCGGCCTTGGCCATCAGCAACAGCGCACGGCCGCCGTTGGTAGCGTCGTTCGGGATGACCACGTTGGCGCCGCCAGGCAGTTCAGCGAGGGTCTTGTACTTGCTGGAGTAAGCGCCCAGGGGCTCCAGATGCACGCCAGCCACAGAAACCAGATGGGTGCCCTTGGCCTTGTTGAACTCATCCAGGTACGGCTGGTGCTGGAAGAAGTTGGCGTCCAGGCGTTTTTCCGCGACCTGCACGTTCGGCTGGATGTAGTCGGTAAATACCTTGACCTTCAGGTCCACGCCTTCTTTGGCCAGGGCCGGCTTCACGAATTCGAGGATCTCGGCGTGCGGAACCGGAGTGGCCGCGACGGTCAGGGTTTCAGCGTGGGCAGAGAATGCCGCAACGGCCGCGAAGGCCACGAGTAGTTTTTTCATTCAGCTAACTCCATGTGAGGCGCCCGTTTGGCGCCTGCCAGCGAATGGCCGGCTCATGTCTTACTTACGGGAAAAGTGGACGACCAATTTGTCGCCAACGGTTTGCAGTACCTGGACCAGTACCAGCAGCAACACCACTGTCACCACCATCACATCGGTCTGGAAACGCTGGTAACCGAAACGGATCGCCAGGTCACCCAGACCACCAGCGCCAACGACACCGGCCATCGCCGTGTAGGACACCAGTGTAATGGCGGTCACCGTAATCGCCGCGAAGATGCCCGGACGAGCCTCAGGCAGCAAGGCATTGGTGATGATCTGTCGTGTAGTCGCGCCCATGGCCTGGGTCGCTTCGATGATGCCGCGATCCACTTCACGCAGGGCGGTTTCCACCAGGCGCGCGAAAAACGGCGTGGCACCCACTACCAGCGGCGGAATTGCACCGGCGACACCAAGGGAGGTACCGGTGATCAACACGGTGAACGGAATCATCACGATCAGCAGGATGATGAACGGCAGCGAGCGCAGGATGTTCACCACCAGCGACAACATCGCGTAGATGCCTTTGGCTTCCAGCAACTGGCGCGGGCTGCACAGGAACAGCAGCACACCCAGCGGCAGGCCAAGCAGTACGGTGAACAACAGCGAACCACCCAGCATCAGCAAGGTGTCACCGGTGGCCAGCCAGATTTCGAACCAGTCGATATTGGCGAAGAAACTTGTCAGGGCTTCCATTAGCGCAGCACCTCCATGTGGACGTCGGCTGCGGTGAAGCGGGCGAAGGCTGCTTCCATGTCACCGCCGGTCACGGCCAGGGTCAGTTGCCCGTAGGGGATGTCTTTGATGCGGTCGATGCGACCGGCCAGGATGCTGTAGTCCACACCGGTTTCCCGGGCGACGGTGCCCAGCAACGGCGCGTAGGTCGCGTCGCCCTGAAAGGTCAGACGCACGATGCGGCCTGGCACGTGAGCGAAGTCGTCACGCTGTTCGCTTTCGTCGATCTGCTCGTCTTCCTGCACGAAGCGCTTGGTGGTCGGGTGCTTCGGATGCAGGAACACTTCGGCCACCGAGCCTTGCTCGACGATCACGCCGGCGTCCATCACGGCTACCTGGTCGCAGACCCGGCGGATCACGTCCATCTCGTGGGTGATCAACACGATGGTCAGTTTCAGCTCGCGATTGATCTCGGCCAGCAATTGCAGGACCGATGCGGTGGTTTGCGGGTCGAGGGCGCTGGTGGCTTCGTCGCACAGCAGGATTTTTGGCTTGGTCGCCAGCGCACGGGCAATGCCGACACGCTGCTTCTGCCCGCCGGACAATTGCGCCGGGTACTTTTTCGCGTGGTCGGACAAGCCGACCCGCGCCAGCAACTCGGCCACGCGCGAATCGATCTCGCTGCGCGACAATTCGCCGGCCAGGGTCAGAGGCAGCGCGACGTTGTCGGCGACAGTCTTGGAGGCCAGCAGGTTGAAGTGCTGGAAAATCATCCCGACCTGCTGACGGAAGCGGCGCAGGCCGTTGGCGTCGAGTGCGGTGACTTCTTCACCGTCGACGGTGATTTTGCCGCCACTGGCGTTTTCCAGGCGATTGATCAGACGCAGCAGGGTACTTTTTCCTGCGCCGGAATGACCGATCAAGCCGTAAACCTGCCCGTTCTCAATCGTCAGACTGGTCGGATGCAGGGCGGGGATTTCCTTACCGGCGACGCGGTAGGTTTTATGGACGTTTTGAAACTCGATCACGTAGCGAACCTTGTGGGGCGCGTTAGAAAAGGATCAGCGGTTAGCCGGGCGCGCATTTTAGCCTGTCCGTATAGAGGTTCTTAGCATTTATTTCGTATTTGTCCTGTCATTTGGCAATAACGCGATCAAAGGTCAGAAAAAAGGAACGGCTGAAGAAACTCACCCAAGGCCGAAGGCAACTTCGACATGGTGGGCAGCATCGGGTTTGGGATAGGGAGGCGAAGGCCAAGGCGATTCCGGCCTGAAGATCTGCGGAGCCAGGGAGACCGCCATCGCGAGCAAGCTCGCTCCTACAGTAGAGATGTGTTGGTCACAAAATGTGTGGGCAACCCGAATCCCTGTGGGAGCGAGCGTGCTCGCGATGCTTTTAAGATTTACCAGGCGTTAGAACCATCTGCGCCGGGACGCTGCGCAAAATCTGCCGCTCCAGCTTCAGGTCAAACTCAGGATCGAGTTTCTTCACCCGTTTGGTCAGCAAGTTGGCCAGCCAAGGGTAATCATTGGTGCGTGGAGCCTGAATGCTCACGTCGCACTGAAAATTCACCACATCGGCGGCAATGGCATCCAGTTGGCGACGCAGTTTGCCCATATCGTTGATATTGAGCACGACCGTGGTGCTTTCAGCCGTCAGGTCGATAACCTTGGCTTTTGGCTTGGCTTCGGCAGCCTTGAGGGCGGCTTCGGCTCTTTCCAGTTCGGCCTTGCGCGCCTGGGCAATCGAGCCGTTGACTCCGCCGGTCAGTGCCGGAGCCTTGGGCATCAACGCGCGGGCACGGCTCAGGGCAGTTGCTGCGGCATCCACGTCACCCTTTTGCAGCACGATCTGGCTGCGGCGCAGATAGGCTTCGGCCAGCTGCCGCTGGTATTGCTCAAGGGAAGCATCGTTGCGCGATTCGGCCTGCAAGGCTGCCAATTGGTCTTCGGCGATGGCCAGTTCATCGCTGGCGATGTTTTGTTCCAGCTGTACGATGGCCGCGGCCCGCGCATCGGCGGCCTCGGTGGCCGCCGGTGGCGTGCTTTGGCAGGCGCCCAGCAGCAAAGAAAATGCGACAAGGAGCAGATAACGGGAGGCGAACGACTTCATTCCTGCGACTCTCTATTTGCGCAAAAAACGAGCAAGTCTACACCCCTCGACGGGGCAGAACAAAACTCAGCAGAAATAGCGCGGCGGCCGTCACCACAATCGACGGGCCGGCCGGGGTGTCCTTGAACCAGGACAGCGCCAGCCCGCCACACACGGCGAGTATGCCCAGCAGGCTCGCGCCCAGTGCCATCTGTTCCGGCGAGCGAGCGTGACGTTGTGCCGCAGCCGCCGGGATGATCAGCAACGAAGTAATCAGCAATACGCCGACGATTTTCATCGCCACGGCAATTACCACGGCGATCAACAGCATTAACGCCAGGCGCAATCCCGCCACGGGCAAACCTTCGACCCTGGCCAGTTCTTCATGCACCGTGATCGCCAGCAATGGGCGCCACAACGTAACCAGCAAGACCAGTACCGCCGCGCTGCCGCCAAGAATCCAGGCCAGATCGGTCGGGCTGATCGCCAGCAGGTCACCGAACAGATAGGCCATCAGGTCGATCCGCACTTCGTGCATGAAGCTTAGTACCACCAGGCCCAGAGAGAGCGTGCTGGGTGCGAGAATTCCCAAAAGTGTGTCGGATGCCAGCGGCTGGCGTTGTTGCAACGTCACCAGCATCACCGCCAACAGCAAGCAGCCAACAGTGACGGCAACGGTCGGGCTGACATCCAGCAAAAAGCCCAGGGCCACGCCGAGCAATGCCGCGTGGGACAGGGTGTCGCCGAAATAGGCCATGCGCCGCCAGACCACGAAAGACCCCAGCGGGCCTGCGACGACGGCCAGGGCCAGGCCTGCAAGCAGGGCGTAGAGCAGAAAATCAGCCATGCTTGCAGCTATCTCCGTGAACATGGGGTTGGCCCGACGCGGGCGCCTTGACCACCGAGCCATGCAAGTCGTGGGCGTGGTCGTGATGGTGGTGATAAATCGCCAGGCTTTGTGCGTTCTTTCCGAACAGCTCGACGAAAGCCGGATCGCCGCTGACCTGCTCGGGATGGCCGGAACAGCATACGTGACGATTGAGGCAAACCACCTGGTCCGTGGTGCTCATCACCAGATGCAAATCGTGGGAGACCATCAGCACACCGCAACCATGACGGTCACGCAGGCGGGTGATCAGGCTGTACAGCTCGGCCTGGCCGGCCACGTCGACACCCTGTACCGGTTCGTCGAGTACCAGCAGTTCCGGTTCGCGCAACAAGGCACGGGCCAGCAACACACGTTGCATTTCGCCACCGGAAACGCTTTGCACCGGGCTGTCGATCACCTGTTCGGCGCCGACTTCCTTGAGTGCAGCCAAGGCCATCGCACGGTCCACCCCCGGTACCAGGCGCAGGAAACGCAGGACCGACAGCGGGAGGGTCGGATCGACATGGAGTTTTTGCGGCATGTAACCGACCCGCAGTTTCGGCTTGCGCCAGACGCTGCCGCTGTCCGGTTTCAACAGGCCGAGCACGGCACGCACCAGGGTGGTTTTGCCTGCGCCGTTGGGGCCGATCAGGGTAACGATCTGCCCCGGCTCGACGCTCAGTTCGATGTTGTCCAGCACCGGTTGCCCGGCGAACGTGACGGCAACCTGCTCAAGACGGATCAGCGCGTTGCTCATCAAGCCCCCTGGCAACCGGAGCAGAGACCGACCACTTCAACGGTCTGGCCTTCGACGACAAACCCGACATCCCTGGCGCTGGCGATGATCGCGTCGCTGATGGATTTTTGCTCAAGTTCGATCGCGGCGTGGCACACACGGCAGATCAGGAACTGACCCTGGTGAGCATGTTCCGGGTGGTTGCAGCCGATGAAGGCGTTGAGCGAGGAAATCCGATGGACCAGGCCGTTTTCCAGCAGGAAATCCAGCGCGCGGTACACCGTCGGCGGTGCGGCGCGACGACCGTCCTGTTCGCTGAGGACCGCGAGAATGTCGTAGGCACCCAAAGGCTTGTGGCTTTGCCACACCAGCTCCAGCACTCGCCGGCGCAACGCGGTCAGGCGCAGACCTTGACGTGCGCACAGGGCATCGGCCTCGGACAAAGCGCTGTGAACGCAATGTGAGTGGTCGTGGGGACGGCTGGCGATCGGTGTTTTTAGCATGAGCGGCGACGAGGTTTGTGAGAGACGTTATTATGTTACCCGTTCTCGCCTCTTCGAGTGGTCATCGTGTCCCGACTTTTTTCTGTTTTTGTCGTATTTATCGCAAGTTTTCTGCTGATCGGTTCGGCGCAGGCCGAGGTCAAGGTCCTTACCAGCATCAAGCCTCTGCAACTGATCGCCGCGGCGGTGCAGGATGGCGTGGCGATCCCCGAGGTTTTGCTGCCACCGGGTGCCTCACCACATAACTATGCGTTGCGTCCTTCCGACGTACGCAAGGTGCAATCGGTGGACCTGCTGTACTGGATCGGCCCGGACATGGAGGGCTTCCTGCCACGGGTGCTCAATGGTCGTACGTTGCCCAACGTCGCCGTGCAGGATTTGCCGGGCATGAAACTGCGTCACTTTGCCGAAGATAACCACTCCCACGCTGAAGAAGCCGACGAACACGACCACGATCACCGTCCGGGCAGCCTGGATGCGCACTTGTGGCTGTCGCCGGTCAACGCCCGGGTCATCGCCACGAAAATGGCGGCTGACCTGAGTGCCGCCGATCCTGCAAATGCCGCGCGCTATCAGAGCAATCTGAAAGCCTTCGACGAGCGTCTCGATGCGTTGGATGCGCGCCTGAAGAAGCGCCTGGCCGATGTTCAGGGCAAGCCCTACTTCGTTTTCCACGAAGCCTTCGACTACTTCGAAGACGCCTACGGCCTCAAGCACGTGGGTGTGTTCAGCGTCGCGGCCGAAGTGCAACCCGGTGCCCAGCATGTCGCGGCGATGCGCGCGCGATTGCAGGAAGTCGGCAAGACCTGCGTGTTCAGCGAACCGCCGCTGCGGCCCCGTCTGGCGGAAACTCTGGTGGCGGGTTTGCCGGTGAAACTGGCTGAGCTGGATGCGCTGGGCGGGTACACGCCGGCGACGGCCCAGGGCTATGAGCAGGTGTTGGAGAAATTGGGGAATGATCTGGCGGGGTGCCTGGAGTCGTTGTAACCGACACCAGACCCTGTGGGAGCGAGCTTGCTCGCGAAGGCGGCATTACATCAACATCAATGTTGACTGACCTGCCGCTATCGCGAGCAAGCTCGCTCCCACAGGTCAAAGCCTTTAAAGGGCGAAAGGCAACGGCGTATTGACCGTCTGCCGCTGCGCCAGGCGCAACTGGAACTCCATCGGATCGTGAATCAACACATCCTGTCCGGCAAACGACTCCGCCGCGATCAGGCGTGACAACCAGAACCGTACGCAAGCCACCCGCAGCATGGTTGGCCACAACTCGGCTTCGGCGGCGGTGAACGGTCGCAAGGCCGCGTAAGCGCCCAGCAAGGCCCGCGCTCGCGGTCCATCGATTACGCCATCGTCGTCCGAGCACCAGTCGTTCAAGGCAATCGCCACGTCGTAGAGCATCGGCCCGGAGCAGGCGTTGTAGAAGTCGATCAGCCCGGTCAGGTGCGTGCCTTCGAACATCGCGTTGTCGCGGAACAGGTCGGCGTGAATATTCGCCCGCGGCAATGCCAGGATTTTTTCTTTCTGCCGGGTGATTTCTTCCAGCGCCCGTTGCAGCAGGTCTTTCTGTTCGGCATCGAGGTGCGACAAAAACTGCGTGCCCTCCTCCAGCATCCAGTCCAGGCCGCGATCGGTTTTGCGCTTGATCATATTGGCCTGGGTCGCCAGGTGCAGATGGCCGAGCAATTCACCCACCTGCGCGCAATGTTGCGCGTTGGCTTGCTTGATGTGCTTGCCGGCCAGGCGCGGTTGCAGCAACGCAGGTTTGCCCGCCAGTTCGCGCAAGGCCACGCCGTCTGTGGTGCGCAAGGCGTAAGGCACCGGCAGGTCGGCGCCGTGCAGTACGTCGAGCAGTTCGATGAAGAATGGCATCTCCTGAACCGGACCGCGCTCGACCAGGGTCAGGACAAATTCGCCCTGCTCCAGGCTGATAAAGAAATTGGTATTTTCGCTACCGGCGGCAATCCCCTGGAAATCAAGCAGGCGGCCGAGGCCATAAGGGGCGAGAAAAGCTTCCAGCTCGGGCCGAGCCAGGGGGGTGAACACAGACATGTTTAAGCTGCCAGTACGGGCGCCGTTGTTGAGCCGGCGCCGATTAAAGTTAAGGACGACTTACCACTTAAAAATTTCCCACGCCGGAATCAGCATATCCGGGTAGTCGGAACGGACGAAGTTTCCCTCCGAGCCATCCGCGCGCACCAGGAAATACGGTTTGCCAACCTTTGGGGTGACCTTGATGGCGTACAAAAAGCCGTTTTGCCGGTATTCCTGAATGAGTTTATCCCCTTCCGTGCGAATGGTGACATCCGGGTCCGCCGATGGCGCATCGTCCGCCGCCATCACGGCCGATGGTGCGATTGCAAACAAGCCAGCCAGCAACAGGCGATTTAGTGTGCGCATGATAACCTTGTCCCTTTGTCGTCAACGGTCCCGCTATTCTAGCGCCGGACCCGCCGAAAAGGTTGATCCTGCTCATGAGCCAAGCCCCCCTCGTCCTGGTGGACGGTTCTTCTTACCTGTACCGCGCCTTTCACGCGCTGCCACCGCTGACCACGTCCAAAGGCCTGCCGACCGGCGCGGTCAAGGGCGTGCTGAACATGCTCAAGAGCCTGCGCAAGCAATATCCGGACAGTCCGTTCGCCGTGGTGTTCGACGCCAAGGGTGGGACTTTTCGCGATGAGATGTTCGCCGAATACAAGGCCAACCGTCCGAGCATGCCCGACGATATGCGCGTGCAGATCGAGCCGCTGCACCAGAGCGTGATCGCCCTGGGCTTCCCGCTGCTGTGCGTCGAAGGCGTCGAGGCCGATGACGTGATCGGCACCCTGGCCCGCAGCAGCGCGGCGGCGGATCGTCCGGTGATCATCTCCACCGGTGACAAGGACATGGCGCAACTGGTCGACGGTCACATTACCTTGGTCAACACCATGACCGGTAGCAGCATGGACGTGGAGGGCGTGAAGGAGAAATTCGGCGTCGCTCCGGAGCAGATCATCGATTATCTGGCGCTCATGGGCGATTCTTCCGACAACATTCCGGGTGTTCCAGGCATCGGTCCGAAGACGGCTTCCGGCCTGCTGGTCGGTGTGAACGGCGGTCTGACCGAGCTCTATGCGCAACTCGACATCGTGCCGACCCTGCCGATTCGCGGCGCCAAGACCCTGCCGGCCAAGCTCGAAGAGCACAAGGAAATGGCCTTCCTGTCCTATCAGCTGGCGACCATCAAGGTTGACGTGCCACTGGACGTTGGCCTCGACGACCTGAAAATGGGCGCGGAAGATCCTGCGAAACTCTACGAGTTGTACTCCCTGCTGGAGTTCAAGAGCTGGCTGAACGACCTTGATCGCGACGCCAAACGCCTGGAACTGAGCGCTGCTACCGAGCCAGCACCGGCCGCCGATCTGTTCAGCGAACCAGAGGCCGAAGCACCGGCCGTCGCTGCTGAAGCCGCCTATGAAACCATCCTCGATCAAGCGCGGTTCGATGCCTGGCTGGAAAAACTGAACAACGCCAGACTGTTTGCCTTCGACACCGAAACCACCGGCATCGATGCGCAGCAGGCGCAACTGGTGGGCCTGTCGTTCGCGGTTCAGGCTAACGAAGCGGCCTACATCCCGTTGACTCATTCCTACATCGGCGTGCCACAGCAGCTGGATCGTGACACGGTCCTGCGCGCGCTCAAGCCGATTCTGGAAGATCCGAACAAGCTCAAGGTCGGCCAACACGCCAAGTTCGACATGAACATCCTGGCCAACTGCGCCATCGGCGGCGATCAGGACAACGGCATTACCGTGCGTGGCATCGCCTTCGACACCATGCTTGAGTCCTACGTGCTCAACTCCACGGCCACCCGCCATGACATGGACAGCCTGGCGCAGAAGTATCTGGACCACACCACGGTAAGTTTCCAAGACATCGCCGGCAAAGGCGTGAAACAGCTGACGTTCGACCAGATCGCCCTGGAGCAGGCCGGGCCTTACGCCGCCGAAGATGCAGATATCACCTTGCGTCTGCACCATGCCCTGTTCGAAAAACTCTCGGCTATTCCGAGCCTGGCCAGCGTACTGACCGACATCGAAATCCCGTTGGTGCCGGTATTGGCGCGTATCGAGCGCCAGGGCGCATTGGTCGACGCCGCCTTGCTGGGCGTGCAAAGCATCGAACTGGGCGACAAGATGGTGGCGCTGGAGCGTGAAGCCTTCGAGATTGCCGGCGAGGAATTCAACCTCGGTTCGCCCAAGCAACTTGGCGTGATCCTATACGAGAAGCTCGGCCTGCCGGTACTGAAGAAAACCGCCAAGGGCCAGCCATCGACCGCCGAAGAAGTGCTGGCCAAACTGGCAGAAGACGACTATCGATTGCCGAAAGTGCTCATGGAATATCGCTCCATGAGCAAGCTGAAAAGCACCTATACCGACCGTCTGCCGGAGCAGATCAACCCGCGTACCGGGCGGATCCATACCTCGTATCACCAGGCGGTGGCGTCCACCGGGCGGCTGTCCTCCAGCGATCCGAACCTGCAGAACATCCCGGTGCGCACCGCCGAAGGGCGTCGCATCCGCCAGGCCTTCGTGGCCCCGGTCGGTTACAAGCTGCTGGCGGCGGACTATTCGCAGATCGAACTGCGGATCATGGCGCACCTGTCCCGGGATGAAGGGCTGATGAACGCCTTCCGCCACAATCTGGACGTACACACCGCGACCGCCGCCGAAGTGTTCAAGGTCGAACTGGCCGAAGTGACCTCCAACCAGCGCCGCAGTGCCAAGGCGATCAACTTCGGCCTGATCTACGGCATGGGCGCGCAGAAGCTCGGCAAGGACATCGGCGTGGACACCAAGACCGCCAAGGCCTACATCGATACTTACTTCGCCCGGTACCCCGGCGTTCGCCAGTACATGGACCGCACGCGTGCCCAGGCCGCCGAGCAAGGTTATGTCGAGACGTTCTTCGGCCGTCGCCTGTATCTGCCGGACATCAACTCCAACAAGCCGCAAGAGCGCGCCGCTGCCGAACGCACGGCAATCAACGCACCGATGCAAGGCACCGCTGCGGACATCATCAAGAAAGCCATGGTCGCGGTGGATAACTGGCTGACCGCGTCGGGCCTCGATGCCAAAGTCATCTTGCAGGTGCACGATGAACTGGTGCTCGAGGTGCGTGAAGACCTGGTCGACCAGGTTCGCGATGAAATTCGCGTACACATGAGCGAGGCGGCGAAGCTGGATGTGCCGTTGCTGGTCGAAGTGGGTGTTGGAAATAACTGGGATGAGGCTCACTGAGCCTTCTTGTAGGAGCGAGCTTGCTCGCGATGGAGTGTCAGACACATCGATTTCGACTGAAATTCCATCGCGAGCAAGCTCGCTCCTACAGAAAATTGTCGAGTTCTGCTGCGGCATAGTGCCGCGGCAGAAGGGCGTAAAAAAACAGCTTGGGCCGGAGGGCTATCAGAGTTATTTCAAAGCTCTCTGAAAAAAATCTGAACTAATCTTGCGCACCACCACTCAGAGTTACTGAATGGCTGGTGAAGCCCTTCGATGCTCCTATGTTGTGTTAAGTGTTGGCAGATATCTGGACCCCGCCCTAGCGGTCTAGAGCTTCAACCCCGGAACTTCTCCCTCCCCATATGAAGCCCGGGGTTTTTTTTGCCCCGAGAAAAACTGTCTGTGATGCGCTCAGGCTGCGTTAAAAGCGCGGCTCGAAATGCTCATTTAGGCCCCTAAACTCCGCTTTCGAGCCGCGCTTTTGCCTTGCCTGAGCGCACCACAAACAGTTTTTGATATTTATTGAATCTCTGCTTCGGCACCCTTGTCCGCCAGCTCCATCCAGCCAGCCAGCACGGTGTAGGCATCTTCCAGGCCCATGCGTTTGGGGGCCGAAAACAGCTGGATTGTCACCAGATCGCCCCAACCCTTGCGGATTTCCGCCTGAACCTTGAGCAGGGTGTTCTTGGCCGCGCCATAGGTCAGCTTGTCCGCTTTGGTCAGCAGAATGTGCATCGGCATCCCGGCAGCCACGGCCCAGTCGAGCATTAGCAGGTCGAAATCGGTCATCGGATGGCGGATGTCCATCATCAGGATCAGACCCTTCAAACTCTCGCGACCACCCAGATATGCCTCCAGGTGACGCTGCCAGTGTTGCTTGAGCGGGATCGGTACTTTTGCATAACCGTAGCCCGGCAGGTCGACCAGACGGCGTTCATCGTCTAGCTTGAAGAAGTTCAACAGCTGCGTGCGTCCCGGGGTTTTCGAGGTGCGCGCCAGGCTGGCGTGGGTCAGGGTGTTCAAGGCACTCGACTTGCCGGCGTTGGAACGCCCGGCGAAGGCGACTTCGAAGCCCTCGTCATCCGGACATTGATCGACTTTGGCGGCGCTGAGCATGAAGGTGGACTGTTGGCACAGACCGAGGATGGGATTCTTGAGTTGCATGGGATTTCCGATGTGGGCGGCGCCAGGAATGGGTGCGGCAAGCAGTGTCGCTTCCGTTTCAGTGACGCCAGTATATAATGCCGCAGATTTTGTGTGCGCTTTGTCCCAGCGTAGGACGAAGTTCACGAGAGCGACAGACCTTGATTGCGCACTAGAACGCAGCTCGCTCTCAACCCTGAAAAGGTCGTTTTATGACGAAATGGCTGCTAGCTGCCGGTGTATTGATGCCGCTTTACAGCGCTCAGGCTACACAGGATCCGGAAGCTGTGTACAACCGTGTTTGTGGTGCCTGTCATTCCGGCCAACTCCCCATGGCGCCGAAAAAAGGCGATCAGGAAGCTTGGACGCCGAGGTTGGCGAAAGGTATGGAGACGCTGGTGCAACACGTGACCCAGGGTTTCAAGGCGATGCCGCCGCGTGGTTTGTGCATGGACTGCAGTGCCGAGGATTACCGAGCCATCATCCTTTGGATGAGCGAGTAAGCCCGGTCCATAACTCTTAACCCTTAGCCGTAGTTGGATTAGCTGATGAAGAAATTGATCGTGAGTCTGCTGTTGACCGTGGGCATCTCCGGCATGGCCCATGCTGCAGGTGAGGCAGTACAACCGGGTGATGCAAAAGCCGGCCAGGCCAAAGCCGCCGTCTGTGGCGCCTGCCACGGCCCGGATGGCAACAGCATGGCGCCAAACTTTCCGAAACTGGCAGGTCAGGGTGAACGCTACCTGACCAAGCAATTGCACGACATCAAGTCGGGCAAGCGCACCGTTCTGGAAATGACCGGCCTGCTGACCAACCTGAGCGATCAGGACCTGGCGGACATCTCCGCCTACTTCGCCAGCCAGAAGGGCAGCGTCGGTGCCGCCGATCCGAAGATCGTCGCTCGCGGTGAGGCCCTGTTCCGTGGTGGTGACCTGGCCAAGGGCCTGCCAGCCTGCACCGGTTGCCACTCGCCAAATGGCGCAGGTAACGCGGCTGCCGGTTTCCCGCACCTGGGTGGCCAGCACGCTCAATACGTCGGCAAGCAACTGGTCGATTTCCGCAAGGAAGAAGGTGGCCGCACCAACGACGGCGATACCAAACCGATGCAGAGCATTGCCAAGAAGCTGAGCGACGAAGACATCGCCGCGGTGTCCAGCTACATTCAAGGCCTGCACTAAGGCCGGTGGATCGGGCGTTGAACGGCGTGCTGATCGCCTGCAACGTTAACGCTCGATTAATCCGTCTCGGCAAGTATAAAAAGGGTGGCCTTGGCCGCCCTTTTTTGTGGCCGCTGCCGTTACACTACAGAACTCAACCCCGCCAGGATCTGTCTGAAAACAATCGCGCGCGGCGAAAAAATTTGTCCAGGAGTAAAGCATGCGTAATCTGATCATCAGTGCCGTTTTTGCCGCTGCCAGCCTGTTTGGCATGACTGCCCAGGCCGCCGACGCCCCAGCCGCCCCTTATGTCGAGCTGACCAATCCGGTTCCGGTTGCCGTGCCTGGCAAGATCGAAGTGGTGGAGCTGTTCTGGTACGGCTGCCCGCATTGCTATCATTTTGAACCGACAATCAATCCTTGGGCTGAAAAGCTGCCATCCGATGTGAATTTCAAGCGTATTCCAGCCATGTTCGGCGGAGCTTGGGATGCTCATGGCCAAATGTTCTTGACCCTTGAGTCCATGGGTGTTGAGCAAAAGGTTCATGCCGCGGTATTCGACGCGATCCAGAACAAAAAAATGAAGCTGATCGACAAGAATGACATGGCTGACTTCCTGGCTACCCAGGGCGTAGACAAGGATAAATTCCTGGCCACCTTCGACTCCTTTGCTATCAAGGGCCAGGTTGTTCAAGCCCGTGAACTGGCCAAGAAGTATGAAATCTCCGGCGTTCCAACCCTGGTCGTCAACGGCAAGTATCGCTTCGACGTGGGTTCTGCCGGCGGTGCCGAACAGGCCCTGCAACTGGCCGACAAACTGATCGACAAAGAGCGAGCGGCTAACAAGGCTGCCGCCAACTAAGGGCAGTCACTGCCATGCGCCGATGGGGTACTGAACGCATCGTTGGCCTGCATGATCCGCGGGTCAACGAGCATCATCTGGAATCCACGGGCCTGCCCGCAGACAGTCGTCTGCGCTTGCTCAGTTTCAATATCCAGGTCGGTATCAGTACCGAGCGCTATCGGCATTACCTGACCCGGGGCTGGCAGCACCTGCTGCCGCACACGGGGCGTGCCGATAACCTGCAGAAAATCGGCAATCTGCTAGGCGACTTCGATCTGGTCGCCTTGCAAGAGGCCGATGGCGGCAGCCTGCGATCAGGTTACGTCAATCAGGTCGAACACCTGGCCCAGCTCGGCGCCTTTCCCTACTGGTATCAACAACTCAATCGTAATCTCGGTCGCCTGGCCCAGCACAGCAATGGCGTGCTCAGCCGATTGCGTCCGTGGGCAATTGAGGATCATCCGTTGCCGGGACCAAAGGGTCGCGGAGCCATTCTGGTACGGTTCGGCGAAGGCCCGGAAGCGCTGGTGGTGGTCATGATGCACCTGGCGTTGGGCGCCCGGGCACGCAGTCTGCAATTGGCCTACATCCGCGAGTTGATCGGCGACTACAAGCATCAGGTGCTGATGGGCGACATGAACACCCATGCCAGTGACCTGCTGCAACATTCCCCGTTGCGCGATCTCGGCCTGCTTGCGCCGCAACTGGAAGCGACGTTTCCCAGCTGGCGCCCACAGCGCTGCCTGGACCATATCCTGCTGAGCCCGAGCCTGACCCTGGAAAAGGTTGAGGTGCTGGCACAGCCCATTTCCGATCACCTGCCGGTCGCGGTAGAGATTCGTTTGCCGGGTTCGCTCACGGCCGATGCATTGCCCGCGTTGAGTCCTGCCCCTCGCGGATCCCATGAATGAGCGACGAAGCACAGCGCTGGAAAGAGAAATACCTCAAAAGCATCGAACAACAGGAAAAGCTCGAACGTCGCTGGGACGCGCGGCTCGACTTGCTGCGTCGCGGGCTGGTGCGCAGCACCCTGGCAGCGGAAGGTACGGATCGCGCCGTTGACCAATGCATGAAGGAAATGCGCGAAGTCGTGCGTACCGATGACATGGACGCCGGCCTGGCTGCGCTGATTCCACGCCTGGAAAAAGCCGTGCTTGACTCCGAACAGCGTCGGGAAACCCGAGTCAACCAGACCAGTGCCGCCTTGACTGCGCTGGTCACGCAACTGCAAACATTGCCATTGCCACGGGATGTGAGTCGGCCACTCAAGAATTTCGCCAAGCACCTGGATGCGCGGGTCAGTCAGGCGCGCGAGATGCCCTTGCTGCTCAGCGAGCTGAGTGGCTTGCAGGGCAAGGCCCTGAGCCAGCTGGAGACCCCAACGGAGAACGGCCGGCCGGGCTTGCTGCAGCGGTTGTTCGGCGGTCGTGAAGCGCAGGAGACGGAGGCATCAACGGCCTCTGCTCCTGCGCTGGCTGCCCCTGTAGCCGAGAGCCCTGCGGCAAGCTGCGAGGTACCCGCTGTTGAGCGAGTCGAGGACGAGTTCGCGCCGACCGAGCCAACCGTGGCTTTTGCACCTCCGGCTGCGGAGCCTCAACCACCCAGTGCAGCCGCGGCGGAAATCGAATCGGCCGAGAAACCAACCCCGGAAACCATCGCGATATCACCTGAGTCGCAAGCGAACCCCGACGAGCTGACCGCGCAAGCATCACCCGATAGCTTGCCCTTACCTCCGATTCCGATGCAGGACGTGGCCGTCGTCGATCAGGCGTCATCCGAACACGACATTCTCTACGCACTCCCGGATTCCCCCGAGCCCTCCTACAGCTCGGTGGCCAGCCACATCGAAGACACGTTGCTGGGGCTGCTCGACGACCTGACACTGCCCGAGCGTCATCGCCCGCAAGCAGAATCCATGCGCGATCGTCTGAAAAACGGTCTGAACTGGTACGAATTGCTGCCGATTCTCGACGACTTCGCCACATTGATGCTGGCCATTACCGACAGCGGCCAGCATGAGTTCGAAGCCTATCTGCAACGACTGAACGAACGTCTCGAATCGTTCCAGAGCAACTTGCAGGCCGCCACCGCGGGACACGCCGACAACCGTTCGGCTGCGCGACAGATGGACACGCAGATCCGCGAACAGGTCGATGGCCTGCAAAGCAGCATGCAGGAAGCCGCGGACCTGGAAGATCTCAAGCACGTACTGGAAAACCATCTCGAAGGCTTGCTGGGCACCATGGACCAGCACCAGAAACAGCGCGATGAGCGCGAGCAGGAGGTCGCTGCGCGCCTGCACAGCCTGGCCGAGCGGGTCGCCCATATGGAGCAGGAGGCCCAGGGTTACCGCGAGCACCTTGAAGAGCAACGACAGAAGGCATTGGTCGACCCGTTGACCGGGCTGCCCAACCGCGCGGCCTGGAGCGAGCGCCTGGGTCATGAAGTCACACAATGGCAACAACATGGCAACACGCTGTTGCTGGCCATGCTCGACCTCGATCATTTCAAGCGCATCAATGACAACTACGGGCACCTGGCCGGTGACAAAGTGCTGAAAATCATCGCCAGCGTGTTGCGCAAGCGGCTGCGCGGAACGGATTTCATTGCCCGGTTCGGCGGCGAGGAGTTTGTGCTGTTAATGCCATCCACGGTGCCGGCGGCGGGGCTGAAGATGCTGGAAAGCTTGCGGGCCTCCATTGAAGCCTGTCCGTTCCACTTCAAGGGAGAGCCGGTGACCATCACCGTGTCTATCGGAATGACGGCGTTCAGGCCGGGTGAACATAGCGATCAGGTACTTAAAAGAGCCGATCAGGCGCTGTATCGCGCAAAAAATGCCGGCCGCAACCGAGTGGAACCGAGCTGACGGTGATCTGTTCCATTTTGTTTAATTCGATGGGATTGCCGTCCGCCCGCAAGGCATTACGTTACACTGTTGCATTATTGTCTTGTGTGTACTGCCTTTCGCCATGAAATATTTTGCTCTGATCTTATCGCTGATTGTGCTTGCCGGCTGTGCCAGCGGCCCCCGTTTCAACACCAGCCACTCTTCGGCCAATTACGACAGCCGCGTGCAATTTGTGGTGGTGCATTACACCAATGCCTCGCTGGAGCGTTCGTTGCAATTGCTGACCCACGGTGAGGTCAGCAGCCATTACCTGATCGGCGACGACAAGGGCGCCACCATCTACAAGCTGATGGATGAAAATGTGCGGGCCTGGCACGCCGGGGAGAGTGAGTGGAATGGCCGCACCTGGCTGAACTCCAGTTCCATCGGTATCGAAATCGTCAACCCGGGCTTCGAGGACACCCCGACCGGACGCGTGTGGTATCCCTACACCGAAGACCAGGTCCAGTCGCTGATCGTGTTGCTCAAGGACATTAGCAAACGTCACGGCATAAAACCTCGCGAGATCATTGGCCATAGTGATATTGCACCCTTGCGCAAGCTGGACCCGGGGCCGCTGTTCCCCTGGAAGCGTCTGGCCGCCGAAGGCTTGGGCATCTGGCCGAATGAACAGTCGGTGGCGCGCCAGCAAATGTTGTTCGCCGAGCAGTTGCCGAGCATCAGTTGGTTTCAGGCGCAGTTGGCCCGCCTGGGTTATGCCTCGCCACAGACCGGCGAGCTCGATGTCGCGACACGACATGTGATAGCGGCATTTCAGATGCATTTCCGTCCGGCGCGTTTCGATGGCACTCCGGATGCGCAAACCGCCGCGCTACTGTGGGTGTTGAACCAGACAAAATAATGACGCCCGCCCGACGGTCAGGGCTTTTTTCCAATCAGCAGCTATAACTCATTGGTAATACATCGGATATTGCACAATGACTGCTGCTCGAGAGACCTTCCGTAGTTGGTTCCATCGCCCCTGGTTCCTGGGGCTGATGTCTACTGTCTTGAGCGCAACATTATTGATGGCCGGCAGCCTGTTCGTCGCCATACACCAGGTCGAGCAAAGCGAAAGCGAAGAAATGAATGCTCAGGGCGAACGCTTCCTCGCCCGTCTCGAACAGCTCTTCGGGCAACTGCGTGAAAGCCTTGATGACCTTGAAGCGCAACCGTTGCGCGGCTGCGATGCTGAAATGATCGCGACCTTGCAACAGGTTACGTTCAATTATCGCTTCGTCTACGAAGCCGCCTACATGGACTCTTCACGAATCTGCTCCAATCGCCCTCGTCAGGAAGGGCTGTCGCTGAGTCGATCGCCAGACATCAAAGGCCCGACTTACAGCTATTGGCTCAATACCACCACTGAACCCGATGAAAACCGTGCCGCGCTGATGCTCGGGCGCGGGAATTTCCGGGTGGCGACCTCTCGCGGGCATTTGACCGATATGGTCGACCTGTCGCCGGGCAGCAGCCTGCTGGTGGTCCTGGACCATGGCGCGCGCGCGATTCCGGTGCTGGGCGCTTCTCAGGTCTGGCCGCCGGCCGAGGCCTGGCCACCGAAAAACCGTGATGCGCTGCAGATCACCCAGGCACGCCTGATATACCGGATGCCCACCGACAACCCGGAATATCAATTGGTGTTGATCAGCCCGCGCACCGGCATGCATATCCCGGCAGTCTGGTGGTGGCTACTACCGGCCAGCCTTGCGCTGGGCATATGCGTTGGGTTCCTGGTGTTTTTGCTGGTGCGCCAACGGCAGTCGCTGGACGCCGAACTGGCCGGCGCGATTCGCCGTGGCGAGTTGCAGGTGCTGTACCAACCGATCTTCGACCTCGATAGCCGCAACTGTGTCGGGGCAGAAGCACTGCTGCGCTGGCGCAGGCCGGACGGTACCCTGACCAGTCCCGACCTGTTCATTCCGATGGCGGAGAACACCGGGCAGATTCGCCAGATGACGGACTTCGTCTTGCAGCGCCTGCTCGAGCAACTCGGCCAGTTGCTGCGTGCGAACCCGCAGCTGTACATCTCGGTCAATCTCGCGGCGTGTGATGTGATGGTTCCGCGGATTGGCCAGGTGATGGCGCGGCTGCTGACCCTGCATCGCGTCGCTGCGCGGCAAATTGCCTTTGAAGTCACCGAGCGCGGGCTGGTCGATGTGGTGGTGGCCCGGGAAAACCTGCAAGCGCTACGGGATGTCGGGCATCAGGTGTTGATCGATGATTTTGGCACCGGCTATTGCAGCCTCGCCTATTTGCAAACCCTGCCGGTCGATTGCCTGAAAATCGACAAGGCGTTCATTGATGCGCTGGGCCATGACGCCGCCAGCAGCGGCGTGGCCCCGCATATCATTCACATGGCCCAGTCGCTGCACCTGAAGGTGATTGCCGAGGGCATCGAACATGAGGCCCAGGCCGCGTTCCTGTGCAGTGAAGGTGTGAAGTTCGGCCAGGGCTGGCTGTTCGCCCGCGCGTTGAGCGCAGTGCAGTTCACTGAATTGATTACCCGGGGACGGCGTCGAGCCGGCCGGCGCCTGGATGACGAGGCGTGAGGGTGACCTAAACGGTCAGCGTCATGTAGAACTGAGTACCTTGCCCCGGCCGTGAATAGACACCCATCCGTCCGCCATGCAATTGCACGATTTCCTTGCACAAGGCCAGGCCGAGCCCGGCCCCGCCCTTCTTGCGTCCAACCTGCACGAAGGGCTCGAAGATCCGCCCCTGCTGACCGTAGGCAATACCTTCGCCGTTGTCCTCGACACTGATGATGACCCGGTCACCGTGACGCCGGGCCTGCAAGCGTATCCGCCCGCCGGAGCCGGTGTGACGCAAGGCGTTGTCGAGCAAATTGTCGAGTACCCGCTCCAGTTGTGGCTGGTCGGCCTGCAACCGCGGCAAAGGCCCCTGCACTTCCACGAGCAGATTGATTTCCTTCTCTTCGGCCGATGTGGCAAAACGTGACCGAGCCTGTTCCAGCAACGCCTCGATGGAACACGGCGTCAGGGTGAGTTTCTGCAAACCGTTCTGGTAACGGGAGAAATTCAGCAGGTCATTGATCAACTGCATCAGCCGCTGCATCTCTTCGTTAACGGTATCGAGCAGGTCGGCTTCCCGGGAATCCGGGGCAAAGTGAGCGCGCTCACGGAACAATCCGAAGGCCATGTGCATGCCGGTGACCGGTGTGCGCAATTCATGGGAGGCTCGCAATACGAATTCGCTGCGTACCCGTTCGAACGCTCGTTGCTCCGTGACGTCATGCAGCACCATCACGGCACCCAGAATATGGCCCTGGGTATGGCTGACCGGGGTCAGGCTATAGGTCAGCAGTCTCGACTCACCATCGACTTCGACACTCAAGTCTTCCGGCGCCCGCTCCAACGTGCCGCCGCGCAGCACCAGTTGCAGCTGCTCATCGAGCTCGGGGCGCTCCAGCGCCGTACCCAGCCCCTGACCCAGACGATCGGACTCCCAGCCCAACTGACGCTGGGCTACAGGGTTAAGGTGTTCCAGATGGCCCTGACGGTCGATCATCAGCAGTCCGTCGTCGATGCTGTCGAGCACGGCCTGCAAGCGCTGCTGACCGGCTAGCAGCTCATCTACGTTGGTGGCCTGATGTTCACGCAGCGCCTGGGCCATGATCCCGAAACGCCGGGTCAGCTGGTTCAGTTCCACCGCCGAAGAAATCGGCAGGGTGACATCGAAATTGCCTTGGCCGATATTGTCCGCCGCCTTGGCCAAGGCCTCGATGGGCTCCCCGAAACGCCGGGCGATGGCTTGTGCGGTCACGAAGCCGATGATCAGCACCGCCAGCCCCACCAGGCCAAGCAACCCGGCAAACAGCAGCGCCTGCTCCCGGGCCTGGCGCTCGGTATCGCTGATGTTATCAAGCGCGCGCTTGTGCTCGGCGATCAGGCCATTGCGTAGCGCATTGAATTTTTCCGTCAGGTTGTCGTGGCTGCTGAGCACCTTCGACGGGTCCGGGGACGCTTCATAAGCCTGGATAAAACGCTCGTAGTCGGCCTTGGCTTTTCTGAAACCGTGCTCGCTTGCGGTTTCCTCCGGTTCCTGGGCGATGCCTTCCTCCAGCAGTTCGAAGTAACGCTGCTTCGAGGCGGCGAAAGCGGCGGAGTCAGGCTTCTCGCTGAGCATGATGATCAGTTGATCACCCAGGGTCTGACGCAGCTTGAGCCCCAGGTCCAGGGTGATGAAGTTACTGCGGATCAGTGCTTCCTGGCTGCCGGCCATCTGCATCACGCTGACCAGCCCGAGCAAGAGCCCGAGCAACGCGACGGTGATCAGTGCGGAGATGCTCAGGAAAAGCCGGGTCCGCAATTTCATCGCCAGTTTCATCGGCGATTGCTCACAAGTTGTACTGCTTGCGTTTGCGGTACAGCGTCGAGGCGTCGATGCCCAGGGTTTTCGCCGCTTGATCCAGGGTGTCGGCGGTGGCGAGGACCGCGCCGATGTGGGCCTTCTCCAGCTCATCCAGGCTCAGTGCCGCGCCGATGCGCGGCGCATTGTTGACCGGGGTTTCAGCCATGCCCAGATGACTGATCTCGACCCGCTCCTGCGGACAGATGATGCTCGCCCGTTCGATCACGTTGCGCAGTTCACGGATGTTGCCCGGCCAGCGATAGCCCAGCAGTGCTTCCCGGGCCTCGTCGCTGAAGACGCGCGCGGGACGGGCGTACTCCTTGACGAAGCGTGCCAGGAAACGGTCGGCCAGGTTGAGAATATCTTCGCGGCGTTCGCGTAGCGGTGGCAGGTGCAAGGTAATGACATTCAGGCGATAGAGCAGGTCTTCACGGAAACGACCGTCGCGCACCATGTCCTCAAGGTTGAGGTTGGTGGCCGCAAGGATGCGCACATCGGCACGGCGGGTCACCGGATCACCGACGCGCTCATATTCCTTGTCCTGAATAAAGCGCAGCAACTTCGGCTGCAATGTCAGGGGAAAGTCGCCGATCTCGTCGAGAAACAGCGTTCCGCCGTCAGCTTGGTTGACTCGGCCCAAGGTGCTTTCGCTGGCGCCGGTGAAGGCGCCGCGGCTGTGGCCGAAGAGTTCGCTTTCCATGAGCTCGGCGGTCAGCGACGGGCAGTTGATCGTGACGCAGGATTTCTTCGCGCGTTTGCTCCAGCCGTGAATGGCTTGGGACAGTTCGCCCTTGCCGGTACCGGATTCACCCAGAATCAGGATATTGGCATCGGTCGTGGCAACCTGGCGGGCGGTTTCGAGTACCACTTTCATGGCCGGGCTGTGGGAGTCCAGACCATCCATGGGCTTGCGTACCTCGCCTTCCAGGGCTTCCAGTCGCGCCGACAATTGCCGCACTTCCAGTTGCTTGGCGGTTGCCAGCCGCAATTGATCGGGGCTGCACGGTTTGACCAGATAGTCGGCGGCGCCAGCCTGAATCGCATCCACCGCCGTGTCGACGGCAGAGTGCGCAGTGACGATCACCACCCGCATCCAGGGCGCCTGGATACGCATCTGGGCCAGCACATCGAGGCCGTTGTCTTCACCCAGGCGCAAGTCGAGGAAGCACAGGTCGAAGACCTGCCGTTGCAACAGGGCTTCTGCCTGCGCGGCGCTGGTGGCGGTGGCCACGCTGTAGCCTTCGTCTTCGAGGCAATAACGGAAAGTACGCAGGATGGCGGATTCGTCATCCACCAGCAGAATGCGGCCTTGATGCTCAGTGGCGGACTCCATTTTCCTACGCTCCTTAATGAATGATCGTTATTTAGTCTCGGAGAAATCGGGCAAGTTGCATGATTGATTCTGAGCCATTCCTGTCATGGCAGGGTAGCTTTCATCCCATGTATCGCTTAGCCGGCTAATTTCGTGGGTCTTAAATGGATGCCCGGTTTCCTGCAAAGGCCAGCGTGTATTTCTGACATCCTCGCCCTTCTCTCAATTCAAAAAATTTACGTCTTCCTTCAAACCAATCGTGCAATACGCACGACTGAACAAGAGGCATCGTGCAGGATGCGTGCGAAGTGAATTTTTTTATGCTCATAAAGCATTGATATAAAAAGAAATTATTCAAAATAAAAGCTGGCATGCAGGCTGCAATTGTCTGGTTAACCAGGGCATTCAAAAACAAACGCCCGCAATCGAATACCGACCCCAGTGGTAGGAGCTCCAGGATGAACCGTCAACGTGCCGCCCACCTGCACCTCTCGCCTGTGTCTATCCAGCAAGGGTTGTTTGCCGTTCTGGCACTGTTGATCACCCTGATCGGCGGCCAGCAGTTTCTGCGCTGGGAGCAGAGCCAGCAGCCGGAAGCGCCACGCTTGTCGATTCCGCATCCGACCCAAACCCATTTCAGCGCTGTCAGCAGCGGTCAGGCCGATAGCCCCCCGATGCGCATGATGGATGTCGACCAGGCCGGGCCTGTGGGTGAGATACGTCATCAAGAGCGTTGGGTGTTCTAGGCAAAACTTCCGCCGCACCCCATGCGCCGGGAAACGCAGCACCTTTAAACAGAAGCGTAAGGAGAATCACCATGTTGAGCTGGGCAATCACATTCCTGATCATCGCCATCATCGCTGCTGTACTGGGCTTCGGTGGTATCGCGGGCACCGCCACGGGTATCGCCAAGATTTTGTTTGTCGTGTTCCTGGTGATGTTCATTGTCTCCTTCTTCTTGGGCCGTCGCGGTCGAGGCTGATATGAGAGGGTTGTTCAAGACTTGGCAGCCGCCCAGCTGTTGGGCGGTAGTGCCATGGCATGCGGGCTGGCGTTTCCCCGATATGCCTGACCTGCCCATGCAGGCTTGTTGACCGGACAGAATTTGTACACGAAGGAGGCCACAGCGCCTCTTTCCACCTGCGCCACCTGAGGAAGGCCGGCGCATGACCAAGGGGTCGGGACGTTCTGCCTGTTTCAGGGGCGGAGTGACCTACGGGTACAGGGAGTACCTGCGCAAGGGCCGGGTCAGGAAAAGCTGCTGCGCAAGTTCGTCGGACCGCCAAGGCTCGACGGACTTGCCAAGGGCTTGATCAAGCAACACATTGAAATAGAGCGCTCGTCTCGATTTCATCAGTGTTATCCCGTCCTTGTCCGTGTTACGTCGGAAAATACTTTTCCCGGTGTTTCATCTGCGACCGTATATCGAGAAAAATCACCTTTCTTTGGCCGCGATTTTTCCCTTCGTCCTGCGCGATTTTGCTGAAAAATCAACGCTCGGCCACTGCTCGAAAAATACTCAATCTGCTCTGTGATGGCCGGTTCACGGCACTTATGCCTGCCGAAATGTCGTATTCGAACCGGTTGGGACGCGCGTTTCGGTAAAAAAACCTCATGCCGATTCGGCATGGGGTAGGCGTTTACGGCATTAGACGGCGCTTCCTTGCATCGGAATAGTTGCGCCTTTTTTCGCCTGCCAGAGAGCCGTAAACACGCGTTCCGGGGCACCTTATACGGGGGGCAGATGCACTGGACTTTTTCGCCACAAGCGTTCCAGTTCGCGCATCTCCCTGAGTCAAACAACAAGTAAGGGTAAAGATATGAAGAAGGCAAAGCTTAGCCTCGCCTGGCAGATCCTCATCGGTCTGGTATTGGGGATTGCAATCGGTGCGCTGCTCAACCATTTCAGTGCCGAAAAAGCCTGGTGGATCAGCAACGTCCTGCAACCGGCAGGCGATATCTTTATCCGTCTGATCAAGATGATCGTGATCCCGATCGTCATTTCCTCTTTGATCGTCGGCATTGCCGGCGTCGGTGACGCCAAGAAGCTGGGGCGCATCGGCTTCAAGACCATCATCTACTTCGAAATCGTCACCACCATCGCCATCGTGGTCGGCCTGCTGCTGGCCAACCTGTTCCATCCGGGTGCCGGCATCGACATGAGCACCCTGGGCACTGTGGACATTTCCAAGTACCAGGCCACGGCGGCCGAGGTTCAGCATGAACATGCGTTCATCGAAACCATCCTCAACCTGATCCCGTCGAACATCTTCGCGGCCATGGTTCGCGGCGAAATGCTGCCGATCATCTTCTTCTCTGTTTTGTTCGGTCTCGGTTTGTCGAGCCTGCAGGCGGACCTGCGCGAGCCGCTGGTGAAGATGTTCCAGGGCGTATCGGAAAGCATGTTCAAGGTCACTCACATGATCATGAACTACGCCCCGATCGGCGTGTTCGCACTGATCGCGGTGACCGTTGCCAACTTCGGCTTCGCGTCGCTGATACCGCTGGCCAAGCTGGTGATCCTGGTTTACGTCGCCATCGCCTTCTTCGCTTTCGTAATCCTGGGTCTGATCGCTCGCCTGTTCGGCTTCTCGGTGATCAAGCTGATGCGCATCTTCAAGGATGAACTGGTACTGGCCTACTCCACCGCCAGCTCCGAAACCGTGCTGCCGCGCGTGATCGAGAAGATGGAAGCCTACGGCGCGCCGAAAGCCATTTGCAGTTTCGTGGTGCCGACCGGTTACTCGTTCAACCTCGACGGTTCGACCCTGTACCAAAGCATCGCGGCGATCTTCATTGCCCAGCTGTATGGCATCGACCTGTCGATCAGCCAGCAACTGCTGCTGGTACTGACGTTGATGGTCACCTCCAAAGGCATCGCCGGCGTACCGGGTGTGTCCTTCGTGGTACTGCTGGCCACCCTGGGCAGCGTCGGTATTCCTCTGGAAGGCCTGGCGTTCATCGCTGGTGTCGACCGCGTCATGGACATGGCTCGTACCGCACTGAACGTGATCGGCAACGCTCTGGCCGTTCTGGTTATCGCTCGTTGGGAAGGCATGTACGACGACGCCAAGGGCCAGCGCTACTGGAACTCCCTGCCGCACTGGCGCAGCAAGGAAAAACTGCCGGCGGGTGAAACCTCCAGCAATTGATGCAAAACCTGTGGGAGCGAGCTTGCTCGCGATGGCGGCAGGGCACCGGGCTTATCCAGAATGCCCGCATCATCATTGACGTCCATCGCGAGCAAGCTCGCTCCTACAACAAACCCCGGAGAAATCCGGGGTTTGTCGTTTCTGGCTACCCCGCTATCATTCGCGGATCTTTTGGGGGGATTTGACTGATGCTCAATGGCCTGTGGCTTGGCTTCTTCATCGTGGCAGCTGTATCGGCGCTGGCCCAGTGGCTGATCGGTGGCAACGCCGGGATATTCGCGGCGATGGTGGAAAGCATTTTTGCCATGGCCAAGCTGTCGGTCGAAGTCATGGTGCTGCTGTTCGGCACCCTCACCCTCTGGCTGGGTTTTCTGCGCATCGCCGAGAAAGCCGGGATCGTCGAATGGCTGGCAAGGGCCCTGGGGCCACTGTTTTTGCGCCTGATGCCTGAAGTCCCGCCGGGTCATCCAGCCATCGGCCTGATCACCCTTAACTTCGCGGCCAACGGCTTGGGCCTGGACAACGCCGCCACGCCGATCGGCCTCAAGGCCATGAAGGCACTGCAGGAACTCAATCCCAGCGCTACCGTCGCCAGCAATGCACAGATCCTGTTCCTGGTGCTCAACGCCTCCTCGCTGACCCTGCTGCCGGTGACCATCTTCATGTATCGCGCCCAGCAAGGTGCGCCGGACCCGACGCTGGTGTTCCTGCCGATCCTGCTGGCGACCAGTTGCTCGACCATTGTCGGCTTCCTGTCGGTGGCGTTCATGCAGCGCCTGCGCGTCTGGGACCCCGTTGTGCTGGCCTACCTGATCCCCGGCGCCCTAGCCCTCGGTGGCTTCATGGCGTTGCTGGCGACCCTTTCGGCGACCGCTCTGGCCGGCCTGTCATCGATCCTCGGCAACCTGACGCTGTTTGGCCTGATCATGCTGTTTTTAGTGATCGGCGCGCTGCGCCAAGTGAAGGTCTACGAGGCCTTCGTTGAAGGTGCCAAAGAGGGTTTCGATGTCGCCAAGAACTTGCTGCCCTACCTGGTGGCGATGCTCTGCGCGGTGGGTGTCCTGCGGGCATCCGGGGCACTGGACTTCGGTCTGGACGGGATCCGGCATCTGGTGGAATGGGCCGGTTGGGACACGCGTTTCGTCGATGCGCTGCCGACGGCGATGGTCAAACCCTTCTCGGGAAGCGCCGCCCGGGCGATGCTGATTGAAACCATGAAGACCTCGGGCGTGGACAGCTTCCCGGCGCTGGTGGCAGCAACAATCCAGGGCAGTACCGAAACGACGTTCTATGTGCTGGCGGTGTACTTCGGTGCCGTGGGCATCCAGCGCGCACGCCATGCGGTTGGCTGCGCATTGCTGGCGGAGCTTGCCGGGGTGCTGGGGGCTATCGGGGTTTGCTACTGGTTCTTTGGTTGATCGGCCCCGCCAGCCAACACTTTCAGCGCGGCCTTGCGCTCGCCCGTCGGCAAGGCGCCGAGCTTTTCCACGGCGGTGTAAAATCTGAGCCAGTCGCCACCCTCCTGATGGAACAGCGCGGCAAAAGCCGGCACCCATTGGTCGTACAAACCAAACGGCAATAACCGGGCGTTGTTCATGGGGGCATGAATCCACGCGTCGTAGCGTTTGTCTGCGGCCCACTGACTGTCACGCAACTGCCGGTATTCGCTGCGCAAGCGTTCGAACTCGGCCGCCTTGCGCTGGCGCATCTGTTCGGTTGGCAACGGCAAGGTGTAGAGCTTTTCCAGTCGGGTGCGGGTCTTGAGTACCAGCTCAGTGAACTGGTCGCGCTGACGTGCCTGCGCATTGTTATCCGGTGGCATGTGGCGGTAGGCGCGCCATTGGCGAGTACCTTCCTGCTCGACGAAGGTGGCGAAGGATTCGTTGAACTCCGTGTCGTCCTTCACATAGAAACGCTGATGGGCGAGCTCGTGAAAGATCAGCGTGGCCAGTCGCTCATCCCCCCAGCCCATCATCGAACTGATGATCGGGTCGTTGAACCAGCCAAGTGTCGAATAGGCCTCGACGCCGCCAATCGACACGTCCATGCCTTGCAAGCGTTGCAAGGCCGCTTCGCCGCGGGCTGCGCTCTGGCTGTAGTAACCGCGATAAGCAACACAACCGGCGATGGGGAAGCAGTGGTTTACGGGCTTGAGGGAAAATTCCGGTGTGGCGAAGACATTCCAGACGACGAAGGGGCGCCCAATGTCCGCGTACAGGCGGTAGCTCTGGTTGTCCGGCAGGTGCAATTGCTGGCTGGCGAAGGTTCGGGCCTTTTGCGATTGCTCCAGGTGTGTACGCAGTTTTTGATCGCGCGCCGGGTCGGCAATCACGCTGGAAACAGGCTCCCTCGCCCGCAGCAACTGCAGTTGGCCGCTGGCCAGTTGGCTGTAATAGCTGGTGCTGGTGCAACCGTTGAGCAACAAAAACAGCAGGCTCGGAAACAAAACGCGAAAAACGCGATCAAGTAACCCAAGGCTAGGAAGCGGCCTGATCACAATAATTCTTCCTTGGAGAGTCTTTCCACAAGACTATCCCGCCAGACTGGAGCTCCGCTATGCGCATGTTGATACTGTCAGGAGGCCTGCTGATGCTGGCCGGCTGTGCTGGTTTCGGAATACCCCGCCATGATCCTGCGCAAGCCTGGATCGACCTTGATTCGAAGCAGGAAGATACGGCGCTGCAGGCGCTGGAGGTCGATGACAAAATCACTGACGATAAACGCTATTTCCAGGTTCATCCCGGTAGCCATGAGTTGACGGTCCGCTACCAATTCGCAGTCCAGCCCACCAATATCGGCCCGGACGCCGAGCCGTTGTGGCGCGATTGTCAGTTGAGCGTGAAATTCAGCGACTTCAACGCGGGTGAGCGTTATCAACTGCAGGCGGGGAACATCGGTTTTCGGCCTTGGGCGAAACTCTACGATCAACAGCGCAAAGTGATTGGCCAAGGCACACCGGCAGGCTGTCAACACACCTGATCGGCGTTATGCTGGATGCATATCCCTTGGGACATCCATCATGCGCAGGTTGATGCTGTTACTCGCCGTCGGTGTTGTCGCGGGCTGCCAAAGCCCGATGCCGACACCCAATCCACAGATGGCCTGGGTCGAATTCTCGACGCCCTTCCCTAACGACAAGTTGTTGATGGCCGAACGACTGGATAAACAACGCCTGCGCGACGGGCGTTTTTTCGAGGTCACGCCGGGAAGCCATGAACTGATCGTGCGTTTCGACTTTGAAGTACCTGGTGGCGGATTGGGGATGATGGGCGGCCCCTCGGAACGGCTGTGCTACCTGACCATCAATTACGATCATTTCGAAGCCGGTCAGCGTTATGTGCTCGAAGGCCGTTCCATCGCCTTTACCCCCGGTGCCCGGCTGTACAATGCCAAGCGCGAAATCGTTGCTGAAGACCGGGAATCCTACTGCCTGATGTGAGCGGTCAGCGGTCGTTTTTCTGGTAGATGATTTTCTTGGTGCCGTTTTCGCACGAACCCACAACCATGTTCTGGTCATGGACCTCGTCGTTGGTGACGATTTCAAGCGTGTAGGAAGATACGCCGCTGGCCTGGATCTTGGCTTCGATCTCGGCCTTGAGCTCTTCGCAGGGTTTCGGTGCCGCCAAGGCCGAAGTGGCCAGTGCGCAACAGATAACCGCCAAGGCAAAACGTTTCATGGTTGAAGCTCCTTTGAGGCAGCACGCACAATCGTGGTTTTCGCTGCTGTCATTTATTCGACCACAGTTTTAGCGGGCGAGTCTGTCGCGACGCAAAAAAGATCGCAGCCTTGAGCACCTTTTGCCAAATAATCCCGGCAGGTTGCGCAAGGCTGCGATCTTTTCGTTTCAATTAAAATCTAGCCGACCAATGTTGCCTCCAGGCTGATCTTCGCATTCAACACTTTGGATACCGGGCAACCCTCTTTGGCCTTGTTGCTGAGTTCTTCGAACTGCGCCTGCGTCGCCCCGGGGATTTTCGCTTTCAGAATCAATTTCACTGCGGTGATCGCAAAACCGCCGTCCACTTGATCCAGAGTGACTTCTGCCTGGGTGTCGATGCTATCGGCCTTCAGGCCGGCATCACCGAGAATCATGGAAAACGCCATGGAGAAACAGCCGGCGTGGGCCGCGCCGATCAACTCTTCCGGGTTGGTGCCCCGGCCGCCCTCGAAGCGCGCCTTGAAGCCATAGGGAGCTTCCCGGAGCACGCCGGTTTCTGTGGAAATCGAGCCGATGCCGGTTTTCAGATCACCTTCCCAATGGGCCGATGCTTTCTTAACGATAGCCATGCCTGTCTCCTCAAGATTGGCGCGAAACGTCGCGCCTTCGTGGTTTTCACTTGCCAGGGTTGTGAGGATAGACAGTGGCGCAAAGTTCATCTCGCCCGATCAGTCTGCTTTTTTCGCGGGATTTTTTACTGGGCTATTGAAACTCGGGTATATGCCCACATTGCATGAATACGCTTTTGGATTCGGCAGGTTTGCGTTCGCAAGAACAAACCTGCGCCCTCAATTGGAGAAGCAGGTTTATGAAACGACTGTCCGATATCAAGTTCTCGACCCTCGATCTGGTGCCCGTGCGCGAGAACGGCAGCGCGGCCCAATCGCTGCGCAACTCGCTGGACCTGGCGCAGCATGTCGAGAAGTTCGGTTACAACCGCTTCTGGGTGGCTGAGCACCACAACATGGATGGCATCGCCAGCTCCGCGACTTCGGTGCTACTTGGGTACCTGGCCGGTGGCACGTCGACCATTCGAGTCGGTTCGGGCGGGGTAATGTTGCCCAACCACGCACCGTTGGTGATCGCCGAACAGTTCGGCACCCTGGAAAGCCTTTATCCGGGCCGGATCGATCTGGGCCTGGGGCGTGCCCCCGGTTCCGACCAGATGACCGCACGTGCGCTGCGCCGCGAACGCTCCGGCAGCGCCGACGACTTCCCGGAAGACGTGGCGGAACTGGTGCGCTACCTTGGGCCACGTACCCCGGACCAACGCATCATCGCCATGCCGGGGACCGGGACCAATGTGCCGGTCTGGTTGTTGGGATCGAGCCTGTTCAGTGCGCAACTGGCCGGTGAGCGCGGTTTGCCCTACGCCTTCGCATCGCATTTCGCACCGCGCTACATGCATGAAGCGATTCGGGTCTACCGAAATCACTTCAAGCCGTCAGCCGTTTTGGACAAGCCCTACGTGATGCTCGGCGTACCATTGGTGGCAGCCGATACCGACGAGCAGGCCGATTTCCTGGCGACCTCGGTGTTTCAGCGGATTCTCGCCCTGATGCGTGGCCAAAGCCTGGTACAGCGTCCACCGGTGAAGACCATGGACGGCCTGTGGCTGCCCCATGAGAAAGATGCCGTGCACGACTTCCTTGGCCTGGCGATGATCGGCAGCCCGCAGAAAATCCGCGCCAAACTCGAGGTCCTGATCGAACAGACCCAGGCTGACGAGCTGATTTTCACCTGTGACCTGTACGAACATTCGGATCGCGTGCATTCCTACGAGTTGCTGGCGCAGGTCATGCGAGGCTGATACTCAAACGGCAGGCGTAAAAAAGCCGACACCGTGGTGTCGGCTTTTTTTCAGGCGGAATTCTGCCTACTTTTTATAGACGATCACTTTGGCACCCGCTTCGCATTTGCCAACAACTTTCCCGCCGGCAGCGGCACCTTTGTCGACAATCTCCAGCGAGTAACCGGAAACGCCCTTGGCATCAAGTTTCGCTGCGATTTCGGCTTTCAGTTCTTCGCATGGCTTGCCGCCCGCCAACGCGCTCCCCGCAAGGCTCAACAAACCTACTGCCAACATAAACTTCTTCATCGGTTGCATTCCCTGGTCGGATCATAGGGGTAACCAGCCGTCAGCCGGACGCACTCATGTAGTGCTTTGCCATTCCCTATGGCATTCGACCGGCGTGCAAGTTCAGAAGACTAGCCCAAAGTCAGCTGCTGGCAATCCGGAACCCGACTTTCAAGGTCACTTGAAAGTGCGCAGCCTTGCCGTCCCTTATGTGCCCACGGGTCTCGGTCACTTCAAACCATTCCATGTACTTGATGCTTTTGCTGGCTTCGGCCAGCGCGTTGTTGATCGCATCTTCGATACTGCTGGTGGACGAGCCGATCAGCTCGATTTTCTTGTAGGTGTGATGGTCAGACATGGCGTTCTCCTCGGCGTGTGAATTACAGACTAGCAGTGATTTTTCCTATTTCTTCTGTTGGTCGTTCTGAGGGTGAAGTTCAGATTTTCTGCACTTTCTCGAACCCATGAAGTCCCAACCAACACACGCCACTCATCACCAATGCAGGAGAGCCACCATGGCCAACAACTCGTTACGCAAAGCCTCATTGCAAAGCATGGAAGCCGAGATCGAGAGTCTGCTCAAGTCTTTGGAAAGCCTGAAAGACGACGCCTCGGACGAGTCGCGTAAAACCCTCAAGACCTTGAAAAGCAACGCCGAGAATGCCTTGAAGCACTCGCGCCATTTGCTTGGCGATGCCTATGAAGAGGTCAAGGTCAAAACCCGTGAAACCGGGATTGCCACCCGGGACTACGCCCAGGAACATCCTTGGACAACAGCTGGTGTCGCCGTGGGTGCATTAGGCTTGCTGGCCGCTTATCTGTTGTGCAAGCGTGATTAATCCGCGCGACGCAGCTCGTTCTTGAGCCACTGCGCCAGTTGCCGGGCGCGCCCGTCCGCGGCGCGCTTGGGTAGCCACAACGCCAGTTGCGCCGGGGTTTCACTGAAGCCCCAAGGCGCAACCAGGCGGCCGGCCTTCAAGTCCTCCGTCACCAAGGGTTCGGGGGCAATCGCCACGCCCAGACCTGCGACGGCGGCTTCCAGCAAGTAATACAAATGTTCAAATCCCTGACCGTACTTCAGCGCCCTGGCGTCGAGCCCGCGTGGTTGCGCCCAGTTCGGCCAGGCTTGCGGGCGTGACGTGGTGTGCAGCAAGGGTTCGTTCAGCAGTGCAGTTTCCGGCGCCTTCTTGAGCCGTTCATAGCCGGCGAACCGCGGGCTCATGACCGGGCCGATACGTTCGCTGGCCAGCTCAAAAACCTGCATGTCCGCCGGCCAGGGTGGCTCGGCAAATACCAGCAAGGCATCCAGCCCCGGTCTTCGCGGATCCAGATCGCCTTCTCCGGCCGACAGGTGCAAGCGCAAGTCCGGCAGGTCGGCATTGAGTCTCCCCAGTCTTGGGATGAACCAGCGCGCCAGCAGACTTCCAGAGCAACCGAGCACGAATGGCGCATCGGCGGAGCTTTGTGTGAGTTCGGCGCAAACGCTGCGCAGGCGCTCGAAGGCTTCGCTGCTGGCGTCACGCAGGCGCAACCCGGCATCTGTGAGTTTCAGGCCGCGACCGTCCTTGATGAACAGGCTTACGCCGAGGTGTTCTTCAAGTAACTTGAGTTGCCGACTGACTGCGCCGTGGGTGACGTGCAGCTGTTCGGCCGCCTGACTGACGCTGTTCAAGCGGGCAGTGGCTTCGAAGGCGCGAAGCGCGTTCAGCGGAGGAAGGTCATGGCTCATTTGATCTGTGAGTTTTCCTGACAGGTTGTGGCGATCTTATCGGTTTTCAGGCCGAGGCGTCAGGGGTAGAGTGAAGCCCACTATCTCTTTATGCATCACTTCATGCATTCAACTGGAGCGCCCCATGACCCAGACTAATCTGCGCAACGGCCCTGATGCCAACGGCCTGTTTGGCGCGTTCGGCGGCCGCTACGTTGCCGAAACCCTGATGCCGTTGATCCTCGACCTGGCCCGCGAATATGAGTTGGCCAAGGAAGATCCTGCATTCAAGGAAGAACTGGCCTACTTCCAGCGCGACTACGTCGGACGTCCAAGCCCGCTGTACTTCGCCGAGCGTCTGACCGAGTTCTGCGGCGGCGCGAAGATCTACCTCAAGCGTGAAGAGCTGAACCACACCGGCGCGCACAAGATCAACAACTGCATCGGCCAGATCCTGCTGGCGCGGCGCATGGGCAAGAAGCGCATCATCGCCGAGACCGGCGCCGGCATGCACGGTGTGGCCACGGCCACTGTTGCTGCGCGTTTCGGTCTGGATTGCGTGATCTACATGGGCACCACTGACATCGAGCGTCAGCAGGCCAACGTGTTCCGCATGAAGCTGCTGGGTGCCGAAGTGATTCCGGTGGTAGCTGGTACCGGCACGCTGAAAGATGCGATGAACGAAGCCCTGCGTGACTGGGTGACCAACGTCGACAGCACTTTCTACCTGATCGGTACCGTGGCTGGTCCGCACCCTTACCCGGCGATGGTTCGCGATTTCCAGGCCGTAATCGGCAAGGAGACCCGCGAGCAGCTGCAAGCCCAGGAAGGTCGCCTGCCGGACAGCCTGGTGGCGTGCATCGGCGGTGGTTCCAACGCCATGGGCCTGTTCCACCCGTTCCTCGACGACAAGAGTGTCGAGATCATCGGCGTTGAAGCCGCCGGCTACGGCATCGAGACCGGCAAGCATGCGGCCAGCCTCAATGGCGGCGTTCCAGGCGTCCTGCACGGCAATCGTACGTTCCTTCTGCAGGACGACGATGGCCAGATCATCGATGCCCACTCGATCTCCGCCGGCCTGGACTACCCGGGCATCGGCCCGGAACACGCCTGGTTGCATGACATCGGCCGCGTTCAGTACACCTCGGTGACCGACGACGAAGCCCTCGCTGCGTTCCACCAGTGCTGCCGCCTGGAAGGGATCATCCCTGCCCTGGAAAGCGCCCATGCCCTGGCTGAAGTATTCAAGCGCGCCCCGACCTTGCCAAAGGATCACCTGATGGTGGTCAACCTGTCCGGCCGTGGCGACAAAGACATGCAGACCGTGATGCACCACATGGAACAATCAAAGCAGGAGAAACACTGATGAGCCGCCTGCAAACGCGTTTTGCCGAACTCAAGGAACAAAACCGTGCCGCCCTGGTGACCTTCGTGACCGCCGGCGACCCGGGCTATGACACGTCCCTGGCTATCCTCAAGGGCTTGCCGGCGGCTGGCGCCGATGTGATCGAGCTGGGCATGCCCTTCACCGATCCGATGGCTGACGGCCCGGCAATCCAGCTCGCCAACATCCGTGCGTTGGGTGCCAAGCAGAATCTCGCGAAAACCCTGCAAATGGTTCGCGAGTTCCGCCAGGACAACAACGAAACACCGCTGGTGCTGATGGGGTACTTCAACCCGATCCACATGTACGGCGTACCGCGCTTCATCGCCGAAGCCAAGGAAGCCGGCGTTGACGGCCTGATCGTGGTCGACCTGCCGCCAGAGCATAATGGCGAACTGTGCGACCCGGCGCAGGCCGCGGGCCTGGACTTCATTCGCCTGACCACGCCAACCACCGACGATGTGCGCCTGCCGACCGTTCTCAACGGCAGCTCCGGCTTCGTCTACTACGTATCGGTGGCCGGTGTGACCGGCGCCGGCGCTGCCACGCTGGAACACGTCGAGGAAGCGGTCGCCCGTCTGCGTCGCCATACCGACCTGCCTATCAGCATCGGTTTCGGTATCCGGACTCCGGAACAGGCGGCGTCCATCGCGCGTCTGGCCGACGGTGTTGTAGTGGGCTCGGCGTTGATCGATCACATCGCCAATGCCACCTCCCCGGAACAAGCCGTGGATGGCGTGTTGAGCCTGTGCTCAGCGTTGGCCGAAGGCGTGCGTAAGGCCCGCGTCAGCTGAAGGTAAAGTGCCTGAGACAGTGGAATTAGAGCCGCGCGGCACAGGCTGAACAGCAAAAAGGGCTTCAGGACTGAGTTCTGAAGCCCTTTTTGCTATGTGTGGCTAAACGCTGTAATTCTTGTGGGAGCGAGCTCGTTCCCACAAGTTACGGTATCAAGGTAACTCTATCCCGCCTGATGCCTTGTGCAGTTTGCGCAGGTGTTCACCAATCTGCTTCACGTTGGCCTCGTTGGCGGCCATTTCGGCGGCGCGGCCCGGTTCAAGCAATGCCCTCACTTCCTTGTCCAGATCCCCGGACAGCGCCAGAAGCTGCTTCTGGCGCTGGCTGCTTTCCGATTCCAGATGCTCCCACTCGCTCGGTTGCGGCAGGCCATAACCCTTGGTGCCCAGCAGTTCTGCCGGTCGGCTGAGGAAACCACTGTTGGCCAGAATGTCCTTGAGCGTCTCGTTGGCCTTGTCCATGCCGCCATTCTTTAGTTCTCGGGCGCCAAGATAGCGCTGCTTCACTTCATCCTGGGCCAGCAGCAACTGCTGACGGAAGCTGGCTTGTTCCAATAGCAACAACGCCGCGCTGGTGCGCAAATCGGCCTGCTCGAACCATTGCCGACGCTCTGCCGCTTTCAATTCGAGCCAGTCTTCGACGGTTTCCTGTTTGATCGGCAAGTGCTTTTTCAGGATCTCGAACATCGCCTGATAACGCTCGCGAAAGGAGTCGAAACGATAACCCAGGCGCAAGGCTTCTCGTGGGTCGTCCAGCACACTGGCGTCCGCCAGTCCGCGGCCCTTCAGCACTTCGAGCAAACCGTTGGGCATGATGTTGTCGAGTCCCACCAATTGCGGGTTATTGGTGCCGCCACGCAGTAACTTCAGCTCTTCTACCGCGCAGTTGTTCGACAGGAAGAAGTAGTTGCCGTCGTAGCTCCAGTGCATCTCGGCGGCACGTCCGACCACGTCTTCAATCTCTCTGCGCGACAGGTTCAGGGGCACGGAGGCCAGGCTGCGCAGTTCGGTCTTGGTGTATTCGTCGATGACCTGGGATAGCGGCAGGATAAACAGTCGCGACGGGTATTTACCGACCAGGCCATCCCAGCTCGACAGCTGCACGTCGCCGACGAAGGCGCGGTAAGACAGCACCAGATGCTGGTCCAGATCCAATCGGCAATCCGGTCCGCGTGGTCGGCCTGGCGCGCAGATCACCAGGCGCAACATGCTGTGACCCCAGCGGCTGAACAGGTTCTGGTTGGCCTCGGCCAGCAGATAGTCAACGGCATAGACTCGCTCCGGATCGACCTGGCCCAAAGGTGTCTTGGCGAAGTCGCTGCCGGCATTGAGGAACGCGAAGGTCTTGCTACAGGTGTCTTTGGCGGCAGGCGCCCAGCCGAAATGTTCCTGGTAGTAGCGATACAGCGAGGGACGGCGGCAGGCGTAGCTCGGGTCGAGGAGGAAATACTCCATGTTGACCGCGACGAACTCCTTTGGACTGCTGGTCTCGTAGATGTCCGGGCTGCGGGCAATCTGGCGATTGTGCTGTTCGCGTTCACCGCGACGGCCTACGTATTGCTGCCAGCCGGCGAGGTCGAGCAGACGCGGATCGTCACTGAGGGTAAAACGCCGATCGGACTGGCCCCGGCATTGGTCGGGAATGCCAACCAGCCCTGAGCTGTTGTTGCGCTGGGTGCAGCGCTGAATCAGCTTGCGTTCGGCATCCGGCCACAGGCGCGAGCGATCGTAGATGTGAGTCAGCTCGTGCACCACCGTGGCCAGCATTTCCCGGCGCACGGTGCCATGGGGGCGAAGGGTTTTCTTGGTCGCGGCGCTGCCATCGGTGAGGCTGGCCAGCAGGTTGCGGTTCAGATCGAGTTCGGACACCAGTGACGCCTGACCGTAGGCGTTGCCCGGCATGTCATCCGTCCAGTCGACGTCGATCCGTCGATCGAGTTGCTCGATAAAGCGTGGCGGCAGTGCCTGCATGGCTTCATCGAGCAACGCCTGGCTGGCTTGCTGTTGCGCGGGAGTCAGACCTTCGGTCTTGAGCTGTAATTGAAGGCCAGCGTGGGCCGTGTTGCCGAGCAGCAACATGGCCCCGGCCAGCAGCCAGGCACCTTGACGCTTCACAGTGCGAGGATGGCTTCGGCGAGATCCTGGTCACTGGCGTCACGAGCTTCCGGCACACGGGTACGCAGTAAATCGAAGGCGGATTCCAGGTGAGCGCCACGAATGTCGCCATTGCTGGCAACGAAACTGGCGGCATCGTCCTGGGCTTCGCGCACGATTTTCGAATCGCGAATGGACGTGGTGGTGTCGGAGGTGAAATCGAGGGTGCGCTGGGTAGCACGGATCAGAATATTACTGGTGGCAACCAGAGTATGTGCCTGGGCCACATCGGCCAACAGCAGCAGACCTAAGGTGGCAGCAATCAGCGGGTTACGCATGGAATGACTCCAGAAAAAACAGGGATAACTATTGGACGAGAATTGCTTGTGCCAGTTCAAGGTCGTTGGCATGAAGTTTTGCCTGGGGTCGACGCAGATACCGCAAGGCCGACTCCAATCGTGCGCCTCTCAGTTGGCCGTCACTGGCAATGAATGCCGCGGCGTCATCATGGGCAGCGAGCAGCAGTTTATGGTCGAAGGGGGCGGAGGTCACCAAACTTGTGGCGTAACCGCTGGCGACGATGCCTTGGGTGGACAGGTTGAAGGCGTCATAAGCGTGGGCCGATCCGCAGTAACCAAGGGTAAGAAAGGCTGGAGCGATCAAGAAACTTGAAGGAAAACGCATGAGACTCGACAGTTGAGAGTGAGTCCCAAGGCTAGCGCAAGGCCCGTTCTAGAGCCAGCGCCGAAACATTGGGGCACGTCGGGCGTGCCCCATGCCTTGTGCAGTCGTTTAGATCGTCAGGATCGCCTGCGCCAGTTGTGCGTCGGTTGCGTTCAGCTGTGGCGCCTGGCGGTGAATGTGGTCGATGGCGCTTTCCAGTTTCACTCCGCGAATGGAACCTTCGCTGGCGACGAAACTGGCGGCGTCATCACGGGCCGCGAGGACGATCTTGTCATCCTTGAAGGACGACGATATGACGTCGGAGGTCGCATCGGATGTGGCTTTGAGCGCGTTAACTACAGCGTCGGTGGTCACGATGAAGCTGGTTGCGCTGGCATTGGCTGCCACGGCAAACAGGGCTGCAGCGCTGAGCAGGCGGAGACGGGACATGGGTAACTCCTTTGGGTAAACCAGTTGAAAAATGGCGCAGTGTCTGCAAAGTCAGACGCCAGGCGCTTGGCGCTCGCCACGTTCTGACTTGATATTAGGCCTGAGTGTGTCAGTTCGAACAGCCCGTCATGCAAACAGGCAGTCAGCGCCAGAACGGTTTATCCAGTTCATTGATGCGCTCAGCGTGGCTGATGCCAAGATCCGATAGCTGACGATCATCGAGTTGAGCCAGTAAACGTCGTGTTCTCGCCCTTTCCAGGCTAGCGAAGAATCCTGTCAGCAGATCTCTGACCCAGTGCAGGCAAGGTCTTGATCGAAATGATGGGGTCGAAACATCCTGTAAAGAACTCATGGCGCGTTCCCTGTCCTGATAAGTGGAGGGCTCCATGCTGACACCGGTCGAATCTCCGTTGCAGACACACTGCGACGATATTGTACTCATTCAGTTTGTAGTTTTTGCAAACTGTACTGGTGTTCAGGGTTCCCTACTGTAAAAGCGGATTTGACAGGCCAAAACGACAAAACCCGTCGTGGCTTCCCACGACGGGTTTTGTTTTTTCAATTCGGGTTGCTGGCGGTGGACCTTCAGGTCAGAGCCAGCGACGCTAACTTAGCGCCAGAACGGCTTGCTCAGCTCTTCGTAGCGTTGTGCTTCGCTAATCCCGGCGTCAGCCAGCAGGCGCGAATCCAGACGAGCCAATTGATGGCGGCTGGTGATGCGGCGCTGCCACAGCATCAAGTTGGCGATAACGCGCAGAGGCAGGGAAGCCTGGGTTTTTGCAGCGGTGTCTTCGAAGAACAGTTCGGAACTGAGTGTACGTTCCATGGTTTTCATCCTTCCGCTTATGGCGGGATTAGGTAGTGGCTTAACTGGTGCCCATGATCCTCTCGTTTGCCTAGTCTCTGTAGATACAGTTCACCTGTATTGTGCGAGCTCAGTTAACTGTTTATAGGGGGTGTACTGGTCGAATTTGAGGCAACTGTACCTGTCTGCACTGTTAAGGTGCAAAATTGCTGTTTTGACTCGACGAGGTAGGAATTTTCCTTAGGAAATGACCGGTACAGTAGTACAGTTTTTTCCATAATGTGAAGCAGCAAGAGCAAGCTGACGAAACTGTGTTTGCGTCAGCTGCTATCTGTACCAATTACTTGTTCAGCATTTGCCCGGTTTCTTCCAGGTTGATGTGCCAGCTCAGGGCATCACGCAGTATGTGCGGGGTGTGCCCGCCGATGGCGCACGCGGTGGTGAAGTAATCATTCAGCGCCTGGCGGTAATCCGGGTGCACGCACTTGTCGATGATGACCCGGGCACGCTCCCGAGGCGCCAGGCCTCGCAAGTCCGCCAGGCCCACTTCGGTCACGAGGATGTCGACGTCATGTTCGGTGTGGTCAACATGGCTGACCATCGGCACCACGCTGGAGATCGCACCGCCCTTGGCGATCGACTTGGTCACGAACACGGACAGGTGCGCGTTGCGCGCGAAGTCGCCCGAGCCGCCGATGCCGTTCATCATCCGCGTGCCGCAGACGTGAGTGGAGTTGACGTTGCCATAGATGTCGAACTCCAGTGCCGTGTTGATGCCGATGATGCCAAGGCGACGCACGACTTCAGGGTGGTTGGAGATCTCCTGCGGACGCAGAACCAGTTTGTCCTTGTAGCGCTCCAGATTGCCGAACACGTCGGCATTGCGCCGGCTCGACAGGGTGATCGAACTGCCCGAGGCAAAACTCAGCTTGCCCGCGTCGATCAGGTCGAAGGTCGAGTCCTGCAGCACCTCGGAATACATTGTCAGGTCTTCGAACGGCGAGTCGATCAGGCCACACATCACCGAGTTGGCGATGGTGCCGATACCGGCTTGTAGCGGGCCGAGCTTGTTGGTCATGCGCCCTGCTGCCACTTCCTGTTTGAAGAAGTCGATCAGGTGGTCGGCAATGGCTTGGGTCTCGACGTCCGGCGCCAGCACAGTGGAGGGCGAGTCAGCCTGGTTGGTGACCACGATGGCGACGATTTTTTCCGGTGGAATCGGGATGGCGGTGCTGCCAATGCGATCGTCGACCTTGACCAGCGGAATCGGTGTACGGGTCGGACGGTAGGTCGGAATGTAGATGTCGTGCAGACCTTCGAGATTCGGGTTGTGCGCCATGTTGATTTCGACGATCACGTGCTTGGCGAAAATCGCGAAGCTGGCCGAGTTGCCGACCGAGGTGGTTGGCACGATATGCCCTTGCTCGGTGATCGCCACGGCTTCAATCACGGCAATGTCCGGCAGCTTCAATTGCTGGTTGCGCAATTGCTCCACGGTTTCCGACAAGTGCTGGTCGATGAACATGACTTCGCCGGCATTGATCGCCTTGCGCAGAGTGCTGTCGACCTGAAACGGCATGCGCCGCGACAGCACGCCAGCTTCGGTCAACTGCTTGTCGAGGTCGTTGCCCAGGCTTGCGCCGGTCATCAGGCTGATCTTGAGCGGCGTGACCTTGGCACGCTCGGCCAGCGCCTGGGGAACGGCCTTGGCTTCGCCTGCGCGAGTAAAGCCACTCATGCCGACGGTCATGCCGTCCTCAATCAGAGCGGCAGCGTCGGCAGCGCTCATCACTTTGTCCAACAACGAAGGCAGGCGAATACGGTCACGGTACATGGATTGTTATCTCGGGTAACAGGTAGCAGGACGTGCAGTCTAGTGAATTGCGCTGGCTTCTGTCCCGCTACCAAGGTCGCAATCGAGGCGTCTATTCCGGGCCTTTCAAGCAAAACACCGTTACCGGATCGGTAACAAAAGGATAGTTTGTCCGACGATTTGCGCAAACAAAAACGCCCCGACGAGTCGGGGCGTTCCGTGTGCCGCAGAGGGTTACTCGACGGCTTTGACCATGTCTTCGATGACCTTTTTAGCGTCGCCGAACACCATCATGGTCTTGT
>NZ_JBXAJS010000001.1:625638-844184 GCF_058797535.1 Pseudomonas sp. GW823-FHT02E01 | reverse complement strand
CCATGTGAGAGTAGGTCATCGTCAAGATTAAATTCCGAAACCCCTATCTGCGTATGCAGGTAGGGGTTTTGTTTTTGGCGCCCTTGTAGGCGCGAGCCCGCTCGCGAAAAACCCGCGAGCACCGCGGGGTACCAGATTTCCCGCGTCATCGTTAACGTCCATCGCGAGCTCGCTCCTACAAGGTCATTGTAAAAAAAATCACATAAACCTGACTCCGCGCTTTTGCTAAGGTGCAGCTCATTTTTAATGGACTGAGTTTGCGCCCACGGATCGGCATTCTTTTCAAAGAGTTGCTGTAGAGATGCCCGAACCGATACCCATCAAGGACCACGAGAAAGAGACACGCCTGGTCAATAAAAGGCTGATGGCCTGCGGCTTGTTCGTTGCCGCTGTCACCTGTGCGCTGGTAGTGCGCCTGTATGTCCTGCAGGTAGTCGAGTTCGACTATCACTCGACCATCTCCGAAAACAATCGCGTACATGTCCTGCCAATTACACCGACTCGCGGGTTGATCTACGACCGCAACGGCGTACTCCTCGCGGATAACCGTCCCAGCTACAACCTGACCATCACCCGCGAACGTGCTACCGATGTAAACGAAGAGCTGGACGAGGTAGTCAATCTCCTGCATTTGCCCGCTGAAGACCGCTCGCAGTTCGACAAGGCGATGAAGCAGGCACGTCACCCCTTCGTACCTGTGACGTTGTTCTATGAACTGAGCGAAGAGCAAATTGCCGTACTCGCCGTCAACGAGTTCCGCTTGCCGGGCCTCGATGTTGAGCCGCAGTTCGTTCGGCATTATCCATTGGGCGAGCACTTCGCCCATTCGGTCGGCTACGTCGGACGTATCAACGAGAAAGAGTCAAAGGCTCTGGATACCGTGGAGTATCGAGGCACCCAATCCATCGGCAAGACCGGGATTGAAAAATTCTACGAGAAGCAACTGCACGGCCATGTCGGTTATGAGGAAGTCGAAACCAATGCCCAGGGCCGCGTGCTGCGAGTGCTCAAGCACACTGATCCGGTGCCAGGCGAAAACATTGTCCTGAGCCTCGACGTCAAGCTTCAGGAGGCCGCCGAGCAAGCCTTGGGCGATCGCCGTGGCTCGGTGGTCGCACTGGATCCCTCGACCGGTGAAGTGTTGGCCATGGTCAGCAACCCGAGTTTCGATCCGAATCTGTTCGTCACCGGTATCAGTTCCAAGGAGTACTCCACGCTACGGGACTCCATCGACCGACCGCTGTTCAACCGTGTGCTGCGCGGTCTCTATGCGCCGGGTTCGACCATCAAGCCGGAAATGGCAATCGCCGGCCTCGATGCCGGTGTCGTCACGCCACAGACCCGTGTGTTCGACCCCGGTTATTACCAGCTGCCGGATTTCGATCACAAATACCGCAACTGGAACCACAGCGGCGACGGCTGGGTGGATATGGATGCGGCGATCATGCGTTCCAACGACACCTACTTCTATGACCTGGCACACAAGCTCGGTATCGATCGTCTGCACGACTACATGGCCATGTTCGGACTGGGTGAGAAAGTCTCCCTGGACATGAATGAAGAGTCCCCCGGCCTGATGCCATCCCAGGCCTGGAAACGCGCCACCCGTCGTCAGGCCTGGTTTCCGGGCGAGACGGTGATTCTCGGTATCGGCCAGGGCTACATGCAGGTCACGCCACTGCAGTTGGCCCAGGCGACGGCGCTGATTGCCAACAAAGGCGTGTGGAATCGCCCGCACCTGGCCAAAACCGTGGACGGTGTCGCGCCGGTGGATGAGCATCCGATGCCGAACATTCTGCTCAAGGATCCTCGCGACTGGGAGCAGGTCAACCATGGCATGCAGATGGTGATGCACGATGCCCGCGGGATTGCCCGGGCCGCAGCCGCGGGCGCGCAGTACCGTATCGCCGGCAAGAGTGGTACCGCGCAAGTGGTGGCGATCAGGCAGGGTGAGCGTTACAACCGGGAGAAAACCCGCGAGCGTAACCGCGACAACGCCTTGTTCGTCGGTTTTGCCCCGGCCGAGCACCCGAAAATCGTGATTTCGGTGATGATCGAAAACGGCGAGGCCGGTGGTCGCGTCGCCGGACCGGTCGTGCGGGAGATCATGGACGCCTGGCTACTTGATCAGGACGGGCACCTCAAGCCGCAGTACGCAGCGCCGAGCAAGGCACCGGGCGAACCTCACGTCTGAACCTTCATGGCTTCACAGCACAGGCTCACGGATGCTGAGCATGTGCTGGAAGCTCTCGAGGAACACCGATTCGGCCTGGCTCATCTTCTGTTCGCGATTCCACAACAGCTGGATATCGAAATCCACCACCCCGTCTTCCGGTGGCAAGCGCCAGAGCAGACCTTGCTCGACATCCCGGCGCACCAGATGGGTGGGCAAGGCGCCGATGCCGTAACCCGCGCAGATCAAGCGGTAAATTTCTTCGAAACTGGTGGAGGAGGCGACGATCTTGCCGGTGAAGCCTTGCTGGTCGCGGAACAGCGTGAGGGGTGAAAGATTGCCGCCGAGTTGATCGCTGGTGAAGCTGACGAAGTTTTCCGCCGCCAGTTGTTCCAAGGTCAGATTCTGTTGCCCGAACAACCGGTGACGTTGGCCACAAAAGTAAGCATAGGTCTCGCGAAACAGTACCCGTTGTTCCAGTCGTGGCTGTGGCAAGCGGCACAGGCCAACGCCGACTGTCGCAGTTTTTTGCAGCAGCGAACTGATGATGTTCGAACTGCCCATGACCTCGACTTCCAGCTCGATTTTCGGATGGGTTTCATGGAAATCAGCGAGGAAGTCATCGTAATGCCGAGCCTGCACACCGCTGACGGTGAGGATGCGGATCTTGCCCACCACGTCGTCGTGGCGACTCTCCACTACCGTCCCCAGGCGTGAAATATCTCCGTAGATATCCGCCGCTATGCGCAGGACTTCTTCCCCGGTTTCCGTCAGATCAAAGCGTCGTCCGCTGCGGGCAATCAACACGCATTCCAGTTGTTCTTCCAGTCGTTTCAGCGCCTGGCTGACGGCCGACTGGGTGATGTGCAGTCGCGCGGCGGCGCGGCTCATGCTGCCTTCCTGGCCGATGACCAGATAGGTGCGCAGCAGGTTCCAGTCGAGGCGGTCATTGAGAAAGCGACGCCCGACCCACGGGTTGGAATTGGAAGGCATAAAACCTCATGCAGTAGCAGTGCTAATAGTAAAGATAAGGAATTGAAAATTGACTAATCCTGGCATGGAAGCGATAAAGCCCACAAGCGCCACAGAGCGCAACCGTCATCAGCCTTAACACCTGCCCAAAAACTATAAGTACACAGGGTCCTTGCATGCACACTACTCCCCAACCGCGCCGAGCCGCGGCCGCTGCCTTCATTGGCACGACCATCGAGTTCTACGACTTTTACATCTACGCCACCGCGGCGGCGCTGGTCCTTGGGCAAGTGTTCTTCCCCAGTAGCGACCCGGTCATGAGTACCCTGGCGGCGTTCGGCAGTTTCGCGGTCGGCTTCATTGCCCGTCCCATGGCCGGGATGGTGTTCGGTCATCTGGGCGATCGTCTCGGGCGCAAGAAAATGCTGTTGGTGACCATGGCCTTGATGGGCGTCGCCACGGCGGGTATTGGCCTGTTGCCGAGCTACGCCAGTGCCGGCATCTGGGCACCCATTGGTCTGATCGTGCTGCGTGTCATTCAGGGCATTTCGGTCGGTGGTGAGTGGGGTGGGGCGGTGTTGATGGCGAGCGAACACGCGCCGGCCAAGCGCAAGACGTTCTACGCATCGTTCGCCCAGCTCGGCAGTCCCGCCGGTTTGTTGCTGGCACTGATCGCTTTCCGTCTGGTGACGTCCCTTGAGCCAGAGGATTTCCTCGCCTGGGGTTGGCGCTTGCCGTTCCTCGCCAGCGGCGTGTTGATGATGGTCGGGCTGTTGATCCGTTCCGGCGTTCACGAGTCGCCGGAATTCGCCAAGGCCAAGGACAACAACGAGACCGCCAAATACCCGGTGATGGACGTGATCCGTACCTGCTGGCGGCAGATCCTGTTCGCCGCCGCTGCCGTGACCATCGGCTCGGCCGGGTTCTTCTTCACCAACACCTTCATGATCACTTATGTCACCCAGTATCAGGGCATTGCCCGATCGACGATTCTCGATTGCCTGTTTCTGGTGACCGTCATCCAGTTGCTCTCACAACCGCTCTCGGCGCTGATCGCCGAACGTATCGGCGAAGGTCGTTTTCTCAAATGGGTCGCGTTGCTTTGCATGGTCACGCCATACCCGATGTTCCTGCTGGTAGGCACGCAGAACATTGTGTTCATGACTGCCGGCATTGCCCTGGCGGTGGTGATTCTCTCGGCGCTTTACGCGGTGATCGCCGGCTACATGACCCAGGCCTTCCCGGTGCACCTGCGCTACTCGGGCATTTCCATCGCGTACCAATTGGCTTGCGCCGTGGCCGGCGGCACCACGCCGCTGATCGGCACCCTGCTGGCCAGCAAGTTTTCCGGACAATGGTTGCCGCTGGCGGTGTTCTTCACCTTGCTCTCGGCCCTGTCCCTGATCGGTGTTTGCGGCCTGGCCCGCCTGCGCGCCAACCCGGTCGTCACCCACGCTGCTAAAGAGGTGTATTCGTGAGTAAACCTGCACACATCGACCCGGTTGAATGGCAAGCCCGTTGCGAACTGGCTGCGCTGTATCGACTGGTCGCGCACTTTCGCATGACCGACCTGATCGACACTCATATCACCCTGCGGATTCCGGGGCCTGAGCATCACTTCCTGATCAACCGCTACGGGGTGATCTTCGACCGCATGCGCGCCTCGGACCTGGTGCGCATCGATCAGGAAGGGCGGGTGGTCGACCCGGAGTACGCGGGCCATCGGGTCAACGCTGCCGGCTTCGTGATTCACTCGGCGATCCACATGGCGCGTCCGGACCTGAACTGTGTGATCCATACCCACACGGCGGCCGGCATGGCGGTCGCGGCGCAGAAGCAAGGCCTACTGCCGATCAGTCAGCATGCGCTGAAGTTCTACGGCAAGCTGGCCTATCACACCTATGAGGGCATCGCGCTGTCGCTGGATGAGCGCGAGCGCTTGATTGCCGACCTCGGTCCGCACCGGGCGATGATCCTGCGCAACCACGGTTTACTGGTGGGTGGATCGGGCGTGGCCCAGGCGTTCCAGGAAATCCACTTCCTGGAGCGGGCCTGTCAGGCCCAGGTGCAGGCGCTGGCCGGTGGTTCGGCACTGCATTACCCGTCGCCGGAAGTCTGCGCGCACACCGCCGAGCAGTTCGACCGTGATGAGCAGGACAACATCATCGACCTGGCCTGGGAGGCCGCCCTGACGTTGATCGAATCCCAGCGCGAGTCATATTTGTCATGAACGCCGTCATCAACACTGTGGTTCTGCTGTCCCGCGATACCTTGCTGCTCAAGCAATTGCAGGCGGCGTTTGCCCGCAGTGCGCCGCAGCTCACCGCCGTGCTGGCCGACGATTCCCGGGCCGCCAATGCACAGATGGCGGCGTGCTGGTTTCCCTTGCCGGGCAGTCTCGGCGCATTGCCGAACCTGCAGGTGATTCACTCGGTGGCCGCCGGTATCGATCACCTCGATCACGATCCGTCGTGCCCGGACCTGCCGGTTTGCCGTGTGGTCGACCCGGGCCATCGCCAGGGGATGACCGAGTACGTGCGCTGGGCGGTGATCCACTATCACCGCGGTTTCGATCAGGTGTTGTCGCACCAGCGGGAGCAACGCTGGGAGCGCCCGCTGCAACGGGCGGCGGGGCAGTTCAAGGTCGGTGTGATGGGGCTCGGATCGCTGGGCAGCGCGATTGCTCTGGATCTGGTCGCAGCCGGTTACGACGTGCGCGGCTGGGCGCGGCGCAGCAAGGACTTGCCCGGTGTGCGCACGTTCGCCGGGGGGGATGCGTTGCATCCTTTTCTCGACGGCGTCGAGTTGCTGATCAACCTGTTGCCACTCACCAGCGAAACCCGCGGGATTCTCGGACGAGCCACTTTCGAACAGCTTGCCAGCGGCGCGGCACTGATCAACTGTGGCCGGGGCGGTCATTTGAACATCGACGATCTCGAACAGGCCCTGGCGAGCGGACATTTGCGCGGCGCCTTGCTGGATGTGTTCGAGCAGGAACCGCTGCCGGTCGATCACCGGCTCTGGACAATGCCCGGTGTCACCATCACCCCGCATATGGCTTCGGCGGCGTCCCATGACTGTATTGCCGAGCAAGTGGCAGATAACTTTCGTCGATTGAATGCCGGCGAGCCGTTACTCAACTGTGCCGACCGAGTATTGGGATATTGAACTAACACACCCCCTGTAGGAGCGAGCCCGCTCGCGATGGTCGTTAACGATTTCGCGTGTTTGCCGGTTAAACGCGGTGTTCTTGAGTTCATCGCGAGCAGGCTCGCTCCTACAGGGACCAACTTCCCGTAAGTCATAACAACAACCTTCGCCTCAACCGTTTTACTGCCAGTCAAAACAATTAAATAAATTCCTGGAGACAGTGATGAGCGATCTATCGTCCGCAGAAAAGTCCGGCGCACCACCGGAAGTTGCAATCAGTATGAAAAAAGTCGCGGTGGCCAGTGTGATCGGCACCACCGTTGAGTGGTACGACTTGTTCGTGTTTGCCACGGCTTCAGCGCTGGTGTTCAACAAAGTGTTCTTCCCGGATTTCGTGCCGCTGATCGGAACGCTACTGGCTTTCGGCACCTTCGCTTCGGCGTATCTGGCACGGATTGTCGGCGCGGCGTTGTTCGGGCATTTCGGTGATCGCCTGGGGCGCAAGTCGATGCTGTTGATCTCGCTGCTGACCATGGGCGCGGCCACCTTCGCCATCGGCCTGTTGCCTGACTTTGCAACCATCGGTATCTGGGCGCCGATCCTGTTGTTGCTGCTGCGGGTCGTGCAAGGCCTGGCATTGGGGGGCGAATGGGGCGGGGCGGTGCTGATGGCGGTGGAGCATGCGCCGGCCAACAAGCGTGGCTTGTACGGCTCCTGGGTGCAGATCGGCGTGCCGGCCGGGACCATGATTGCCAACCTGGCATTCCTGTTGATCGCGGCGTGGCTGTCCCCGGAGGATCTGTTGGCATGGGGGTGGCGTATTCCGTTCCTGGCCAGCGTGTTGCTGATCGCCGTCGGTTTGTATATCCGCCTGAACATCTCGGAAACCCCGGCTTTCAACAAGGTCAAGGAAGCCGAAGTGCAAGTGAAAATGCCGTTGGCGGAAGTATTCCGCAAATACTGGAAGCAAGTGCTGCTGGGGGGTATTGCCACCATGTCCACGGGCGCTTCGTTCAACATTATCGTGGCGTTCGGCTTGACCTATGGCACACAGAACCTCGGCTTCAGCCGCAGCGTGATGCTCGGTGTGGTGCTGCTGTCCTGCGCCTGGTGCATTGTCATGTTGCCGGTGTTCGGTGCGCTTTCGGACCGCTTCGGACGCAAACCGATCATTGTCGGCGGCATCATCGCCGAAGCGCTGGTGGCGTTCCCGATGTTCTGGCTGATGGACACCAAGGAGCTGTCGATGGTGGTGTTCGGTTATCTGTTGTTGATGACCGCGTTCGCCGCCAACTACGGGCCGATCGCGACCTTTCTCGCCGAGCTGTTCGGCACCCGGGTGCGTTATTCCGGTTTGTCCATCAGCTACATGTTGTCCGGCCTGCTCGGCAGCGCGGCGACGCCCATCGTCACCACGGCATTGCTGGCCGCGACGGGCAAAGGTTCGTCGGTGGCCTGGTACATGATCGGTGCGGCGTTGATTTCCCTGGTGGCACTGTTGCTGTTGACCGAGACCTTCAAGAAGGACATCAGCGAGATCCCCAGCGTCGTCCCCACAGACGATCCGGCCCCCGGTAAACCCTTCAAATCGGCTACGGCCTGACATCTGGAGTTCTACAACATGCGCAGAATTCAATCGGCCCCGGGCTACATCGGCCCGGTCGGGCCTTACTCCCAGGCCGTGGTCAGCGGCCACCTGGTGTTCACCGCCGGGCAGATTCCGGCCCACGGCAGCCTCGACGAACAGCCTGCTGATTTCCCCGAGCAGGTACGGCAAACCTTGCGCAACCTCGAAGCGATCCTGATCGAGGCGGGCTCCGGTTTCAGCCATGTGATCAAGGTCAATGCCTACCTGACCGACCCCGCGCAACTGGAGCCGTTCAACGCCGTGTACCGCGAGTTCCTCGGCCATGCGCCACCGGCGCGCACCACGGTGTGCGTGGCATTGTGGGGCGTATCGCTGGAGATCGACTGTGTTGCCGAACTGATTGCCGGGGAGCCGCAGCATGGATGAGTCGCAACTGATCGAACAGCTCAAGGCCGTGAGCTTTCCGACCCTCGGGCACTTTCTCGAAGAAGGTTTTGCCGATCCGCAACTGCGGGCCATGGTGCCCAATGTAAAAGTCGTTGGCCGTGCGTTGACCCTGAAACTGGTGGGCGCCGATGCCATTGCCGTCAACCGGGCCCTGGCGCAAATCAGGTCGGGCGACGTGCTGGTGATCGACACCGGTGGCGATCATCGGCATGCGCCGGTCGGTGCGGTGACCAGTTGCGCGGCACGCTTTGCCGGCGCTGTGGGTATTGTGGTGGACGGTGCAGTGACCGATCTGCTGGAGTTGCGTGAAGCCGGGTTGCCGGTGTTCGCCCGAGGCACCAGCCTGTTGACCACCAAGCTGCACGGTCGTGGCGACAGCGCCATCAATCAGCCCATCCACTGCGCCGGCGTGACGGTGCAGCCGGGGGATTGGGTGCTGGCGGACGACAACGGCGTGTTGTTTCTCGACACGGCATCGGCGGTGGCAGTCATCGATCAGGCGCTGGCTTCGGATCGCAGCGAGCCGCGCTTGCTCGAACGCTTGCAGGCCGGTGAACCGGTGACGCAAGTCTTGCGCGTTTAGTCCGTCAGCCGTTGTTGCAGGCTTTCGAGAAAGATCGTCTCGGCACGGCTCATGCGCTGTTCGCGGTTCCACAGCAAATGAATGTCCACATCGGCAATCCCCTCGTGGGGCGGCAGGCGCCAGAGCAATCCGGCGTCGACGTCGGCCGCCACCACGTGTTCGGGCAGACAGCCGATACCGAAGCCGGCGATCACCAGTCGCCGGACTTCTTCCAGGCTCGGTGAGGACGCGACGATGCGACCACTGAAACCCTGCTGATCGCGGAAAATCGTCAGCGGCGAGAGCATGCCGCCGATCTGGTCACTGGTGAAACTGACGAAGTTCTCCCGTTGCAAATCCCCTTCGGCGACGTCCTGCTGGCCGAACATCCCATGGTGCTTGCCGCAGAAAAAAGCATAGCGTTGACGCAGGAACAAGCGCTGCTCCAGGCGTGGCTGCGGGCGCCGATTGAGGCTCAGGCCGAGGGTCGCGGTTTTTTCCTGGAGGGCGCTGACGATGTCGGAACTGCGCATCACGTCGACTTCCAGGTCCACTCGCGGGTATTGACGATGGAAGTCGGCGAGAAAGTCATCAAAGCGCTCGGAGAAGATCCGGCTGATGATCAGCAACCGCACTTTGCCGATCACTTCGTCGGCCGGTTGTTCCAGCACGCTACTGACCTGGGACATTTGCCCGTAGATTTCCCCGGCCAGGGCGAAGATCTGCTCGCCGACTTCAGTCAGGGCAAAACGTGGCCCGCGACGGGCAATCAATTGGCGGCCCAGTTGTTCCTCCAGGCGCTTGAGCGCCTGACTCACTGCCGGTTGCGTCAGGTGCAGGCGGGCGGCAGCGCGGCTGATGCTCTGCTCCTGGCCAATCACCCGAAAGGTGCGCAGCAGGTTCCAATCCAGGCGGTCATTGAGCAGACGTTGCATAGGCGGTCAGCAGAAAGTCGGGGGGGCCAATAGGAAGAGTCGACGGCTTGCACACATCCTGCGCAAGCCATGGAAAATCTACAGTCGCGGGATCGTAACACTGTTAGAGCACAGCAGCAGAGACAACTCGGATCTGCAAAAAAACCTCATGCGTAGGCGAGGGCTTTTTCTTCCAGCAGCTCCTCATACAGCGCGGCCCATTTGCGACCCATTTCGTCCGCGGTAAACAGATTTTGATAACGGGCCTGCGCCTTCTCGCCCATTTGCGCCGCCAGCGCCGGGTTTTCCCAAAGCGTGCGCATCGCCTCGCGAAACGCCGATGGATTGCTCGGTGGCACCACCAGCCCGGTCTCGTTATGGATGTTGATGTAACTGGTGCCAGTGCCAATTTCACTGGAGATCATCGGTTTGCCATACATCGCGCCTTCCAGCAGCGAAATGCCAAAGGCTTCGGAGCGCAGGTGCGACGGGAACACCACCGCATAACTCAACTCGAGCAAGGCGACCTTGTCTTCGTCGCCCAGGAACCCGAGAAAGTGCAGGTTCCGCAGGCCCAGCGCCCTGGCCTGGGCATGCAGCTCCACTTCCAGCGGGCCGGCGCCCACGATCACCACGGGATAGTTCAGCCCCTGCATCGCTTCAAGCAGGATGTGCAGCCCTTTGTAGTAGCGCATCACACCGACGAACAGGAAGAACTTGTCGCCCAGCTTCTGGCGCCAGCGCTCGGTCCGCGCCGCGTCTTGCGTCGGATAACCCGACTTGTCCAGGCCATAGGTGATGACACGGGTCTTATCGTGGTAGTCCTTGAGCACGTCGCTGGTGTGAAAGTAGTTCGGGGACGCCACGGCGATTCGATCCGCGCTGTCCAGGAACCGACGCATCAACGGACGGTACAGTTTGAGCAGATGGCGTTGGCGAATGATGTCGGAGTGGTAACTCACCACGCTGGGCTTTTTGATGTCGCTGACAAAATGCACCAGGTCCATGAAGGGCCAGGGGAAGTGATAGTTGACCACGTCGGCTTCAGCCGCGAGCTCTCGAAACTGCTTGAACACGCTGTAGGAAAAACCGGTGGAGGCGAGTTGAAAATCCATCCTGGCCTGATGCACCTGGTGCTCGCGGATCTGCAACACGCCCGGTGCCGGATTATTGCTCAGGGTCAGCACAGTGCTGTCGACACCATGGCGCGCGCCACTTTCGCTCATCTGGAAAATGACTTGTTCGATGCCACCCATGGAGTCGGGCAAGTAGGTTTTATAAAAGTGCAGAACGCGCATATCAGTTCTCCATTGCCTGGCGGTAGGCGCGGGCGGTCACCGTCGCGCAACGCTCCCAGGAAAAAAGCTTCGCTCGCTGCAAGCCTGCCTCGCGACAGACCTGCCAATGCGCCGGGTCGTCGATCAACCGCAGCAAGGCATCGCGCAAGGAGTCGGGGTCGTGCGCCTCGATGTAGTTGCCGGCATCGCCAGCGACCTCCGGCATCGCCGACTCACCCGTCAGAATCACCGGAGTGCCACTGGCCATGGCTTCCAGCACCGGCAGGCCGAACCCCTCGTACAACGAAGGGAAGACCAGCGCCCGGGCTCCGGCCAGTAGCTGCGCCAGATCGTCGTCCGACAAGTACCCCAGAAGGCACACATGACCTGACGCGAGGGCCGAACGTAATTCGTCGTTGAACTGCTGACGTTGCCAGCCGGCCATGCCGGCGATCAGCAACGGAAAACGCTGGCGCACGGTTTCCGGCAGCCGGGCATGGGCGCGCAGGGCCAGGGTCAGATTCTTGCGTGGCTCCAGGGTACCGACGCAAAGGAAATACTCCCGCGCCTCGACGCCGTGGGCCTTGAGGACCTGATCGATGGCCTCGGGTTCACGGGGGTGGAAGCGCGCGGCCACACCCAGCGGTGCCACCACGAAGCGCTCGGCCGGCAGTGCGAACCAGGCCTGCGCTTGCTCGGCGATGTACTGCGAGTCCGTCAGAATCAGCCGCGCCCGCTGTACGCCGTCGGCCAGTCGTCGCTCGATTTCGCGCAGGCGTGCCGGTGGTTGGGTGTCGGGATAGTGCAGGTGCGTGAGGTCATGCAGTGTGATGATGGTCGGGCCGTTGAACGACAACGGCCACAGGCTTGGCTCGTGATACAGATCGATGGCCTGGGCGGGGCGCTGATCAAAACGCTTCTGCTCCAGCCAGCGCCGCGCCTGATAGGCCCCCGGAATCTGTCGCAGCAACGGCGTCAGACGCGAGTAACCGGGCATCGCCGCCTCAGGCAGAGTCGAACTCCAGCCCCAGCCGTGGAACAACGACAACTCGACGTCCGATTCGCGGGCCAGGGCCGTCGCCAGTTCGGCGACGTACTGACCGATGCCCGTGCGCGGTGCCTGGAGGATGCGGGCGTTAAGGGCAATTCGCATGCTGACTCTCAGGCGCCTTCGTATCGCTGTGCAGATTGCGCTGGATGCGTTCGACCAGTTGCGCACTCGCCTCGCGCCAGCTCAGCCAACGCCAGTTATCCAGGTTGAGGGGCGCGGGAAATGCGCCGCCGCTTTCCATGTCGATGACCAGATCGGCCAGGTTCTGCGGGTCGGAGAGGTCGAAATACGCCATGTACTCGCCACCGATTTCGCGGAACACCGGGATGTCGCTGGCCATGGCCGGCAGGCCTCGCTGCATGGCTTCCACCAGCGGCAAACCGAACCCTTCGACGTAGGACGGGAACACCAGCGATGTCGCGTGGGAATAGGCGTGTTCCAGGCTCTTGTCCGAAAGGTTGTTGAACATGAACAAACGCAGGTTCAATTGCGGATGCTGGCGTATACGCTCGATCAGCGCCTCGCATTTCCAGCCAATCTTGCCGACGATGCATAACCGGGCTTTGGAGCCGGCCGCCCAGGCGCGCTCGAACGCGTCCAGCAGATACGCATGGTTCTTGCGCGGCTCGATGGTGCTGACCATCAGGAACACAGGGTCCGGTGTCTTGAACATCTGCAGCAGCCCCGGGTCGACGGTAGACCGGGCATCGGTCAGGTCGAGTTCGGAACCGAGGTGAAAATAGTCGAACCAGCGTTGCTGAACCTGCGCGGTACCGATCCTGCGGGTCATCTCCTGGCGGACCTGGTCGCGGATGGTGGTCGAGATCGCCACGTAGCCATCGGCGGTGCGGGCGATCCAGTCGAACCATTCGTTGAAGACCTTCACCAATCCTGCGTCGCAAAACTGCGGGTGGGTCAGGGGAATCAGGTCGTAGATCACCGAAACGATGCCGACCCCGTCACGCTTGAGTTGTTCGGCCAGGGGGAAGAAGTTGGCGTGCCAAGACGAGTCCAGCAGCACCAATTGGTCGCCGGCGCGATGCTGCAACGGCACGCAACGCTCGGGAACCTTCTGGCCCTTGAGTGCCCGATCGAGCAGGCGCATCGGCAGGCTCAGGCAGGCGAACGCGGTCAGACGGCAACCGACGTAAAGCACCCGGCGGGCGAACTTCGATTGGCTGAAAGGACGGCGACGTTCCAGCGCGCGGTGGCGCAGCCAGAACTGATTGGCGAACTGTTCGAGCTTCACCCGCAGGCTCACCAGATCCACTTTGACGGTCGGCAAGGGCGCCAGGCTTTTCACCTCGAACAACGCGCCATTGATCATCACCACCGGAACGCATTCGCGCCGGGCGTTCGCGGCCGGCAATTGCTGAATCACATTGCGAACGACCCGCTGGATGCCCGAGTTGGCATCCGGGTGTTCGAAGACGTAGGTACATTCCACCAACAGTCTGGTCATCGTGTTTCCCCAATGGATTCCACCCGATTCTCACTGGAACGGGTCACGCTGGTCTGCGCTTCGAGCCAGGAGCAACCCACGAAGTCTTCCTGGCGATTGTTGATCACGTGGAAGACCAGCCCGTAGTCACGCCATTCGAAATTGCGATCCAGGTGCGAATCCAGCCGCGACAGGCTCAGGGCCACCGAATAATTGCCCTTGCCCAGGCGCATGTCGAAGGCAAAACGGTAGGTGACGCGCTCGCCGGCACTCAGGTCGGTGAGGGCTTTGTCCACCCGGTGGGTATTGATGCCGTACATGGGCTGGCCAAGGCGATCCTTGATCATGAAGCCGAGAATCAGTCGCTCGATGTCCTGGCGCACCTCGACCTGCACTTCCAGGACCATCGCCTGGCCGACTTCAGCCACCTCCACCGAACGCCCCTTGGGGTCAAGCAGGCGGACGCTGAGAATGCCCGCTTCGCCTGTCCCGGAGATGGTTTGCACCTGCCCGTTGGCGAGCATTTCCTGACGCACCGTCTGGCCCTCGCGCTGGGCGAGCATGGCGTTGTAGTAGTCCATCACTTCTTCAGGCTTGCCGCGCATGGCCATGCGTCCGTTCTCCAGGAGGATGGCGGTGTCGCAGATCGACTGGATCGCCGAACGGTCATGGGACACGATCAGCAACGTGGTACCTGCCTTGCGGAAGTTGCGGATGCGATCGAAGCTTTTGTGCTGGAAGTAGGCGTCACCCACGGACAGCGCTTCATCGACGATCAGGATGTCCGGCCGCCGCGCGGTGGCCACGCTGAACGCCAGGCGCATCTGCATGCCGCTGGAATAGGTGCGCACCGGATGGTCGATGGCCTCGCCGATTTCGGCGAAGCTTTCGATCTCTGGCATCAGCGCTTCGATTTCTTCGACCTGCATGCCGAGCAACTGGCCGGCCATGAAGGTGTTCTGCCGACCGGTGAAGTCCGGGTGGAAGCCCATGCCCAGCTCCAGCAGCGCCGCCACACGTCCTTGCAAGTGGATGTCGCCGCAGGTGGGCTGGGTGGTGCCGGTGATCATCTTCAACAGCGTGCTTTTACCCGCACCGTTGACCCCGACGATGCCCACGGCTTCACCCGGCTGAATCTCGAAATCGACCCCTTGCAGGACCCAGTGCAGGTGATGCCGGGTGCGGGAAAACGGCACCAGCCATTCGAACAGCCGGCTCCAGCGATTCGGGTACTGCTTGTAGGCCTTGCCCAGGCCACTGACACGTATATGTCCCATCAGAGCTCGTCCACCATTTCACCGACACGCTGGCGGAACAGCCGCAGCGCCATCCCACAGAACAACAGGCCGATCACCAGCAACGGGACCAGCGAGCTCCAGTCTGGCCATTGGTTGTAGAGAAACAGGTTCTGGTAGCTGTTCATCAGTGCCGTCATCGGGTTCAGCTCGATAAAGCTCTGGATGCCCGGCGGCAGGATCGACAGCGGATAAACGATCGGCGTCAGCCAGAACCAGAATTGCAGGCAGATGCCGAAAAACTGCCCGACGTCGCGAAAGAACACGTTGAGCACGCCCAGAATCATTCCCAGCCCCGCAGCGAAGATCACCTGCAGGACCAGCAACGGCACCAGCGCCAGCAGCGCCATGCCGGGCAGCCGTCCGCTGATCAGCAGGAAGCCGAGGAACAACCCCAGGATGATCGCGAAATTGATCCCGGCATTGAGCAGCACGATGACCGGCAGGCAGATGCGCGGGAAGCTGATTTTCTTCAGCAGGTTGGCGTTTTCCAGGAACATGCTCTGGCTGCGCGTCGTGATCTCGGCGAACAGGCCCCAGGTCAGCAGGCCGGCGCACAGGTAGACGCTGTAGGCCAACCCGTCGTCCACGCCCGGCAAGCGGGCGCGCATGATGGTGGAGAAGATCACCGTGTAGACCAGGATCATCGACAGCGGATTGAGCACGGTCCACAAGGCACCGAACAGCGAGTTGCGATAACGCGCCTGAAACTCCCGTTTGACGCTGCCGAGGATGAAACCCCGGTAACTCCACAGCGATTGGTAAAGATTACGCAGCATTCAAACCGTCCTGCCGTATTGATCTTCGAAGCGGACGATGTCGTCCTCTCCCAGGTATTCGCCGCTTTGCACTTCGATGATCACAAGGTCGATCACGCCGGGATTTTCCAGGCGATGTTTGTGACCGGCGGCAATGAAGGTCGATTCGTTCTTGGCCACCAGGTGCGTGCCGGTGCCATTGTTGGTGACCTTGGCCATGCCTTCGACCACCACCCAGTGTTCATTGCGATGGTGGTGCATCTGCAACGACAACTTGGCGCCGGGCTTGACCACGATGCGCTTGATCTTGAAGCGCGGGCCTTCCTCGAGCACGGTGTAGGTGCCCCATGGCCGGCTGACCGTACGGTGCAAGCGATAGGCTTCGTGCTCTTTATCCTTGAGTTGCCTGGCCACCCGGCGCACATCCTGGGCACGGTCGGCGTGGGCCACCAACACCGCGTCGGCGGTGTCGACGATGATCAGGTTATCCACGCCCACGGTCGCGACCAGGCGGTTTTCGCTCTGGACGAAATTGTTGTGGCTGTCGATGAAAATCGACTCGCCGACGGTGCGGTTGTTCTGTGCATCCGCTGGAACCAGCGCGGCCACCGCCCCCCAGGAGCCGATGTCGCTCCAGTCGAAACGGGCCGGCACCACGACCACTTTGTCGGAGCGTTCCATCAACGCGTAGTCGATGGAAATGTCCATGATTTCGCCAAACAGGGCCGGTGACAGTTCCTGTTGCAGGCTTCCGGCGTTTTCCACCGCGGCGCTGGCGGCCATGCAGGTCTGCGCCTGCTCCAGCAAGGTGGGCGCATGGGTTTGCAGCTCGGCCAGCAGGCTGGCGACCGAGAAGCAGAACATCCCGGAGTTCCACAGGAAGTTGCCGCTTTCCAGGTAATGCGTCGCGGTTTGCAGGTCGGGTTTTTCGACGAAGCGCCGCACACTGGCAGCACCTTTATCGTCCAGTGGCATGCCGGCCTCAATGTAGCCGAAACCGGTTTCCGGGGCGGTCGGCACGACACCGAAGGTCACCAGGTGACCGCGCCTGGCCAATGTCACGGCATGCTCGACCGCGTCCTTCAGTGCGTCGACATTGACGATCAGGTGGTCGGCGGGCATGACCAGCATGATCGCGTCGTCGCCATGCAGGGCCTGGAGGGAGAGGGCGGCGGCGGCAATGGCCGGCGCCGTGTTGCGCCCGGTCGGCTCCAGCAGGAAGTGTCCGCGATGGCGGCCAAGGTGCGCGTCCCGAAAGTGATCCTTGCTCTGGAAGTAGTACTCGCGGTTGGTCACCGTGACGATATCGCCCCAGCCGTCGAGCAGGTCCGCGGCACGCCGATAGGTCTTGCCCAGCAGCGACTGGCCGTCGGGCAATGCCATGAACGGTTTGGGATGGCCTTCACGCGACACCGGCCACAACCTTGTCCCGGCACCGCCGGAGAGAATCACGGGAATCAGCATGGCCTACTCCTTGGCGACGCGTTTCATGTCCGCATCCATCATCATGCGGATCAAGGTATCCAGGTCGGTTTTTGGTTTCCAGCCCAGCACACGCTGGGCCTTGGCCGGGTTGCCGAGCAGCACTTCGACTTCGGCCGGGCGGAAGAACGCCGGGTCGATCTTCACGAAGTCGCGGTAGTTCAGGCCCACGTGATCGAAGGCGATCCGGCACATCTCGCGCACGGTGGTGGTGACGCCGGTGGCCACCACGAAGTCATCGGGCTTGTCCTGTTGCAGCATCAGCCACATGGCTTCGACGTAGTCCCCGGCAAAGCCCCAGTCGCGCTTGGCGTCGATGTTGCCCAGGCACAGTTCCTGCTGCTTGCCCTGCTTGATGCGGGCGGCGGCGTCGGTGACTTTGCGCGTCACGAACTCGATGCCGCGCAACGGTGATTCATGGTTGAACAGAATGCCGCTGCTGGCGTGCAGGTTGAAGCTTTCGCGGTAGTTCACGGTGATCCAGTGGCCGTACAACTTGGCCACGCCATAAGGGCTGCGCGGATAGAAGGGGGTGTTCTCGTCCTGCTGCTCGGCCTGGATCAGGCCGAACATTTCGCTGGTGGACGCCTGGTAGAAACGCGTGTGCGGGCTGAACTGACGGATCGCTTCGAGCAGGTGGGTAACGCCCAGGCCGTCGACGATGCCGGTGGTCACCGGTTGATCCCAGGAAGCCGCGACAAAGCTTTGTGCGGCAAGGTTGTAGATCTCGTCCGGCGCCGATTTGATCACCGCGCGCTGCACTGAACAGGCATCGGCCATGTCGCCGTCCAGGTAGACGATGTCCGCCTCGACCCCCATCTCGCGCAGGCGCCAGCGCGAGTCGCTGCTGCGACGCGCCACCAGGCCGTGGACTTTGTAGCCCTTGTCGAGCAACAGTTTCGCCAGATAAGCGCCATCCTGGCCGGTGATACCTGTGATCAATGCACTTTTAGTCATTCTTGTCGTACTCGCTTCTCCCAGTCGGACAGGATCGCCCGCAGGGATTGTTGTGTTGTGATTTCAGGCTTCCAATCGGTGGTTTGGGTCAGCCTGGCAGGGCTGCCACACACACGTCGCTGATCCGCGCGGCGAAGTCGCGCAGGGTCCTGGACCAATTGCAGGTCGACCTGGGCAAGATCTGCCAGTTGTTCGATCAAACTGCGAATGCTCTGCTCGCGCCCCGAGCAAATGTTGTAGACCTGCCCCGGTGTGCCTTTCTCCAGCAAGGCCAGGTAGGCCGAGACCACGTCCCCGACATCGAGGAAATCGCGCGTGACGTCGATGTCCCCGACCTCCAGTTGTGGCCCTTGCAGGCCTTGTTTGATCCGGCAGATCTGACGGGCGGCGCTGGCGATGACGAAGCTGTCTTTCTGCCCGCTGCCGATGTGGTTGAACGGGCGGGCGACCAGTACGGGCCAGCCTTCGCTCAGGCCCCATTGCAAGCTCAGGAACTCGGCCGACAGTTTGCTCACGGCATAGGGATTGCGCGGGCAGGGTGGTTGCAATTCAGTGATGGGCAGTTGCTCTTCAGCGACCTGGCCATAGACATCGCCGGAGCTGACGTACAGAAACGTGCCGCTGAAGCCGCGCGCCTTGAGGGCCTGCAGCAGGTTCAGGGTGCCCAGCAGATTGATATTCAGGGTACCGGCCGGATCACGAAAAGCCTCCGGGACGAACGTCTGACCGGCCAGGTGGATCACCGCATCGGGCATGACCGGCCACAAGCCTTCGAGGCTGTCCGGCGCGGCAAGATCGTAGCGGCCGGGAACAGGCAGAAGTTCCCATTCCGAGGCGTCAGCCTGCAAACGCGATTGGATGTGTTGTCCTACGAATCCAGTCAGACCCGTGACAAACAGACGTTTTTTCAACAGCGACCCCCCGGTCATACATTTCATCCATTTCCTACTGGCTTAATGGAAGGGTCTCACGAATCAACAGGATCGCTCGTAAGACAGATGAAATGTTTTGTTGTAGTTGTTTGGTAGCCAATCTGTGCCATTTGCTCGGCAATTTCAACAGGTCCAACCGTGACTGGTCAGTTCTCGTCTGCGTAGCCTGATTTATTCTCGTCGGGCGGTTCACGAATCCTCAACGGATGTGGTTAGAATGCCCCTCGTCACGATTACCCGGGGTTCGGCAGCGTCGCTTCGAAACTGCGAGAAACTGACCACTAAAACAAGAACGAAGACGGGCAGGAAGACGATGGACGAGCGCCAGTAAACACGGACTCGAACCGTATCCTCCCCGTCATAGCGTGAGGCTGCCGGGATGGCGGCGTCACCGTGGGATGCCATGAATTTTATTCTTTACTCCGACGTCAACGACAGCTCCATCAGCCGGAGTCTCGGCCGTCCAGAATACAGTTACTACTTCGTGCTCAAGGCGTACCGACCGTTGTTCGAAAGCCTCGGGCCGGTGCATGTGGTGTCATCGGCCGCCGAGGTCGACCCGCTGTATCGGCAGTTGCAGCAGGCCGGTCAGGACTGCCTGTTCATTTCGTTCGCGCCACCGCACAAGACCCCCACCGACTTGCAATGCCCGATGGTGTGCGTGGTTGCCTGGGAGTTCGACACCATTCCCGCCGAGCACTGGGACAACAATCCGCGTCAAGACTGGAGCCAGACACTGGCGCGTCTGGGACGAGTGATCACCTTGTCCACCCACACCGCCGAAGCCATCCGCCGGACCCTGGGCGACGACTTCCCGGTGCTGGTGCTGCCGACGCCTTTGTGGGAACGCTTCGCCGGTATCCGCCAGCAATATCCCGGTACGCCGGTGAACGCGGGTGCCACGTTGCAGATCAAGGGTTGCATCCTGGACAGCCGCTCGATGGGGTTGTCCGCCGATGGTTTGATCGCGCCGATCATCGAGCAACCGCTGCAGGAAATCGCCGAGCCCGAGCCGGAATCCGAACCCGAGCCTGAACCTTCGGTGCCGCCGTTGACCCTGCGTCGACGCCTCTTCATAACCAGACACTACCTACTGTTGTGGTATCGCGAAGCCGTACGCGATCTGGTGCCGGATGCGGTTCGCCCATGGCTGGCCAGGTTTCGCACGCCTCAAGCGTTGCCGGTTGAACACGCAGTCGGCGAGGCGCCCGCACCGGATGAGCCCGCAATCAGCGAACCCCCCGTGCAGGACGAACATCCGCAGGCGGCTTTCCCCGACACCAGTCAAACGGTGGAAATCGAGGTCGATGGCGTCATCTACGTGAGCGTGTTCAACCCCGATGACGGGCGCAAGAACTGGCATCACCTGATCACGGCGTTCTGCTGGGCGCTGCGTGATGTGCAAGACGCCACGCTCGTGTTGAAGATGACCCAGAACGACCTGTCGACCTATTACGTCGAGCTCATGACCTTGCTGTCCCAGCTCTCGCCCTTCGCCTGTCGCGTGGTGGTCATGCACGGTTATCTGCAGGACGAGCAGTTCGCCCGGCTTTATGGCGCGGCGAGTTACTACGTCAACGCTTCACGTTGCGAAGGCTTGTGCCTGCCGCTGATGGAGTTCATGTCCTGCGCCCGGCCTGTCATCGCCCCGAACCACACGGCGATGCGCGATTACATCGACGAGCGTGTGGCTTTCGTCGTCAAGTCCAGCCAGGAGCCTACTATCTGGCCGGAAGACGCGCGCATCCTGTACCGCACATTGCGCCACCGTCCGGACTGGGGGTCGTTGAAAACGGCTTATGAGAACAGCTACGCGATGGCAAAGAATCAGCCGGACGCCTGGCAGGCCATGGCGGACGCGGCCAGCGAACGCATGCGCCAGTACTGCAGCTTCGCGCCGGTGCAGCAGCGGCTGGCGCTGTTCTTCAAACAGGAACCTGCCCGTGACGTCGTGCCGGTGGTTGCCGAAACGGGGGCTGCATCGTGCTGATCATCATTCATTCGGAAACCAACAAGAGCAACATCCAGCAGAATCTTGGGCGGCCCGAGTACAGCTATTACTTCGTCCTCAAGGAATTCCGCCCGGTGCTCGAACGGCTGGGGCAGGTGATCGAGGTCAGCAACCCGGACGATCTGGTCGATCGGCTGTATTTCGATTGCCTGAGCCGGGGCGAAGACTGCGTGTTCCTGTCCTTCTCCCCGCCGCATCGCACGCCAGTCCACTACGCGTGCCCGACGATTCCGGTGTTCGCCTGGGAGTTCAGCACCATTCCCACCGAGAGCTGGCAGGGCGAACCACGGCATGACTGGCGGACGGTGTTGGGCTCCTGCGGGACGGCGATCACCCACTCCAGTTTTACCGTGAATGCCGTACGCGATGTGATGGGCCCCGATTACCCGATCAGTGCTATCGCAGCACCTGTCTGGGACCGTTTTGCCGCCCGTGGCGAGCTTCTGGACAAGCGTCCGGTCGTGGGCCCCACGCGCCTGAACCTGCGCGGGCTATTGATCGACAGTCGTACCACGGACTTGCGCCCCTACGGCCCCGAACGTTTGCGCGAAGGCACGCCGATCGCCTTCGACCAACCGCCGCGCGATTGTGAGCTGGTGCTCGAGGGCGTGGTCTACACCTCAGTATTCAATCCCTACGACGGACGCAAGAACTGGAAGGACATGATCAGTGCATTTTGCACTGCCTTTCGCGACACGCCCGACGCGACCCTGGTGCTCAAGCTCACGCACCATGACATCGCCAACGCTTTGAACGACATGCTGCACCACGTCTACAAGAATCAGTCCTACCAGTGCCGCATCGTGCTGGTCCACGGCTTTCTGTCCGACATCGACTACGAGCGCCTGGTCGAGGCCACCAGTTACGTCGTCAACTGCTCCTACGGCGAAGGGCAATGCCTGCCGTTGATGGAGTTCATGTCCTGCGGCAAGCCGGCCATTGCGCCGCTGAACACCGCCATGGCCGACTACATAGACCGTGACAACGCGTTCATCGTCGAAGGCACCGACGAACTGACCTCCTGGCCCCACGATCCTCGCGCCGCGTATCGTACCCTGCGTTACGTCACGGATTGGGACTCACTGTGTACGGCATTTTCCGCCAGCCATGACGTCGCCAGACAGGACGTCGAGCGCTATCAGCGAATGTCGGCCCATGCCGTGGGCAACCTTCAGGGGTTCTGCAGCCAGGCCGTTGCCGAACAGCGCCTGAAGGCGGTGTTCGAGCAGTTGCTGCAACGGCGTGAAGCAAACTGCGCACAAGCGTCGGGCACATGATTCGGCGCCTGCTTGCGAAGTTGCGGTCCGCACCGGTAGCGGTCGCCCCAGCAGAAATGCGGGTCTCGCCCAGGGACATCGGTTTGTACGATGCCCTGCTCGACGGCTGGTTTCTCGGCGACAGCGGTGAATTGCTCAAGGGGTTTGCCATCACCGCCGACGACACCTTGCTGGATGTTGGCTGCGGTGAAGGCGTGGCGACTTTGTTCGCGGTCCGCCAGGGTGCTTCGGTGATTTTCACCGACAGTGAACACGACAAGGTCCGCGAGCTTGCCCGACAAGTGGCGGCGCAATCAGACAAGCCGAGCCTGGGGCTGGTCAGCAACAGTTTGCCGCTGCCATTGGCCGAGGGCTGCGCCAGCAAAGTCGTGTGCATGGAAGTACTGGAACACATCGATCAGCCAGAACCCTTCATGGCCGAACTGGTGCGCATGGGTCGCCCCGGCGCGCTGTACCTGCTGAGCGTACCGTCCCCGGTGGGCGAACATTTGCAGAAGGGCATCGCTCCGGCCAGCTATTTCCAATCGCCCAATCACGTACAGATTTTCAGCCCCGAGCGATTCGCCGCGCTGGTGGAAGACGCGGGCCTGGTCATCGAGCATCGCCAGGCGTCCGGTTTTTTCTGGGTCATGGGCATGATTTTTTTCTGGGCCAGCGAGCGCGCTGCCGGGCGTGAATTGGGTGGCGCGGTTCGCGACCGGATTCAGGCGCCGTATCCGCCGCTGATGGAGAGCTGGGCGAAAACCTGGCAGGACTTGCTGGCCCAGCCCGACGGGTTGGCAATCAAGCAGATGCTGGATCAGTTCATGCCCAAGAGTCAGGTGATCATTGCTCGCAAACCTCATGTCCAGGAGGGCGCATGAGCAACGAAAAACGGATCATGGACATCGAGTTGTTGCGCGGCATTGCGGTGCTCGGCGTGCTGTTTCATCACCTGCAGGACAGCCTGTTCGCGGCGGCTGTGCCGTTGTTGCAAGTCATCACGCTGTACGGTCAGCCGTGGTGGGGCGTGGATCTGTTTTTCGCGATCTCGGGCTTCGTCATTGCCCGCAGCCTGATCCCGGCCTTGCGCCGTTGCACAACGCGTCAGGAATATTGGCAACAGACGCGTAATTTCTGGTTGAGACGGGCCTTTCGATTGCTCCCTTCAGCCTGGTTATGGCTGGCGCTGATGTTGCTGGCGTGCCTTTTTCTCAACCGCTCCGGCGCGTTCGGCACCCTGCACGCGAACATTCAGGCGACCCTGGCCGGCATCGCCCAATATGCCAATTTCCGCTTTGCCGACAGTTTTTATCACTACGAGTACGGCACCAGTTTCGTGTACTGGAGCCTGTCGCTGGAAGAGCAGTTCTACCTGCTGTTTCCGCTGATGATCGTGCTGTTTCGCAAGCACCTGGTGTGGGCGTTGCTGGCGCTGGTTGCGGTGCAATTGTTCACCTTGCGCACGCCGATCCTGATGGTAGTGCGCACCGATGCGCTGGCCCTTGGCGTGCTGTTGGCGATGTGGAGTACACAACCGTCGTACCTGCGCTGGGAGCCAAAATTCTTGCGTCGTCCATGGGCGGGCGTTGCCGCATTGATCGCGCTGTCGTTGCTGCTCAGCTTCATGGCAACGGATCGTTTCACCTTCACCTCTTACCGGATCGGCGTGATTGCGGTGCTGTGCGCACTGCTGGTCTGGATCGCTTCTTACAACCGCGATTACCTGTTGCCGCGCGGCGTGTTCAAAAACCTGATGACGTGGGTCGGCAGCCGTTCCTACGGGATTTACTTGATCCATATCCCGGCCTACTTGCTGGTTCGTGAATTCATTTTCCGTTTGCAGGCTGCCGGGCTGCCCAGTCCGGCTGGCCATCCGATCTTGATGTTGCTGATGGCTGGCGGCCTGATCGTGCTGCTGAGCGAACTCAACTATCGCGTCATCGAAATGCCCATGCGCAACCGCGGCGCCTCGCTGGTCAAACGCCTGGGCACTTCCCGAACAGCCGTCACATCCTCTGGAGCCACCTCATGCTGAGCCTTTTGAAGAAACTCACGGCGGGCACGCCCGCGCCTGTGCCGCCAGAGACACCGCCCGCAGCGCCAGTGGCGGAGAAAGTCGACCCTTACATGCTCGGCCTGCACGATGCGATGCTCAGCGGCTGGTTCAATCAGCAGACCGGCGAACTATTCACCGGATTCCCGGTGACCCCCGAGGACACGCTGCTGGATGTTGGCTGCGGCGACGGTGGCAACGTGCATTTCTGCGGGATGCGCGGGGCGAAGATCATCATCGCCGATATCGACGCGGCCAAGGTTGAAGCGACCCGCCAGCGCCTGAGCGATACACCGGCCCGCGACGTCGAATGCCATGTCACCGACTGCAACCCGCTGCCGATTGCCGATGCGACCGCCACGCGGGTGGTGTCGACCGAGGTCATCGAGCACGTGGACGATCCGGCTCAGTTCCTCGCTGAACTGGTGCGCGTCGGTAAACCGGGCGCGCTGTACCTGCTGAGCGTCCCGCACCCCAGCTCCGAAGACCTGCAGAAAGATATCGCGGCGGCCGAGTATTTCCAGAAGCCCAACCACATCCGCATCATCAGCGAAGAGCAGTTCAAGGCCATGGTCAGCGATGCCGGCCTGGAAGTGATCAGCCACAGCCAGTACGGATTCTACTGGTCGATGTGGATGCTGTTGTTCTGGGAAGCCAAGGTCGATTTCAGCAACCCGGACCATCCGTTGCTCAACCACTGGGCGGATACCTGGCAGGCGATCCTGGCCTCGCCACGGGGCGCACAGATCAAGCAGGCGCTGGATGCCGTGGTGGCGAAAAGTCAGGTGATCATTGCGCGTAAACCCTGATCAGCAATGCTCGCCCGGGCGAGGCCGCGAACTCAAGCCTGATTGCCCGGGTACACCTGCATAGCCCTTGTCCATTATTGGCTGGAGCGAACGGCCCCTCCATCGATCAACAGGTTCTGCCCGGTCAGGTAGCCCGCATGGTTGCTGCAAACGAAGGCACACAGCGCACCGAACTCTTCGGGTGAGCCGAAGCGTTTGGCAGGAATTTCGCTACGGCATTGGCCAAGGAATTCCTCGCTGTCCTGCCCCGACTCCTGGGCAGCAGCGACCAGGTTGTCACGCAGTCGATCGGTGTCGAATGAGCCTGGTTGCAAGTTGTTGATCGTCACATTGCGACTGGCGATGTTTTCTTGCCGGGCAAGCCCTGCGATAAAACCCGTCAGACCACTGCGCGCGCCGTTGGACAGGCCCAGGCTTTCGATAGGGGACTTCACGGCACTCGATGTGATGTTGATGATTCGACCAAATCCACGTGCCGCCATACCGTCTACCGTGGCCTTGATCAACTCGATAGGCGTCAGCATGTTGGCATCCAGCGCCTTGAGCCAGGCGTCGCGATTCCATTCGCGAAAATCCCCGGGGGGAGGGCCTCCAGCGTTGTTGATCAAGATATCGAAATGCTCATGGGCCATGAGCGCTGCCGCCCGACCCTCGGCCGTCGAAATGTCTCCGGCTACGGCGATGACCGTCACTTCAGGATTTAGCGCTCTGAGCTCACGGGCTGTTTCATTGAGCGTGTGCTCGCCGCGTGCGGTGATCACCACGTTCACGCCTTCATGGACGAGTGCCTGTGCGCAGGCTTTGCCCAGACCTTTGCTGGCGGCGCATACCAGCGCCCAGCGTCCTGCTATTCCCAGATTCATGTGCGTTTTCCTGAAAGAAGAAAGCTCAAAGAAAGTAGTTGCCTATTCATGCATGATCCACCGTTGCAGACCGGCTTGGCGATCGAGCACTGATGCCCATGAAGCGCCGCACTCGTTCTCCTTCGGCATCGCATCGTATGGTTTCAGGTGCGGCATCCAGTTGGATATTACCGTTCTCCATGAATACGACCCGGTCGGATATCGACATGGCAAAGTCCATTTCGTGGGTCACGATCAGCATGGTCATGCCCTCTTTGGCCAGGTCGCGGATCACGTTCAGCACGTCGTTGACCAGTTCCGGGTCGAGGGCCGAGGTGGGCTCGTCGAACAGCATGATCTGCGGTTGCATCGCCAGGGCTCGAGCGATCGCCACACGCTGTTGCTGCCCACCGGAGAGCTGGTGCGGGTACTTGTGGGCATGGGCCAGCAGGCCGACCTTGTCCAGTAGCGCATAGGCACGATGTTCACTCAGCTCACCCGGCTGGCCATGGTAACGGGGCGCCAGGGTGACGTTGTCGAGAATGGTGCGGTGCGGGAACAGGTTGAAGTTCTGGAACACCATGCCGATGTGCCGCACGCCTTTGCGCAGGCGGGTGCTGTTGGGTTTGTCCGACGCTTCGATGAATTTTTCGCCGAACAACAGAATGTCGCCGGTATCGATGGTTTCCAGGCCGTTGACGGTGCGGATCAGCGACGTCTTGCCGGAGCCGGATGGCCCGATGATCGAGACCACCTGGCCGTACTCGACATTCAGGTCGATGCCCATCAGCACCTGGTGGGTGCCATAGCTTTTCTGGATGTTCTTCAGTTGCAGGATGGGCGTCGCATTGTTGCCTGCCGCTTTGCGCGCAGTGTCGGGCAACGCTTCGGCGCTGGCCCTGAAGTTGGCTATGGCGGCCGCGTCGAGTGTGTGAGGCTTGCGGAAGTTCAGGTCCAGGTAGCGCTCCAGGCGCTGCAGGAAAAAACCGAACACGGTGACGATCAACACGTAATAGACGCCTACTGCCGCCAGGGTTTCCATGACCAGAAAGTTGGTGGCATAGAGGCGTTGGCCGACCGTGAGGATTTCGGTCAGGGAGATGACCGAGACCAGCGATGTCAGCTTGACCACCGTGATGTATTCATTGATCAGCGTGGGCAGCGAAATACGGAATGCCTGGGGGATCACGATCAAGCGTTGCATGCCGAACAGGCCGACACCCAGCGCGCGCCCGGCTTCCTTCTGGCCTTTGGCCACGGAGATCAGGCCACCACGATGGATTTCCGCCATGTACGCCGCTTCAGTGACCACCAGGGCCAGCAGGCCCGAGTAGAAGGGGTTGGACAGAATCGGTCCGCTACCGGGAAACAGTTGCGGCAGGTTGTAGACGAAGACCACCAGCACCAGCAACGGAATGCTGCGGAAGAACCAGATGTAGACCGCTGCGGGAATGCGCAGCAAGGGCGTGTGGGACAGCTTGGCCGTGGCCAGGACAAAACCCAGAAGCATGCCGATGAACCAGGCCAGGGCGCTGAGCTGGACCACCGTTACGCAGGCCTTCCAGAAGTCCGGCAGGGAGAACAGGGACAGGAAATATGACCAATCGAATTGCATGGGGCACCTCGATCTGCCGCCCCGGTGCAGGGGAGGCAGATGACCAGACTACAAGGACAGGTTCTTAATTGGCAGTCGGTTCTTCCAAGCCATATTTCTGGAGAATTGCGGCGTATTCACCGCTCTTTTTGCTCTCCTCGAAGGCCTTTTGCACGGCCTGGAAGGTTTCGTCGTTACCTTTTTTGACGAAGATGCCCAGGGTTTGCTGATAAATCGGATGCTCGGTGGTGATCACTACCCGGCCGTTGGTCTTTTCCGCGATCATTTTTGCCGCGCCGGCGATTTCAACCTGGGCCTGAATGTTCCTGGACAACAAGGCCTGGGTCACTTCGGGGGCCGAAGGGTACTCGCTGACGGTGATGGCGCCTTTGTTGTTCGGCACGCAGTAGTCGTCGGAGAGCTTCTTGAATTCCTTGACCCAGGTGGTGCCCTGTTCCAGGCCCAGTTTCAGGCCGCACAGGTCTTCAGGCTTCTTCGCATTGATCTCGCTGCCCTTGGGCACCATGACCGCGGCACCGGTGTTGGCGTAGGCGATGGTCTGGGCCTGAGTCTGGCGCTCTGGCGTGATGTACATGCCGGAAATGACTGCGTCGTACTTGCCGGAGTTCAAACCCAGGATCAGGCTCGGGAACTTGGTGTCGACGAACTCCACCTTGGCGTTCATGTGCTTGGCCAGTGCCGTTGCCAGTTCGGGGTCCGAACCCACCACGTTTTTGTCCTTGTCATAGGACTCAAAGGGAGGGTAGGTGATCTCCATGCCGACCTTGAATGTGTCTGCCGCGGCCATGCTCACCGAGGCACCGAACATACCGGCTGCCAATACAGCCAGGCTCAAAAGGTTTTTCTTATTGTTTTTCATGATGTACTGACTCCGGCGTAGGTAGGGGGTTAGCTGAAAACTTCAATCAGGACGGTTGAGCCTGATTTTTCAAATGTCCGAAACTGGCGGGCTTGCGTGCCTTGCCTGGCAGTTGAACTTCCCCGTTGGCCACCCTCTGGCGCAGATACTGATAGGTCTGCAGCGCCTGGGCATACATGTGTTCGCCGATGGTGATTTCTTCGTAGTCGTTGCCTGCCTGTGCGAACCCGGGCAGCGGTTTGATCTGGGTGTGATAGTCGCAGGCATAAAACAGCGGAAAGGAATAACGTTCCTCCTTCACGCTGCGCACCCGGTGCGCGGTGGCTACGAATGCGCCTGCGGTCATCACCTCCAGCATGTCGCCGATGTTGACCACAAAGGCATCGGCAATCGGTGGTGCATCGATCCATTGGCCAAGGTTGTTCATCACCTCAAGGCCTGGTTTGTCGGCCAAAAGGATGGTGAAACACTCGTAATCAGTATGGGCTCCAAGACCCGGTGCGTCATGGGCGGTACCGTCGAAGGGATAGTGGATAAGGCGCAGCTTGGACGGGGGACGGGTGACCAGGCTGTCGAAATAGTTTTCTTCCAGGCCCAGGGTCAGGGCGAAGCCACCGAACAGGCGCCGGCCCAAGGCGAAGATGGCTTCATAGTAGGCCTGCACCGACGCCTTGAAGCCTTGCAGCTGCGGCCAGTCATTGGGCCCCAGCAATGGCGTGTTGGTCAGCACCAGCGGGTCATCGGCCGGGACTTCGAAGCCGACGTCAAAGGCTTCCTTGTGGTCCGGCTTGCCCTTGGAATAGACCTCTTCGCCTTCGGGTACAAATCCCTTGTGGGTTTGGGAGGTGCCGATGTAGTGCTGCATCTTGGTGTCGAAGGGCTGGTCGAAAAAGTCCTTGGCAGCCTGGCGCAGGTTGGCGATCAGTTGCGGGTCGATACCGTGATGGGTGATGTAGAGGAACCCGACCTCGCTGGCGGCGCGCCCCAATTGTTCGGCCACGGCCAGGCGGTGTTCCAGTTCAACGCTGAACAGACCGGCGATATTGACCACCGGGATGCTGTTGAAGTTGGCTTTGTGTGTGTCAGTGCTGGCGCTGTTGTTTTTATTGTCAGGCATGACGCATCGGCTCCCTAAGGATGGCTTGAGTGGCTGAAACGGTCGAAGTGTTCGCGCTCGGTCTGGCCCATCCACACGTTCAACGACCACAGGTCGGCGACCGGGACATTGGTGAAGGGCAAATGATGCAGGTAGCCGTCGGCGCCGAATTCCGGGGTCAGGGTGCTGACCTGGTAACCGCGGGCTTGCTGCGAGCGCCAGATGCTTTCCCAGTGCTGCTGGTGGAAGGCCAGTTCCCTTGCATATTCGGGGGCCGCCGGGTGCGGAACCTGCGGGCCCTGGTCGTAACCGACCCGGGCCTGGATATGGTGAACCCGCTCGATGAAAGCGCTCAGGTCATCGGCCGGGTCATTCAACAGGCGCTCGCAGGTCACGACCCAGTGGCTGATGTCACTGGTGAACAACAGATCGGGCAATTGCCGGATCAACTCCAGGGTCACCCAGGGGTTGAACAGCGAACGCGAACGGTGGGTTTCGAAACTGCAGACCTGGCCGTGCTTGCGCGCCAGATCCAGCGCCTGGCCGAAAAACTCCACTTGCTGTGGCAAGGACCAGCGGTCATTGCCCGCCAGCACGTTGACGAAGCGTGGGCCGAGTTCAGCGGCCCAGGCGAGTTTCTGGTCGAGGTCATTGAGGTGAATGGCGGGGGACGCCGACTGGTCCGGCAGCACGTCATACGCGGTGAAGACTGTGCTGATATAGCCCAGGCGATTGGCCTGGAGAAAGGCGCCAAACTCGGTCCGTTCACGGGCGTCCAGTGGCAGGCGTGCTTCCATGCCATCAAAGCCCGCTTGCAGCAACTCCTCGAGAGCCTGAGCCTTGCTGGCGGTGTAACCCCACAGCGTGCGAAAAATTTCCAGCTTCATCGGTGATCCTCAAAAATCCCAAGGCCTACTGCAAAAGCACTTCGACGGCGCCAGGCTGCCAAGAGGCTGGTTCGCTGTGGAGTCGATGTTAGGCACAGGCCGCGCACTGAAAGAATCTGAAAGTTCAAATGAATACTTCAGACTTTCATTAACAAATAGCTTGCTACTTATAGCGCTGGCCGGAAGGGGTTTTATGGGCGAGAACCTGTCTACGTTGGCTATTAGCGAGAGATGCCATTGTTGCGGCATCATTTTGAAGAGTCCTAAGCGACCCCGGGCCGATAAGGGTTCGCTTTTGATCGATTGCTGCCTGTCGAGAAGAGCCGCGACCTGTAACTGACATTGCAGACCCCCGTTTACATTCTGCTCAACGCCTGTGCGTTGCACACCGCGTTCGACTGTCGCTCTCAATTATAAGATTAAGTAATACTTCGAATAATAAATAGAAAATTGACTAATCATGGTCCCGGAACGAAAAATCATCCCCAGACCGGCGCCGCCAGAGCGCCGCGGATTTGCCGTTTCTCTCCTGCCAGAAAAATAACCAAAGGAGCCCGACCCATGAAGCCTCAAGCTTCGTCCCAGCCGCGCCGTGCGGCCGCCGCTGCCTTCATTGGCACCATGATCGAGTGGTACGACTTTTACATCTACGCCACCGCCGCCGCGCTGGTGTTCGGTGCGCTGTTCTTCCCCTCGGACGACAAGCTGTTCAGCACCATGGCCGCTTTCGGCACCTTCGCCGTGGGTTTCTTTGCGCGGCCGTTGGGCGGGATTGTCTTCGGTCATATCGGTGACCGCATCGGCCGCAAGAAGTCGCTGATCATCACCTTGTTGATGATGGGCGTGGTCACGGTGTGCATCGGCTTGCTGCCGACTTACGCGCAAATCGGCGCGGCTGCCCCGGTGCTGCTGATTCTGTTGCGCATCGTCCAGGGTATTGCCGTGGGTGGCGAGTGGGGCGGGGCGGTGCTGATGGCCGGCGAGCATGCGCCGAAAGGCCGGCGCAATTTCTTCGCCTCGTTTGCGCAACTGGGCAGCCCGGCGGGTTTGATCCTGTCGCTGCTGGCCTTCAGCGCCGTCACCCGTCTGCCGGAAGAAGACCTGATGAGCTGGGGCTGGCGCCTGCCGTTCCTCGCCAGTTCGCTGTTGCTGCTGGTGGGCCTGGCGATTCGCCTGGGGGTCAATGAGTCGCCGGAGTTTCTTGCCAGTCGTGAATTGGCGAGCAAAAACAAACGCAAGGAGCAGGCGCCGGTCATGGAGGTGCTGCGCACCGCGTGGCGTCCTTTGTTGCTGTGCATCGGCGCCAACACCCTGGGGATCGCCGGGGTGTATTTCACCAACACCTTCATGATCGCCTACACCACTCAGCAACTGGAACTGCCGCGCTCGCTGATCCTTGAGTGTCTGTTTGTCGTCGCGATCATCCAGTTCTGCATTCAACCGCTGGCGGCCTGGGTCGCCGAGAAGATTGGCGCCACCCGCTTCCTGTGCCTGGTGTCGCTGCTGGCGATGGCTTCGCCGTACCCGATGTTCGTGCTGGTCAGTTCGGCCCAGGCGCCGCTGATCATCCTTGGCATTGCGTTGGCGGTGGTGTGCATGGCGTCGTTCTACGCGGTGATCGCCGGCTACGTCAGCGGCATGTTCGAGACCCGTGTGCGCTACACCGCGATCTCTCTGGCGTACCAGATTTGCGGCGCTGTGGCCGGTGGCCTGACGCCACTGATCGGCACGCTGCTGGCACACAGGTTCGTCGGCCAGTGGTGGCCGATGGCGGTGTTCTACAGCCTGATCGCCGCGACTTCGCTGCTGTGTGTGCTGTCCCTTGCCCGTCGACATGCCAGCGCTGAACGCCTGGAACTGGCCAAGGCCTGACCCCTGAATTTTCCTGGAGAAACACATGTTGAAGATCAATGGCGAACGCCTCTGGGCGAGTCTGATGGCGATGGCCGAAATCGGCGCCACCGCCCGTGGCGGCAGCTGCCGCCTGGCCCTGAGCGACGAGGACAAGGCCGGTCGGGAACTCTTTGCCCACTGGTGCCGCGAAGCCGGCATGACCCTGAGCGTGGATGCCATCGGCAACCTGTTTGCCCGCCGCGCCGGCACCGATCCTGATGCCGCGCCGGTGATGATGGGCAGCCACCTCGACACCCAGCCCGAAGGCGGGCGTTTCGACGGCGTGTACGGCGTGCTCGCCGGCCTGGAAGTGGTGCGCTGCCTGAACGATCTGGGCATCCAGACCCGCAAGCCGCTGGAAGTGGCGGTGTGGACCAACGAAGAAGGCGCACGCTTCACCCCGGCCATGTTCGGCTCGGCGGTGTTCACCGGGATCATGGATCTGGACGCTGCGCTGGCGGTGCGCGATATCGATGGGATCAGCGTTGCTGAGGCGCTGCAACGTACCGGTTATGCCGGCGAGCGCCCGTTCGGCGGCGCGGTGGATGCGTACTTTGAAGCCCACATCGAGCAAGGGCCGATCCTCGAAGACAACGCCAAGAGCATCGGCGTCGTCAGTGGCGGCCAGGCGATTCGCTGGCTCGACGTACGGGTCGAAGGCATGGCGGCCCACGCCGGCACCACGCCTATGCCGCTGCGCAAGGACGCCTTGTACGGCGTGGCGCAGATGATCCAGGCCATCGAAGGCCTGGCGGTGGACTTCGCTCCCGAAGGCCTGACCACGGTCGGTGAATTGAGCATCAACAAGTCGTCGCGCAACACCATTCCGGGGCTGGTGAACTTCACCGTCGACCTGCGTCATCACCGTGATGAAACCATCGAGACCATGGAACAACAGGTCCGTGCGCGGCTTCAGGCGATTGCCGACGCTCGCGGTTTGAAACTGGCGATCACCCCGCACTGGATCAGCCCGGCGACGCCGTTCGACGTGGACTGCGTGGCGGCGGTGCAACAGGCCGTGGACGCCCTGGGCTACGCTCAGCAATCGATTGTCAGCGGCGCCGGACATGATGCGATCCACCTGGCGCGGTACTGCCCGACAGCGATGGTGTTCATCCCGTGCGTGGGCGGCCTGAGCCATAACGAAGCGGAAGATGTGCTGCCCGAGGATGTGCGCCAGGGCACCGACGTGTTGCTCAATGCCGTGTTGGCCCGCGCGGTAAAAACTGAATAAACGCAGTCAATGTGGGAGCGAGCTTGCTCGCGATAGCGGTGGATCAGTCGCCATGAATGTTGAATGTGCTGACCTCATCGCGAGCAAGCTCGCTCCCACAGTGGGGCGCGGCTGGGTTCAAGATCCAAGTTAACTGACAGGTATTCACTCCATGCGCAGTTTTTTCCATCCCGAACAATTGCTCCACCATCCACGCAGCTACTATTCCCGTGGCCAGATGCGTACGCCGCAGGAAGTGCCGGAGCGTGCGCAGCGCCTGGTGCAGGCGTCTCACGCTTTGGGTTTTGCCGTTGAGCAACCGGCCGATGCCGGGCTCGATCCGCTGCTGGCGGTGCACGGCGCACCGTACCTGAGGTTTTTGCAGGAAGCCCATCAGCGCTGGAAAGAGATTCCCGAGGATTGGGGCGACGAGGTGATGTCGAACATCTTTGTCCGCGAACCCAATGCCCTGCGCGGAATTCTCGCGCAAGCGGCGCGCTATCTGGCCGATGGCAGTTGCCCGGTGGGCGAGCAGACCTGGCGTTCGGCCTACTGGTCGGCGCAAAGCGCCATCGCCGGTGCCCGGGCTTTGCTCGATGGCGAGCCGGCAGCCTATGCCCTGTGCCGGCCACCGGGTCACCACGCCCGGGCCGAAGCGGCGGGTGGTTTCTGTTATGTGAACAACGCGGCGGTGGCGGCGCAGGTATTGCGCGCCGGTTTTTCGCGGGTAGCGGTGCTGGATACCGACATGCACCATGGTCAGGGTATTCAGGAGATTTTCTACGACCGCGATGACGTGCTCTACGTGTCGGTGCACGGCGATCCGACCAACTTCTATCCGGGGGTCGCAGGTTTTGCCGAAGAGCGTGGTGTCGGTGCAGGCGAGGGTTTCAACCTCAACCTGCCGATGGCCCATGGCGCCAGCGAGGCGGTTTTTCTCGGGCAATTGGAAGTAGCGCTGAAGGCGCTGAAGGACTTCGGCGCCGAGGTGCTGGTGCTGTCCCTGGGCTTCGATATTTTCGAGCTGGACCCGCAGAGCAAAGTGGCGGTGACTCGCGAAGGGTTTGCCGTGCTCGGTGAGCGCATTCGCAGCCTCGGGTTGCCGTGCCTGATTGTGCAGGAGGGCGGGTATCACCTGGAGAGCCTGGAGGATAATGCCCGGGCGTTTTTTGTGAATGCCGAGGTGTGGCAGCTCTGAGTTGTGGCGAGGGGGCTTGCCCCCGTAGGGCTGCGCAGCAGCCCCAAAACTAGCGACCTTGTATTCCTGCAAATACGACGTTCGTCGGTTTACGACTGCTGCGCAGCCGAACGGGGGCAAGCCCCCTCGCCACAGGACTTGCCATAGCCCTGACGTTAACGTAAAGATTGCTCCAGGGCGCCGACGTATGAAGGCGCAGGGTGGATGACCCGGAGCGCTTGATGACGCCAATAAAAACAAACTCCCCCAAACTGCATCGCGAAGCCCGGCTGGCTCGGGAAAAGTTGCACCTGGAAGGCGAAGTGCCGGATGGCGTCCTGCGTGCGGAAATCGATGCCTCGTGGCGACGCAGCCTCAGCCATGGCGTGCATTTCAATGCCAAGCATGAGCTGGCGCTGGAATCGAGTGCCAGCCTCGACGTGTTGCTGTCCAGCAACCGCTTGTTGATCGACGCCGCGCTGCCGGCCATCGATTACCTGGCCGAGCGTCAGGGCAAGGAAGGGCTGATCATCCTCGCCAACTCCGACGCCACCATCCTCGCCGTCGAAGGCCGCGCCGACCGTCTCAAGGGCAGTGGCCTGCAGGACATCACCCTTGGCACCTGCTGGAGCGAAGCGGTTCGCGGCACCAACGCCCTGGGCACGGCACTGGTGGAAGCCCGGCCGACCCTGATCGATTGTGGCGAACATTATCTGGATCGCCTCAGTGATTTTTCCTGCACTTCGGTTCCGATCCATTGCCCCCAGGGCGACATTCTTGGCGTTCTCGACCTGACCCGCGAAGGCCCCCTCGGCCGTGCCCACGACAGCACTGCGCTGCTGGCCATGGCGGTCAGCCAGATCGAAAGCCGGGTGTTCAACGCCAGTTATCCGGACGAAATCGTCCTGGCCTTCCACAGCCGGCGGCAATATCTGGAATCCCCGTGGCAAGGCCTGCTGGCAGTGAGCCTCGGCGGGCAGATCCTGGCGGTCAGCGCCCAGGCCTGCCAGTTGCTCCACGCCGAGCGCTCGGCCCTAGTCGGTCGGCGCTGCGAAGAGTTTCTCGGAGTCGACGGCCTGCAATTGTTGGCGCGTCTGCATCAGGGTGGAGTCGGCAGCCTGCAAACCGCCAAGGGTGAATTCTTCTACAAAACCCTGCGCGCGCCGCAACGCTCGATCAACGTCAGCAGCCCGCCGCGCACAGTCGCGAAACCGCCCAAGGCGCAACCGGACCTGGAAGCGCTCGCCGGCAGCAATACCCGCTACGCCCGTGCCTTGCGCATGGCCCGCCAAGGCCTGGCCAATGAACTGCCGGTCCTGTTACTGGGTGAAACCGGCACCGGTAAAGAGGTGATCGCCCGCGCCCTGCACATGGCCGGAGCGCGCTGCGACAAACCCTTCGTGGCGGTGAACTGCGCGGCCATTCCCGAAGGCCTGATCGAGTCCGAACTGTTCGGCTATCGTGAAGGCGCGTTCACCGGTTCACGCCGGGGCGGCATGGTCGGGCGTTTGCAGCAGGCCCATGGCGGCACCTTGTTCCTCGATGAAATCGGCGATATGCCTTTGGCTTTGCAGGCCCGGTTGTTGCGGGTGCTGCAGGATCGCAAGGTCGCGCCCCTGGGTGCAGGCGAAGAGCAGGACATCGACGTCGCGCTGATCTGCGCCACCCACCGCGACCTCAAGCGTCTGGTGGAAGAAAAACACTTTCGCGAGGACCTGTTCTACCGGGTCAATGGCATCAGCGTGATGCTTCCGGCCCTGCGCGAACGCGAAGATTTCGGCGCGCTCGTCACTCGCATGCTGACGATATTGGGCGCACCCGCCGTGGTCCTGCACGATGATCTCGATCGCTTGCTCAACGGTTATCAGTGGCCGGGCAACATCCGCCAACTGGAGATGGTCCTGCGCACCGCGCTGGCCATGCGCGAACCGGGCGAAACCGTGCTGACCCTCGACCACTTGCCCGACAGCATGCTCGACGAGTTGACCACCAGCGAACGGCCCCAGGCCGGCAGCATCCGGGAAAACGAACTGGATCTGATCCGTCAGTCCCTGGACACGCACCAGGGCAATGTCTCGGCCGCCGCCGACGCTCTGGGCATCAGCCGCGCGACGCTTTATCGCAAGCTCAAACAGTTGCGTTCGTGATGCAGCGCTTGATCGTTCGGCTGATCGACAGCCAGAACCCCGAGGCTCTGCAAGCGGCATTGCGTTGGCTGTACAGCTTCGTGCGACCCCATCGCCTGGCGATTGCCGGGCTGCTGGGTTTGTCGGTCTGCGCCTCGGCGCTGGTGCTGGTGCAGCCGTGGCTGACCAAACTGCTGATCGACGACGGCCTGTTGGCGCGCAATTTCCCGATGCTGGTAATGATCGCCGGGCTGATGATCGTTGCCGGGTTGCTGGGCACGGCGCTTTCGGGCATCAACCGCTACCTGCACACGCGACTGTCCGGGCGCATGCTGTTTGCCCTGCGCGATGACCTGTACCGGCATTTGCAAACCCTGTCGCCGAGCTTTTACGGCCAGCGGCGCATCGGCGACCTGATGTCGCGCCTCGATGGCGATGTCGCGGAAATCCAGCGGTTCGCCGTGGACTCGCTGTTCTCGGCCGTGTCCAGCGTGATCGGCCTGGTGGTCGCGGTAGCGATGCTGCTGACCTTGTCCTGGAAACTGTCGCTGCTGGCGCTGGTGCTGATTCCCCTCGATGTCCTCTGGCTGCGCTGGATGCGGCGCAAGGTGGAGCGTGATGTGCGGCAGTTGCGCGAGCGTTCGGCGGACATGTCGTCGTTCATGGTCGAGACGTTGCCGGTGATGAAGTTCATCCAGTCCGCCGGCCAGCAACAGCGCGAAGCGCGGCGCCTCGAGACGCTGGGGCAGGGCTACATGAGCCAGTTGCTGCGCCTGCAAGTCACCGAGTTTTTCACCCAGGCCGTGCCCGGTACCCTGACTTCGCTGTCCCGGGCCTGCGCATTTCTGATTGGCGGTTACTGGGTGGTGCAGGGCACCTGGCAACTCGGCGCCCTGATTGCCTTTTCCACTTACCTGGGCATGGCCGTGGGGCCGGTGCAAAGCCTGCTCGGGCTCTACGTCGCGATCCAGCGGATGACCGTCAGCCTCGGCCGGGTCATGGAGTTGCGCGGCGAACAACCGACGGTGTTGACGCCTACCACGCCAAGGGCAATGCCCACTGGCGGCGATCTCTGGTTCGACAACGTGCACTTCGCCCATCCCGGCCGCCAATCGACCCTGCGCGGTATCGAGGCGCGGATTCCCTACGGTATGAAAGTGGCCCTCAGCGGCGGCTCGGGCGTGGGCAAGTCCACCCTGATCGACCTGCTGCAACGTCATCACGATCCGCAATCGGGCCGGGTACTGCTGGGCGACGTTGATCTGCGCGAACTGGATCTGTTCCAGTTGCGTCGGCGCATCGCCATCGTCAGCCAGGACATCGTGCTGTTTCGCGGCAGCCTCGCCGACAACCTGGCCTACGCGGCACCGGACGCCAGCCGCGAGGCGATTGCCGACGTGGCGCGACTGGCGCAACTCGACAGCCTGATCGAGTCCTTGCCCGAAGGTCTCGACAGTCCCTTGGGCGAGCGGGGCCAGCAGTTGTCCGGCGGGCAGAAACAACGCATCGCGATTGCCCGGGCACTGTTGCAGGACCCACTGATCCTGGTGCTCGATGAAGCCACGTCCGCAGTGGATGAAGCCACCGAACGCGAAGTCATCGACGCCATCGACCGCCTGTTTGCCGGGCGTACGCGCATCCTGATCAGCCATCGCCCCTCAACCCTGGCCGACGCCGACCTGCGCTTCGAATTGCTCGACGGCGTACTGACCTCGAAAACGGTGCTGCATGAAACCTGAGTTGCGCATTGGTGTGGTGGACAGCGGTCACTCGGCGGCACAACGGGTGCAAGTGATCGCCGGTCGACGCTTTTCATTGCTCGAAGACGGCCTGGCCGAGGGCGACTTGCGCGAAGACCCGCTGGGGCATGGCAGTGCGGTGATCGAGGCCATCGGCCGGCGTGCACCCTCGGCGCTGTTTTGCGTGGCTCAGGTGTTCGACCAGCGGGGTGTCACCAGCGCCTTGCAGATCGCCACGGCGATTGACTGGCTGCTGACGCAGGACGTGCGACTGATCAATTTGAGCCTTGGCCTGCGCCAGGATCGCAGCCTGTTGCGCGCGGCCTGCGCGGCGGCGGTGGCGCAGGGCGTGCTGCTGTGTGCGTCGAGCCCGGCCCAAGGGGAAGGGGTGTTTCCGGCGAACTATCCGCAGGTGTTGCGGGTGACCGGCGATGCGCGGTGCGCCGAGCAGGAATGGTCGTGGCTCAACAGCGCCCAGGCGGATTTCGCCGCGTGTGTGCATGGCACGTACCCGGGGCAATCCGGGGCGAGCCTCGGTTGTGCCGCCTTGAGCGGGCACATTGCCGGGTTCCTCGTCGAACAACCTGGTGCCAGCAATGAGCAAGTCATCGAGTGGTTGCGCGAGCATGCCCGTTACCGTGGTCCTGAACGGCGTTTCGGGCCGTGAACGACATCGTCATTCTGGGCGCCGGCCCGGCGGGGGCCGCGGTCGCGCTGGGTTTGAAGCGGCTGGGCCATGGCGTCACGCTGATCAGCGAATGGCGCCGGTTTGCGGCGCTCGAAGGCGTGTCCGTGCGGGTTCTGGAAGCCTTGCGCAGTGCGGGCCTGCACCAGGCGTTGGCGCAAGCAGCGCTGCCTTCTCAACGCCAGGTGAACTGGAATGGTCAGCAGCATGCGCAGAACATCGAATACTTGCTCGACCGTCCGGTGTTTGACCGAGGCCTGCGTGAGGATTTGCGCCTGGCGGGGGTCGAGTTGATCGAAGGCCGGGTGCTGACGGTTCAGTCATCGGCCAATGGCCACCGAATCGAAATCGACGGCCGCGAACCGCTGCTGGCGCCGTTTCTCGTGGAGGCCCGAGGACGTCAGGCCCCCGCTATCGGCAAAGGCTTGCGTGGGCCCGAGACCGTCAGCTTGCTCAATCGCTGGCAGAGTTCGCCGGGCAGCACCGCCAGCGCCGTGGAAAGCCTTGAGGACGGTTGGGCGTGGATGGCGCGGCGCGCCGACGGCCAGTGTTACTGGCAATGGACGGTGGATGTGGCCAGTGCCGGGTTGCCGGGCAAGGCTATGTTGCTCGATTACTGCCGACAGCGGCGCCAGGGTTCGAAGTTGGCCGCCGCATTTTTTGCGGGCGAAGCGGAATCTGATCTGCAACTGCACGCCCGCAGTAGCACGGCGATTCTGAGCCCGCAGGTGTGTGGCGATAACTGGATTCGGGTCGGCGATGCGGCAATGGCGGTGGACCCATTGTCGGGCAACGGGATCTTTCAGTCCTTGTCTTCGGCGTTGCAGGCGCCTGCGGTGATCAACACGCTGCTGTGCAAACCCGAACGGGCGGCTCTGGCCAAGCGTTTTCACCAGCAGCGGGTGGGGCAGTTGTTTTTGCGGTTTGCGCGGATCGGCCGGGATTTTTATGCCGATGAGCAACGCTGGCCGGACCAGCCGTTCTGGCAGGCACGGCGGAGCTGGCCGGATGCCGAAGTGGCCCATGCCGAGGCGGATTTCAATGCGCTGAGGATTGAACGGGCGCCGGTGTTGCGTGATGGACTGGTCGATGAAGCCGAGGTGGTGATCACGGTGGATCAACCGCTGGGTATCTGGCATGTGCATGGGGTTGAGGTGGCGGCGTTGGTGCAGAGGTTAAAGCAGGGAGAGCCGGCGGATCGGGTATTGGCCGGGCTGACGGTGGAGCAGGGGCGGATGGTTCGCAGCTGGTTGCTGGGCCAGGGTTTCAAACCCTGAATGAAGAACGTCCGGATACGGCGAAAAAGCCTGTTCTCCCAGCGTAAAGCATCGTAATTTACGCGCCATAACGACAAGGAATTTTGGGGTGTAAGTGGGAGCTTATCGTCTGCTATTGGCCGTTCTGGTGGCCGTTTCTCATATGGGCAAGACGTTCATGGGGCTAAACCCCGGCGTGATTGCCGTGATTTCCTTCCTGATCATCAGCGGCTTCGTGATGACCTCGCTGATCGAACGCAATTACAAGGCGCCGGAGAAAGTCGGCCTGTTCTACCTGGACCGCGCCCTGCGGCTCTATCCTCAATTCCTGTTCTACTTCGTGGTTTCCTGTGCGGTGATCTATTTCCTGCTGCCCGGCACGCCTCAAGCCGCCGAGCTGACGCTGCGAAACATCGCCGCAAGCCTGGCTATCGTGCCACTGGGCTTCTACATGTTCGGCGCGGCGGGATCGTGGATCTTGCCGCCGGCCTGGTCTTTGGGGCTTGAGATGTGCTTCTACCTGATGATCCCTTTCCTGATCATCTATAGGGCGCGGGGCGTTGCGTTTGCTCTATCCGTCGTTGTCTTCATGGCCGCGTGCCTGGGTTTCATCAACACCGACCTGTACGGCTACCGTCTATTGCCGGGTGTGCTGTTCATGTTCCTGTGCGGCAGCTACCTGTACAAAGCGCAGCCGAAGGATTTGGCGATCGCTGCCGGCACCGCCGTGGTGGCGGCCCTGATGTTTGCGGCCATCATGGCGGGATGGATAGAGCGCCGGCCGTTCAATGCCGAAGTGACCGCCGGCATAGCGCTGGGCGTGCCCGCCGTGTACCTGCTGACAAAGCTTCGGTTTCACCGGATTGACGAATTCCTCGGCAATATCAGCTACGGCGTGTTCCTGAATCACTATGTGGTGATGTACTTCCTGCACGCTGTCTGGTCGGTTGCCTACGATGGGGCCGTTGTTGCAACAGTGCTGGCCTTGTCGTTGCTGCTCAGCGGCGTTTCGTACTACTGCGTCGAACGGCCGGCCCTGAAGCTTCGTCACGCGCTTCGGGCCGGCGCAAAATATGGGGTGGGTCGCCCACTGGACCGCGAAACAGCGGCGTAGTGGCTGGGGGACGCCTTCGCGGGCAAGCCCGCTCCCACAGGGGAACGCATTCCAATGTGGGAGAGGGCTTGCTCGCGAAGGCGACCTGAAGGACGCTACGAATCACAACTTGATCAGCACCGACTTCAACTCGGTGTAATGCTCGATCGCCGCATACCCCATCTCACGCCCGACCCCGGACATCTTGTAGCCTCCGAACGGCAGCGCCGGGTCCAGGGCGCTGTGGCAGTTGACCCACACCGATCCTGACTTGATGCGCGGAATCATCCGGTGCACCGCCGCCAGGTCATTGGACCAGATGCTCGCGCCCAATCCATACGGACTGTCATTGGCCATGCGCAGGGCATCGGCTTCGTCATCGAACGGGATGGCCACCAGCACCGGGCCGAAGATTTCTTCCTGCACCAGTGAGTGCTTCTGATCGACGTCGACAATTACCGTTGGCTTGACGAAGAACCCAGGCCCGAACTGCTCGCCACCGCAGGCGATGGTCGCGCCGCTTTCCCGGCCCTTTTCGATGTACCCGTAGACGCGTTCCTGCTGGCGCGCCGAGATCAAGGGCCCCATGTCGACGCTCGGGTCCAGGCCATTGCCGAGTTTCATGGCGTTGGCAATGTCGCTGATGTCCGCCACCACATTGTCGAAGTGCTTGCGCTGCACATACAGCCGCGAGCCTGCGCAGCAGACCTGGCCCTGGTTGAAGAAGATCGCACTGGCAGCCCCGGCCGCGGCGGTTTTCAGGTCGGCGTCGGCCATGACGATGGTCGGTGATTTACCGCCTAGCTCCAGGGTGACCCGGGTCATGGAATCCATGGCGATCTTGCCGATCTGCTTGCCGACGGCGGTGGAGCCGGTGAAGGTCAGCTTGTCCACCAGCGGGTTGTGGGTCAAGGCAGAACCTGCGGTGATGCCGGTGCCGGTGACCACGTTGAATACGCCTTCGGGATAACCGGCTTCCAGCACCAGTTCGGCAAGTTTAAGTGCGCTCAGCGGGGTTTCGTCGGCCGGCTTTAGCACCACGGTGCAGCCGGTGGCCAGGGCCGGGCCGAGTTTCCAGCAGGCCAGCAACAGCGGGAAGTTCCAGGCAACGATGGCACCGACCACGCCCACCGCTTCACGGCGGATGAAGCTGTGGAACTGGTCGTTGGGCATCAGCGGTGCCGACACGTCAACCGTAGAACCTTCGATCTTGGTCGCCCAACCGGCCATGTAGCGCAGGAAGTCGATGGCCAGTTGCACGTCCATCACCTGGGCCACCGCCGCGCTTTTACCGTTGTTCAGGCATTCCAGTTGCGCCAGCAGTTCGGCGTCGCGCTGCATCAGGTCGGCGAGTTTCCACAGCAGGTTCTGCCGCTCCCGGGGACGGGTGCGGGTCCAGGCCGAATCGTCGAACGCCTGGCGGGCGGCGAGCACCGCACGGTCGACATCTTCCGGTGTTGCCCGTGGCACCACGCACAGCACCTCACCGGTGGCCGGGTTGTGCAGGGGCATGGTCTGGCCGTCGGCGGCCTCGACCCAGTCACCGCCGATAAGCATGCGCGGGGCGCGCTGGATGAATGCCGAAGTGGCGGGAAGCAGGTTTGGGAGCGACATTGGCGAGGCCTCTTGTTGTTCGTGAGAACCGGGCTTTCGCAATGCCTGTGCCAGTTGTGTTTTTTCGGCCCGAAGGCCCGATCCAGTGGGGTGACAGATATTTCCGGGGTCACCCTGAGATCGATAAACGTCGCAAATTGCGACGATGTGAGACGCCCCGAACACGACACCCTGTAGGAGCGAGCCTGCTCGCGATGGACAAAAGAGCACCACGTTTAGCCTGTAAGCACGCGATATCGTTAACGACCATCGCGAGCAGGCTCGCTCCTACAGAAAACTATGCTTGTCTCAGAGTGAAACAGTTGTCGCGAAATTAAACGTGCAACGCCCATGACGTCTCCCGAAAAAAACCGGTTATTAGTCACAAGTCATTGATTCATTGAGATATTAATAAGCTGGCACGCTCCGTGTATTGCTCATCGCAGACGTTTCTCTTGCCTCCGTCAGCGGATCAACGCCGGCGGCAGAAACCATAAAAACGATAAGCCACAACAATAAGAACGCACCGTGCGAGGTTCGACGTTGATGAAGAGAAAACTCCGATCAGGCATGAGCGCCAGCCTGCTGGCCGTAGCCGCTTTTGTAGCGCTGCATTCGCCTCATAGCCTGGCAGCCCGCGACGCCCAGACCATCCTCAAGGAAACCTGTCAGGGCTGTCACACCCCCGAAGCCGATAACGCCCTCAGCCGCATCAGCCACCAGCGCAAAACGCCGGAAGGCTGGCTGATGAGCATTGCCCGGATGCAGACAATGCACGGTTTGCAGATCAGCGATGACGACCGTCGCACGCTGGTCAAATACCTGGCCGACACCCAGGGCCTGGCGCCGAGCGAAACCGACGGCGTGCGCTATGCACTGGAGCGCCGGCTCAATACCGTCGAGCAGTTCGACGACCAGACCAGCCAGATGTGCGGCCGCTGCCACTCCGGTGCGCGGGTTGCCCTGCAACGGCGTCCGGCCCAGGAGTGGGAACGCCTGGTGAATTTCCACCTCGGTCAGTGGCCGTCCCTGGAGTACCAGGCGCTGTCCCGGGACCGCGACTGGTTCGATATGGCCCGCAAAGAGATGGTGCCGCTGCTGGCCAAGCGTTATCCGCTGGACAACCCGGCCTGGAAAAAATGGCAGAGCGCGGCGCCGAAAGCCGATGCCCTGGTGGGCGACTGGAGCTTCAGCGGCCACTTGCCGGGCAAGGGTGAGCTGGCGGGTGTAATGACCGTGAGTGCCGATGGCAGCGACACCTTCAAGGTCAGCGTCAAAGGCCAGTATGCCGACGGCACGCCGTTCAACGGCGACGGCAGTGCAATCCTCTACACCGGCTACGAATGGCGCGGCAACGTGACCATCGATGGCGTGACCATGCGCCAGGTGTTCGCCGCCCAGGGCAATGCGATGCAGGGCCGGATGTTCGAGGCCGAGCACGACGAGCGTGGCCTGGACTTCGTCGCCGCCAAGCAAGGCTCCAACCGTTTGCTGGCGGTCCAGCCGGGTTATCTGAAGGCCGGCAGCGAAACCGAAGTGACCCTGATCGGCAGCGGCCTGACCGGCAAGCCGGACTTCGGCAAAGGCGTGGAAGTGCTCGAAGTGGTCGAGCAGAGCCCTGAGCGGATCAAGGTCAAGCTCAAGGCCGCCGCCAATGCCCAGCCAGGTTTGCGCGCGGTCAGCGTCGGCACGCTAAAGGGCCCGAGCCTGTCGGTGTACAGCAAGATCGCCTCGGTCAAGGTTGTGCCGGAATTCTCGGTGGCACGGATCGGCGAGGGCGGTGGTTCGACGCCGAAAGTCCAGGGCCGTTTCGACGCGGAAGCCTGGGGTAAGGGCGCTGATGGCAAGCCGTACCGCATCGGTGTGTTCCCGGCACAGTGGAAAGTCGAGGCCTTCGACGACCGCGCCAGGGAAGACGAAGACGTCAAGTTCGCCGGCACCATGCAGGCCGACACCGGCGTGTTCACTCCGGGCGATGCCGGGCCGAACCCGGCACGCAAGATGTCCACCAACAATGCCGGCAACCTCAAGGTGATCGCCGCCGTCGACGACGCAGGGAAATCCCTGACCGGCGAAGGCCACCTGATCGTGACCGTGCAACGCTGGAACAATCCACCCATTCCGTGAGTTGGCTGACGGCACAGGCTTCAGACACTTTTCGGAATGACCGCAAGCCCCGCCAAGCGGGGCCTGCACAGGAGGTTTGCCATGGGCGCTATCTTGAATCTGGTCGAACGCAACCTGCACGAAGTGCAGGTCGATGCCGACCGCATGCTGTTTCACATCCCCAGCAGTTCGCTGTTCGCCAGCGATGAACTGACGGGCACCATCATCGACACCTTGCGCGGGCCAGGTTGTTCCTCGGACGACCTGATCCAGCGCCTGGCCGCGCGTTTCAACGGCGAGGAAATCACCGAGACCCTGCGCGAGCTGATGGCCCTGGAACTGGTCAGCGACGGCTCGCCGCTGACCCCCGACATCGCCACCAAACGGGTCGAGCGCACGGCGATCAATACCGTGGTGCTCAACGTCAACACCGGCTGCAACCTGAGCTGCACGTATTGCTACAAGGAAGACCTCGACAAGCCGTCGGCGGGCAAGAAAATGGACGTCGAAACGGCGATCGCCTCGGTGGAAATGCTGCTGCGCGAATCCCCGGACGAAGAGCGTTTCACCGTGGTGTTCTTCGGCGGCGAACCGCTGAGCAACCGCAAGCTGATCGAGTACATGGTCGACTATTGTGAGAAGCGTTTTCACGAGGCGGGCAAGTTCGTCGAATTCGTCATGACCACCAACGCCACGTTGCTCACCGAAGAAACGGTGGATTACCTCAATGCCCATCGTTTCGGGCTGTCGGTGAGCATCGACGGGCCGAAGACCGTGCACGACCGCAACCGCATCACCGTGGGCGGGCAGGGCACCTATGACGTGGTGCGGCGCAAGGCCGAGATGCTGTTGTCGCGCTACAACAGCCGTCCGGTCGGAGCTCGCGTAACGCTCACCACCGGCGTGACCGACGTCGAAACCATCTGGGATCACCTGTTCAACGAACTGGGTTTTGCCGAAGTCGGCTTTGCCCCGGTGACCTCCGGCGACATCAGCAGCTTCAACCTCACCAGCGATGAACTGGTGCAGGTGTTCGCCAACATGAAGGCGCTGGGTCGTCGATACCTGGAAGCGGCGCTGGAGCACCGCAACATCGGTTTCTCCAACCTGCACCAGCTCATCACCGACATCCACGAAGGCCACAAGAAAGCCCTGCCATGCGGCGCGGGCCTGAAGATGCTGGCGGTGGATCACAAGGGCGAGCTGAACCTGTGCCACCGTTTTACCGGTTCGAGCCTGCCGACCTTCGGCAACGTCCATAGCGGTGTGAAACAGGTGGAGTTGAACGACTTCCTGTCCCAGCGCCTGGACCGTACCAACACCGGCTGCGAAGACTGTCAGATCCGCAACCTGTGTTCCGGCGGCTGCTACCACGAGAGCTACGCCCGCTATGGCGATCCGACCCACCCAACCTATCACTACTGCGAACTGATGCGTGACTGGGTCGACTTCGGCATCGAGGTCTACACCCGGATCATGGCCAATAACCCTGCGTTCATCAGCAGTTACATCACTCCGCGCAAGGCTCACTGATATGAAACATCTCAAGGCAATCAATAACAAAGCGTTGAAGCTGGATCAGGCCGCGGATGAAAACCGCATAGAAGAAGTGGTGGCCATGAGTTCCGTGGCGGGCTGTGCCTCGACCACCGACCCGGGCTGGGAAATCGATGCGTTTGGCGGTGTGTCGTCGCTGTGCCAGCCAATGGAGGCCGACCTCTACGGGTGCTCCGACCCTTGCTGGTGGCCGGCCCAGGTGCCCGACATGATGAGCACCTACCCGGACTGGAACAAGGATGCCCAGGCGTCCAACGACAACTGGCGCAACCTCGGCACTGTCTTCCCCAAAGACAAGTGATCACAGAAGAAGGATTCCAGCATGCGTAACATCAAAGCCTGCGGCCTGGCCGCGTTCGCCGTCCTGAGCAGCTGTTCTGTCAGTGTTCTGGCCGATGAAAATACCGCGCTGCAAGTCGGTCACGAATACATGGTGACCACCAACTACCCGAACAACCTGCACGTGATCGACCTGGCCACCGACACGCTGTTCAAGACCTGCAAGATGCCCGATGCCTTCGGCCCCGGCTCCGTGCAGTTGTCGCCGGACCGCAAGACCGCCTACGTGCTGAACAATCACTATGCGGATGTCTACGGTGTCGAACTGGACAACTGCAAGCAGGTGTTCCACGCCAGCATCACCCAGAAGCCGGGTGAGAAGGCCAGGTCCATGTTCGCCTTCACGGTCAGCCACGACGGCAAGGAGCTGTACACCGTCGCCAACCCGACGCTGATGATGAATGATCGCTACGAAGTGCAGCAGCCACGGCTCGACGTGTATTCGACCGATGCCGGCATGGACGCCAAGCCGCTGCGCAGTTTCCCGGCGCCGCGCCAACTGACCATCATGCAGAGCGGTGACGACGGCACGCTGTACGTGGCGGGGGCGGATGTCTACAAGGTCAACGTGCAGAGCGGCAAGTTCGATGTGCTGATCCCCAGCCGGCACTGGAAGCGCCCGAACTACAGCGCGCCGGACGTGCTCTACGTGTGGAACCAGCAGACCTACCGGCATGACTTCTCGCTGCTGTACACCGCGGCGAAATTCAAGGACAAGAAACAGGACCCGGCCACCGCCGAATACCTGTACGGCCTGTTCAGCGTCGACCTGAAGACCGGCAAGACCGAAACCACCGACTTCGGGCCTCTGACCGAAATCTACTTCAGCGGCATGCGTTCGCCCAAGGACCCGAACCTGATGTTTGGTGTACTCAACCGCCTGGCCAAGTACGACATCAAGCAGAAGAAAATGCTCCAGTCCGCCGCGCTCGATCACTCGTATTACTGCATTTCCTTCAACAAGGACGGCAGCAAGATCTACCTGGCGGGGACGTTCAACGACGTGGCGATCTTTGATGCCGACAGCCTGAAACAGACGGGCAGCATCAAGTTGCCGGGCGGAGACATGGCGATTACCACGGCGCAGATTTTTGTCCGGTAATTGCGGCGCCTGAACTGACGCCTTCGCGGGCAAGCCCGCTCCCACAGTGGATTTTTGGTGTGGTCACTATTGTGTGAACACCACTGAACCCTGTGGGAGCGAGCCTGCTCGCAATAGCGGCATGTCAGGCAACATCAATGTTGAATGTGCCGACCTCATCGCGAGCAAGCTCGCTCCCACAGTTTTTGTGGTGACGCCGGCATTGCGAGTACATCCTAATCCCCTGTGGGAGCGAGCTTGCTCGCGATGGGGCCCTCAAAAACACCGCAAAAACAGCAAAAATCAAACCCCCGGCACCGGGCAACTCATATCCCCCTCCTGGCACTTCAGGTAGTTCTTGAACGTCTGAACCCGTGCCTTGGTCAGTTCCGTGGTGCAGTTGCTGTATATCAGCGGATACACACTCCCGCCTTCCACCCCGGATGCCGAAAATTTGCACTCGGCATCGCGGAACGCAATCCACGCCCGCTGCGCACCCACCAACTGCTTTTTGCTGTCCGGGTTGCTCTTGAGTCGCGAAGTGATCTGCTGGTACAGCGCATTCAATTCCTTGTCGGCGGCCGCGTTCTGCTGCGCCGCGCACTGGTTCATCGTCGCCTGATCGCTGGCGTTGTCGCAGTCCACGGCGAACGCCATGGAGGTGAACAACAGGGGTGTCAGCGCCAAGAGTAAGCGTGGGTTCATGCTGGAGTGCTCGCTGTGACCGAAAGAGAGGTGCAGTGTAGCGCCGAGGGGCATTTGGCTCTCTACGCTTGCCATTGCACGTGCTTTTCCACCGAATCGTATTCAAGCCATGGCACATCGTGAGACGTCCAGATATGCGCTTGGGGCGTCATCCGCGGATCGGTATCCAGCGTCGCCACCCGAACAATCACGTGAGGCTGGGCCGGCCGTTCGGCCATCAGGTGTGAACCGCAGACTGAACAGAAATACCGAAACTTGCCCGGCGACGATTCATGGTGGCTCAGGCGATCCTGGCCTTTGGTCCAGCGAAAATGCTCGCGCATGACTCCGGCGGTCGATGCAAAAGCCGCTGCGTGTGCCTTGCGGCAGGTTTGGCAATGGCAGTGGCTGATGGGCATGTCGAGGCTATCGAGCTCGTATTCGATGGCCTTGCACAGGCAACTGCCGCGCAGATTTTTCATGTCGCTATCCTTTTCCATGCTGTTTCGAGGGCGAACGTTAGCAGTTTCGACCCGCTGACTTTGCGATTGCCCAGAACTTATCCACGCAAATGCAACCGAATATCTCAGGTATGGTTGATTGCTTATCCCGATTGGTACAACTTTAGAGTTGGTCTTGTGGTCTTACTGACCTACTGTTCAAGTACAGGAGGTGACTTATGAACCCAGCATCTGATCGCATCGAAAGGAAAATCCTGCTCAAGGCCAAGCGTTCACAGGTCTGGCGTGTGCTGGCCAATGCCGAAGTGTTCGGACAGTGGTTTGGCGTGGCGCTGGAAGGCAAGCGCTTTGTGGCAGGCGAATGGACCCAGGGGCAGGTTACCTATCCCGGTTATGAACATTTGCGCTGGAATGTACTGGTAGAGCGGGTCGAGCCGGAGCGGCTGCTTTCGTTTCGCTGGCACCCGTATGCCGTGAACCCTGAAGTCGATTACTCCCAGGAACCCACCACCTTGGTGAAATTCGAGCTCGAAGACATGGACAACGGCACGTTGCTCAAGGTCTCCGAGTCCGGTTTCGATCACATTCCCCAGGCTCGTCGCGAAAGGGCTTTCCGCATGGACAGTCGTGGCTGGGAAGAGCAAATGAACAATATCGAGCAGTTTTTGATCGACAATGCCAAAGCCCACGAGCAACAGAGTGGCTGAAGTCGGCTCGAAACCTGAGGCGTCTAAGGGTTTTCGGAGGGTGGTTTATAGCGAATGTCTTACACGCGATGGTAGCGATATCGCCTGTTACAAATTGGATCCGAAGCGTAATCTGGTCTCACCCACTGAAGCACAGGATGTGCTCAGGATCATGGATGATCGACCATATGCAAGGAACGCTACGACAAGGAGTCGTCATGGTCTTGGAAAAACCCGCTTCGGCGGGTTTTTTTTGCGCGCATGAAAAGTCGTGGCGGCAGGAACCGGGTTCCCGCCGCCATTTTTTCACTGTCGATCGAGTTTCGCCGCCGCGCGCTCGGTGATCTGCGCCCGCAGTTTCAACGAGCCGGCAGCCCGCTGGCGAGCCTCTTCCAGCACACTGGCCGGGGCCGTCTCGGGGCTGCCCGCGGTAAACGGCGGGGCCGGGGCGTATTCCAGTTGCAGTTGCACCAACTCGGCGGTGGCCTGGTCGAACAGCTCGGCGGCCAGGGTCAGGGCGAAGTCGATACCGGCGGTGATGCCGCCACCGGTCAACAGATTGCCGTCACGAACCACCCGGTCTTGCACTGCGATTGCGCCCAGCGGCTTGAGTAGTTCGTGATAGGCCCAGTGAGTGGTGGCGCGTTTGCCCTTGAGCAATCCCGCCGCACCCAGCACCAGCGAGCCGGTGCACACCGACGTGATGTACCGCGCGTTGGCGGCCTGGGCCTTGAGAAAGTCCAGAGTCTGGTCATCTTCCATCAAGGGTCCGACACCACTGCCACCGGGCACGCAGATCACGTCCAGTGCCGGGCATTCATCGAAGGTGGTGGTCGGTTTCAACAGCAGGCCGGTGCTGGCGGTGACCGGCATCAGGTCTTTCCAGATCAGATGCACTTTCACATCCGGCAGCGAGGCCAGTACGTCGTAAGGGCCGGTCAGGTCCAGTTGCTGAACCTGTGGAAACAACAGAAAACCGATCTGCAACGTCATGGTGTTTTTTCTCGTGAAGTGGGTGGACGGTTTGACTCTAGGCTCGTAGGCTTTGGCGTATACGCCAATATCCCCACGAATTACGCCAAATGTCGAAAACCATCCATGTACTCGCTTTCGCCAACGTGCAATTGCTCGACGTCACCGGGCCGTTGCAGGTTTTCGCTTCGGCCAACGACATAGCCCGCCAGCAAGGCCTGCCGCCACCCTACGCACCAACGGTGATTACCAGTGGCGGCGGGGCGGTGATGTCGTCGGCGGGGTTGGCGCTGTTGGCCGAACCGTTGCCGGATGAGGGCACTGATACCCTGATCATCGCCGGTGGCTGGGGTGTTTACGCAGCGGCGCAAGATGCGCCGTTGGTCGCCTGGGTGCGCGAACATGCTCGTGGCTGCCGGCGGGTTTCCTCGGTATGCACCGGTGCGTTCCTGCTGGCGGCCAGCGGCTGGCTCGACGGCCGGCGCGTGGTCACCCACTGGACCCGTTGCGAGCAACTGGCGCAGCAGCATCCGCAACTGCACGTCGAGCCCAACCCGATCTTCATCAACGACGGCCCGGTCTGGACCTCGGCCGGGGTGACCGCCGGCATCGACCTGGCGTTGGCCATGGTCGAAGAAGACCTGGGACGCACCATGGCCCTAGAAGTCGCGAGGCAACTGGTGGTGTTTCTCAAACGTCCGGGTGGCCAGTCGCAATTCAGCGTGACCCTGTCACTGCAACAGGAAGGCAACCGTTTCGATGAACTTCACGCCTGGATCAGCGAAAATCTGGCCCACGACCTTGGCATTCCGACCTTGGCCTTGCAGGCCGGCATGAGCGAACGCAGCTTCGTGCGCCACTACCGCGCCGACACCGGCCAGACCCCGGCCCGGGCCATCGAACTGATCCGCGTCGAAACCGCGCGACGTTTGCTCAGCGATACCGGCGTGCCGATCAAACGAGTAGCGGTGCAATGCGGCTTCGGCAGCGAAGAAACCCTGCGCCGCAGTTTCCTGCGGGCCATGGGCGTGACGCCGCAGGCATATCGGGAGCGGTTTTCGGTCAGTGTTGGTGCAGATTCAATGGTGCCTTGAGCATCTTTTAGCCTGAGCCTGATGCAGTTACCCCACGGTCACCCGAACAGCACCCTTTGCCAGTGTTCTTCACTGATGATCGCGATAGGAACACCGCTCTCTCTTAGCTCGACCGCTTTTTTGATCTTGGTTCCATAAGTGCTATGAAGCCACTGATCGTTTCCGATGCTGCCCACCACGAGATAGTTGATTTTTCTGCTGACCGAACCACCGATCTGACCGCCGCGTTCGACAATCAGCGATTCACATTCTTTGCGCGGACCGTAAGCCATGACTCCGGTGAACAGGAAAATCCGATCAACCAAGTTCAGTGTGGGGGCAGGGTTGTCGAGTGGAAGACTGCAAGGCGTTGTGAAGATCTGGTCAGAGCCAACCGGCAGACCTGCAAACTGGTGCAGCATATCCAGTAGCTCAGCCGATTCTTCGGAGTCCAGCACACCATCACTCAGCATGTCGGAGAGGCGTTTGTAGAGGATGTTCACGACCGGATCACCCAGATGACACAAATGAACTTCGATCCAGCTCTTGAGAAACTCGGCTTCCTGCTGGTTGATCTGGCCATCGGCAGCGAGTCCAGCCGTAATGCCTACCAGTGCGTCGGCTGAACGTCTATCAATGCGTGCTTCGTGGAAAAATCCACTGTTTTGAAATTCCTGATGCAAATCGACCATCGTCCCTGCTCCTAGGATTCAACTTCCGCTATTTGATTGAAATACTTCGCCCGGTCCGGGGTAAACGTCACCACCATCCCGGTTCGCGAGCAAGTCAGCGCCCGCTCCTGGTTCAAATCAACATCCAGATCTTCCCCACGCAGCCCCTGCCACTGCGCGAGGTATTTGAGGGAGCCGTACTTTTCGAGTTTCTTCAGGCTGCGGCTGACGCCACCTTTCCAGCCCAGTACCGGCAACTCGCCGGCGAGGCACTGTCGGGCGAGGTCGGGGAAGCGGGCGGCGCGCTGGCGGCCGACTTCCCAGCATTTGATCAGGCCCTTGTCGTCGGCCTCCCAGAGTTCTTCGCGGTTCAAACCGTTTCGGAGCGGGGAGGCGATGCTGCGATGGATGCGTTGGGTCATTCTGGTTCCTTGAATTCGGGTGGTTCTGCACAGCTCCGCTGTACCCGTTCATCAAGGATGTTAGGTGGGGATGTCATGGCTGGCAACAAGGTATTTCCGTTCGGCTCGCTTCCACAAAGAACTGCCTGCACCAATCAATTGTGGGAGCGAGCTTGCTCGCGATGGGGCCTTCACATTCAACCAACAATTCCACGCTTCCCCCGCAATCAGCCGTTGTGGCAACGTGCAGTCCCCTGATGAGACCCGTCCCATGGCAAACCCCTATCGCGAGTTGTTCAAAGCCCCCGGCAGCCGCGCATTCGTGCTGGCCGGAATGATCGCGCGCATGCCGATTTCCATGACCGGCATCGGCCTGATCACCATGCTCTCGCAGTTGCAGGGTGGCTACGCAATGGCCGGCGCGGTGGCGGCGACGTTCGCTCTGGCCACGGCGTTTTGTGCGCCTCAGGTGTCGCGGCTGGTGGATCGATTTGGCCAGGGGCGGATTCTACCGGTATCGGCATTGCTGGGCGGTGGGGCACTGTTGCTGTTGTTGCTGTGCACGCGGTTGCAGGCGCCGCACTGGACGCTGTTTTTCTTCGCCGCGCTGGCCGGTTGCATGCCGAGCATGTCGGCGATGGTGCGGGCACGCTGGACTGAGGTGTATCGCGGCCGCCCCGAGTTGCAAACCGCCTACGCCCTGGAGTCGGTGCTGGACGAAGTCTGCTTCATTGTCGGGCCGCCACTGTCGGTGGGGTTGTGCGTGGTGGCATTCCCCGAGGCCGGGCCGCTGGCGGCCTTGCTGGCGCTGGCCATCGGCGTCACCGCATTCGTCCTGCAGCGCAGCACGGAGCCGCCGGTGCATCCCCATGAAGAGCATCACCAGGGCTCGATCATCCGTTCCCGCGACATTCAGTTGCTGATGCTGTTGATGGTCGCCATGGGCACCATTGTTGGCGTGGTGGACGTGGTCAGCGTCGCCTTCGCCCAGCATCAGGGCCAACCGGCGGCGGCGAGCATCGTGCTGTCGGTGTACGCCATCGGCTCGTGCCTGGCCGGGTTGGCGTTCGGCGCACTGCGCTCTAAAGTGCCGCTGGCGCGCCTGTTCCTGTACGGCGGGGTGGCGACGGCGGTGACCACCTTGCCGTTGCTGCTGGCGACGAACATTTTCGGTTTGTCATTGGCGGTGTTTGTCGCCGGCCTGTTTTTCGCGCCGACGCTGATTGTCGCCATGGCCCTGGTGGAGCAGATCGTACCGCCGGCCAAACTCACCGAAGGCCTGACCTGGCTGGTCACCGGCCTGAGCATCGGCGTGGCGATCGGCGCCGCCGGCTCCGGCTGGCTGGTGGACGTCTTCGGCGCGCGCAGCGGGTTCTGGCTGGCGATTGCGGCGGGGGCAGTGGTGCTCGGTTCGGCAATCCCGAGCTATCGCCATCTGAAATAGAGATTCAATGCTGGAAACAGCCTCCTGTGGGAGCGAGCTTGCTCGCGATGACGGTGTGTCAGGCACTTATGATGTCGACTGACACTCCGCTATCGCGAGCAAGCTCGCTCCCACAGGGTTACTCACATGGCTAATTCTTTGGGCACCTCATCCGTTCTCTTTACAGATAACTTTCGAGGAAAGCCCGGTGACCCCGCTGACATTGCTGTGCCTGCCCTATTCGGGCGCGAGTGCCATGGTCTATAGCCGTTGGCGGCGAAAACTGCCGGAGTGGCTCAAGCTGCAACCGGTGGAGCTTCCGGGGCGGGGCGCGCGCTACGGTGAGCCCTTGCACACCGACATGCGCCGCCTGGCGCTGCAATTGGCCCAGGAACAAAAAGCCACGCTCAAGGCGCCGTACGCGTTGTTCGGCCACAGCATGGGGGCGCTGCTGGCCTGCGAGATGGCCCATGCGTTTCGCTCGCTGGGTTGCCCGGAACCGGTGGCGCTGTTCGCCTCGGGCACCGCCGCACCGCCGCTGCGCGCCGATTACGACCGTCAGTATGCCGAGCCGAAAACCGACGCCGAACTGATCGAGCAATTGCGCACCCTCAACGGCACCAGCGAAGAGATCCTGGCCAATGAAGAGTTGATGAGCCTGACCCTGCCGGTGTTGCGCGCGGACTTCCTGCTGTGCGGGCGTTTCGAGCCGGTGCAGCGCCCGTTGCTCAGGTGCCCGGTGCACGTGCTCGGCGGCAAGGCCGACCGCGCCACCACCGAACAGTTGATCGGCTGGAGCCAGGAAACCCGTGGCAGTTTTTCGGTGGACATGCTGGCTGGCGGGCACTTCTTCATCCATGAGCAGGAAGCGAAGGTGCTGCGGGTGATCAAGGATCAGCTTGAGGTGCATCATCGGCGGCTTTCCATGGCTGCCGTGGGTTAACACCACTCCAAAATTCTACCCGATCCCTGTGGGAGCGAGCTTGCTCGCGATGGCGTCGTGTCAGCCGGCAATAATGGTGCCTGACACGCAGCTATCGCGAGTAAGCTCGCTCCCACATTTTTGATTTTCAGTAGCCCCGAATTTCGCGTTTCACTCCCTCCTGATACTTGTTCCCATCCGCTAATTTTTCCCGCCTGCATTCGTTTTATAGGGACGACGCGCCCTTGCGCCTGCTGCCTACTGATGCGGATGCCGATAGATGAATGCTGAAGACTCCTTGAAACTCGCTCGCCGGTTTATCGGGTTGCCCCTGGAAAAGCGTCAAATGTTCCTTGCGGCCTTGCACAAGGAGGGCGTGGATTTCGCCCGTTTTCCGATTCCGGCCAGCATCGAGGCTGAGGATCGCCAGGCGCTGTCGTACGCCCAGCAACGCATGTGGTTCCTCTGGCAACTGGATCCCCACAGCGGTGCCTACAACCTGCCGGGCGCGGTGCGGTTGACCGGGTGCCTGAACCTGTCGGCGCTGGAACAGGCGTTCGCCAGCCTGGTGGCGCGGCATGAAACCCTGCGCACGGTGTTCGCTCGTCAGGCCGATGACAGCCTGTTGCAAGTCCTGGCCACCGCGCCGCTGGTCATCGAGCAGGTGGATTTCAGCGCACTGCCCGCCGAGGAGCGCGAACGTGCCGTGGCTGAAACCGCCGAACAGCAATCGGTACTGCCGTTCGATCTGTCGACCGGTCCGCTGCTGCGGGTCACCTTGCTCAAGCTCGCAGGGCTTGAGCACGTGCTGTTACTGACCCTGCACCACATCGTCTCCGACGGCTGGTCGATGAACGTGCTGATCGACGAATTCATCCGCTGCTACGACGCCTTCGATGCCGGCACGCAACCGCAGCTGACGCCGCTGCCTATCCAGTACAGCGACTACGCCCTGTGGCAGCGCCGCTGGCTGGAGGCGGGCGAGCAGGCGCGGCAACTGGCGTACTGGCAGGCGCAATTGGGCGATGAACATCCTGTGCTGGAACTGCCGCTGGATCATTCGCGCCCGGCGATGCCGAGCTATCGCGGTACCCGCTACGAATTCGCGGTCCAGGCGCAACTGGCCGAGCAACTGCGCAGCACCGCGCAGAAGCACAACATCACCCTGTTCATGCTGTTGCTCGGCGCTTTCAACACTTTACTGCATCGCTACACCGGGCAAACCGACATCCGCGTCGGCGTGCCCATCGCCAACCGCAACCGCGCGGAAATCGAAGGCCTGATCGGCTTCTTCGTCAACACCCAGGTACTGCGTACCCAACTGGACGGCCAGACCCGGGTCGACGACCTGCTGCGCGCCATCAAGGAAACCGCCCTTGGCGCCCAGGCCCATCAGGACCTGCCGTTCGAGCGCCTGGTCGAAGCGCTGAAACTGGAGCGCAGCCTCAGCCACACGCCGCTGTTCCAGGTGATGTACAACCACCAGCCGCATGTGGCCGACATGGCCTCGGTCAGCACCGCGTCCGGCCTGGAGCTGGGCAGCATCGACTGGCAAAGCCGCACCACCCAGTTCGACCTGACCCTCGACACCTGGGAGAAGGGCGGCAAGCTGCACGCCGCGCTGACCTACGCCAGCGACCTGTTCGAGGCCGATACCATCGCGCGCATGGCCCGGCACTGGACGAGCCTGTTGCAGGCGATAGTCGACGACTCGACGCAAAAAATCGGCGAGTTGCCGATGCTGACGGCGGATGAGCAGCAAGTGTTGGTACGGGACTGGAACCGCACCGCCGAGATCTATCCGGTCGAGCAGTGCATGCACCAGTTGATCCAGGCCCAGGCCCGACGCACCCCCGGCGCGCCGGCACTGGTGTTTGGCGATCGTCAGCTCAGCTACGCGCAACTCGACGCCCGCAGCAATCAACTGGCGCACTGCTTGCGCGAGCAGGGTGTCGGCCCGGATGTGCTGGTGGGGATCTGTGTCGAGCGTTCACTGGAAATGGTCATCGGCCTGCTGGCGATTCACAAGGCCGGTGGTGCCTACGTACCGCTGGACCCGGAATACCCGGCTGAGCGCCTGGCCTACATGATCGAAGACAGTGCGATTGGCCTGCTGCTCACCCAAAGCACTTTACTCGGCGCACTGCCCACCGAGGGCGTCAAGGTCATCGCCCTGGATCAGGAGCAAGACTGGCTCGACGGCTACAGCGAGTCCTGCCCGCCAGTTGAAGTGCATCCACTGAACCTGGCCTATGTGATCTACACCTCCGGCTCCACCGGCAAGCCCAAAGGCGCCGGCAACAGTCACGCGGCGCTGGTCAACCGCTTGTGCTGGATGCAGCAGGCTTACGGGCTGGATGGCGGCGACTCGGTGTTGCAGAAGACCCCGTTCAGTTTCGACGTATCGGTGTGGGAATTCTTCTGGCCGCTGATGACCGGCGCGCGCCTGGTGGTGGCGCCGCCGGGTGCGCATCGTGAACCGGCGCGGTTGATCCGCCTGATCGGTGAGTACGGCATCAGTACGCTGCACTTTGTGCCGTCGATGCTCCAGGCGTTCATCCACGAACCGGGTGTCGAGGCGTGCGCCGGCCTCAAGCGCATCGTCTGCAGCGGCGAAGCCTTGCCGCTGGATGCCCAATTGCAGGTGTTCAAAAAGCTGCCGGGCGCCGGGTTGTACAACCTTTACGGCCCGACCGAGGCGGCCATCGACGTCACCCACTGGACCTGCATCGACGAAGGCGCCGACAGCGTGCCCATCGGCCGGCCCATCGCCAACCTGCGCACCCATGTGCTGGATGCACAATTACTGCCGGTTCCGGCCGGCGTGGCGGGGGAGTTGTACCTCGGTGGCGCCGGGCTGGCGCGCAGTTATCACCGCCGTCCGGCGCTCAGCGCCGAGCGTTTTGTGCCGTGCCCCTTCCATGACGGTGCGCGTTTGTACCGCACCGGCGACCGCGTGCGGCAGCGCGCCGATGGGGTGATCGAGTACCTCGGGCGCCTCGACCATCAAGTCAAATTGCGCGGTCTGCGCATCGAACTGGGGGAAATCGAAACCCGGCTGATGCAGCATGCGTTGGTGCGTGAGGCCGTGGTGCTGGTGCAGGGCGGCAAGCATCTGGTGGCGTATCTGGTGCTGGAAAACGCCGACACCGATGCGCAGTGGCCGCAAACCCTCAAGGCCTGGCTGCTCGACAGCCTGCCGGAATTCATGGTGCCCACCTACCTGATGCCGCTGGACGCCTTGCCGGTGACCGCCAACGGCAAGCTCGACCGCAGGGCTTTGCCGCCGCCCGATGCCACGCCGCAACAGGCATTCGTTGCGCCACAAGATGCGATGCAGATCGCGCTGGCGCAGATCTGGCAGGACGTATTGGGCGCGGAACCTGTGGGCCTCGAAGACAATTTCTTCGAGCTCGGCGGCGACTCGATCATTTCCATCCAGGTGGTCAGCCGTGCCCGCCAGGCGGGCATTCGCCTCAGCCCGCGGGATCTGTTCCAGTACCAGACCGTGCGTAGCCTGGCGCTGGTCGCGGCGTTCGACAGCCGCAGCACTGTCGATCAAGGCCCGGTCAGTGGCGAGGTGATCCTGACCCCGGCACAGCATTACTTCTTCGAACAGGCCATCGCCCAGCGTCAGCACTGGAATCAGTCGCTGCTGCTGACGCCCCGGGACGCGTTGAATCCTGAGGTGTTGGAGCCGGCCTTGGTTACCGTCATCAACCACCACGACGCCTTGCGCCTGCGCTTCATCGACGGTGCCGAAGGCTGGCAGCAGCGCCACGCAGCGCCAGTCGAATCAGCTGGATTGTGGCAACGTCGGGCGTCTTCGACCGAAGCCTTGACCGCCCTGTGCGATGAAGCGCAACGCAGCCTCGATCTGGCAAGCGGGCCGCTGCTGCGTGCCTTGCTGATCAGCCTCGACGATGGCAGTCAGCGCCTGTTGCTGGTGGTTCATCATTTGGCCGTGGACGGGGTGTCATGGCGGGTGTTGCTCGAAGACTTGCAACAGGCTTACCGGCAAGTGGCGCTGCCCGAGAAGACCAGCGCCTATCAAGCCTGGGCGGCGCACCTGCAACAGCATGCAGGTAGCTTGCTGGAGCAAATGCCGTACTGGCAGGCGCAACTGACGGATGCCCGGGACCTGCCGTGCGACAACCCCCAGGGCAGCTTGCAGCAGCGCCACGGGCACAAGATCGAATCGAAACTGGATGAGGAACTGACCCGCCAGTTGCTGCAACAGGCCCCGGCGGCCTATCGCACCCAAGTCAATGATCTGTTGCTCACGGCGTTGGCGCGGGTCATCTGCCGCTGGAGCGGGCAGGGCTCGACGCTGATCCAGCTGGAAGGCCACGGCCGCGAAGACCTGTCCGACGACCTCGACCTGAGCCGCACCGTCGGCTGGTTCACCAGCCTGTTTCCGGTCCGCCTGCAACCCGAGGCCGGGGTGGCAAATTCGATCAAGTCGATCAAGGAGCAACTGCGCGCCATTCCCGGCAAAGGCCAGGGCTATGGACTGCTACGCTACCTGGGCGAACCGGCGCAGCGCCAGGCCCTGCAAGACTTGCCGGCGCCACGGATCACCTTCAACTACCTGGGGCAGTTCGACCGTCAGTTCGACGACGCCGCACTGTTCGTCCCGGCCCCGGAAAGCGGCGGCCAGGCTCAGGGCGACGATGCACCGCTGGCCAACTGGCTGACCGTGGAGGGCCAGGTCTATGGCGGGCAGCTCTCGCTGCAATGGGGCTTCAGTCGTGACATGTTTGCCGAGTCCACGGTGCAACCACTGGCCGATGCCTATACCGAAGAACTCAAGACACTGATCGAACATTGCTGCGCGACAGCGCCAGGCCAGGTTACGCCGTCGGACTTCCCACTGGCGCGCATCACCCAGGCACAACTCGATGTCTTGCCTGTTGCGGCGCCGGCCATCGAGGACGTTTACCCGCTGACGCCGATGCAACAGGGCATGCTGTTCCACACCCTGTACGAACCCCAGGCCGAGGCCTACATCAATCAATTGCGCCTGGACATCCAGGGCCTGGAACTGGCCGCGTTCGGCCGAGCCTGGCAGGCGGCGATCAACCGACACGACATCCTGCGCAGCAGCTTCCACTGGCTGGGGCTTGAGTGCGCGCATCAGGTGATTCATCGCCAGATCGACCTGCAACTGCAAGTGATCGAAGCAGCCGACATCGATCTCGATGCACTGGCCGCCGAGGAGCGCAGCCGTGGCTTCGAACTCAGCGCCGCGCCATTGTTCCGCCTGCTGCTGGTGCGCCGGGGCAGTGAAGGCTGGCACCTGATCCATACCAGCCATCACATCCTCATGGACGGCTGGAGCAACGCCCAGTTGCTCGGCGAAGTGATCCAGCACTATGCCGGCCAGACGTTGGCCAGGCCGTTGGGGCAATACCGCGACTATCTGGGCTGGATTCAACAGCAGCCGCTGCTGGCCGCCGAACAGTTCTGGAGACAGGCGCTGGCGCCGCTGGAAACGCCGACGCTGCTGGCGCAAGCCTTGCCGACGCCTGCCCATGGGTACGGCATGGGTGAACATCAATTGACCCTTGAAAGCGCCGCGCTACAGCGCCTGAGCGATTTTGCCCGCCAGCAGAAAATCACCCTCAACACCTTGCTGCAAGGCGCTTGGGGCCTGCTGTTGCAACGCTACACGGGCCAGTCCTGTGTGGCGTTTGGCGCAACGATTGCCGGGCGCTCCGCGCCGCTGCCGGGCATAGAGCAGCAGTTGGGGCTGTTCATCAACACCTTGCCGATCATCGCCGCGCCGCAAGCGGGGCAGTCGGTGGCCCAGTGGCTCAACGACCTGCAAGCCCTGAACCTGAGCCTGCGCGAGTTCGAACACGTGCCGCTGTACGACATTCAGGGCTGGGCCGGGCAACAGGGGGCGCTGTTCGACAGCCTGCTGGTGTTCGAGAACTTCCCGGTGGCCGAAGCCCTCAAGCAAGGGGCGCCGGCGGGCCTGACCTTCGGTGCGCTGCACAATCACGAAATCACCAGTTACCCGCTGACCCTGGGCATCGAAGTCGGCGCCAGCCTGCGCCTGGATTTCAGTTTCGACCGAACCCGGTTCAGTGCCGCGCAGATCAGCCAGTTGGGTGCCAGCCTGTTGCAGGTGCTGGAGCAGTTCGTCGCACAGCCACAACAGGCATTGGGCGCGGTCAGCTTGCTGGATGCACAGGCGCAAGCAATGGTGCTGGCGTGTTCCCGTCCGCCGGCGCCGCCAATCGATAGCCCGTTGTTGGCTCATCAGCGGTTTGAGCAACAAGCGGCACGCACCCCCGATGCGCTGGCGGTGATGGTCGGTGACGAGTGCCTGACCTACGCCCAGCTCAATGCGCAAGCCAACCAGCTCGCCCATCGCCTGCGTGCCCAGGGCGTGGCGCCGGGGCAGCGGGTGGGCCTGTCGGTGCGGCGCAATGGGCAGATGATCGTCAGCCTGATGGCGATCCTCAAGTCCGGCGCCGGTTATGTGCCGCTGGACCCGGATTACCCGGCCGAGCGCCTGGCCTACATGATCGAAGACAGCGGCATGGACCTGCTGCTGGCGCAACCGGGCCTGCTGGCCGATGTAGCGCTGCCGCAAGGTTTGCCGCGCCTGGCGCTTGAGCCGGGCGCAGACACCGGGTATTCCACCGACAACCTGATCAACCTCGCCAGCGCCGAAGACCTGGCCTATCTGATCTACACCTCCGGCTCCACCGGACGCCCGAAAGGCGTGTGCCTGGCCCATGCCGCACTGCGCGAGTTTTGCGTGATCGCGGCGCACTATTCACAACTCACCCCGCAAGACCGCGTGCTGCAATTCGCAACGTTCAGCTTCGACGGCTTTGTCGAGCAGTGCTACCCGCCATTGTGCGTGGGCGCGGCGCTGGTGATGCGCGGCGATGAACTGTGGGACACCGACACCCTCTATCGCCAGATCATCGAGCATGGCGTGACCCTGGCGGATTTGCCGGCGGCCTACTGGTTCCTGCTGTCTCAGGAGTGGGCCGCGCACCCGCAGCGGGACAAGGGGCGTTTGCGTCAGGTCCACGTCGGCGGCGAAGCCATGTCGCTGGAAGGTTTGAAGCTGTGGCACGCCGCCGGTCTGGGCGATGTGCGCCTGCTCAACACCTACGGGCCAACCGAAGCCACGGTGGTGTCCAGTACCCACGAATGCACACTGACCGATACCCGCAATCACATTGGCGTGCCCATCGGCAAAGCCCTGCCGGGGCGTGCGCTGTATGTGCTGGACAGCGAAGGCCACCTGCTGCCGACCGGTTGCGTCGGCGAATTGTGCATCGGCGGCGACGTAGGCCTTGCCCAGCGCTATCACCAGCGACCGGGCTTGAGCGCCGAACGCTTCATCGCCGATCCGTTTTCCAGCACGCAGGGCGCGCGGCTTTACCGCAGCGGTGACCTGGCTCGCTATCGCGAGGACGGTGCGCTGGAGTACCTGGGACGCATCGATCATCAAGTGAAAATCCGTGGTTTCCGTGTTGAGTTGGGTGAGCTGGAAGCGCATCTGCAAGGCTTGCCGATGATCAGCGAAGCCGCGGTGCTGGTGCACGAAGGCGTTGGCGGCAAGCAATTGATCGGCTATGTGGTGCCGGCTTCAGATGAACTGCTGGACGCTGATGCGCGTCAACTCACCGACACCGTACGCCGCGCCCTGGGCGAGCGCCTGCCGGAGTACATGCTGCCGGCGCAACTGGTGTTGCTGGCCGCGTTGCCGCTCAACCGCAACGGCAAACTCGACCGTGCCGCGTTGCCGGCCCCTCAGGTCTGGGAGGCCGACGTCGGCAGCGCCCCGCAAGGCGCACTGGAAATCGAACTGGCGCAGATTTGGCGGCAGGTGTTGCAGGTCAGTCGCGTCGATCGGGAAAACAGCTTCTTCGAACTGGGCGGACACTCGTTGCTGGCGACACAAATCGTCTCGCAGATCCGCCAGCGCCTGGGCCTGTCGGTGAGTTTGCGCAGCCTGTTCGAACACCCGCGCCTTGAAGATTTCGCCGCTCAGGTGCAGACGCTGCAACACAGCTGTGAGCGCCCGACGATGGTGGCGGATACCTCCGGCGAACGCCAGCCGTTGTCCTTTGCCCAGCAGCGCTTGTGGTTCCTGTGGAACCTCGAACCGGACAGTTCGATGTACAACATGCCGGGTGCCTTGCGCCTGCGCGGCGAACTGAACCTCGACGCCCTGCGCCGAACCTTCGAAACCCTGGTGCAACGTCATGCCGTGTTGCGCACCACCTTTTACGAAGAAGACGGCCACACCTGGCAGCGGGTGCACGGACAATTGCCGTTGAGCTTCGAGGCCAGCGACCTGCGGCATCGACCGGCGCCGGACGTCGAAGCGCAGAAACTGGCCCGCGAGGAGGTCGCCCGGCCATTCGACCTGCGCCATGGTCCGTTGCTGCGGGTGCGGGTGCTGCGGGTCGCGGATGACGAACATGTGCTGTTGCTGACGGTGCACCACATCGTCGCTGATGACTGGTCGTTCCGCGTCCTGATCAATGAATTCGTCACGCTCTATCCAACCCTCAACCGTGGCCAGACCCCGCAACTGCCGGCGCACAGTGTGCAGTACGCCGACTTCGCCAAATGGCAGCGCCAGTGGCTGGAGCAGGGCGGCGAGTTGCAGCGCCAACTCGACTACTGGCAGCAGCGCCTTGCCGAGCCACAAGCGGTGCTCGAGTTGCCCGCCGATGGCGACCGGCGCACGGCGCAAGAAGGCGCCAGTGCTCATTTCACCTTCAGCGCCGAACTCAGCCAGCAGGTGCGCGACTTTGCCCAACAGCGCGATCTGTCGCTGTTCATGCTGCTGCTGGCCGGTTTCACCCTCGTCCTGCGCCAGCGTACCGAGGTCAGTCGGGTGCGTATCGGCACCGATATCGCCAACCGAAATCAAGCCGAGCTTGAAGAAATGGTCGGCTTCTTCGTTAACCAATTAGTACTGCAAGTGGAGGTCGATGCCGAGCAGTCGGCGGCGCAGTTGCTGGAGGCCTGTCGCCGGGCGGTGCTGGAGGCTTCGGATCATCAAGACCTGCCGTTCGAGCGACTGGTGGAAGCCTTGCGCTTGCCGCGCCGGGCCGGCCGTTCGCCGCTGTTCGACATCAAGCTGATCTACCAGGAAGGCGTTGGTCGCTTGTCGTCGATGGAGGGCCTGGAGGTCGAGGACTTCCCGTCCGGGCGCCAGGCCGCCGAGATCGGCATGGTCGCCGCGTTCTACAACGATGCCGAGCACATTCACCTGAGTTTCGAAACGCCGGTGGGCCAGTACCTGCCGAGCACGCTGGAGTGTTTGTTCGAACAGATCCGGGCGGTACTCCAGGCGCTGATACGCGCTGACGGAGTGCAGGTCGGTGAGTTGCTGGACCTGGCCGCCGATGTGCAACGCCGTGCCGATGCGCGCTTGAGCGAGCAACGCAAGGCGTTGCTCGGCGGCGCCATGGCGATCAAGCGCCGCTCGGCGAACCGTGGCGCACCGGCGACGCAATCCGCGGCGGACTGATTCAGTCGGCGGCGCCTTTGAGCGCCGCCGTCAACATTTTCTGGAGGGGTTTATGACCGTTTCAACGACCAAGTCCATTCCCAAGATGGGTCGTGGTGCCCGCAAGAGCCTGTCCACCGATCCGACGCGGCTGGTGAGTTTTGCGCCGATGTTCGAAGGCCTCAGCATGCCGCTGGTGTGCCGTCCGGCCGTGTCCGGCGTGAGCCTGGTGGAATGGGCGACCCAGAATCGCGCGCTGATCGAAAGCAAGCTGCTGGAACACGCGGTGATCCTGTTCCGTGGCTTCCAGGTGGCTGATATCGGCGAGTTCAACCGCTGCGTCGACGGGATTTCCGGCGGTGCCCTGGAGTACCTGTTCCGCGCCTCGCCACGGACCCAGATCAGCGGCCAGTTCAAGATCTACAGCTCCACCGACTACCCGGCGCCGGAGAAAATCTTCCCGCACAACGAACACTCGTATTCACCGGTGTTCCCGCGTCACCTGTATTTCTACTGCGACACGCCGTCGACCACCGGTGGTGAAACACCCTTTGGCGATACCCGCCGGATCCTCGCGCGGATCGACCCGGCGGTGCGCGAAGAGTTTGCCCGTAAACGCATCATGTACGTGCGCAACTACGGCGACGGCATGGGCCTGCCATGGCAGACCGTGTTCCAGAGCGAGGATCGCGCCGAGGTTGAAGCCTACTGCGCCAAAATCGGCATCCAGGCCGAATGGAAGCCGGGCAACCGCCTGCGCACCCGGCAGAACGGCCCGGCCATCGTGCGCCATCCACTGACCGGCGAGCGCATCTGGTTCAACCACGGCACCTTCTTCAACGCACTGACCCTGCCGGACAGCATCCGCGACAACCTGCTGCGTGAGTTCGGCCCGCAAGATTTGCCGCAAAACACCTTCTTCGGCGATGGCTCGCCGATTCCCGAGGACGTGATTCGTCACCTGCAAGGCATCTACCGCGAGGTGATGGTCGAGTTCGCCTGGGAGAAGGGCGACGTGGTCCTGCTCGACAACATCCTCAGCGTGCATGCGCGCAACGAATTCACCGGCTACAGAAAAATCCTCACGGCCATGGCCATCGCGCAGAAAAGCGCCGACCTGGATCAGGAATAAGGACACCCGACATGAACACCACCGCCCTCGAACCTTCGGTAGACGTATTCCAGACTTCGGCCCAGCAGGCCTTTTATTTACGGGTCCAGGAGCTGGGCGCACGACCGCTGTTCGCCGCGCTGACGTTGCCGGTCGCCCGGCCAGTGGACGCCCAGGCATTGCGCAGGGCACTGGAAACACTCAGTCAGCGCCATGAAATCCTACGCACGCTGTACCGTCGTCTGCCGGGCATGAAGTGGCCGGTGCAGAGCCTGTGCGATGGGTTGCCGCTCACCCTGCTGGGTAACCAGCCTTCAGTGGCCGAGGCCTTGAGCCGCAGCCGTGAAGTCATGGTTGAAGATTCGAATCAGGCGCTGGTGGTGGCGCAGGTTGAAGACGAGGCAGGGCAGCCTTTCATCACCCTGCTGGCCCCGGCATGCAGCATCGACGAGGCATCGCTGCGGGTGCTGGCGAGTGAACTTGGCAGCCTGTTGCGCGGTGAAACCCTGGCCGACGACGAGGACGAGCTGCAATACCTGGACTACAGCGCATGGCAGGAAGAACTGCGCGAAGAGGACATCGGCCACCAGGGCGCGGCGTTCTGGCGCAACCTGCAATCGCAGTTCGTCGTGGCTCATCGCGTGCCGTTCGAAAAAGCCGTCGAAGTCACTCTGGTTCGTCGTCAGGCAACGCTGATTGACGCCCCATGGCTTGCTGGCGTGCAACGGGCCGCTGCTGGAGCAGGCGTTGAGGCAGAGCAATTGGCGCTTTTGCTGTGGACTGCATTCGTTGCACGCATCGGCCACCAGGAAAAGCTGCTGATGGGCTGGCAGGTGGAGGGGCGCAACGAGCAAACCATCGCCACCCTCGGACGTTTCGCCCGGCGTTTGCCGGTGGCCTTCGATCACCGCAGCCAGCAGACACTGGCACAAGCGCTGGTGGCGTTTGCCGCCAGCGTCGAACAGTCGCTGTCGTGGCTCGATTGCCTCAATGAATTCGAACTGAGCGCCGAAGGTACCGCGCCGCTGCGTTACGGCTTCGTCTATCAGGCCGCCATTGAAAGCGCTATCGAGGTGGACGACGGCAACCCCGAAGTCCTTCGCCTGCGAGTGCAGGGCGATCAGTTGCAGTTGTCGTGTCTTGACGGTGCGCTGCCCGAATCGATGCTGGTTGAATGGCTGGAGCAGTTTGTCGAGTTCAGTCACCAATTGCTGGGTTCGCCCGAAATGACCCTGGCTCAGGCGAATCTGGTCAATGACGCACAACTGACCCGATTGGTCGAAGGCTTCAACCCGAATGCCACCGAGCAGGCATTGCCGTTCCGCTTCCTGCAAGAACTGTTCAGCGAACAGGCGCACCTGCATCCGCAACGCATCGCCCTGAGCGTCAACGGTCAGCGCCTGAGCTATGCCGAACTGGATGCGCGCTCCAATCAGGTGGCCAATGCCTTGCGCGGCCAAGGCGTGACACCGGATGAAATTGTTGCGGTCTACGGCCAGCGCTCCCTGGAAATGGTCATCGCCCTGTTGGGCACGCTCAAGGCTGGCGCTGCGTACTTGCCGCTGGACCCGAACTACCCGATCGAGCGTCTGGCGTTCATGCTCGCCGATACCGGCGCGCGCCATGTGCTGGCCTGCCAAACGCTGCCGGATGCATTGCCTGGTGAGCGGACAATTTCCCTGATGCCGGGGGCCGAAGTCTGGTCCGCCGCGCAAACCCGGCCTGAGCCACAAGGCGACAGCGCCAACCTGGCTTACGTCATCTACACCTCCGGTTCCACCGGAAAACCCAAGGGCGTGATGATCAGCCATGCCAACGCCGTGGCCTCGACCCTGGCGCGCAATGCCTTTTATCGCCAGCCGCTGCGCGGGTTCCTGATGCTCTCGTCGTTCTCCTTCGACAGCTCGGTGGCCGGGGTTTTCTGGGCGTTGGGGCAGGGCGCGACCCTGTGCCTGCCGGACGAAGACAGCTACAAGGATCCGGCGCAACTGGCGGCGCTGATCCAGCGCGAAGAGATTTCCCACTACCTGACCTTGCCGTCGTACCACGCACAGATTCTCGAACACCTCGACCGCCAGGCGCTGGCCTGTGTGATCGTCGCCGGCGAAGCCTGCAGCAACGCACTGGTACAGCGACATCGCGAGGCATTGCCGGGAGTGGCTCTGGTCAACGAATACGGCCCGACCGAGGGCACCGTGTGGTGTTCGGCCTGGGAGTTGCCCCTCAGCGACGATGACGACAGCATTCCCATCGGCCAACCGATTGCCGGCATGCGCATCCATGTGCTCGGTCCGGACCTGCAACCGGTGGCCGTGGGCGTCGAAGGCGAGTTGTATGTCGGCGGGGCCGGCATTGCCCGAGGTTATCTGCAACGGGCACCGCTGACGGCCGAGCGTTTTGTCCCCGACCTGTTCGCGAAGGCGGCGGGCCAGCGCCTGTACCGCACCGGCGACCTGGCGCGCTATCGCGCCGATGGCGTGCTGGAGTATCTGGGCCGGGTTGATCATCAGGTGAAAATCCGTGGCTTCCGCATTGAGCTGGGCGAAATCGAGTCGGCCATGCGCAACGCGCCGGGCATCGAGGACGCCGCCGTGATTGCCCGGGAAACCCCGACCGGCCCGCAACTGCTGGGCTTCGTGGTGTCCCCGGCCGACACCGCCGACATCCGCCTCAACGAATTGCGCAGCCACTTGGCCGAGGCACTGCCCGAGCACATGCAACCGGCGCGCTTGCAGGTGCTGGAGCGCTTCCCGTTGATGCCCAACGGCAAACTCAATCGCCAGGCCTTGCTCGATCTCGATGTGCGCCGCAGCGTCTTCGTCGCGCCACGCAACGACCTGGAAAAAACCCTGGCGGCGATCTGGGCCGAAGCGCTGCACGTCGAACGCGTCGGCGTGCACGACAACTTTTTCGAACTCGGCGGGCACTCGCTGCTGGCCACGCGCATTCGTGCGCGGATTCAGGAAGAACTGAACCTGGCGATCCCGCTCAAGCTGTTTTTCGACGGTGACACCCTGGAACGCCTGGCGGCGCAGATCGAGCAGTTCCGTCAGCACAGTGAACATAAAGAAAACGATGTAGACGCCCTTGAAGCGTTGTTCGATGAAGTGGATGAGGAACACGCGCGATGAGTGCTGCACCGGACAGAATGATGACCCTGGCCCAGCGTTTCTGCGGCTTGAGCGCGGACGCCCGGCGCGCGTTGCAACAGAAGATGCATGCCCAGGGGCTGACCCTGGAACTGCTGCCGATCCCGCCACGGGACCGCGCCGTCGACACGTTGCCGGCGTCCTACGCGCAGCAGCGCTTGTGGTTCCTCTGGCAGATGCAGCCCCAGGCCACTGCCTACAACCTGACCGGTGCCTTCCGCCTGAGCGGCGAGCTCAACCCTGAGGCGCTGGCGCAAACCCTGAGCGCGCTGGTGCAGCGTCACGAAGTGCTGCGCACCACCTTCGTTTTCGACGACCGGCAAGTGCTGCAAAAGATTCACCCACGGATGGATGCGCCGCTGCTCGAAGTCAGCGCTGGCGACGAGGCCGAACTGCAGCGGCAGATCGCCCTGAACGCCGAGCAGCCGTTCGACCTGCACAACGGTCCGTTGATGCGCTGCCGCTTGATCCGCCTCGATGCGCAGCAACATGTGCTGGTGCTGACCTTCCACCACATTGTCACCGACGGCGGCTCCTTGCCGATCCTGTTGCAGGAGTTCACCCGGCTCTATGCACAACTGAGCGCCGGGCAGGCCGCGCAACTACCGGAGCCGGGCATTCAGTACGCCGACTTCGCCCGCTGGCAGCGGCTGTGGCTGGAGGCCGGCGAGGCCGATCGCCAGCTCGATTACTGGCGCGTGCAGTTGGGCCGCGAACACCCGCCACTGAACCTGCCGACCGACCGTCGTCGCCCGGCGATCCCGAGCCAACAGGGGGCCAGCGTCGAGCTGGAAATCCCCACGGCGTTGACTGCTCAACTGCGTGATCTTGCCCGCCGCGAAGGCTGCACCCTGTTCATGGTGCTGATGGCAGCGTTGCAGACACTGTTGCATCGCTACAGCGGCGAGCAGGACATTCGTGTCGGCGTGCCGATTGCCAACCGCACCCGCCAGGACGTGGAAAACCTGCTGGGCTTTTTCGTCAACACCCAAGTGTTGCGCAGCCAGCCCCGGGCCGACCGGCCATTTGTGCAGTTGCTGGCCGAGATCAAGGCCGCGGCACTCGGCGCACAGGCCCATCAGGATTTGCCCTTCGAGCAACTGGTCGATGGCCTGGGCGTGGAGCGCAGCCTGAGCCACACGCCGCTGTTCCAGGTGATGTTCAACCACCAGCGCGACAGTGGCGGCCCGCAACGTTGGGACCTGCCGGGGCTGAGCGTCGAACCGCTGATCTGGGATGAGAAAACCACCAAGTTCGATCTGATGCTCGACACCGTCGAGGGCGACGAGGGCATCCACGCGTCGTTCGTCTACGCCACTGAATTGTTCAACGCCTCGACCATCGAGCGTCTTGGCCGGCACTGGCTGAATCTGTTGCAGGCGATTTGCACTGACAGCACGGTTGCCTTGGCGGACCTGTCCATGCTCGACGCCTCCGAGCAGCAGGCCACATTGCTCGACTGGAATCGCACTGCCGGGTTGAACAGCGATCAGGCGAACCTGTTGTGCGCCCATCAACTGATTGAAGCCCAGGCCGCCGCGCACCCGAACAACATCGCCGTGACCTGCGACGGCGTCACCCTCACTTACGCCGAACTGAACCGACGCGCCAACCGCATCGCCCATCGCCTGCGCGAGCGCGGCGTCGGCCCTGATGTGTTGGTGGGCATTGCCCTGGAGCGTTCGCTGGAGATGGTCGTCAGCCTGTTGGCGATCCTCAAGGCCGGTGGCGCCTACGTGCCGCTGGACCCGCAATACCCGCAGGACCGCCTGGCCTACATGCTCGCCGACAGCGGCACGCGCCTGTTGCTGACCGATTCCGCGCTGTTGCTACAGCTGCCGTTGAACGAAGGCATTGAAGTGATCTGCCTCGATCACGCCAGCGACTGGCTGCTTGAGGCCTGTGCCGACAACCTGCCGAACCTGACCGCTCCAGCGAACCTGGCCTACGTCATCTACACCTCCGGTTCCACCGGCAAACCCAAAGGCACGCTGCTGCCCCACAGCAACCTGACGCGGCTGTTCAGCGCCACCGAGCACTGGTTCGGTTTCAATGCGCAGGATGTGTGGAGCCTGTTCCACTCCTATGCCTTCGACTTTTCCGTGTGGGAAATATTTGGCGCGTTGTTCTACGGCGGCAAGCTGGTGGTGGTGCCCCACGCGGTCAGCCGCTCCCCGGAAGACTTCGCCCGCTTGCTCAGTGATGAGGGAGTCACGGTACTCAACCAGACCCCTTCGGCCTTTCGCCAGTTGATGCCGTTCGCCTGCGCCAATGCGCCAGACATGGCCCTGCGGTATGTGGTGTTCGGTGGCGAGGCGCTGGACGTGGCCAGCCTGCGTCCGTGGTATGACGCCTTCGACGACCGGCAGCCGTTGCTGATCAATATGTACGGCATCACCGAAACCACCGTGCATGTGACCTACCGGCCGCTGTCCCGCGCCGACCTCGATGGCGCCAATAGCTCGCCGCTGGGGGAGCCGATCGGCGATCTGCGTTGGTACGTGCTCGACCCGCGCCTGAACCCGGTGGCCAAGGGCTGCGTCGGTGAGCTGTATGTCGGCGGTGCCGGCCTTGCCCGCGGCTATCACCAACGTGCAGACCTGACCGCCACACGGTTTGTGCCGGACCTGTTCGCCGCCGACTCGGGCGCGCGCCTGTATCGCACTGGCGATCTGGCGCGTTATTGCGCCGATGGCAGCATCGAGTACGCCGGGCGTATCGACCATCAGGTGAAGATCCGTGGTTTCCGCATCGAACTGGGGGAAATCCAGGATCGTCTGCAAAGCCATCCGGCCATCGAGCAGGCGCTGGTTCTGGCACCGCAGGTCAATGGCAGCCCGCAATTGGTCGCGTGGTTCACCGCGAGCGGCGGCGACAGCGATTTGCGCAACTCCCTGCGTGAACATTTGCAGGCCGGTTTGCCGGACTACATGGTGCCGGCGCATCTGATCAAACTCGACCAATGGCCGCTGACCGGCAACGGCAAACTCGATCGCGCTGCATTGCCCAAGCCCGACGCAACGCTGGCGCAGCAGGTCTACACCGCGCCGATGGACGCTATGCAAACCGAGTTGGCGGCGATCTGGCAAGACGTGCTCAAGCTCGAGCGCGTGGGCATCGACGACAACTTCTTCGAACTGGGCGGCGACTCGATCATCTCGATCCAGGTGGTCAGCCGCGCGCGTCAGGCCGGGATTCGCATCACCCCGCGGGACCTGTTCCAGCACCAGACCGTGCAGAGCCTGGCGAAGGTCGCGGTACGCAGCGCCGGGTTGGTCATCGACCAGGGGCCGGTGCGTGGCGAGGTGCTGCTGACGCCGATCCAGCACTGGTTCTTCGAGCAGGACATCGAGGCCCGTCACCACTGGAACCAGTCGCTGCTGCTGGAACTGCGCGAGCCGCTGGACAGTGCCAGCCTGCAACAGGCCTTGGCCGCGCTGGTAGAACATCACGACGGGTTGCGCCTGCGGTTGCGTCAGGTCGACGGCGTCTGGCAACAGGCCCAGGCCGAGCAGTGGAACAGTGCCGAGGTGCTGTGGCAGCGCCAGGCCGCCAATGCCGATGAACTGCTGGAACTGTGCAACGCCGCGCAGGCCAGCCTGAATCTGCAGGACGGCCCGCTGTTGCGTGCCTTGCTGGTGGACATGGGCGCGGCGGGCCAGCGCCTGCTGCTGGTGGTGCATCATCTGGCGGTGGACGGCGTGTCCTGGCGATTGCTGCTGGAAGATTTGCAAACCGCGTATCAACAAGCGCAGCAAGCTCAACCCCTGCGTCTGCCAGCGAAAACCAGCGCCTATCAGGCCTGGGCCGCTCGCCTGCAAACTCATGCGCAAAGTGCTGCATTGGCCAGCCAAGCCAGTTACTGGCAAGACCAGTACCGCGACGTACAGGTGCAACTGCCCGCCGACAACCCCCAAGGCAGCCTGGCCAGCCAGCATGCCGTGAGCGTGGAAACGTTGCTCGACAGCACATTGACCCGCCAACTGCTGCAGGACGCCCCGGCGGCTTACCGCACTCAGGTCAACGACCTGTTGCTGACGGCACTGACGCGGGTGTTGGGCAACTGGACCGGTCAAACTTCGACGCTGGTGAAACTGGAAGGCCATGGCCGCGAAGACCTGTTCGACGACATCGACCTGACCCGTACCCTGGGCTGGTTCACCTCGATTTTCCCGGTGAAACTCACCCCGGCGGGCGATCTGGCTGCAAGCATCAAAGCGGTCAAGGAACAGCTGCGCGCCGTGCCCGACAAAGGTATCGGCTTCGGCATCCTGCGTTATCTGGCGGACGCCGGCCTTGAGGATCTGCCGTCACCGCACGTCACCTTCAACTACATGGGCCAGTTCGATGCCAGCTTCGACGAGCAGGCGCCGTGGCGTCCGGCCCGGGAAAGCGGTGGCGCCGAGCAGGGCGCATCGGTCGAACTGGACCGGGGCCTGAGCATCAACGGTCAGGTGTATGCCGGGCAACTGCGCCTGAGCTGGACTTTCAGCGGTGACGTGTTCAACCCGCAGACCGTGCAACGTCTGGCCGATGCCTACGCCCTGGAGCTGCAACGGCTGATCGAACATTGCCTGAGCGGTGCCGGCGGGTTGACCCCGAGCGACGTGCCACTGGTGCGTGTCGATCAGGCGCAGCTGGATGCCTTGCCGCTGGCGGCCAGCCAGATCGAAGACATCCTGCCGCTGTCGCCGATGCAGCAAGGCATGCTGTTTCACAGCCTGTTCGCCCCGGATGCCGGGGCCTACGTCCCGCAGATGCGCGTGGATGTGCAGGGGCTCGACGTCGAGGCGTTCCGCGCTGCCTGGCAGCAGACGCTGCAGCGCCATGAAGTGCTGCGCGCGGCGTTCTTCAGCGAAAGCAACGGCTCGCGGCCGCTGCAAGTGATCCTGGCCGACGCCACGCTGCCGCTGACCGTGCTCGACTGGCGCGATCAATCCAAGGTTACCGGAGCGCTGGATCGCCTGGCCGAGGACGACCGTCTGCGCGGTTTCGACCTGACATTGGCGCCGTTGCTGCGCCTGACCCTGGTGCAGACCGCCGATGACCGCCATCACCTGATCTTCACCAATCACCACATCCTGCTCGACGGCTGGAGCACTTCGCAGTTGTTCGGCGAAGTGCTGCAGCGGTATTGCGGAATCATGCCGGCGCCGAGTGTTGGCGGTTATCGCGATTACATGACTTGGTTGGGCACCCGCGATCGCGCCGCGTGCGAAGCGTTCTGGCTGGAGCAATTGCAGTCGTTCACCGAACCAACCCGACTGGCCGGCGCCTTGCCGGGGCCGGTTGCCGGGCAGGGCGATGCTCATCGCACCCTGCACCTGAGCCTGGATCGCGCGGCCACCGAGCGCCTGAGCGGGTTCGCCCGTCAGGCCCGCGTCACGCCCAACACGGTGCTGCAAGCGGCGTGGCTGTTGCTGTTGCAGCGCTACACCGGGCAGCAAACAGTGGCGTTCGGCGCCACGGTGTCGGGGCGTCCGAGTGAGTTGCAAGGCATCGAGCAGCAGATCGGTCTGTTCATCAACACCTTGCCGGTGATCGCCACACCGCACCCCGAGCGCACAGTCAGCCAATGGATCGATGATGTACAGGCGCTCAACCTCAAGTTGCGCGAAGTCGAATACACACCGCTGGCGGATGTGCAGCGTTGGGCCGGTCACTCTGGCGAGGCGCTGTTCGACACGCTGCTGGTGTTCGAAAACTATCCGGTGGCCCAGGCGCTGGAGGAGGGCAATGCCAGCGCGCTGAAGTTCTCCGGCATCAGCAACCACGACCAGACCAGCTTCCCCTTGGCCATTGCCGCCGAGCTGGGTGAATGCCTGGATTTGCGTTTCAACTACGACACGGCGCTGTTCAGCGCAGAAGCCATTGAAGGCTTGAGCACACGTCTGCTGGCATTGCTCGATGCCATGGTCAGTGCGCCGCAGCAGCCATTGGGGCGCTTGAACCTGCTCGATGCCGCACAAACGGCGCAGCAGATCGAGGGTTTCAACCGCACCGCGCAGGCCTGGCCGGATGTGCGTCCGGTTTACCAGTGCTTCGAAGCCCAGGTGCTGCAAACCCCGGAGGCCCCGGCCCTGGTGTTTGCCGGCCAGACCCTCAGCTATCGCGAACTCAACCAACAGGCCAACCGGCTGGCGCACCACCTGCGCAGCCAGGGCGTCGGCGCCGAAGTGCTGGTGGGCATTGCCGCCGAGCGTTCGCTGGAACTGGTGATCGGCCTGCTGGCGATCATGAAGGCCGGTGGCGCCTACGTGCCGCTGGACCCGGACTACCCGCGCGAACGCCTGGAGCACATGTTCGACGACAGCGGCGTACACCTGCTGCTGACCCAGCGTCATTTGCTTGAGCAGTTGCCGATTCCGCCCGCCGCCACGGCGATTTGTCTCGATGACATGGCCGGTTTGCTGGACGGCCTGAGCAACGAAAACCTGCCCTGTGTGGTCGAGCTGCAATCGCTGGCCTACATGATCTACACCTCCGGTTCCACCGGCAAACCCAAGGGCGCGGCCAACCACCATGAGGCCTTGTACAACCGCTTGGCGTGGATGCAGGGCGCCTATCCGCTGGACGGGCGCGACACCGTCTTGCAGAAAACCCCGTTCAGTTTCGACGTGTCGGTCTGGGAGTTTTTCTGGCCATTGATGACCGGTGCACGCCTGGCCGTGGCCGAGCCGGGTGCCCATCGCGATCCGGCGCAACTGGTCAGCCTGATCGAGCAGTACCGGGTCAGCACCCTGCATTTCGTGCCGTCGATGCTGCAGGCGTTCGTTCAGGGCGAAGGCTTCGAGCGTTGCGCCAGCCTGCGACAGGTCATGTGCAGCGGCGAAGCCCTGTCGGCGGACTTGCAGCACAGCCTGTTCCGCGTGCTGCCCAACGTTGGCCTGTACAACCTGTACGGCCCGACCGAAGCGGCCATCGACGTGACCCACTGGACTTGTGTCGACGACGGCGGCTTCAGCGTGCCGATCGGTCTGCCGATTGCCAACCTGGTGACCTACATCCTCGACGACAGACTGCAACCGCAAGTGCAAGGTTGTGTGGGTGAGCTGTATCTGGGTGGCATCGGCCTGGCCCGTGGTTATCACAACCGTCCGGAGCTGACTGCCGAACGCTTCGTCGCCAGCCCGTTCGGTGAGCAGGGTGAGCGCCTGTACCGCACCGGCGACCTGGCGCGTTACCGCGAGGACGGCGTGATCGAATACGTCGGGCGCATCGACCATCAAGTGAAGATCCGCGGCTTGCGCATCGAGCTGGGGGAAATCGAAGCCTGCCTGCTGGAGCATTCATCGGTGCGCGAGGCCGTGGTGATCGCCCTCGACGTTGGCAAGTCCAAGCAATTGGTGGCTTACGTCGTAGGTCCTGCTGCCGTTGATCCACTCAAACAACACCTGCGCAACGCACTGCCCGAGCACATGCAGCCGAGCCACGTGCTGTTGCTCGATCAGTTTCCGGTAACGCCCAACGGCAAGCTCGACCGCCGCGCATTGCCGCAACCGGACCTGCAAGTGCGCGAATACGTTGCGCCGCGCAGTGCCGTGGAAGCGACGCTGCAAGCCGTGTGGCAGGCGTTGTTCGAAGTGCCGCAGATTGGCATGCACGACAACTTCTTCGAACTGGGCGGCGATTCAATCGTCTCGATCCAGGCTGTCAGTCGCGCACGCAAGGCCGGGTTGAGCATTTCGCCCAAAGATGTGTTCAGCCATCCGACCATCGCCGAACTGGCCGCGGTCGCTCAACCGCTCACGGCAGATCAAGCCGTACAGACGGTGTTTGCACCGACCGCGAACATCGAACTGAGTGACGCGCAGTATCAGGCGCTGGAACTGACAGCGGACGAAGTCGAGGATGTTTATCCGCTGTCGCCGATGCAGCAGGGCATGCTGTTCCACTCGGTGCAGGACGGCGACTCGGGGCTGTACGTCAATCAGATCGAAGTGGGTGTGCGCGGCGTCGACGGTGCGCGTTTCCGTGCAGCCTGGGCGGATGCTGCCCAACGTCACGGGATTCTGCGCACCGCATTCCTCTGGGAAGGCGACAAGGAACCGCTGCAAGTGGTGCTGCGTGACGCGCCGTCACTGCTCACTGAATTGGACTGGCGCGGGCTCGATGATCAGCCTGAGCGCGTCCGCCAACTGGCCCTCGAGGAGCGCGAACGCGGCTTCTCGTTGAACCGCGCGCCGCTGTTGCGCCTATTGCTGGTGCGCCTGGAAGACGACCGCTATCGCCTGATCTGGACCTACCACCACATCCTCATGGATGGCTGGAGCGTGTCGCGCCTGATCGGTGAAGTGCTGCGCCATTACAGCGGCGAGGAGCACGAGCCGGTGGCCGCCTATCGCGACTACATCGACTGGCTCGGCCAGCAAGTCGCCGAGGCCAGCGAGGCGTTCTGGAAAGACAAACTCAGTAACCTCGAAGGCGCCACGCACCTGGCCCGCGCACTGCCGGTCAAGGCGCCGCAAACCGGTTATCACGCGATCTATACGCACCTGAGCGCCGGGCAGACCGCGGGTTTTCAGGCCTTTGCCCAGCAACAGCAAGTGACCCTCAACACCCTGGTGCAAGCCGCGTGGCTGTTGCTGTTACAGCGCTACACCGGCCAGCGCACGGTGACGTTCGGCGCCACGGTGTCCGGGCGCCCGGAAACACTCAACGGCTCGGAGAACATGCTCGGGCTGTTCATCAACACCTTGCCGGTGGTCAACACGGTGCCGACCGAAGCCAGCGTCGGCGACTGGCTGCGGGAGATCCAGGCCTTCAACCTCGACATCCGCGACTTCCAGCAAACCCCGCTCAGTGATATTCAGCGCTGGGCCGGGCAGGGCGGGCAGTCGTTGTTCGACAGCATCATCGTGTTCGAAAACCAGCCGGTGGACCGTACCCTTCGCGAGTGGAACGGCGATTCCCTGCGCTTCGAGGACGTCTCCGATTTCGGCCTGACCAGCTTCGCCATGGACCTGATGGTCAGCCTCGACGAGGGGCTGCGCATCGAGTACATGCACCAGCGCGATCAGTTCGATCTGGCCACCGTGGAAATCCTGCGCAGCCACATGGAAAGCCTGATGCAGCGCTTGTGCGACGACGCCGGGCGCGCCGTCGGTGAGCTGGGTCTGCTGACCCAGGACGAAGGCCGGGCGCTGGACGGCGAACCACCGGTGGTGCCTGAGGGTGACGAGACGCCAGTGCACGAACTGATCCGTCAGCGTGCGCGACTGCAACCGGATCACACGGCGCTGGTGCTCAGTTATGCCGATCGCGACGCCGAGCAGTTGAGTTATGCCGAGCTGGACCGTCGCTCCGATGCCCTGGCAGTGCATCTGCTGGAGCAAGGCGTGCAGACCGAAGACGTGATCGGCGTGTTCATGGAGCGATCGCTGGAGTTGGTGGTGTCGCTGCTGGCGGTGATGAAGTGCGGTGCGGCCTACGTGCCGCTGGACCCGCAATACCCGCAGGAACGCCTGCGCTACATGATGGCCGACAGCGACATGCGCTTGCTGCTGACCCAGGAGCGTCTGTGCGATAGCGCGCAACTCAATCCGGGCACGGCGATGGTCGCAGTGGATCGCTTGAACCTCAACGTCGATGTGGCGGTGCCATCGAGTTCCGTGCACGCCGAGCAACTGGCCTACCTGATCTACACCTCGGGCTCCACCGGCAAGCCGAAAAGCGTCGCCGTCGCCCACGGGCCTTTGAGCATGCACGTGCAAGCCATCGCCGAACTGTACGAGATGGACCCGGACAATCGCGAGCTGCATTTCATGTCGTTCGCCTTCGACGGCGCCCATGAACGCTGGATCACTGCGCTGACCAGCGGCTCGACCCTGGTGATCCGCGACAACAATCTGTGGACCGCCGAGCAGACCCTGGCGGTGCTGCACCGCCAGCGCATCAGCGTCGCCTGCTTCCCGCCGGCCTATCTGCTGCAACTGGCCGAACACGCCGAATTGCAGGGCGGCGACCCGCCGCCGGTGCGCATCTATTGCTTCGGTGGCGACGCGGTGCCGGACGCCACGTTCGAGCGGGTCAAGCACACACTCAAGCCGCAGTTCCTGGTCAACGGCTATGGGCCGACGGAAACCGTGGTCACACCGCTGCTGTGGAAAATCGCCGCCGACGGCCACTGCCAGGCGATGTATGCGCCGATTGGTCAACGCGTCGGCAGCCGCAGCCTGCATGTACTGGACATGGACCTCAACCCGCTGCCGGTGGGCGTGGTCGGTGAGTTGTACATCGGCGGACGGGGTGTCGCGCGTGGCTACCATCGTCACCCGTGGCAGAGCGCCGAGCGCTTCGTCGCCGATCCTTTCAGCACTGAAGGCGGGCGCCTGTACCGCACCGGCGACCTGGTGCGCCGTCGCGAGGATGGCGTGTTCGATTACGTCGGGCGTATCGACCACCAGGTCAAGGTGCGCGGCTTCCGCATCGAGCTGGGCGAAATCGAAGCCCGCTTGCGCGAGCAGGCCGGGGTCAACGATGCGCTGGTGGTGGTGCGTGACAACGGGCAGGGGCCGCAACTGGTGGGCTATGTGGTAGCGGCGCAAGACGATGGCCTCGGCCCGCGTTGCCAGGCGGCATTGCGCGAGAGCCTGCCTGACTACATGGTGCCGACCCAGGTCGTGGTGCTGCCGCGCTTCCCGTTGACCCCCAACGGCAAGCTCGATCGCAAGGCCTTGCCGGACCCGGCCTTCACCGGCCGTGACTACGTGGCGCCGCGCACGCCGCTGGAATGGGCGCTGGCGGATATCTGGCAACAGGTGCTGGGCATCGAGAAGGTTGGCATTACCGACAACTTCTTCGAGTTGGGCGGCGATTCGCTGCGCACCCTCAAGGTGATCTCGAAAGTCCGTGCCCTGAACGAGCCGGGCTTCCAGCTCAAGCTGCGGGACATGATGGCCAAGCCGACGATTGCCGGGTTGTCCGGTGTCGATGAACAGCCGCTGCGACAGAGTCCGCAACCGCTGTTGCTGCTAAACCAGGTGGTGAATGATCAGCCGCCGCTGTTCTGCCTGCACGCCGGTTTCGGCACGGTGTTCGACTACGAGCCGTTGGCCCGGCGCCTGGATGGCGAGCGCACGGTGTACGGCGTGCAATGCCGGATGCTGCTCGACCGGCAGTGGCACGACAGCTCGCTTTCGCAGATGGCCCAAGATTACGTCGAGGCGATCCGCGCCCGGCAATCCCAGGGGCCGTACCACGTGCTGGGTTGGTCGCTGGGCGGGGCGTTGGCGTTGATGGTGAGTGACTTGTTCGAACAGCAGGGCCAGCGAGTGGCGTTTGTCGGCCTGGTGGACAGCTTTGTGCCGACCCAGGTCAATGCCGTCGCCAGCCCGGATGAGTGGCGCACGGATCTGGCCGAGTTCCTCGGTGCAACCTTGGGCATGGATGGCGAGGTGATTGCCCGGGTGTTGAGTACCGAGTCGACGGGGGACCACGAGGCAGTGGCGCGGATCATTCGTGCGGTGATCGACAGCGAAAGCGATCAGGCCAGCGGCTACGCGCTGCTCGGTGCCGATGAGTTGGCCCAGACGTTCATGGTCAGCACGCGGTTGAAGACGCTGTCGCGGCAGGTCGAGACCTTGCCGATTCCGCAGGCCGAGCTGCATTGCTGGTGGGCCGATGGCAACCCGACGACCGAACGCGCGACCCTGGAGCGTCAGCGACCACGGCTGCGCAAGGTGCAAACGGTAACGGCCGGCCACTTCGATATCCTGCAGCAGGAGGAGTGCCTGGACGCCGTGGTGGCTGCGCTTGGCCGGGAGGTGGTGCCGCAGTCTTAAGCCGTTTACTTGTGATGAGGGGAAAACCTGTGGCGAGGGGGCTTGCCCCCGTTCGGCTGCGAAGCAGTCGCAAACCCGAACAACGCGGTATGTCTGACTAATCTCAAACGCTGGTTCTGGGGCCGCTTCGCGACCCAACGGGGGCAAGCCCCCTCGCCACAGGTTTCTTGTTCGGCCTGGGAGATTCTTCATTGAACAGGATGACGCCCTAATGAACGGTCCTCACGGTTCGTTTATTGGGCGAGCTTTTTATTTTTGGAGACTACCGCCCATGGCACTGCACCCGGACATCGAAGGGTTTCTAGAGCTGGCCGAGTTCGGCCGCCTCAGCGGCAAAAGCCAACCCATGCATGAGCTGAACCCGAGCGAAGCGCGGCAGCAGTTCGAACAGACTTCGCAGTTGCTCGATGCGGCCCCGACGGGGGCGTTGACGGTGACGGAGGTCAGCATTGCTGCACGGGATGGGCATGTGCTCAATGCGCGGCTGTACGCCAAACCACAACCGGACAACGAGCCGCGCCCGGTGTTGCTGTACTTCCATGGCGGCGGCTACGTGGTGGGCAGCCTCGATTCCCACGACACCCTGTGCCGGCGCCTGGCGCTGGCGGGGGAGTTTGCCGTGTTGTCGGCGGACTATCGCCTGGCGCCGGAACACCGTTTCCCCACCGCTTACAACGATGCCGAAGACATCACGCGTTGGCTGGCCATCACCGGAGCCAAGGCGCTGGGGCTGGACGCCAGGCGCATTGCGCTGGCGGGGGACAGCGTCGGCGGCAGCCTGGTGGCCTCGCTGTGCATCGCCATCGCCCAGGACCCGTTGGGATGGCCGCTTGTGCCTCGTCTGCAAGTGCTGCTGTACCCGGTGATCGACGCGGTAAAAAAACGCCCGTCCCTCGAGCGATTCGCCGAAGGCTATCTGCTGGAAGCCACCACGTTGGAATGGTTCTATCAACAATATCAACGCGGCGAAGCCGACCGCAGCGACTGGCGTTTTTCACCGCTGTACGTCGAGCGTTTGCAAAGTCTGACACCCACCGTCCTGTGGCTGGCCGAATACGACCCGTTGCTCGATGAAGGCCTGGCCTGGGCCGAGAAACTGCATACTGCGGGGCAACCCCTGGTGTTGGAGGTCAAGGCCGGCATGACCCACGACTTTGCGCGCATGGGCGAGATGGTCCAGGAGGTGCCGGGGATGCTGGGGCAACTGGCGGCGCAGATCAGCGAGAGTCTGGCCTGACGTATGGTGTAGTGATCAGCGACGCCGTCCCCCTGTGGGAGCGAGCTTGCTCGCGATAGCGGCAGCACATTCAACATTGATGTGTCTGACACACCGCCATCGCGAGCAAGCTCGCTCCCACAGTTTGTTTTGCGCTGACTCGGATGACTAAGGCGGATCAAGCCGATCCAGCGCCCGATTGACCGCCAGTTCCCCCAGCATGATCACCTGCGCAATCCCCAACAGCGCATTGCGGCTTGTCCCTTCCAGATGATCCACCAGATCGTTGGCCATGACATTGGCCGACGCCAGCGACTCGCTGGCATGCACCAGAAGGGTTTCGGTACTGAGTTCGGGATTGACGATGAACATCGTGCTGGGTGTGCGCGGGGTGGCCATGATGTTGGTGCCGGGGTTGAGGTGGTGATCGAGCGCGCGCTCGGCGGCTTGGTGGAATTGCTTTGAATCGGGGCTTTCGTACGGGGAGGCCGGATCGGATTCCGGCGGATTTGGCGTTACCTTGAACATAGATACTTACCTTTAAGTAGGGCAGCACCAGTTCGCTACTAAACGAAAGGGTGGCAGCTGTGCGCAAGTTAGTAGACCGGCAAGGTGAGGAACCGGCGCGCCCGGGGGCGCCATGCGCACAGCCACCATCAAACACAGGCGGATGCCTGACTGATGATACTCATGCGACCGTTCTAACCTTGGCCGGGCTACTAAACCCGATCACCGACAATCAGTGACCCGAATCAAGTTACCGACGACCCCCAAGGCGCACAAGCCGGCGGATTCTGGCGTACCTGTAGGCAACGACGCAAGGCGTTGTGGCTTTCACGAAGTAACCTGTAGGCCGATTAAACAAACACTGTCGAGTGGCATTTAACCCGCTGTTTTGCCTTGTCAGAGAGCGTTGAAAACCTCGGAATCGGCCGGAAGAATCCTACGAAAGTTTGCGGTTGGCCGTCGGAAGTCTGGTGTTTACGATCTATCGCGCAATGAACAGCTGGACCGGCAAATGACAGACCACCTTGCCAGCGACGACAGCGATCCCGGAGGTCAATGTGAGCACCGAGCTTTCCACCACCACCCCAAAGTTCGAAACTGACGAACATGCCGCCAGCTATGACTGCTGGTTCCGCTCCAAGGTGCAGGCTTCGCTTAAAAGCCCGTACCCGAACGTCCCGCATGATCAGGTAATGGTTGATATGCGAGCTCTTCTCGAATCAAAGTCTAATGGACGCGGTAGCGGACCACGCAGAATCAAGCCCATCGGCCTTCTGAAAAAAAACCAAGGACGACTCATTGATGGAACTTAAAAAAAACCTCATCAGTTGCCTGATATTCCCTATCGCCCCTGTGGCCGTCATTTTTCTGACCTCCGCCCTGTGCAGGGAAATCTGGACAGAAAACTTCTACACACCCGGTGAGGACGGTGGAGAAGTCGAGCCCACGCTGGCGCTCTTTATCATTCCACTCCTGCTGGTGATTGCCGCGCCGTTGCTGGCTGTGCTGACAGCGTTGACTCGATGGGTGGCGCGGCGTTTTGAACCCGGGGCCTGGTGGCGGTGGTTGATGGCGATTCCGCGCGTCGTCCTGGCAGCCATTGCGTTGTTTCTGTTTCTGCTTTCGACCGGTTTCCTGATGGGAGATGTGCTCGGTCCCTTCAGATATTGGCAGGTGGCTTGCGCATGGGCAGCCAGCGCGGTGACCGTCGGGGCATTTGTGGTTCAGCAACTTTCACGTCTAAAGGAGTAGTCCTCAGGCCCCGGACAGGGTTCTGCCGAGCCATCTTCCGCATTCCGTATCGGCTATGTATTATCGACTTCGGCCCGATGCTGCCCGCCGCTCGCTCCCGTTGGGAAAGGTGAAAGCGTCTCCTCCTTCTACAAACCCTGTCGCCTCTCTTGACGGTCGAGGTTTGGCAACGCGAGCACCAAAGCATCTCGGCTACAGGAGCAGTCATGTTTTCAATCGAGCAAGCCAAGCAAATGGCCAGACAGTTGCGCGCCTCGCTGGAGGAACGCAATCAAGTGGTGACCCATTCCACTGCGCTGGAACTGGTCGCCCAGCAACTGGGCTACAAGGACTGGAACACCGCGTCAGCGATGCTTGCGCAGACAAACACCCCGTCCACGCCTGCTGCAACGTTCGACAAACCCATTCCAATCTTGCGGATGTTCGACGAAGCCAAGGCGCGTGAGTTCTATCTGGATTTCCTTGGCTTTAGCGTCGAGTTCGAGCATCGTTTCGAGGCGGATTTGCCGTTGTACCTGGGCATCAGTCGCGACGGGCTGCAACTGCATCTTTCCGAGCACCACGGCGATGCCAGCCCGGGCTCGACGGTGTTCGTGCCCATGCACAACATCGAACTGCTCAGGGACGAATTGCAGGGCAAGCGCTACGGATACGGACGCCCGGATATTGTTCAGCAGGGCTGGGGCAAGGAGCTGCAAGTCTACGACCCGTTCGGCAACCGGATTCGCTTCTGCCAGTATTGATCAGACGGTGCGGACCAGGGCGACCCGGTCCGTTTTGAACCACCCGGTATTAAGGATGGACACGGTATGACCACGCAGGACATTTCGCTTCAAGACATCGCCGCGCCTGAAGGCGTTTGTTATGGCTGCGGCAGCCAAAACCCGCATGGGCTGCACATCAAGAGCTTCTGGCATGAAGACGGCGTGCATGTCATGGCGCAGCACATGCCGGATGACAAGTATTGCGGCTGGCCGGGTCTGGTTTACGGCGGTTTGATTGCGATGCTGGTCGATTGCCACTCCAACTGGGCAGCGATGGCATATCACTACCGGGCAGAACAGCGCGAGGTGGGCAGCTTGCCCCACATCACCTGCGTCACCGGTAACCTGGGCATCAAGTACATCAAGCCCACCCCGATGGGGGTCCCCCTGACACTGCGTGCAAAAGTCGAGGGCGAGGTCGGGCGTAAAAGTCGGGTTATTTGCGAGGTCTTCGCCGGGGATGTCCTGACCGCTGTCGGGGACTCCACGTTTGTCCGTGTCGATACCGAGCAACTCAGGGCCGCTGCGCAAGCAGAAAACGGAACCGTGCCACTGTAGGAGCGAGCTCGCTCGCGATGGACTCACAGGCGCCGCGTTCAACCAGTAAACACGCGTAATCGTTAACGACCATCGCGAGCAAGCTCGCTCCTACAAGTGGTCGCAGTCAGCCATCAGGGCCGCTGTAGGAGCGAGCTTGCTCGCGATGGACTCATAGGCGCAGCGTTTAGCCAGTGAACACGCGTTATCGTTAACGACCATCGCGAGCGAGCTCGCTCCTACAGGTGGAGGCAGTCGGCCATCAGTACTGCGCGCGCAGGCTCAGGGTCAGGGTGCGCGGGTCGCCGTAGAAGTTGGTGCCCCAGGAGGCATCGACGCGGTCGTAGTACTTGCGGTCGAACAGGTTGTTGGCGGTCAGTGTCGACGACAGGTGTTCGTTGAACTTGTAGCCGACTTGCGCCGAGGTAACGGCATAGCCGCCTTGATGGAACTTCACGTCACGCTGGTAGTAGGTGTCGCTGACCACACGCACGCCACCGGCGACGCTGAAGTCCTTGAGCGGGCCGTCGGTGAACTCGTACTTGGTCCACAGGTTGAAGTTGTGCTTGGGCGTGATGGTGCTGAAGGTCTTGCCTTTGTTGGCCTGGTCGCCGTCCAGGAACTTGGTGGAGGTGTAGGCGTAACCGGTGACGATGCTCCAGTTGTCGGTCAGGTTGCCGCTCAACTCGGTTTCCCAACCCTGGCTGCGTGCCTTGCCTTCGGTCATGTAGGCACCGGAGGTGTTGTCGTATTCGGCGCGGTTTTCATCGTAGATGCGAAAGGCGGCGATGCTGGCGTTCAGGCGACCGTCGTAGAATTCGCGCTTGAGGCCGATTTCGTATTGCTTGCCTTCGCGCGGGCCGACGGGCTCGCCGTTTGTGCCGATTTCGCTTTGCGGTTTGAACACGCCGGTGTAGCTGAAGTAGGTCGACAGTTCTGGGGTGATCTTGCCGATGATGGCGCCGTACGGCACGACCTTGCGGTTGATGCTGGTGTGGGCTTCGCCGAAGTTGTTGAAGAAGGCGTTGGCGTTCTTCGCATCGCTTTCGTACCAGGTCACGCGGCTGCCGCCGATGACATCGAGCCAGTCGGTGACGTTGAACTTGGCGCGGGTGTAGACGCCGTACTGATCGGACTTGGACCAGTTGCCGTTGACGTGCGCATAGTCGTTGCGGGGAATGTCGATGCTGCCCGGATTCCACACGTTGATCGGGAAGTACTCGCCGCCGCCGTAGGTGAAATCCTTGTCCAGGTGCTGGTACTCGGCACCCACGGTGAACTCGTGTCGGCGATCGGCGAACTCGAACGGCGTGGTGACAAAGCTGTCGACGCCGACGGTCTTGATGTGGGTGTAGTAGTCGTAGGCCACGGCCCAGCTGTCACCGGTGGCCGGGTCGACCGCGCCGTCGGCCCAGGTGAAGTTACGCTCCGGGGTTTCGGCATCGCGGTAGGTCAGGGTGGTCTTGAACTGACCGCCGTTGTCCAGTTCGTGGTCGAGTTCGGCGAAGGATTCCCAGACTTTTTCGTTGAGGGTGTTCCACTTGGCATCGACGAAGGTCGAGCGCGGCACGTCGAGCAATGAGCCGTCGGCGTAGGCCGGCAGGCCGAAGGCCGGGGTGGAGTTGTTCTTCTGGTAAGCGCCGCCGACCGACAGGGTGGTGGCCGGGTCGAGGTCGAATTCCAGGCGACTGTAGACCATCGGGCGTTCGTTCTGCGCGTAGTCGACGAAAGACTGGTTGTTCTCGTAGGCGGTGATGAAACGACCGCGCACGGTGCCCTGTTCGTTCAACGGGCCGGTGACATCCACCGAAGAACGGTAGCGATCGTAAGAGCCGGCGGCCAGTTCGCCACCGAGGGCGAACTTGCTCAGGGCGCGCTTGCGCACCACGTTGATCGTACCGCCGGGTTCGCCCGCGCCCTGGTACAGGCCCGACGGGCCGCGCAGCACTTCGATGCGGTCGTACATCGCCAGGTCGAAACTGGTGGCCATGTCGCCCTGGCCGGTGGGCTGCGAGACGCCGTCGACCTGCACCTGGTCGACGAGGAAGCCACGCATGTAGACGTCATTGAGGCTGGAGCCGGAGTTGTAGGTCTTGATGGTCACGCCGGTGACCTGACGCATGGCGTCCTGCAGGCTGTTCAGGTTCTGGTCGTCCATGCGCTGGCGCGTGACGACGGACACCGACTGCGGGATGTCCTTGAGCTTGATGTTGCCTTTGCCGATGGTGACTTCATTGGTGGTGTAGGAGTGCGAGCCTTCGGTGGTTGGCCCCAGCGCCACGCCGGTGATGGACGTCGCACCCAGTTGCAATGCACTGGAGTCACCGGCCGATGGCACCAGCGACACGGTGTTGCCATTCAACTGAAAATTGATGCCGCTCCCCAGCAGCAAGGTTTTCAGTGCCTGTTCCGGTTCCATGTTGCCGGACACCGCCGTGGACTTGATGCCGTTGACCATGTCCTGGCTGTAGAGAATCTGCAGGTTGGTCTGCTGGCCCAGTTGGCGCAATGCACTGGCCAGCGACTGAGCCGGAACATTGACGTTCACCGGGGCTGCCTCGACCTGGGACGTACCCAGCAGCAACAGGGTCAGCAGCGCGCCCGGCACGACCGTTCGGAATTTCTTTTGCCGTTCGATGGCTAACGCCAAGGGTGCGCGGGACAGAGTAAGGCTTTGCATTGCTCGAATCGCTCCAGAATGGTGTGTGCAGTTTTTTAGTTAATGATAATTATTATTAGACGGACCACTTTGGCTAAACCGGAAAACAAACTTCAAAAAACAAGGATTTGCGTGCGGCCACGGCGCTCAGGCGGTTGCGCGCTCGGTGACGACCCGGCCCGATTCCATGCGCACCAGTTGATCGGCCATATCGAAATAACGGTCGTCGTGGGAGATGACGATGATGGTTTTGCCCAGGCGTTTGAGGTCCGGCAGCAGCTCGGTGTAGAAGATGCGGCGGAAGGTCGGGTCCTGGTCGGCGGCCCATTCGTCGAACACCAGCACCGGGCGTTCTTCCAGCCAGGCATTGACCAGCGCCAGGCGCTTGCGCTGGCCGGTGGACAGGTCGGTGGTGGTGAAGCTGCCGTCCCTGACGCTGACCTTGTGCGCGATCTCCAGCCGTTGCAGGTAGGCGTTGGCATCTTCGGGGATGTGCTGGTCGCCCTGGACCACGTCATCGAACAGGTAGTAATCGGCAAAAATCGTGGTGAACAATTGGCGATAGTCGTCGCGATTGTGCGCATCGATGCCCTGGCCGTTGAGCAGGATCGAACCCTGTTGCGGCGCGTAGAGGCCCAGCAGCAACTTGATCAGGGTGGTCTTGCCGCAGCCGTTTTCGCCGACGATGAAAATGATGTCGCCTTGCTCGATGGTCAGGTTCACCGGGCCCAGGCGAAACGCGTCACTGCCCGGTGCGGCGGGGAAGGCGTAGCTGACATTGTTCAGTTGCAGGCGGTCGACCACGGTTGGCCGGATGCCGTTGTCGTTGAGCAACAGGTGCGGCTCGGGCGAGGAAAACTGGCTCGACAGCTCGGCGATGCGGCGGAAGGCAATCCGCGCCCGGCTCACGATCGGCAAGGTGCTGACCAGATGCTCGATCGGGCCTTTCATGTACAGCAGCACCAGCACGAAACCGCTCATCACCGCTTGGTCGGCGCTCGGCCAGAACGATTGCAGGGCCAGGGCCAGGCCGATGACCACGAAGAACAGCATCGAGCCCAGCGTCTTGGCGATCACGAAGGTGTTGATCGAACGCACCTGGGTGTTACAGATGAAATCGGCGGTGCCCTGGATGCCCTTGACGAACATGCGCTGGCGGCGCGGGCGGTGGATGCGCAATTCCTTGGCACCGCCGGCAATGGCGTTGTAGTGCTTTTGCAAATCGTCTTCGGCATCGCGGGCGGCCATGAAACCCTGGATGCCCTTGCCCTGCGCATAGAACTGGATGCCGGTGCCGATGGCAATTGCCAGCACCATCATCAGGAACATCGGCCACGACAACATCGCCAGGTAACCCATGCAGCCAAGGGTTACGGTCAGGGAAATCGCCAGCGGCGCGAAGGCGAAGGCGAAGTCGCTGATGGTGTCGACGTCGTGGGTCAGCACTGGGATCAGCCGGTGGCTGCGGTAGCGCTCGATCTGCTCGATGGGCGCCGAAAGGACTTTCTCCCCCAGCGTTTTGCGCAGCCTGGCAATGATGTGCTGGCCAACATAGTTGGTGCCGATGTCGGAGCAGATCGAACTGCCCAGAGCCAGCAGGCACAGGCCGCCGAACAGCGCGACCACGCCTTGGGTCAGGCCGTGCGGCGAATGCAGCGCGTTGTTGATGGTGGCCAGCAACACCGTCACGCTCAGGCCACCCACCATGCCCAGGAAAATGGACGCGGCGACGATCAGTCGAAACGGTTTCAACAGGGCCAGTAATTCGCCGATGGCGCCTCGGGTAGGCTGGGTCATGGCAGACAGTTCCTTGGGTCGTAAGGCAGATACCCAGTAGAACGTCTGGTGAAGGGCTTAATTTAAACGGTGGGAGACAGGTGGCGGGGCTCGGTTCGCTGACAGGGCACAAAGCAGTGTGGGAGCGAGCCTGCTCGCGAAGGCGGACTATCAGTCAGCTTCTATTTTGGCAGGCAGACCGCTTTCGCGAGCAGGCTCGCTCCCACAAGGGCAAGGGGGTCAGAGAGTGCGTACTACACGGAAACCGATCCAGTCGCCACGGGTTTGCGGGTCGATGTCATTGCGGTTGCCCGAGCGGGAAAACACCGGTGCTTCGCCCCAGTCGTTGCCACGGATGCGCAAGGTATCGCAGTTCGGTTCGGTCCAGGCGCTGCCATCGGTGGGAGCGCCGACGTAGTCCGGGTGGTAGCAGTCGGCGATCCACTCGTAGACGTTACCGTGCATGTCGTACATGCCGAAGGCGTTGGGCGGGTAGCTGCCGACCGGCGAACTGTAGCTGTAGCCATCGGTGGGGCCGTAGGTGTTGGCGTGGGTGGCGATGCTGTACTCGGTGCCGGGGTCGAACGGGAAGGGGAAGGGCCCCGTTGACCCTGCGCGGGCGGCGTATTCGCGCTGGGCCTCGCTGACGATGTGGTAGTGCTGACCGGTCTTCATCGACAGCCAGGCGACGTAGGCACTGACCTCGGCGAAGTTCATGCACACTGCCGGCTGGCGCGGGCTCTGTGGATAACGCGGCTTGCTGTTGATGCACTCGCGGCCGGGGCGGGTGTCGCCATCGGGCAGGGTGATTCCGGTTTCCTTGAGGTACTGGTCCCATTCGCCAGCGGTGATCTGGTAGCGGCTCATGGCGAACGGCTTGTCGAACGTCACCTCATGCATCGGGCCTTCATCAGGCTCACGGCCGACTTCGTCTTCCGGGGTGCCCATGGTGAAGGTGCCGGCGGGCAGCACCACCATTTCCGGGCAGTTACGGCAATCCTTGAAGACCTTGCCCGGCAGCGGCGCCGTATACGCCTGGGCGAGGCCGGGCATGGCACTGCCGAGCAATGCCAGCAGCATCAGGGCGCCCAGGCTTTTGGAACGCCCCCTGTTCAGGATGTTTTTCATAAGGGTTCTCGCTAAAGGGAATCGGCGGTTCAGAGCTTGCTGGCCATCAGTTCCATCAACTTGTCGATGTGCGCTTGGGTATTGAGCAGCCCCGGCGACACACGAATGATCGGCCCGACATCACGGTCCACGGCGTCACACACCACGCGCTGATCCATCAGGAAGTTGGCGACTTCGTCGCAGTCCTGGTTCTTGATGCGGAAGAAGGTGAAACCGGCGGAATACTCCGGCGACAACGGCGTGACCAGCTCCACCGACGGGTGTGCCTGCAAACGTTTCTTCAGGTAGCTGTTGATGTCGTGAATGCGCGTCGCGACCTCGGCCTTGCCCAGCTCCAGATGCAATTTGAAAGCTTCGGTCAGTGCCCAGCGGTGTTCGAACGAGTGGTAGCCGCCGTAGGTCATCACGGTGGAAAACTGGGTGGCTTCAGAGAAGGTCGGGATGGTCGGGGTCACGTCCTTGAGCTCGTCGGAGCGGGCGCAGATGATCCCCGTGCCCCGTGGGCCGAACATCCATTTGTGGGTGCCGGCAATGAAGAAATCGCAGTGCATGTCCGGGAAGTCGACGTTCTCCACGCCGAAGCCGTGTACGCCATCGATCACGTAGAGGATGCGGTCCTTGTCGGCGCGGCCACGGTTTTTCTCCTCCACCAGTTTGCCGATCTCGCCGATGGGCAGCTTCACGCCGCTGCCGGAATGCACCCAGGTCATGCCCAGTACACGGGTTTCGGGGCGAATGTTGCGTTCAATCGCGGCCAGCACTTCGGCGGTCGAGACCTTGTACGGGTCTTCGAACAATTTGATCTTGCGAACCTGGGTGCCGTCCTTTTGGGTGCGGTATTCGAACACGCTGTTGGCGGCGTAGTGCTCGTGTTCGCTGGTGAGGATCTCCTGGTCCGGGCGCACGTGGATACCGGCGTAGATCATCGCCAGGCCTTCGGTGGTGCTGCCGGTCAGGGCGATCTGCGACGGCTTGGCCTTCAAGTAGCGACCGGCCCACACGCGCACCTCTTCTTCGCGGCGTTCGGTTTCGCCGCGATGCCAGTCCATGGCCAGGCCCGGGTTGCGATCGAGATTGGCGCGATGCATCTCGATGGCTTCACGCACAGGCAGCGGGTGCGAGGTCACCAGGAAGTTGGCGAAGTGCAGGTAGTTCGGGTCCTGGGTGAACAGTTGGCGCAACTGGTCCCATTTGTCCTTGGGCAACGGCGCGGGGCTGGCGGCGTGTGCTGGCAGGCTCACGGCGGAGGCCAGGGGAATGCCGGCCGCCAGGATGCCGGCCTGCTTGAGGAATGAACGACGGTTGGTCATGGATTTGGTTCGCTTTGGCAAAAGGAAAAATCAGTTTTTTACGACAGGCCGGGAAGACTTCTGCACCTGGTCCCAGACCCGCAGGAAGTTGCCGCCCCAGAGCTTGGCGATGTCGGCGTCGCTGTAGCCGCGGCTGATCAGTTCGGCAGTCACGTTGCGGGCCTCGCTGACGTCTTTCCAACCGTCCAGGCCGCCGCCGTCGTTGAAGTCGGAACTGATGCCGACGTGGTCGATGCCGATTTTTTTCACTGTGTAGTCGATTGCATCGCCGTAATCCTTGAGGGTGGCCTTGGGTTCTTCGTCGAGGATCGAATAGAGCTGACTGGCGTACTCGCCGAAACGCTGCTCGGGCCAGACGGTGATCACCGGGTCGCCGGGCATCAATGCCATCTCCAGGCCTTGCAGCGGTTGCAGGTCGAAACGGGCGCGCAGGGCGTTGAGTTTGTCCTGGGTGGCCTGGCTCAGCGGGCGGATATAGGTGGGGAAGCCGACGATCTGCACCACGCCGCCGCTGTGCTTGATCAATTGCATTTCCGTGTCGCTGAGGTTGCGCGGGATGTCCACCAGGGCGCGTGGTGCCGAGTGGGAGGCGACCATCGGCGTGCGGCTCAGTTGCGCCACTTGCTCCAGGGCCTTGGTCGACATCTGCGACACATCGATGATCACGCCCAGGTCGTTGAGGCGATGCACCGCTTGCTTGCCGATGTCCGACAGCCCGCCCAAGGCATCCCGGGAGTCGTTGAAGAACGGCAGCGGCCGCGACGAGTCGGCCCAGGCGTTGTTGCCCACGTAGCTGAAGCCGAACATACGCATACCGCGCGCAGCCCACTTGTCCAGGGCATTGAGGTCATTGCCCAGCGGGTAGGCGTTGAGCATGCTGATGAACACCGCGAACTTGCCTTCGCCGTGCAGGCGGCGCAAGTCGTCGGGGGTGTAGGCGATGGCCACTTGATTGGGGAAGTCACGCACCATCGCGCTGATGATCTTGTAGCGGGTTTCCTGCTCAAAGCGGGCTTCGTCGACGAAGCCGGCGGTAGGGCGATGGGGCGCGTTGGGACCGTTCCAGATTTCCGGCCAGCCGAAAATCGTCAGCGCCGCCCCGGACAGACGCCCGCGACCAGTCTTGACCAGGTCGAACTGGCCTTCACCGTCCTTGTCGACTTCGTTGCCGGCGGTGCCGAAATCCATGGGCACCGTGATGTGGCTGTCGAACGAGAGGATGCGTTCCTGCAGTTGCTCGGCCTGTTTCATCACCTTGACCGGGTAGCCGGGGTTGTCCCTGAACCAGTGATCCCAGACCGCGAAGCCTGCACCCGCGTTGATCGCCAGGGCCAGCGGCAGGCCGATGAAAAGAGCCTTTTTCGAACGTGGTTTTGTCATTGCCGTCTCAGTCAGGTTCGCCGCCCCGGATCAGGCGCAGGGGCCTTTGCTATCTGGGGGGAACGAGTGGCTGACCGGAAAATTTAGCGCGGCTGATGGCCTCATCGCGAGCAAGCTCGCTCCCACAGGGATCTTCAGTGCGACATAGATCCAATGTGGGAGCGAGCTTGCTCGCGATGCTTTTAAATTTATGTGGGCAACAAACGTTCTAGCTTGGATAAAGCCTGCTCCATGGCTGACACAGGTAGGGCAATGACGATTTCTCGACGATGGTTCCTCGCGGGTCTGGCGCTGACCGGTGCCGCCGTGCCGGCGGTGTATTACGGGCATCGCGAACTGACCAGGCCGGATCCGACGATCACCCCTGGCGAAGCTTCGTTCGAGGTGGCGGATGTTGCCGGCCAACGCTTGGCGGATACCTTGCGCGGGGTCTGGCAGATTCGTTTCGAAGGTCGTGACGCCGGTATCGAAGGCTTGCCCCTCGAAGGCCTGGAAGTATTCCTCGACATCGGCCACAAGGGGCGCGGTGTCAGTGGTTATCTCGACACCGCCGAGCGTTTGCGCTCTACCGAAGCGCCCCGTTACCGAGTGCTCGGCGATCTGTCCGGGGCCAACCCGAAGCAGCTGGCCTGGCGACTGCTGGGCGCCAGCGGCTGTTGCGAATACGAATTCGAGATGACTCTGGACGAGGTCTGGGCCGGTTTCGGTAATGCTGGCAGCGGCAGTCTCAGTGGACGTGTGCTGGACCTGAATCGGCCACTGATGCTGACCGCCCAGGACAATCGCTTCATCGCCGTCAAACGGGTATTCCCTGAAGCTCGCGAGCGCGCCGGCCTCAATCCGACCCTGCTCGCCTGGCTGGTATCGCCGGAGCACCGGTTGTTCCACCAGCTCTGGCATGCCTCCCGGGACAAGTGGCACAAGCTGTCCGAAGACCAGCGCGGCGCCTTGCGCGGGCTCGGCTGGCAACCCGGACCGCGGGACCAGGAGCGCGATGCCCGTGGCGATCGCAAGGATCGCAACGGTTCTGGCGTGGACTTTTTCTTCATGCACCGGCACATGCTCGGCACCGCGCGTTCGATGCAGGACCTGCCGTCCTGGACGCACTTCCCGTTGCCGCAACCGGAGCTGGCGCGGGACCGGCTCGGCTTTGCGCGTTACTTCGACAATCACGACGGCACCGCGCTACCGCCGACCTGGCTGGCCGAGGACGATGACGAGTACACGCAATGGGTCAGCGACATCAAGACCGGCGAGACGTATCACAGCAATTTCCAGGTCTGGGAATCCCGCTACCGCGATCCGCGCTACCTGTCGACGCGGACCCTCGGCCAGTTCGGCTCGGAGGTCGAACTGGGCCTGCACGACTGGCTGCACATGCGCTGGGCTTCGGTGCCGCGTGATCCGTCCAACGGTCAGCCAGTGCCGTTCGCTCGGGATCCGGCGGACTTTTCCGCACGCTGGTTTGCACCGGAAAACGATTTTCTCGGCGACCCGTTTTCTTCCCATGTCAGCCCGGTGTTCTGGCATTTCCACGGCTGGATCGACGATCGCCTGGAAGACTGGTTCCGCGCCCACGAGCGTTTTCATCCGGGGCAGGTCAGTCGGCTGCAGGTCAACGGCGTGCAATGGTTCGCGCCGGGACGCTGGGTCGAGATCGACGACCCGTGGCTCGGCCCGAGCACCCACGGTTGCAGCACCACACCGGGGTTGCAGGTCGGCAAGTCAGTGGAAATGGACCCGGAAACCATGAAGCTGGCGTTGCGCATTACCTTTGGCGAGGACGAGACGAAACTGAAGGATTTGTTCCGCAAAGTGCCGCAGCGGCCGTGGTATGCGCGCAATCTGAAGGCTAAGCAAAGCCAGGCTTGATACCGCGTTATCGTTCAATCGCGAGCAAGCTCGCTCCCACATTTGAACCTGGTCGTACACAGACTTTGTGTTCACTGACGATCCACTGTGGGAGCGAGCTTGCTCGCGAAGGCGTCCTGTCAGGCAATGTTGATGTTGGATGTGCCGGCCCCTTCGCGGGCGAACCCGCTCCCACAGGGTTTTGTGTTTGCCGCATGATCCGGGCACGACGCACGACCTGTGGGAGCGAGCTTGCTCGCGATGGCGTCCTACAGGCGCCACAACTAAAGAACCTGCCACCCCCCACCCAAAGCCTTGTACAACGCAATACTCGCCTGCATCCGCGACAACCGCAGCTGCACGTTCAAATCCTGCGCCGCGTACAGGGTGCGCTGGGTCTCCAGCACCGTCAGCAAATCCTCGGCCCCGGCCTGATAACGGCTTTGCGCGATATTGAAGGCGGTCTGCGCCTGGCTCAGTTCTTCACTCTGCCACCCGCGCTGCTCATCCAGTCCGCGAATGCTGTTGAGGGCTTTTTCGACGTCGGCGAAGCCGTTGATGATCGCGCCGCGGTAGGTTTCCAGCAGTTCTTGCTGACGCGCCGTGGCCTTGTCGCGCTGGGCGCCGAGGCGGCCGTTGTTGAACACCGGCGCAAGCAGCCCGGCGGTGAGGTTGTAGAAGGGGCTGCGCAGGATGTCGTCGGCCCGGTCGGCACCAGAGCCGATTTCGGCGGTGAGGGTCACGGTCGGCAGCATCGCGGCCCGGGCGACGGTGACGTCGGCCTGGGCCGCGGCCAGTTGCGCCTCGGCCCGGGCAATGTCCGGACGACGGCTGAGCAACTGGCTGGGTATCCCGGCGTCAATCGCAGGCCAGGTCAGTTGATCGAAGCGTTCCTGACCCAGCGACAGCGCCTGAACCGGGCGGCCGAGCAGGGCGGCGAGGCTGATCCGTGCATCCTCGGCCTGTTGCTGCACCAGCGGCAGCTGGCGTTGCTGCGCCGCCACCAGGCTTTTTTGCTGTGCCAGTTCCAGGGCTGTGGCCGAACCCGAATCGAAACGGGTCTGCACCAGTTTCAACACGCTTTGGGCATTGGCCAGATTCAACTCGGCGATGCGGCTCTGCTCCTGCAACGACAAGGCTTGCGCGTAACCGTTGGCCACACCGCTGAGCAACGTCAGTTCCACGGTGGCCTGATCGAACTCGCTGGCTTTGAGACTGAATTGCGCGCTGTCGCGGCTGGCCCGCTGGCCACCCCAGAAATCGATTTCGTAGCTGGCAACCAGGTTCGCCGTGAAGTAGTCGACGGCGTCGTTATCGCTGTCGGCATCGAGCTGACTGTAGCCGTTGCCGCGCAGCAATTTCTGGCGGTTGGCGTTGACCCCTGCCTTGACTTCGGGCAGTTGCGAGCCGCCGGCAATCACCGTGTCGGCCTGGGCCTGGCGCACTCTGGCGATGGCTGCGGCCAGGTCGTAACTGCCGAGCCGCGCCTGTTCGATCAGGCGACCCAGTTGCGGGCTGCCGAAGCGGTTCCACCATTGCTGGTTGTCATGGACAGCGCCTGCGGTGTGCCGGGATTGCCAGGTAGCCGGCGGCTGGACGCCGCTGTCGGGGCGCTGTGGCGGGGTGCCGCAGGCGCCGAGCAACAGGCACAGGGTTAACACACTGAGTGGCGGCTTCATCAATCGATCATTCACTGGTAAGGGCCGTGACCGGGTCGAGTCGGGCAGCCTTGCGGGCCGGCATGTAGCCGAAAACGACACCGGTGACCAGGGCGCAGCCGAAGGCACCCAGCACCGCTATCAGGGAGAACGCGACAGCGACTTCGCTGAAAATCAGCACGCCACCGACGATCAGCGCCAGGGCAATCCCGGTGAGGCCGCCCACCACCGAGAGCATCACCGCTTCGGTGAGGAACTGGCGCAGGATGTCGCGCTGGCGGGCACCGGTGGCCATGCGGATACCGATCTCGCGAGTCCGCTCGCGCACAGTCATGAGCATGATGTTCATCACGCCGATCCCACCCACCAGCAGCGAAATGGCCGCAATCGAGCCGAGCATCAGCGACAGGGTGTTTTGCGTGCGCGCCTCGGCCTGGATCATCGCCGCGTTGTTGGTCAGTTCGAAGTCGCGCTTGCCGTCGTGCAGACGCAGCATCAGTTGCTCGATGGCTTTTTCGGTTTCCTTGACCTTGCGCGCGTCGGCGGCGGCGATGGCGATGTACTCGGGATTGTGGGTGCCGAACAGGCGCACGCTCGCGGCGGAGTAGGGGATGGCGATACGGTCGTCGCTGTCGGAGTCGCCGGAGCTGGCGCCTTTTTCCGCGAGCACGCCGACCACCTGGAAGGGTACGTTTTCGATCAGGATGTACTGGCCGATCGGGTTGGCCACGTCCTTGAGCAGTTTGGTCCGCACCTTGTGCCCGATCACCGCGACCGCCGCTGCGTTCTGTTCATCGGCGTGGGTGAAGTAGCTGCCTTCGACCACCGGCCAGTTGAAAATCGCCGGGAAGTTGGTGTCGTTGCCGCCGACGTAGCTCATGTGATCAAGGTTGCCAAAGCGCACCCCGGCCTCCTGGCCGTTGACCGGCATGATCCGCATCACCTGGGGCAAGCTGGCAATCGCGGCGACCTCATCGAGGGTGACGATGCCCATGGGCGTGCGCGGGTTGGGCGCCGAGCCGCTGAGGTAAATGATGTTGGAGCCGAACGCGCCCATCTGCGCCATCACCTGGCGCTTGCTGCCTTCGCCCACGGCCAGCATCACCACCACCGAGGCGACGCCTATGATGATGCCGAGCAAGGTCAGCGCGGTGCGGAACTTGTTGATCCACATCACTCGCCACGCCGCATGCACGGCATCGACCAATTCGCCTTTCCAGGCGCCGGTGGCTTCGGCGCCTTCGCTCAGGCGCTTGCGCAAATCGACGGCTTGCAGGGCGCCGGGGTTGGCAGAGTTTTGCGCGGTGGGATTGTCCCGGGCGCTGTCGCTGATGATCTCGCCGTCGCGAATTTCAATGATGCGTTTGGCCCGGGCCGCCACTTCGCGGTCGTGGGTGATGAGGATCACCACGTGGCCCTGGCTGGCCAGTTCGTCGAGCAGGGCCATGACCTCGGCGCCGCTGTGGCTGTCGAGGGCACCGGTGGGTTCGTCAGCCAGGATGATGTGGCCGCCATTCATCAATGCGCGGGCAATCGACACCCGTTGCTGCTGCCCGCCGGAGAGTTGATGGGGGCGGTTGCCGGTGCGCGAAGCCAGGCCGAGACGGTCGAGCAGGGCGGCGGCGCGGGCGTGGCGTTCAGCGGCTGGGGTGCCTGCGTAGATGGCCGGCATCTCGACGTTTTCCTGGGCCGAACCGGAGGGAATCAGGTGGTAGCCCTGGAACACAAAACCGAAGGCTTCACGACGCAGCCAGGCCAGTTCGTCACTGTCCAGCGCCGCGACGTTTTCCCCGGCGAAGCGGTATTCGCCCGAGGTCGGGCGGTCGAGGCAGCCGAGGATGTTCATCAGCGTCGATTTGCCGGAGCCGGAAGCGCCGACGATTGCCACGAACTCCCCGGCATGGATCGACAGGTCGATGCCGCGCAGCACATGGACTTCAGGCGCGTCGCCACCGCCGTAGGCTTTGCGGATGTCCGAAAGGTCGATCAGGGGCGTGTGCATTCAACCGCCACTCCCGTCGATTGGGCCGATCAACAGGTGATCGCCCTCCTGCAGGCCATCGAGGATCTGCACCCGCAGGCGGTCGCTGATGCCGGTGCGCACGTTGCGCTGCTCGATGCTGCCGTTGCTGGCGACCACTTGCGCGGTCTGCTGGTCTGTCTGCGGGCCTGCCTGCAGGGCGGCGATGGGCGCGGTGAGAACGTTCTGCGCCTGATTGGCGACGAAAAATACCTGGGTGGTCATTTCCGCCATCAAGGCGTTGTCGGCGTTGTCGACGTCCAATAATACGGTGTACAGCACCACGCGGGCACTCCCGCTTTTGCTGGTGCTGGCGGGGCTGCCGCCGCCCTGGCTGGTCTGGTCCAGCGGCTTGGGCGGAACGGGGAGGATTTGCCGCACGGTGCTGGTCCAGCGCCGGGTGCCGCCGCTCAGGGTGGTGAACCAGGCGTGCATGCCGGGTTTGACGTGGCCGATGTCGGCCTCCGAGACCTCGGCCCACACGGTCATCGGCGACAGCTTGGCGATTCGCAGGATCAGCGGCGTTTGCTGCTGGGCGTTGAGGGTCTGGCCGACCCGGGCATCCAGCGCCACCACGGTGCCGGCCATCGGCGCATAAATCCGCGTGTAGCCGAGCTCCGCCTGATCGCTGCGCAGGCTGGCTTCGGCCTGGCGGATCTGCGCCTGGAACATGTCGACCCGTGCCTGGGTGGCGCGCAGTTCGGCCTGGGCGGTCTGCACGTCTTCTTCTCGGGTGGCGCCGCCGGCGGCGAGGTTCTGTTGACGTTGGTGTTTCTGCCGGGCCAGGTCGTGCTGCGCTCGCTGCTCCTGCAGCTGCGCCTTGAGGTTTTCGATGGAGAAGCGCCCGGCATCGAGTTTGGCCTGTTGCGTGGACGGGTCGATTTCCACCAGCAACTGGCCTTCCTTGACCACGTCGCCGACTTCCACGTGAATCTTGTGGATCTGCCCGGAGGCCTGGGCGCCGACGTCGACATAGCGCCGCGGTTGCAGGGTGCCCAACGCCGTGACGCTGCTTTCAATGTCGGTGCGGCTGACCTGAACGGTGACGAGCCCGTCGCGGCCCGGCGGGATGAACTGCCAGGCGGCGACGGCTACCACTGGGATCAGACAAAATGCTGCAAGCAGGGCGCGTCGGGTCTGTCGGGGACGTTTCATGCAGGGTTCCGGCCTAGGGAAATCGGCCCGTCGTTCAGCAGCGGGTCGATGGCTGAACGCTGCCGGCGGGGCCGGACAGGGACGGGGAGCTGTCCTGTAAACGTAGAAAGCGCCGGGGAATTTAGGTGCTGACACAAACTAATGTAGGAGCGAGCTTGCTCGCGATGCACGTCAACGATAGCGCGTGCTGTCTGGGTCAACACGTTGTCCTTGATGCCTTCGCAAGCAAGCTCGCTCCTACAGGGTTTGTGACTAAATACCAGGCAAGTTGAAGCAGTACTTTAAATCTATATGAGAATTACTATAAATTACGCGACTCGAACTGCCATTATCGTGCCACTGCTTATTTCAACGGTCACGCAAAGGGCTCAAGGACAGAAACCGCACCCCCGTGCGGACGGGAGTCATGTTGGAAAACTACTATCGCGAACTGGTGTGTTTCCTGAACGCCAGGCTGGGCAACCGTCAGGTGGCCGAAGATGTGGTGCATGACGCTTATCTGCGGGTCCTGGAGCGTTCCAGTGATACGCCGATCGAGCAGCCCCGGGCGTTCCTTTATCGCACCGCCCTCAACCTGGTTATCGACGACCATCGGCGCAACACTCTGCGTCAGGCCGAACCTCTTGAGGTGCTCGACAATGAAGAGCGCTATTTCACCCCTTCGCCGCATAACGTGCTCGATCATGGCCAGCGTCTGGAAATGCTCCAGTGTGCCCTGGCGGAGTTGCCGAGGTTGTGCCGCGAGAGTTTCCTGCTGCGCAAGATCGAAGGCCTGTCCCATCCGCAAATTGCCGAGCAACTGGGCATTTCCCGGGCAATGGTCGAGAAGCACATCGTCAATGCCATGAAGCATTGCCGTATACGGATGCGACAGTGGGACACCCAGTGAGCCTGCGCGGTTAAATTTTTTTTCACGGTCCTCGTTCCTACTCAACAGACGACCTGTTGTGCGGCCCTTGGTGGGTCAGGTCACTTAGGTTCAATGCCCCCGCCTTTGAGGGGAACATCCAGAGGACACTGGAAATGACACAGGCAATTGCATCGCCCCTCGTTCACGACCTGATCGGCGTCGGTTTCGGCCCCTCGAACCTGGCACTGGCCATCGCGCTGCAAGAGCGCGGGGCGAGCCAGGGCAACCTGGATGTGCTGTTTCTCGACAAGCAGGCCGACTACCGCTGGCACGGCAACACCCTGGTGACCCAGAGCGAGTTGCAGATTTCCTTCCTCAAGGACCTGGTGACCCTGCGCAATCCGACCAGCCCTTACTCGTTCGTCAATTACCTCAAGGCCCACGGGCGCCTGGTGGACTTCATCAACCTGGGCACCTTCTATCCGTGCCGCATGGAGTACAACGACTATCTGCGTTGGGTCGCCGGGCAGTTCACCGCGCAAAGCCGCTACGGCGAAGAAGTGCTGACCATCGAGCCGGTGCTGCACAACCATCAGGTCGAGGCGTTGCGGGTGATTTCCCGCGATGCGACCGGGCATCAGCAGGTGCGCACCACCCGGTCGGTGGTGGTCAGCGCCGGTGGCACGCCACGTATTCCCGAGGTATTCAAGGCACTCAGGGATGACGGCCGGGTGTTCCATCACTCCCAGTACCTGGCGCAGATGGCCAAGCAGCCGTGCGTGGACAACCGGCCGATGAGCATCGCGATCATCGGAGGCGGGCAGAGCGCGGCAGAGGCCTTCATCGATTTGAACGACAGCTTCCCGTCGGTGCAGGTGGACATGATCCTGCGCGGCTCGGCACTCAAGCCGGCCGACGACAGCCCCTTCGTCAACGAAGTTTTTTCCCCGGAGTTCACCGACCTGGTGTTCCAGCAGCCAGGCAGCGAGCGCGAGCGCCTGGTGAACGAGTACCACAACACCAACTACTCGGTGGTGGACATCGATCTGATCGAGCGAATCTACGGCATCTTCTATCGGCAGAAGGTCTCGGGCATCGCCCGTCATGCGTTCCACACCCTGACCACCATCGAAAAGGCCACCGCCAACGAACGGGGCATCGAACTGGTGTTGCGCAACAACGCCACCGGCGAAGTCTCGATGCGTCACTACGACGCTGTGGTGCTGGCCACCGGTTACGAGCGGCAGATGCACCGCAAGCTGCTGGCACCGCTCGAAGAGTACCTGGGTGATTTCGAGGTCGATCGCAACTACAAACTGATCACCGATGAACGCTGCAAGGCCGGCCTCTACATGCAGGGCTTTTGCCAGGCCAGCCATGGGCTGAGCGACACCTTGCTGTCGATCCTGCCGATTCGCGCCGATGAAATTGCCGGCTCGCTGTATGAACACGGCAAGCATCGCGGGCATGGCCGGTCGGTGGTGGATTTGTTGTTGGCCACGGCCAGTTGAGTCCTGCGGCGACTAAAAGGCCGCCATCGCGAGCAAGCTCGCTCCCACAGTGGACCGGTGTCCACAGGACCAATGTGGGAGCGAGCTTGCTCGCAATGGGGCCACTGAAGTCACCCAAAACACTCAATCCTGAACCCTTCCTGAAGAACCCCGCGATTCCCCCCGGCAAGCTTTTATAGCGGGTTTACTCTCCAAACTTCGGGGCGTAAGCTTCGCGCGTTTTCATCCATTACGGAGACCCACAGTGGGTACTTGTTCGAGTGACAGTTGTCGGCCGGTCTCGGTAACCGGCATTTTCTCGGCAAGATAACGCGCAGTCTCCTGTGCCGTTGTCTCGCCGACAAGCGAGCAGCGGCATCCCGATCATGGCCCGTCCTGGCCGTGTCCCGACGTCCCTCTCATCGACGCTGAACAGTGCGTGGTTTCGACTTGTTGTCGTGGCCGCCGCTCTATCGACACGCCTGTCATTCGTGACCGGCGTGCCAGGCCTTGCTTTGCCGGTTGTTCCGGCGCAAGAGGCGTGGACTCGCCTGCTCGACGGTTTCCCGGCTGACCAAAGGGGCACCAGCCATGAAACTTAACCTCAAGGAATTCTTCGCAGGCTTCCTGCGTAACCGTCACATCGCCCGGCACTTCCGTAGCCTGGCGTTGCTGGAAACCTTCACCGACACCACGGTCAGCCGTGAAGTCCCGCCCAGCCTGGCGCAAACCCTGGTGGCCGCTGCCGGCAGCGACACGGGTCAATTGCTCAACACCCTGGGCAGTCACACCGATGGCTTGAGCGAGCTTAAAGCCGATGCCTTGCGCGAGCAGTTCGGCCTCAATGAAGTCGAGCACGAACAACCACTGCCTTGGTGGACGCACCTGTGGCACTGCTACAAGAATCCGTTCAACCTGCTGCTGACGTTGCTGGCGGTCATCTCCTGGCTGACCGAAGACATGAAAGCCGCCGTCGTGATTTTCTCCATGGTGGTGCTCTCGACCTTCCTGCGTTTCTGGCAGGAAACCAAATCCAACCAGGCCGCCGATGCTCTCAAGGCGATGGTCAGCAACACCGCCACGGTGATGCGCCGGGACCTTGAGGACCGCGGCGCGCAGCGTATCGAATTGCCGATCAGGCACCTGGTGCCGGGCGATCTGATCGTGTTGTCTGCCGGCGACATGATTCCCGCCGATTGCCGGGTGCTCAGCGCCAAGGACCTGTTCGTCAGCCAGGCTGCCATGACCGGCGAATCGATGCCGGTGGAAAAGTTTCCCCGCCAGCAGGACCGTGACACGCTCAATCCCCTGGACCTGGACAACATCCTGTTCATGGGTACCAACGTGGTGTCCGGCACGGCCATGGCGGTGATTCTCACCACCGGCAACAGCACCTATTTCGGTGCCCTGGCCCAGCGGGTCGGCGCCACCGACCGGGCACCGACTTCGTTCCAGACCGGGGTCAACAAAGTCAGCTGGCTGCTGATCCGCTTCATGTTCGTGATGGCGCCGCTGGTGTTGTTCATCAACGGTTTCACCAAGGGCGACTGGACCGAAGCGCTGCTGTTCGCGCTGTCGATCGCCGTGGGCCTGACCCCGGAAATGCTGCCGATGATCGTCACCTCGACCCTGGCCAAGGGCGCGGTGTTCCTGTCGCGCAAGAAAGTCATCGTCAAACGCCTCGACGCTATCCAGAACTTCGGCGCCATGGACGTGCTGTGCACCGACAAGACCGGCACCCTGACCCAGGACAAGATCTTCCTGGCGCGTAACGTCGATGTCTGGGGCCATGACTCCGATGACGTGCTGGAAATGGCCTACCTCAACAGCTACTACCAGACCGGCCTGAAAAACCTGCTGGATGTGGCGGTGCTCGAACACGTCGAGATCCACCGTGAACTGAAGGTCGGCACGGCGTTTCGCAAGGTCGACGAGATCCCGTTCGACTTCACCCGCCGGCGCATGTCGGTGGTGGTCGCCGAGCGCGATCAACCGCACTTGCTGATCTGCAAGGGCGCGGTGGAAGAGGTGCTGGCGGTGTGCTCGCGGGTGCGTCATGGCGAAGTCGATGAAGCCTTGACCGAAGAACTGCTGGCGCGCATCCGTCAGGTCACGGCCACGTTCAACGCCGAGGGCCTGCGGGTGGTTGCGGTAGCGGCACGGCCAATGGTCGAAGGCCGCGATACCTACAGCCTGGCCGACGAACAGGCACTGACGCTGATCGGTTACGTGGCATTTCTCGATCCGCCGAAAGAAAGCACCGCACCGGCCATCAAGGCCCTGGCCGCCCATGGCGTGGCGGTGAAAGTGCTGACCGGCGATAACGAACTGGTGACGGCGAAAATCTGCCGCGAAGTCGGCCTGGAGCAGCAGGGCCTGCTGATGGGCAATGACATCGAACGCATGAGCGACGCCGAACTGGCGAAAGCCGTGGAGACCACCAACGTCTTCGCCAAACTGACGCCCTCGCACAAGGAGCGCATTGTCCGTCTGCTCAAGGGCAACGGCCATGTGGTCGGTTTCATGGGCGACGGCATCAATGACGCCCCGGCCCTGCGTACCGCCGACATCGGTATTTCGGTGGACAGCGCCGTGGACATCGCCAAAGAAGCGGCCGATATCATCCTGCTGGAAAAGAGCCTGATGGTGCTGGAGGAGGGTGTGCTGGAAGGGCGCCGGACCTTCGCCAACATGCTCAAGTACATCAAGATGACCGCCAGTTCGAACTTCGGCAACGTGTTCTCGGTGCTGGTGGCCAGTGCGTTCATCCCGTTCCTGCCGATGCTGCCGATGCACCTGCTGGTGCAGAACCTGCTCTATGACATTTCGCAGATCGCCATTCCGTTCGATAACGTCGATGACGAAATGCTCAAGCAACCGCAGCGCTGGCAGCCGGCGGATGTCGGGCGCTTCATGCTGTTTTTCGGGCCGATCAGTTCGATCTTCGACATCACCACGTTCGCCTTGATGTGGTACGTGTTCGATGCCAACACCCCGGATCACCAGACCCTGTTCCAGTCCGGCTGGTTCGTGGTCGGGCTGCTGACCCAGACGCTGATCGTGCACATGATCCGCACGCCGAAAATCCCGTTCCTGCAAAGCCGCGCGGCCATGCCCTTGCTGGTGATGACCGGGCTGATCATGGCCGTGGGGATTTTCCTGCCGATGGGACCGTTGGCCCATTACTTCAAATTGCAGGCGTTGCCTTCGCTGTATTTCGTGTTCCTGCCGGTGATCCTGCTGGCGTACATGGCGCTGACCCAGGCGGTGAAGGGGTTCTACATTCGCCGGTTTGGCTGGCAATAAAGCCGCGAGGCTGGCCAATCGACGCAACCCCTGTGGGAGCGAGCTTGCTCGCGATGACTGAGTGTCAGTCGATATCCATGTCAACTGATACACCGCCATCGCGAGCAAGCTCGCTCCCACAGGGGATCGTGTGTTTTTCAAAGGATTCATCATGCAAGCACTGAACAACCTCAACCTGACCTCCCTGCTCGACACCCTGGTCAGCCTCAGCGCGGCCTTCATCCTCGGTGGCCTGATCGGTTTCGAGCGCCAGTACCGGCAGCGCACCGCCGGCCTGCGCACCAACGTGCTGGTGGCGGTGGGCGCGGCGATTTTCGTCGACATGGCCAACCGTCTCGCCGGTGCCGAAGGTGCCGTGCGGGTCGTAGCTTACGTAGTTTCCGGCATCGGCTTCCTCGGTGCCGGGGTGATCATGCGCGAAGAGGGCAACGTGCGCGGTCTCAACACGGCCGCCACGCTCTGGACCTCGGCGGCAGTCGGTGCCTGCGCCGGTGCCGACCTGCTGGCCGAGGCGTTGCTTGGCACCTTGTTTGTGCTCGCGGCCAACACCTTGCTGCGGCCGATCGTCAACAACATCAACCGTCAGCCGCTGGATGTGATTTCGGCGGAGGTCACCAACATCGTCTATGTCATTGCCCGACGCACGCAGCAGAAAGCCGTGCTGGCCTTGCTTGAAGCCGAGCTGGAACGCAGCAACTACCCGGCCAGCGATGTCGATGTGCACGCCTTCGGCACGGATGAAATTGAAATCGAAGCCACCCTGGCCACCACTTCGGTCGATGGTGATGAGCTGGATGCGCTGGTGGCACGGATTTCGACCTCGACCCTGGTGGTGCAGGCGTTCTGGAGTCCGAGTACCACGGAGTAAGGGCCAAGGTTTCCCTGGCAAGCGTCAGACTAACCGGCATTTATTTAGGAAAATTCCTACATAAACCCAGGAAGGTCTTCCGTAGGCTTTGCGACCTCTTGAAATCGACATCCTTTTGGAGGTCACCATGCCGAACAAATCCTTGCGCATCCTGATCGCCGATGCGCAGCACTTCAACCGCCTGCGGATCGAGCGACTGTTCAATCAGCTCGGCTACTTTCGCGTAGCACCGGTGCAGAGCCTCGACGAGCTCCTGCCACTGGTGGAGTACGGTTGCGAGCCTTTGGACCTGGTGCTTATCAACGGGGCGATGGCCAGCGAAGGGCTGGACCTGTTGAGTTTTTTTGCCGACAACCCGCAGGTTCATCACGCGTTTATCTTCAATGAACAGCAGACGCCGTTGCCGCCCGTCGCGGGCAACGTCCAGGTCAGCCGGACTGCCCTGCCTGACCTGGTGTGCATTACGCAGCTGATGAGCGCTGTCGATCGTCGACTACCGTTTGTCGGAACTGTCATTTCTGTCAGGTAGTTCTTTGCAGCCTTCCATGCAAAAGTCTATGCGCAGCGTTGTGTCCAACCGCTGCGGTGCCTGGAGGGCATTTTTTGCCCGATCGTGTTGGTTTGCACGGGAGATGTCATGAAGTCAGCACTGATTGCGGAAGATCATCCGGTGGTTCGCTCCATGATCAAACTCGTACTCAAGGGCGAAGGGTTCAAGCGGATTTACGAGGCCTGCCGTGGCGATAAGGTCCTGACGTTGATCCGGGAGCATCAACCGGATGTCGTGCTGCTTGATCTGGGCCTTCCCGGTGTGGCGGGGCTTGAGGTGATGGACCGTATCAAGACCGAAAAGATGCGATGTCGGGTGGTGGTGTTCACCTCGCTGGAGGCCCAGTTCTATCAGGACCGCTGCATGCGTGCCGGGGCTGTTGCCTATGTTTGCAAGAGCAAGGACCTGGATGACCTGAAGGCGGCGGTGAATTGCGTGATGGCCGGCTACACCTATTTCGCTCAGATTCCCTCCAGTTCCGTGTCGATGGGGGAGTTGCAACGCAGCGAAAAGCAGTTGATCGACAGGCTGTCCAATCGTGAGTTGACCATCCTGCAGTACCTGGCCCGGGGGTCGAAAAACCTCGAAATCGCCGAGATCATGCACCTGAGCTACAAGACCGTCAGTACCTACAAGACCCGACTCACCCTCAAGCTCAACGTGAACTCGTCGGTGCACTTGAGGGATTTCGCCCTGCGCAATCATCTGATCTGAATGAACGCACTCCGACGACTGGCAGGTGGGGTACTGATCGGCCTTCTTCTCTGGGCATCGACGGTCTGTGCACAACAGTCGTTGACCCTGTTGGGACGCTCGAGTGTCGAAGGCCTGAGCGTCAGGTTGTCGGAAACCGAGTCGCGCTGGCTACAGAAAAAGGGCCGGTTGGTGCTGGCTGTCTCGGCGCCGGACTATCCCCCCTTCGAGTTCAACACGGCGGGCAAGGTATTCGAAGGCCTGACAGCCGATTACGCCGGCTTGCTCGAACAATTGCTGAACGTCGTCATTGAGGTCCAACGTTATCCGTCGCGGGCCGACGCGGTGCAGGCCATCAAGGAAGGGCAGGCAGACCTGCTGGGAACGGCCAATCGATTTGAAGCCGAAGATCCACAGTTACAGATGTCCAGCGCGTACGCGGTCGATCAACCGGTGCTGGTCACGCGCACCGATTTCCCTCCGGTGCGCGACCCGACACTGGCCGGCAAGCGGCTGGTGATGCTGTATCACTACCTGCCCGAATACAGCGTGCAACAGTTCTATTCCAGGGCGCAGGTCCAGCTGTTTCCTTCGACATTGGCGGCGATGGGCGCCGTGGCTTTCGGCCAGGCCGATGTCTACCTGGGCGATGCGATCAATGCCCATTACCTGATCAGCAGAAATTACCTGAACAACGTACACCTGACGGACTTCTCGCCCATGGAGTCCGGGCGTTTTGCCTTTGCGATGGCCCGCGACAACGATTCGCTGTTGCGCATCGTCAACAAGGCGCTGGCGGCCATCACCACCAATGAACAAATGAACATCCTGCGTCGTTGGGGGGCAAACGGGGTGTCTATCCCCGGCACCCAGTCATTGCAATTGAGCGTGGCCGAACAACGCTGGCTCGAACGCCACCCACGGGTGAGGGTCGCGATCAATGAAAACATTCCGCCGATTTCATTTATCGATAGCGAAGGCAAGTTCCGCGGTATTGGCGTCGATGTGCTGACGAAAATCAGTTTGCGCACCGGCTTGCAATTCGATATCCGGGGCATGAAATCGGTAGCCGAGATGATGACCGGCATCAGGAGCGGGCAGATCGATGTGCTGGCCGGTATCGGCCTCAGTTCCCAGCGTGAAGATCAATTGCTGTTCACCCGGGCGTTCCTGAGCAGCCCTTCGGTGCTGGTGACCCGCGTGGCCGCGGACAGCCCCAGGACGCTGGATGACATGGCAGGGCGAACCCTGGCACTGACCCAGGGCAACATTGTCGGCGAGTACCTTCGCCAGCATTACCCGCTGATCCAGCTGGTGGATTCACCATTGTCGACGGACGCCATGGAAATGGTCGCCCAAGGCAAGACCCACGGCGGCATCAACTCCTTGATCAGTGCCCGTTACCTGATTTCCCGGCAGTATCGCGATCGCCTGCAAGTGACCAGCACCGTGGGCACCGACCCTGCACGAAGCACCCTGGCGACCAGTCGCGAGGCCACCGAGCTGCATTCGATCCTGGACAAGGCGCTGTTGAGCATCCCTCCAGAAGAAATTGACGAGCTGACCCAGCCCTGGCGCTATGACTCGATGGTCGAGCAGAGTTACTGGTTGCGACACCGGCAGGCGATCGTGAAGGCGTTTGCAGTGGCGGGTGTCTTGCTGTTGCTCGCGTTGGCCGGGATCGTCTGGCAGCGGCGCCAGATTCGCCAGCGTCAGCAATTGCTCGGACAACTGCAGGAAGCCAAGGACGCGGCGGACGACGCCAACCGGGCCAAGACCACGTTCCTGGCCACCATGAGCCATGAAATCCGCACGCCGATGAACGCCTTGATCGGCATGCTCGAACTGGCGCTGAAGCGGGCCGATGAAGGGGAGACCGACCGCGCCGCCATCGAGGTGGCGTCCAACGCCGGGCAGCAATTGCTGGATTTGATCGGCGACATTCTGGACGTCGCGCGGATCGAATCCGGGCATTTGTCACTGGCGCCGGAGCGGGTCAATCTGCAGGCGCTGGTGACGTCGGTCTGCCGGGTTTTCGAAGGGCTGGCGGTGCAGAAGAATCTGCAGTGGCGGGTCGAACTCGACGAACACAGTGACTGTGACGTGATGCTCGACCCCACGCGCTTCAAACAGGTGCTGTCGAATCTGCTGAGCAATGCGATCAAGTTCACCCGGGAAGGCCAGGTGAAGCTGACGCTGGGAGTGCGACCTCAAGCCCCGGCGCACCTCGCCGTCAGCGTACAGATCGAGGACAGCGGCATCGGCATCAGTGCTTTCGACCAGCAACGCCTGTTCAGCCCGTTCGTGCAGGCGGGCAACAGCCAGCAGAGCGCCCGGCAAGGATCCGGCCTGGGTCTGGTGATCAGTCGTACCCTGTGCGAAATGATGGGCGGTCGGTTGCAACTCGACAGTCAGCCTGGGCATGGGACGCGGGTGGACATCAGCCTGGTGCTGCCCGCCCTGCAAGCGTTACCCGCGGGGGGCAAGCCCCTGGATCCGGCGCAGCTCACGACCCGGGCGTTGTCGATACTGGTGGTCGACGATTATCCGGCCAATCGCCTGTTGCTCTCGCGGCAGCTGAGCTACCTGGGCCATCGCGTGGTGCTGGCTGAAGACGGGGCGCAGGGGCTTGAACAGTGGCGCGGGCAAGGGTTCGATCTGGTCATCACCGACTGCAACATGCCGGTGCTCAGTGGTTACGAATTGGCGGGTGCGATACGTGCGCAAGAGCGGGTGCAGGGGTTGTCGCCGACGCTGATACTAGGCTTTACCGCCAATGCGCAGGCCGAGGAGAAGGTCCGATGCCAGGCGGCGGGCATGAACGATTGCCTGTTCAAACCCATTCGCCTGGTGGATTTGCAGGCGTGGCTGGCCCAGCGGTTTGCCAGCGCACCCTCAGCGCTTACTGACGACCATGGCGTCGCCGAATTCGATTTGAGCGGGCTGGAGCGCTTTGCGGATGCGGACCGTGAGCTGATCGATCAACTGTTACACGATCTGGCGCTGAGCAACCGCGAGGATCGCGTGCATTTACTGGCCTTGCATGCCGGCGGCAATCGCCCGGGCTTGCAGGAACTGGCACACCGGATCAAGGGCGGGGCGCTGATGGTGCGAGCGCTCGCCCTGGTCGAGTGTTGCGAACAACTGGAGCAGGCGTGCAATGACGGTCGCGGGGTACTGATCGACGACGCCGTCGACCAGCTACAGCAAGCCATGGCCCGCCTGGACCGGCATCTCGAGCAGGATTGAGGCTCAATCCCAGTTCGGTGCGATGCCTTTCGGGCTGGTCAAGCGGTGGCCGCGATCCAGCGTTGCGATCAAGGCCATGTCGGCTTCGCTCAAGGTCAGTTCGCGAGCCTTCAAGTTGCTTTCAAGGTTGGCCCGGCGAGTGGACGACGGGATCACGGCGTAACCCGATTGCATGGCCCAGGCCAGTGTGACCTGCGCCGGTGTCGCATGCAGACGTTCGGCGATCTGCTGGATGAGCGGATCCTTGAGGACTTCACCGTAAGCCAGAGTCATGTACGAGGTGATGCCGATGCCCTGGCTGCGTGCGAACTCGACGACCTCGCGGTTTTGCAGGTAAGGGTGCAGTTCGATCTGGTGGGTGGCGATGTGCTCGGCACCCGTGGCGGCGATCGCCTGTTTCATCAGGTCGATGGTGAAATTGGACACGCCGATCTGCCGGGTCAGGCCCAGGTGTTTGGCTTCGAGCAGGGCGCCCATGAATTCTTCGACCGGCACCTGATCGTCCGGCGACGGCCAGTGGATCAGGGTCAGGTCCAGGTAGTCGGTCTGCAGTTTGCGCAGGCTTTCTTTCAAGCTGTCGATCAGACGATCACCGGCCAGGTTGGCGACCCAGATCTTGCTGGTGATGAACAACTCTTCCCGGGCGATGCCGCTGGCGGCGATAGCCTCGCCGACGTCGGCTTCGTTCTCGTAGATTTGTGCGGTATCGATCACTCGGTAGCCGAGCGCCAGGGCGGTGCTCACCGAATTGATGACCACCTGGCCTTGCAGGCGAAACGTACCCAGGCCGAAAGCGGGAATAGACATTGAAGACTCCAGAGGTTGCAGTGGGAATGGGCGGCAGTATCCGCGCCTGTATCCGTGAGAAAAACCGCTGGATTGGCAAAGCAATGTTTACCGGAAATCAAGAATCGGGGCAGGAAGATGTGTTGATGGTGTCTGGTCTGACGCCATCGCGAGCAAGCTCGCTCCCACAGGGGATTTGTGGTGCATATAGATCCAATGTGGGAGCGAGCTTGCTCGCGATAGCCATCACTCGGTCCAAAGCCTTACCCCGCCCTTAAGCAATATCACTGCGGCTGAACTCCTCCCCGAGAAAATCGATCAACGTGCGCACCGAAGGCAGCAGGCCCCGACGCGAGGGGAAGATCGCATGGATGACACCGCTTTTCGGTGCCCAGCCCGGCACCAGTTCCACCAGTTGCCCGGCAGCGATTTCATCGCGCACCACCACACTGGGCAGGTGCACGATGCCGATCCCGGCAACCGCCGCATGGCGCAAGGCCAACAGGTCATCGGTGACCATGCGCGGTGCATGCCGGATCATCGCGGTGCTGCCATCGGCCCCGAACAGTTCCCACTGATATTCGCGCTGCGCCGCGCCCCAGTGCAGGCTCGGCAAACCGCTGAGGTCGGCCGGGGAGGCCGGTGTCGACAGGCGCGATAAAAAGGCCGGGCTGCCGACCACGCTCTGGGTGCTGTTGCCCAGCACCTTCATCACCATGTCGGTGTTTTCCAGCGGGGGGAAACGTACCCGCAGGGCAATGTCGAAGCCCTCATGGATCAAGTCGACCCGGCGGTTGGTGCTCTCGATGAACAACTCCACCAGCGGGTACTTGAGCATGTAGCGGGTCAGCATCGGCCCGACCCAGGAATTGAGCAGCGCCGTCGGGCAACTGACACGCACCAGGCCCTGAGGCTCGGAGCGATTGCGTTCGATCAGTTCGGCGGCGCTTTCCGCCTCCACCCGCATGGCCAGGCAGCGCTGGTAATAGGCCTGGCCGATTTCCGTCAATGAGCAATGCCGACTGGTGCGGTGCAGCAGGCGCACGCCGAGACGTTCTTCAAGCTCGGCAATGCGTCGGCTGAGCTTGGACTTGGGCATGTCCAGTGCCCGGCCGGCCGCGGCGAAACCGTGATGCTCCACCACTTGGGTGAAGTAGTAGAGGGTGTTGAGGTCTTCCACCATCGTTCTCCAGATAGAACGCTAAAGCTGATTTTTGCAGTCTAGCGCAGCAAAGGTCACGGTTTTAAGCTTTGTCCATGGCTTCACTCACCTCACCAGGAGACACCATGAAAAACATCATCGGTATCTACACCAGTCCACGGACCCATTGGGTTGGCGACGGTTTTCCGGTTCGCACGCTGTTTTCCTACGACAACCTGGGCAAGCACATCAGCCCGTTCCTGTTGCTGGATCACGCCGGCCCCGCTGAATTCACCCCGACCAGCGAGCGACGTGGCGTTGGTCGGCATCCTCATCGTGGCTTCGAAACCGTGACTATCGTTTACAAGGGCGAACTGGAGCACCGGGACTCCACCGGCAGTGGCGGCAAGATCGGCCCTGGCGATGTGCAATGGATGACCGCTGCCTCGGGGATCCTGCATGAAGAGTTTCACTCCGAAGGTTTCGCCAAGAGCGGCGGCACCCTGGAGATGGTGCAACTGTGGGTCAACCTGCCGGCCAGGGACAAAATGGCCGACCCCGGCTACCAGACGATTCTCGACCGTGACATCCCGGCCATCCCCTTGAAGGACAACGCCGGCAGCCTGCGCCTGATCGCCGGCGAGTTCGATGGCCACAAAGGCCCGGCGCGCACCTTCACCCCAGTCGACGTGTGGGACATTCGTTTGAATGCCGGCAAGTTGCTCACACTTGACCTGCATGAAGGGCGCAACACCGCGCTGGTGGTTCTGCGTGGCACGGTTCAGGTCAACGGCCTGGAACCGGTGCGCCAGGGGCAACTGGCCCTGTTCGACCGCAAGGGCGATCAGGTGAGCCTCGAAGCCAGCGAAGACGCGGTGGTGTTGTTGCTCAGCGGCGAACCGATAGACGAGCCGATCGTCGGCCACGGGCCGTTCGTGATGAACACCGAGCAAGAAATCCACCAGGCCTTCGCCGACTTCCAGTCCGGTCGCTTCGGCCGGATGCACGCTTAGTTCGCAACGCTTTTACACCCGACTCTACACAGGATGAGTAGGCCGGTTTTCAGGCCAGGGATGGCTGTTGCCCAAAAGAAAGAGGAAACGCACATGAACACTGCCTACGCGGCCAACTTCAACGGCCAGAAACCGACCATCGACCCCAATGACAGCGCGATGCTGCTGATCGATCACCAGAGCGGACTGTTCCAGATCGTCAAGGACATGGACGTGCCCCAATTGCGCGCCAACGCCATTGCCCTGGCCAAGGCCGCGACCCTGCTCAAGATGCCGGTGATCACCACTGCTTCTGTTCCCCAGGGGCCGAACGGGCCGTTGATCCCGGAAATCCACGAGGCCGCGCCCCATGCGCAGTACGTGGCGCGCAAAGGTGAAATCAACGCCTGGGACAACCCGGAGTTTCACGCGGCGGTCAAAGCCACCGGCAAGAAAACCCTGGTGATCGCCGGCACCTTGACCAGCGTGTGCCTGGCGTTCCCGTCCATCGCCGCCGTGCATGAGGGCTACAAGGTGTTTGCCGTGGTCGACGCCTCCGGCAACCACTCGAAACTGGCCACTGATCTGACCGTTGCCCGTCTGGCCCAGGCCGGGGTGGTGCCGATCGACATCATGGCTACGCTCTCAGAGCTGCAAGGTTCGTGGAACCGCCCGGACGCCGAGCAGTGGGCCGCTGTCTACGCCCAGGCCATGCCGCATTATCAATTGCTGATCGAGAGCTACCTCAAGGCCCAGCAAGTGGCGAACGAACACGAAGCGCTGGACTCCCAGCGCTAACCGGTTACCCCACGCCGATTTCCAATCGGCATCGATAACATGCGAGGACTACTGCAATGACTACTTCCTACAAGCGTCTGGACAAGGACAACGCCGCGGTTTTGATGGTTGATCATCAGGCGGGACTGCTGTCTCTGGTGCGCGACATCGATCCGGATCGATTCAAGAACAACGTGCTGGCGCTGGCTGACCTGGCCAAGTACTTCAAGCTGCCGACCATCCTCACCACCAGTTTCGAAACCGGTCCCAACGGACCGCTGGTGCCCGAACTCAAGGCACTCTTTCCGGATGCGCCATACATCGCTCGCCCGGGCCAGATCAACGCCTGGGACAACGAAGATTTCGTCAAGGCGATCAAGGCAACTGGCAAGAAACAACTGATCATCGCCGGTGTGGTGACGGAGGTGTGCGTGGCGTTCCCGGCGCTTTCGGCGCTGGCCGAAGGTTTTGACGTGTTCGTGGTCACCGACGCGTCCGGCACCTTCAACGAACTGACCCGCGAATCGGCGTGGCACCGTATGACCGCTCAGGGCGCGCAACTGATGACCTGGTTCGGCCTGGCCTGTGAACTGCACCGCGACTGGCGCAACGACATCGAAGGGTTGGGCACGCTGTTCTCCAACCATATCCCGGATTACCGCAACCTGATGACCAGCTACAGCACACTGGCCAACAGCAAGTAACTTCGGCATCACTCATCCCCCCTGTGGGAGCGGGCTTGCTCGCGAAGGCTGCTTAACTTTCAACCTATGTGTTGACTGTTATACCGCTTTCGCGAGCAAGCCCGCTCCCACATTGGTTTTGTGGTGTTTTTGGGAGGGTGTTCATCCCGCCAAATCAAATGCTCCTACACTGAGGCCAATCCATGCGATCTTCGCGTTATTGGCCCTGGCTGGAGTTGCTTGATGCTGTCATTGCTCACCGAACACCCGCTGATTTGCGCGATGGCGCTGATCCTGATCGATCTTGGGTTGTGGTACTTGCTCAGTGCACTTGGCAGCGCCTGGCGGCTATTGGTACGGGTGGTGATTTTTTCGTTGTTCAGCCTGCTGTTGTTCAACGAAGGCCTGAACCCGATGGAGCCGCCGCCCTGGGCTGACAACGTACCCTTGCATCTGGCTGCCACCGGCTTGCAGATCGGCTGGTGGTTGTTCGGCGCGCGGACCCTGACCGTGCTGATCGGCGCGGTGATGATGCAACGGGTCGGGCACACCGGGCGATTGCTTCAGGATCTGCTCGGTGCGGTGATTTTCCTGATCGCGGTCATTGCCGCCCTGGCCTATGTGCTCGATCTGCCGGTCAAGGGCGTGCTGGCGACGTCCGGTGCGTTGGCGATCATCGTCGGGCTGGCCTTGCAAAGTACCCTCAGTGACGTGTTTTCCGGGATCGTCCTGAACACCACCAAGCCCTATCAACTCGATGACTACATCTCCATCGATGGCATGGAGGGCCGGGTCACCGACATCGACTGGCGTGCCACGCGCCTGCAGACCTCCCAGGGTTGCATGGCAGTGATTCCCAACTCCCTGGCAGCCAAGGCCAAGATCATCAATTTCAGTCGGCCGAGCGATATGTTCGGCATCTCCGTTTCGTTGGAAGTGAGCCCCCACGCGCGGCCGAACACGGTGATCGATGCTTTGGAGCGGGCCATTCAAGGCTGTCGTGCGTTGCTCGATAAACCGTCGCCAAGCGTTGGCCTGAAAACCGCCAGCAACACCGGAGTGGTCTACGAAATCAGCGGCTTTGTCGCGTCGATGGACGAGAAACGTTCAGTGCGCAACCAGCTGTACGATCTGGCCTATCGGCACTTGCAGGCATCCGGGGTCAGTTTGTTGTCGAGCGTGGAGCCCAGTCCGCCGGTCAACTCGACTCGCAAACGCGCGTTGCTCGACAGCTCGCCGATTTTCTCCACCTTGCGCCAGGAAGAGAAAGACACCTTCAGCCAGAACATGACCCTGCAAACCTTTCGCGCCGGGGAGGTGATCCTGGAAGCGGGGCAGGTCAGCGATCACTTGTTCATTATCGAATCCGGCGTGATCTCGGTGACCTTGATGCGTCACGGAGCGCCATACGAATCCGGACGCATGGGGCCGGGGGAGGTGTTTGGCGAGGCAGGTATTCTCACCGACAGCGCGCTGCCTGCGCAGTTTACCGCCAAGACATTCAGTGGCCTGTACCGCATCGAAAAGTCATACCTCAAGCCGTGCCTGGATGCCCGTCACGATATCAACGATGCAATGCAGGCCTTGCTCGATTACCGGCTGCAAAAAGCGAAATCCCTGACTCAGGACCTACCGGTGGCGGTGGAGAAAAAGGGCTTCCTGCGATGGTTGCGCAGTCGGGTGTGAATGGCCGCTGCGCGGATCGTCGGATCGCCGCCCGGAGCAGGCTCGCTCCCACAGGGGAATGCGATCAAATGTGGGAGCGAGCTTGCTCGCGATGACGGCAGCGAACTCACCAAAAGTGAAGAGTGAAACCCATCACCCCCGCGTTTCCACCAACAACCAGGAAGGCACCGCCAATGGCCTCCTCGACTTCTGAAAGATTGGCTATTTGTGTAGAACGGTCGGGGGACTAACGTAGTCACACACCCACCTGCCCTGGAGCACCCCATGCAACCTCGTATCGATTTCTACACCGCGTCCCCTGACGCCCTCAAAGCGATGATCGCTTTGGAAACCGCCGTTTCGAAACTGCCGCTGGAAAAGAACCTGATCGAACTGGTCAAACTGCGTGCCTCGCAAATCAACGGCTGCGCCTTCTGCATCGACATGCACACTGCTGATGCGATCAAGGGCGGTGAAACCCCGCGCCGCCTGTTCGCCGTGACAGCCTGGCGCGAAGCACCGTTCTTTACCGAGCGCGAACGCGCTGCGCTGCTCTGGACTGAATCCCTGACCCAGCTCAGCCTGACCCACGCTCCGGATGAAGACTACGAAATGGTCAGCACCCAGTTCTCGCCCAAGGAAATGGTTGACCTGACCGTGGCCATCAGCACCATCAACAGCTGGAACCGTCTGGCCGTAGGTTTTCGCAAAATGCCTCAGGCCTGACCCGAACAAGCATCAATGAGCGTCGGCACTCGGCGCGGCCGGTGGTTGTACCTTGCGCATCAAAGGCACCATCGCCGTGGCGATAATGAAGCAGACCATGATCATCAAGAACGCGTCGCCATAGGTTTGCGTCTGGGCTTCGCGGTAGGTCAGCAACCATAGTTGATGCAGGCTGGCGGTGACCCCGGCGTCACCGCTCTGGCCGAGGGCGGCGAAGTTGTTGCCGACCTGGGACAGCCATTGGTTGAGCGCCTCGTTGGTGCTGTTGAGGTTCTCCGCCAACCGGGTGAAATGCAGGTTGGTGCGGTCGTTGAGGATGGTCGCGCACGCGGCGATGCCGATGGCCCCGCCCAGGTTGCGCATCAGGTTGAACAACCCCGACGCATGCTTGAGCCGTGCCGGCGCCAGGCCGCCGAGGGTCAAGGTCACCGCCGGCGGCACCGCCAATTGCTGGGCAATCCCGCGCAAGGCTTGCGGCAGCATCAACTCCTTGGCCCCCCAGTCATGGGTGATCGGGCTGAAATCCCACATCGACAAGGCGAACAGCCCAAGCCCGAACATCATGATCCAGCGCAGGTCGACGCGATTGGCCAGAAAGGCATACAGCGGAATCGCCATGATCTGGAACACTCCGGTGGAGAAAACCGCCAGACCAATGTCCAGCGCTCCGTAGCCACGCACCCGACCAAGGAACAGCGGCGTCAGGTAAATGGTGGCGAACAGGCCGATGCCGGTGACGAACGAGAAGAAACAACCGAGGGCGAAATTGCGGTCCTTCAAGGCGCGCAGATCGACAATCGGGTTGGCTACATGCAAGGTCCGGCCGATGAACGCCAGCCCGGCCAGGCCACTGATCCACGCGGTGGTCAGGATCGTGCGGTCGCTGAACCAGTTCCAGCGCGGGCCTTCTTCGAGGGTGTATTCCAGACAGCCAAGGAACAGCGCCAGAAACACCATGCTCAAGTAATCCGCGCCTTTGAGCAGCGACAGTTCCGGCTGGTCGATTTTTACCAGCATCGGCACGGCCACGGCGACGAAGATGCCGGGGACCAGGTTGATGTAGAACAGCCAGTGCCAGGACGATATGTCGGTGATCCAGCCACCGATCACCGGCCCCAGGGTCGGTGCCAGGGACGCCACTGCGCCGATGGTCGCTGCGGCGATCACCCGTTGTTTGCCGGTGAAGAACACGAAGGCCGTGGTGAACACCAGCGGGATCATCGAGCCGCCCAGAAACCCTTGCAGGGCGCGGAAGGCGATCATGCTCTGGATGTTCCAGGCTATGCCGCACAGCAGGCTGGCCAGGGTGAAACCCACCGCCGATGCGCAGAACAGCCAGCGCGTCGAGAACACCCGCGACAGCCAACCGGACAGCGGGATCACGATGATTTCGGCGATCAGGTAGCTGGTTTGTACCCACGCGGTTTCGTCGGTGCCGGCGGAAAGCCCGCCGCCGATGTCACGCAACGAAGCCGAGACAATCTGGATGTCCAGCAGGGCAATGAACATGCCGATGCACATGCTGGCGAAGGCGAAAACCTTGGTCGCCGTCGCCATGTTCGCGGCATTGAACGGTTGCGCCGGGGCGGCGAGGGCACGGCTCATGGCGCGCTGGCCACGGCTGGCGCTTCAGGCGCCTTGCGCGTGTCCACTTCAGCGGTGACCGACAACCCCGGACGCAAGTGGCCAAGCACACTGTCGGCCGGGTCGAGGTGAATCCGCACCGGCACCCGCTGCACGATCTTGGTGAAGTTGCCGGTAGCGTTTTCCGGCGGCAATACGCTGAATTGCGAACCGCTGGCGGGGGCGAGGCTGTCCAGGTGACCGTGGAATTCCTGCCCCGACAGCACGTCGGCACGGATCACCACCCGTTGCCCCGGCACCATGTGCGCCAGTTGGTCTTCCTTGAAGTTGGCATCGACCCACAGACCGCTGGTCGGCACCACCGAGAGTAATTGCGAGCCGGCCTGGGCATAGGCGCCGACCCGTGCCCGGCGATTGCCGATCACACCGTCAACCGGTGCCTTCAGTTCGGTGTAGCCGACATTCAATTGCGCCAGGTCGCGCTCAGCCTTGGCCTGGATCAAGGCGGCCCGGGCTTGTTGTTTCTGGGTGTCGATCACATTCAACTGGCGTTGTGCGGCCAGCAATTCAGCCTGGGCGCGGTTGCTTTGGGCCTGGGCCGTCTTGAACGTGGTATTGGCCCGCTGGGCACTTTCAACCGAGACGGCGTTGGTGATCACCAGTTTTTTGTAGCGGGCATCGTCATCCCGCGAACGGACGGCTTCGGCACCGGCGGCGTCGATGCCGGCACGGGCCTGGCCGATGACGGCCTGTTGCAGTTGCTCGGTGGCGTCGAGGTTGGCGAGCAGGGCCTGCTGGGCGGCCACTGCGCCTTCGGCCTTGGTCAGGTGGGCGCGGTAATCGCGAGAATCGAGACGGATCAGCACGTCGCCGGCCTTGACCTTCTGATTATCGGTTACCAGCACTTCGTCGATGTAGCCCGCCACTTTCGGCCCGATCACCGTCACATCGCCGCCGATGTAGGCGTCGTCGGTTTCCTCGATGAAGCGTCCGGCAGTCCACCAATGCGTGCCATACACACCGGCCAGCACCAGTGCCGCGATGCCCAGTGTTGGCAACACCAGGCGTTTGAGCAGGGGAGGTTTGGCGGCAGTCACCGGGGCAGCCAGGTCGGGTTCAACGGTGGGCATGCTGGTCATGGAGGATTACCTGTGGGGGCGGCGGTTAATTATGATGATCATAATATGACGAATGTAATATTATGTGGCAAATGGTTTTTGCTGCCGGTCGTCAGGTGGTTTGTTCAAAGAGGAAGAGATTTTGTGAGCGCTGGAGAAACATTGTAGGAGCGAGCCTGCTCGCGAAAAATGCCCAGACAACGCGCTCATCCAGACACCCCGCGTCATCGTTGACGTCCATCGCGAGCAGGCTCGCTCCTACAGGGAATCGGGGGCACCCGCCAAAGCCAGGTCGGCCCGAAGGCCGCCTGGCTTTTGCTTTGGCTTTTGATCTTCTTGCCCCCTCGAGAGGCCGAGTGGAGGTTCTGCGCAGTGGGCAACCCGGCATGGATGCCGGGTTAGCCGCGTACGGCCATGGATGGCCGATCGCGGCGGGCCCACGGAGCAGGACCGGAGCGAGGGAATGCCGAGCCTGGGCGAGGCACCGAACGTCAGGGGCAAGAGCCCTTGGTTACTTGGGGCTCTTCCAAGTAACCCGCTGTAAAAGCGGAACCGTCAGCCGCCGTTACAGCAGAAATGGATATGCACCCACTCCAAATGTGCAGCTATCAAACCCGCTCAAAAATCGCCGCAATCCCCTGGCCGCCACCGATGCACATGGTCACCAGTGCGTAACGGCCGCCGGTGCGGTGCAGTTCGTGGATGGCCTTGGTGGCGATGATTGCGCCGGTCGCGCCCACCGGGTGGCCCAGGGCGATACCCGATCCGTTCGGGTTGACCTTGGCCGGGTCGAGGTCCAGCTCCTGGCTGACGGCGCAGGCCTGGGCCGCGAAGGCGATGTTGGCTTCGATCACGTCCAGGTCGGCGACGGTCAGGCCGGCGCGCTTGAGCGCCAGGCGGGTGGCCGGGATCGGGCCCAGGCCCATGAATTCCGGTTCGACGCCGGCGTGGGCGTAGCTGACCAGGCGGGCGAGGGGTTTCAGGTTATTGGCCTGGACCGCATTGCCGCTGGCCATGACCAGTGCGGCGGCGCCGTCGTTCAGACCCGAGGCGTTGCCGGCGGTGACCGAACCGTCCTTCTTGAACGCCGGCTTCATTGCTGCCAGCTGTTCCAGGGACGTGGCGCGCGGATGTTCGTCGACGCTGAACAGTTTGACGCCTTTGCGATCCTGGATCTCCACGGTCGCGATCTGCTCGCTGAAGTAGCCGTTGGCAATCGCGTGGGCCGCGCGTTGCTGGTCTTCGAAAGCCAGGGCGTCCTGCATTTCGCGGGTGATGCCGTTGCGCGCGGCGACGTTCTCGGCGGTGATGCCCATGTGGATGCCATGGAAGGGGTCATGCAGGATGCCGAGCATGTAGTCGATGACCTGGGCGTTGCCCATGCGCGAACCCCAACGGGCGGCCGGCATCAGGTACGGGCCACGGCTCATGGATTCGGCACCGGCACCGACGACGATGTCGGCATCGCCGAGCATCAGGGTCTGGGCGGCGTTGATGATCGCTTGCAGGCCCGAACCGCAGAGGCGGTTGACGTTGTAGGCCGGGGTTTCCTTCGGAATGCCGGCGTTCATCGCCGCGACGCGGGAGATGTACGCATCGCGGGTTTCGGTCGGGATCACGTTGCCCATCACCAGATGGCCAACGAGCGCCGGGTCCACGGCGGCTCGCTCCAGGGCGGCTTTCACGGCCGTGGTCGCGAGGTCGGCCAACGGCACGTCCTTGAGCGAGCCACCGAACGTACCGATGGCGGTACGGGCGGCGCTGACGACGTAGATTTCTGGAGTGTTCATGGCTGGTTTCCTTTCGGTGGATTCTTATCTGTACTGCGATTGAGCAGGGCGTTCAAGGCGGTTTTGGCCTCGTCGGTATTCAGGCGCTGAATGAACAGCGTGTTTTCTTCGCGCAGGGTGGCTTCCAGTTCGGCCAGGCAAGCCTGTTTCATCAGCAGCCGGGACTGGCGCAAGGCTTGCTGGGGCATGGCCAGAAAGCGCTGGGCGATTTTTTTCGCCGCCGCCAGGCATTGTTCGCCGTCATCGAAGGCTTCGTTGGCCAGGCCCCAGGCCACCGCTTCGTTGCCGTCCAGGCCGTTGCCCAACAGGAGCAGGCTCGCGGCACGGGCATGGCCGAGCCGGCGTGGCAGCAACAGGCTGGCGCCAAATTCGGGGCACAGGCCGATGTTGACGAACGGCATGCGCAGCTTGGCGTTGCGGGTGACCAGTACTTGATCGCAATGCAGCAGCAATGTGGTGCCAATACCGATGGCCGCACCGCAGACTGCCGCGATCAGCGGTTTTTGCAGGCGCGTGACGACCTTCATCAGGTGGAACGCCGGGGCGTCCAGATGAGTCGGCGGGTGCTGGAGGAAATCCACCAGGTCATTGCCGCTGGTAAAGCACGCCGGGCCACCGGTGATGATGATCACGCCGGTCTGCGGGTCTTCGTCGGCGGCCAGCAACAGCTCGGCCAGTTGCGTGTACATGGCGTTGTTCAGCGCATTGAGCTTGTCCGGGCGGTCGATGGTCAGCGTCAACACGCCGTCGCGTTGCTCGTGTTTGATCAGGTCGGTCATCGCAGGCTCTGCAGGGTCGGTTCAGGGCTGCCACTTTAAGCGCCGGACAAACCCCGGATCTATGGCAAAACGGGTCAACTGTACTGCCGCTTTTTGCCATGCCGGTATGCCCAAAAAGCGACACACACCCATTCGGGGTATGGCCGCGCCCGGCGAATCCACCAATAGTGGGGGCATCCGCTCATCCAGAGCCGAACTCGCTATAAGGTGCATTTGCTATGGGCAAGACGCTGCTTAAGGTGATTTCCAGTCTGTTTGTTGTACCGCTGACATTGAATGCCTACGCCGCTCAAGTGGACGACAGCCATACGCTGCGGTTGTACAACTGGGCGGATTACATCGGTGAAAAAACCGTGGCCGACTTCGAAAAGGCCACCGGCATCAAGGTCATCTACGACACCTTCGATGCCTACGAAACGGTGCAGGCCAAATTGCTCACCGGCCACTCCGGTTATGACCTGATCGTGTTGAACGCGTCCCTGGCGCCACCGCTGATCAAGGCCAAGGTGTTCCAGCCGCTGGACAAGAAACTGCTGCCGGGCTGGACCAACCTGGACCCGAAAGTCCTGGAGGATCTGCAAGGGTACGATCCGGGCACCACCTACTCGGCGCCTTATACCTGGGGTAGCAACGGCGTCACCTACAACGTCGACAAGATCAAGGAACGCATGCCGGACGCGCCGATCGGCTCGTTGGCGATGATCTTCGATCCGAAGATCGTCTCGCGCTTCGCCGACTGCGGCGTGACCCTGCTCGATGCCCCGACCGAAGTCATTCCCATGGCCCTGAAGTACCTGGGACGTGATCCGAGAAGCGCCGCACCGGAAGATCTGAAAGCCGCCCAGGACTTGCTGTTGTCCGTGCGGCCGTACATCCGCAAGTTCGACTCGGTCAATTACCTGACCAGCCTGCCCAACGGCGACGTGTGCATGGCAATGACCTGGTCCGGCGACTACGCCACCGCCATGGCCCGCGCCGCAGAAGCCAAAAAGAAGATCGACCTGGCGTACTTCATCCCCAAGGAAGGCTCGCTGATCTGGTTCGACAACCTATACATCCCGGCCGACGCGCCCCACGTCGCCAATGCCCACAAGTTTCTCGAGTACCTGATGCAGCCGCAGGTGATGGCGGACGTGAGCGACTTCATCAATTACGCCAACAGCAACGCCGCGGCCACCCCGTTGTTGAGCGCCGATGTGCGCAACAACCCGGCGATTTACCCCGACGCGCAAACTCGCGAGCGGCTGTTTCCGCAGAAGACCCAGAACGCCAAGGACATGCGGGCGATTACCCGGGTCTGGAGCACCGTGAAAAGCGGCATCTGATTTGTTCGAACGTTAGTCAATTCGGTTAGAGGTTTATTTATGGCGACGCCAACACGCACCGTTTTTTCCCCTGCGGACGAGTCCCGGCTGGTCAAGGCCGACAAGGCTCACCATATGCACGGCTATCACGTGTTCGACGAACACGCCGAACAGGGTTCGCTGAACATCGTCGCTGGCGATGGCGCCTACATCTACGACACCCAGGGCAACCGCTTTCTCGATGCGGTGGGCGGCATGTGGTGCACCAACATCGGCCTGGGTCGTGAGGAAATGGCCGAGGCCATCGCCGACCAGGTGCGTCAGCTGGCCTATTCGAACCCGTTTTCCGACATGTCGAACAACGTCGCCATCGAGCTGTGCGAAAAACTCGCCAGCCTGGCCCCCGGCGACCTCGACCATGTGTTCCTGACCACCGGCGGCTCCACCGCCGTGGACACTGCGTACCGGCTGATCCAGTACTACCAGAACTGCCGAGGAAAACCCGAGAAGAAGCACATCATCGCGCGGTTCAACGCCTATCACGGCTCCACCACCCTGACCATGTCGATCGGCAACAAGGCCGCCGACCGGGTGCCGGAGTTCGACTACGCCAACCCGCTGATCCACCACGTCTCCAACCCGAATCCGTACCGCGCGCCCGATGGCATGGACGAGGCGCAGTTCCTCGAGTTCCTGGTCAAGGAATTCGAAGACAAGATCCTCTCGATTGGCGCGGACAAGGTTGCCGGGTTCTTCGCCGAGCCGATCATGGGCTCGGGCGGGGTGATCATTCCGCCCCGGGGCTATCTCAAACGCATGTGGGACGTCTGCCAGCGCTACGACATCCTGTTCGTCGCCGACGAGGTGGTCACTTCGTTCGGGCGCCTGGGCAAGTTCTTTGCCTCTTATGAGGTGTTCGACGTGCAGCCCGACATCATCACCACCGCCAAGGGCCTGACCTCGGCCTACCTGCCGCTGGGCGCGTGCATCTTTTCCGAGCGCATCTGGAAAGTCATCGCCGAGCCGGGCAAGGGCCGCTGCTTCACCCACGGCTTCACCTACAGTGGGCATCCGGTGTGCTGCACGGCGGCGCTGAAGAACATCGAAATCATCGAGAGGGAAAACCTGCTGGCCCATGTCGACACGGTGGGGGCTTATCTGGAAGAGCGCCTGGCAACCTTGCGGGACTTGCCGCTGGTGGGGGATGTGCGTTGCCAGAAACTCATGGCCTGCGTGGAGTTCGTCGCCGATAAACGCACCAAGGCGCTGTTCCCCGACGAGATCAACATCGGCGAGAAAATCCACGTGCGGGCCCAGGCCCGGGGCTTGCTGGTGCGGCCGATCATGCACCTCAATGTCATGTCGCCACCGTTGATCCTGACGTCTGCCCAGGTCGATGAAATCGTCGAGACCTTGCGCACATGCATTCTGGAAGTGGCCGCCGAGCTCGAAGCGAGCGGACAGTACGCGGGCCAATGATTTCGTCAGTCAGGCTGTTACCAAGGGCGTGTCCAGCCGCTAGACTGCGGGGCATGAGCAAACCAGACGACGATACGCTGATCGCGGTGCCCTTCGGGGCATTGCACAAATGGCATGGGGGAATGCGCGAGGCATTCGCCCACATCGATGAGCCTGACGCCTTGCAACACCTGGCGTCGGCGTTGGCGCAACTGGTGTCCGTCGAGTCGATGATGATCAGCCTGGAGCGTAAGGACCGCGCGCCCCAGTTGCTGCATCAGCGCGGGATTGCGCAGGAGTATCAGGTCTCGATTCTGGAGCGCTATTTTGCCGGGGGTTATTTGCTCGACCCGTTCTGCCTGGCGGTGGAGCAGGGGTTGGCGCAAGGCTTCTATCACCTTGAGGAAATTGCCCCGGACAACTTCTTCGACAGTGACTACTACAAATCCTATTACCTGAAGGCGGGCTGCTCGGAAGACAGCTACTACATTGTCGATATCGGCAATGACACGAAGATTTCCGTCAGCCTCTATCAGGGTTTCGGCGGTGAATGCCTGAGCGCCGAACAGCTGAACCTGCTGCGCGCCGTGGAACCGCTGGTGCGCGAATTCATCAGCGAATTCAGTCAACGGGGCATGCTGCGCAGTCGCGAGATCCAGTGCGATAAAGACCAGGGCATGCGCGATGATCTCAAGCACCGGGTGCAGTCGGCGTTCGAGCATTTCGGCAGCGACTTGCTCACTGAACGAGAGCGGCAAGTGGCGCATATGGTGTTGCGCGGGCATTCGGTGAAATCTACGGCCAGCCAGATGAACATCTCACCGGAAACCGTGCGCATGCACCGCAAGAACCTGTACCTGAAACTGGAGGTGGGTTCGCAGTCGGAGTTGTTTGCGCTGTTTATCGAGTGGTTGCGCAGGCACTAACCAGAATTTTTGGCCTACCGATACCCCTGTAGGAGCGAGCCTGCTCGCGAAGAACGTCCAGACGACGCGTTCTGTCAGACCGCCCGCGTTATCGTTGGCCTCCATCGCGAGCAAGCTCGCTCCTACAGGGTTGGTCAGTGCGCCCGCAACCGTCGCCCGACCACATCCAGCACATCACAGCCATCGCGTAACGGGATGGCGCAGAGCAATGAAAAGTCGCTGAGAATGGAGGATTCGCACTCGATCGAGCCGCGCATGGACAGGTTTTCCAGCACTTGGGTGACGGCGCGGATTCGGTAGTTGGCGGCGTCCATCAGGACGTCGAGCGGTGCGTGGGTGTCGACGAAGAGGGTGGGCATTTCACTGCAATTGCTGGTGAGTGCCATGAAGCGATTGTTGGGGTGTGGGGTTGGTTTTTCGTAGGGTGGATCGGGATGAATGGTTTTCATGCTTTCTAACTCTAGGAAAGGAAAATCGAAGCTACCGAAAGCCTTCCTACGGGCTAGGGTGGCAGCCATGTACGGGGTAGGAATATCGAGTCCCTAGCACCTCGACCACGCCGAAGCGTGCCCGTACATAGCCGCCGCAGCTGATCTTACGGACGCATTTCAACGGCCGCAAACCAGGTAATTGGCGCCAACGTGGTACTAGGGAAACTGGAGGTTCCTACACCCCGCCACTGAAATTCAGTGACCACCAAAGACTATCGATTGAGCACCTTTCAAACCAGTTCATGCGGATCGCCGCAATTCGAAGGAAATCTCCGAAGACCTTGCCCGGAAATCTCCTAGGACCTGTGGAACTTGTATCCGCAAAACGGGGGGAGTGAGTTGTGGGTGAGGCACAACGGGCATGACCGAAGCCTAGGAAAAACAGAAATGTCCTACGCCAATTGACGCCTGGATCACCTCAACCCTGTGGGAGCCAGTGAGCACAAAATTGAAGTTTGACAGAGAACGAACTGTGGGAGCGAGCTTGCTCGCGATGGCGGACTGTCAGGCACTATTGATGTTGACTGACACTCCCTCATCGCGAGCAAGCTCGCTCCCACAGGGGGTGGCGGTTGACCACGAGATCTGTGGTCAACCGGGGTTTCTGATCAATCTTCGCGTTTGACCACCAGGGTCAGAATGTCATAACTGGCCACCAGTTCACCCAACTGGTTGGTCACTTCCACATCCCACGCCACCACCCCTTGCGGGATGCCCTGCGGGCTCTTCTTGCCCTGGTCGATCTTGCGTTTGCAGGTCAGGCGCGCCTGGATGGTGTCGCCGATGCCCACCGGGTTGATGAAGCGCAAGGTGTCCAGGCCATAGTTGGCCAGCACCGGCCCCGGAGCGGGGGAAACAAACAGCCCGGCCGCCGCCGAAAGCACGAAGTAACCGTGGGCGATGCGCTTGCCGAACTGCGATTCCTTGGCCGCGATCTCGTCGAAGTGCATGTAGAAGTGGTCGCCCGACAGGCAGCCGAAGTTCACCAGGTCGGCTTCGGTGACGGTGCGGCGGTGGGTCAGCAGCGACTCGCCGATCTGCAGGTCCTGGAAATGGCGACGGAACGGATGCACGTCGGTTTCGATGACCTTGGCCCCGCGCACGTACTCGCCGGTGACCGCTGCCAGCATGGTCGGAGAACCTTGTACCGCCGCGCGTTGCAGGTAGTGTTTCACCGCGCGCAGGCCGCCGAGTTCTTCGCCGCCACCGGCACGCCCCGGGCCGCCGTGCTTGAGCTGTGGCAGCGGCGAGCCGTGACCGGTGGATTCGCCGGCAGAGTGGCGATCCAGTACCAGCAAGCGGCCGTGCCAGGCAGCAGCGACCGGGATGGCCTTGGCGGCGATTTGCGGATCCTTGGTCACCAGACTGGCCACCAGGCTGCCTTTGCCGCGGGCGGCCAGGGCCAATGCTTCGTCGAGATCGTCGTAGGCCATCAGCGTGCTGACCGGACCGAACGCTTCGATATCGTGGGCGCCGCCCTCGGCATGGGGGTCGCGGGCCTGCAACAGGGTCGGGGCGAAGAACGCGCCCTTGTCGACGTTTTCACCACGGGGTTCGAAACCGTCGCGGGCACCAAACAGCATGTCGCTGCTCTGCAACAGGCTTTCCAGACGCTCAGCCACGTCTTTCTGCTGATCGTGAGACGCCAGTGCGCCCATGCGTACGCCTTCCACCGACGGGTCGCCGACCACCACTTTGGCCAGGCGATCACGCAGGCGCGTAGCCACGGCATCAATGTGCTTGGCCGGGACGATGGCGCGGCGGATGGCGGTGCATTTCTGCCCGGCCTTGGTGGTCATTTCCCGGGCGACTTCCTTGATGAACAGCTCGAACTCTTCGTCATCCGGGGTTACGTCCGGGGCGAGGATCGCGCAGTTCAGGGAGTCGGCTTCGGCGTTGAACGGCACCGAATTGCGGATCAGGTTCGGGTTGACCCGCAGCTTGGCCGCGGTGTCGGCGGAACCGGTGAAGGTCACCACGTCCTGGCCTTGCAGGCGGTCGAGCAGGTCGCCGGTGCTGCCGATGATCAGTTGCAGGCTGCCCGCCGGCAGCAGGCCGGATTCGTCCATCAGGCGCACCACGGCTTCGGTCAGGTAGCTGGTGGCGCTGGCCGGCTTGACGATGCACGGCATGCCGGCGAGGAAGCTCGGGGCGAACTTTTCCAGCATGCCCCAGATCGGGAAGTTGAAGGCGTTGATGTGCACCGCCAGGCCGCCGCGAGGCACCAGAATGTGCGTACCGGCGAAGGTGCCCATTTTGCTCAGCTGCATCGCCGGGCCTTCGTGGACGATGTTGCCCGACGGCAGCTCGCGGGAGCCGAGGCTGGCGTAGGTGAACAGTGTGCTGTTGCCGCCTTCGATGTCGATCCAGCTGTCGGCGCGGGTCGCGCCGCTGTGGTGGGAAATCGCGTAGAGCTGTTCCTTGCGCTCGCTCAGGTACAGGGCCAGGGCCTTGAGACGCTGGGCACGTTGCTGGAAGTCCAGCGCCATCAGGCCGCTGACGCCTTGGCGGCGACCGTGTTCGATGGCTTCGGCGAAGTCCGGACGCTCTTCGTGGGTGCGGGCGATTTCATGGCCGTCGATGGCGCTGCGCAGGACCTGCGCGCCGTGTTGGCCGATCCAGCGACCGGCGATGAAGCTTTGCAGGGTGGGGGCATGCAGTGCAGGTGAAGAGGACATCACGATTGCTCCTGGTTATGAAGGGTTGTGGCGCGGTGGCGACCGCGCCTTTCGGAATTACCAAAGCGCCAGGGTGTAACCGACGATCAGCCGGTTCTCATCGAGGGCGGTAGTCAAGCCATTGCCGGAACGGAAGGTCACGTTGCGCCAGCGCAGGCTGACGTTCTTGAACACACCGCTCTGGACGACGTAGCTGATATCGGTGTCGCGCTCCCATTCGCGACCGTTGTCGACGGTGCCTGCCTTGACGTGGCGACCGTCGGTGTAGCGGGTCATGAAGGTCAGGCCGGGAATGCCTTGCGCCGCGAAGTCATAGTCGTAACGCAGCTGCCAGGAATCCTCCTCGGCGCGGGTGAAGGTGTTGAAGGTCACCAGGTTGACCACGTACGGATCGCCGCCGTTGAGGAACGGAAAGGCGCTGTCGCCGGACAATTGCTGGTAGGCGGCACTGACCTTGTGGGCGCCGTGGGACACCGTGAACATGCCGTTGAAGTTACGGTTGTCGATGCGCCCGGCCTGCTCGGCGCCGTCGCCCCGGCTGTCGAAATAACGCAGATCGCTGCGCAGGTTGAAGCCGTTGCCCAACGGTTGCGTATGCACCAGTCCGGCGAATTGCTGGCGATAAATCTGTTCGAGCTTGCCGTAGTAGTAGCTCACATTCAGTTGCGGGCTGAACGCGTAGGTGCCGCCGCCGAAGTCGAAGTGATCGCTGGTGGCGGCGCCGAAGCCGATGTCATCGTTGCTGGAGGAGTCCCGCAGGTTGGCCTTGGTCAGGCGTCCGGCATTCACCGTCAGGCCGTCGATTTCCTGGCTGGTCAGCAAGCCACCTTCAAATGTCGAACCCAACAGGCGTGTGTCGTTGTAAGTCGCTACTGGCAACAAGGGCTGCAGGGTGCCGAGTTTCAACACGCTTTTGGATACTTTCAATTTACCGGTCAGGCCCAGTTCGCTGTACTCGTCGTCGGGCTCATGGCTCTGCGGGCCAAACGGCAGCAGCCCGGTGCCACGGCGGTCGGGACTGGAGTCGAGCTTGATCCCCAGCTCCCCCAGCGCGTCGAGACCGAAACCGAAGGTGCCGTCGGTGAAGCCGGACTCGATGCGCGCAGTGAATCCCTGGGCCCATTCTTCGGCTTTGGATTGCGGCGCGTTGTCCTGACGGAAATCGCGATTGATGTAGTGGTTGCGCATATCAATGCGGGCCTTGCTGTCGCCGATGAAGTCGGCCATGGCGCTGGGGGCGATCATGGGCAGACTCAATGCGGCGGCCAGTGAAAACAGTGATTCACAAGACGTGGTACGTGCGGGTTTCATTATTTTTATTCCCTGCCAACTGATCGGTCGTCGTTTAGTGTTTGCTGGCGCCAGTGGCACCGATGCCGGTCATCGAGCGGATGAACTGCGCCAGATAACGGCCACGCTCAAGGGCTGCACGGGGCGAGGTGTCGGTGACGGAAAACAGCCATGCACTAAAGAACGCCAGGCTCATGGAAAACAGGGCCGGGTTGGAGTACGGGAACAGCGCCTTGTCGTGATGCATCACGTTGACCCACACCGCCGGGCTCAGCACCAGCAACACAATCGCCGAGACCAGTCCGGACAGGCTGCCAAGGACCGCGCCGCGGGTGGTCAGGCCTTTCCAGTACATCGAAAGGAACAGCACCGGGAAATTCACCGACGCGGCAATGGCCAGCACCAGACCCGAGAGGAAGGCAATGTTCTGCGATTCGAACAGCAGGCCGAGGATGATCGCCAGTACACCGATGCACAGGGTGGCGATTCGCGACACGCGCATTTCCTGTTGCTCGCTGGCCTGGCCTTTGCGCATCACGCAGGCATACAGGTCATGGGACACCGCCGAGGCGCCGGACAGCGCCAGCCCGGCAACCACCGCCAGGATGGTGGCGAAGGCGACCGCCGAGATGAAGCCGAGGAACAGGTTGCCGCCTACCGCGTGGGCCAGGTGCACCGCGACCATGTTGCCGCCGCCGATGATCGCGCCGCTGGCGTCACGAAACGCCGGATCGGTGCCGACCATGACGATGGCGCCGAAGCCGACGATGATCAGCAGCAAGTAGAAGTAGCCGATGAAACCGGTGGCGTAGAACACGCTTTTACGCGCTTCCTTGGCATCGCTGACGGTGAAGAAACGCATCAGGATGTGCGGCAGGCCGGCGGTGCCGAACATCATGCCCAGCCCCAGGGAGATCGCATCGATCGGGTTGGACAGCAAGCCGCCGGGGGCCATGATCGCGTTGCCCTTGGCGTGCACGGCGGTGGCACCGGCAAACATCGCCTCAGTGCTGAAGCCGAAGTGCTTGAGCACCATGAACGCCATGAAGCTGGTGCCGAACAGCAGCATCACCGCCTTGATGATCTGCACCCAGGTGGTGGCGAGCATGCCGCCGAAGGTCACGTAGAACACCATCAACACGCCGACCAGCATCACTGCATAGAGGTAGTCGATGCCGAACAACAGTTCGATCAGCTTGCCGGCGCCGACCATCTGCGCCACCAGGTACATCAGGGCCACGGTCAGGGTGCCGAAGGCCGAGGTCAGGCGCACCGGGGTCTGTTCCAGGCGATAGGACACCACGTCGGCAAAGGTGTATTTGCCCAGGTTGCGCAGGCGCTCGGCAATCAGGAACAGGATGATCGGCCAGCCGGCCAGCACGCCCAATGCGTAGAGCAGGCCGTCGTAGCCATTGAGGAACATCATCGCGGAAATGCCGAGGAACGAGGCTGCCGAGATCATGTCGCCGGCAATCGCCAGACCGTTCTGGAAGCCGGTCATGCCGCCGCCAGCGGTATAAAAATCGCTGGTGGAGCGGGTACGCAGTGCCGCCCAGCGTGTCACGCCAAGGGTGAACAACACGAACACCAGGAACATGCCGATGGCGTTCCAATTCAATGGGCGGGCCACGCCGTCGGCGGCCATCGCAACATCAGTGACAGCCGCCAGCGGCAGCAGGAACAGTGCAAGAAGGCGGTTCATCGGGCGCACTCCTGCTTGAGTTTTTCATTCAGCGGATCGATCACGTTGTTGGCGCGATAGACATAGAAACCGGTCAGCGCAAAGGCCAGCCCGACGATGACGACACCCACCAGCATGCCCACGGTGGTCACGCCGCCGCTCAGGGATTGGCCGAGGGTAGAAGGGGAGAAAGCCACCAGCAGCACGAAGCCGTAATAGATCACCAGCATGGCCAGGCTCAGTGACCAGTACAGCTTCTGTTTGCGACGAACCAGCTGGATGAAATCCGGGTGCTGGCGGATGAGTTCTATGTCTTGGGGGGTCATGACGCGCGCTCCTTTGTTGTTTTTGTTTTGGGTGAAACGTTGTATTCGTGCCGAATCACCGGCCCCCTGTGGGAGCGAGCTCGCTCGCGATGAGGCCATTACATTCAGCATTGATGGTGGCTGACCCACCGCTATCGCGAGCAAGCTCGCTCCCACAGGGTTTTGCGTGAGGCGGATATCAGAGCTGATCGAAATCCAGCACCACCTTGTCGCTGATCGGGAAGGCCTGGCACGACAGCACGTAGCCGGCGGCCACTTCGTAGTCTTCCAGGGCGTGGTTGCTGTCCATTTCCACTTCACCTTCGATGACCTTGCACTTGCAGGTCGAGCACACGCCGGCCTTGCACGAGTAGGGCAGTTCGGCCCCTTGGGCGTTGCCCGCATCGAGAATGCTCTGGCTGTTGCGCGGCAGGTCGAACGCCAGGGCGCGGCCATCGCTGATGACGGTGATCTGGCTGACCGCTGAATCCACCTGGCGCGCCGCCTCACGGGCTTCGCGCTTCTGCTGGCTGCCGGCGGCGGCGAACAGTTCGAAGTGAATGCGCTCAGGCGCCATGCCCTTGGCCTTGAGGCTGTCGCGCACGGTCTCGGTCATTTCCTGCGGGCCGCAGATGAAGGCGGCGTCGAGGGCCTTGACGTCGAGCCAGCGGCTGAACAGTTGCTCGCATTTCTCGGCGTTGATCCGGCCGTTGTACAGGTCGACATCCTGCTGCTCGCGGCTGAACACGAAGATCAGGTTCAGGCGTTGCAGGTAGCGGTTTTTCAGGTCTTCGAGCTGTTCGCGGAACAGCGCACCGGAGCTGGAGCGGTTGCCGTACAACAGGGTGACGCGGCTGTGGGGCTCGGTTTCCAGGGTGGTCTTGATGATCGACAGGATCGGCGTGATGCCGCTGCCTGCCGCCACGGCCAGGTAGTTGCCATGGCGCGCCGGGTCGAGTTCGACGCAGAAATGCCCGGCGGGCGGCATCACTTCCAGGGTGTGCCCGGCTTTCAACTGTTCGTTGGCAAATGCCGAGAAACGTCCGCCGGTAACACGCTTGACGGCGATGCGCAGCTCACCGTCGTTGACCCCGGTGCAGATCGAGTAGGAGCGGCGTACTTCTTCGCCGTCCAGTTGCGTGCGCATCACCAGGTGCTGGCCCTGGGTGAAGTGGAAGCTGTCCTGCAAGTGCTGCGGAATCTCGAAGGCGATGGACACCGCGTCACGGGTCTCGGCGCGCACGTCCTTGATGGTCAGGCTGTGAAATTTACTCATTGTTGTTCTCCAGCTGGGACGGCCGATTCGCCGCTCAGATGCACTTGAAATAGTCGAACGGTTCCCGGCAATCGACGCAGCGGTACAGGGCCTTGCAGGCGGTGGAGCCGAACTCGCTGAGGACCTCGGTGTGGGCGCTGCCGCATTGCGGGCACACAACCTGCGGGTTCTCGCCGAGCAGGCTGCGCTTGCTGGTGCTGCCCTCGGGCGGCGCGATGCCGTAAGCGCGCAGGCGTTCGCGGCCGCTGTCGCTGATCCAGTCGGTGGTCCAGGCCGGGGTCAACTTGCGCTCCAATTGCGGCGCCTTGAATCCGGCGAGTTCCAGGGCTTCGCGGATGTCGCTTTCGATCACTTCGGTGGCCGGGCAACCGGAATAGGTCGGCGTGACCACCACGTGAAGGTGACCGGCCTGCCAGTCGAGATCGCGGACGATGCCCAGGTCGACCACGCTGACCACTGGCACTTCCGGGTCCATGACCTCTGCCAGAATCGCCCAAGCGGCAGCCAGGTCGGTCGGTTGAGCCGGCCGGGCGCCGAGGTCGCTGGCGATCAGCTCACCAGGTTGCATCGGGGTACGCTCGTGGCAGGCACTGCATTTCGGCCAGCAGGATGCCTAAGTGTTCGGTGTGCAGGCCCTTGCGTGCATTCAGGTAGAAATAGCTCGGCGCCGCGGGGACGGGCAGGGTGGCGCTGGTGAAGATCTGCTCGATTTTTGCTTGCCACTGGGTGGCGACGCTGGCGATGTCCGGGGTGATGCCGGCTGCGCACAGACGCTGTTCGCTGTCATCGGCGGCGATCAGTTCAACGGTGAAGCGCCAGACCTCTGGAATCGCGGCGAGCATGCGCCGATTGCTTTCCTCGGTGCCGTCGCCCATACGCTCGATCCATTCGCCGGAGCGACGCAGGTGATAGGTCACTTCCTTCACGGCTTTGGCGGCAATCCCGGCAATGCGCTCGTCGCTGGACTGGCTCAGGCCTTGCAGCACCGGCAAATGCCAGGCGTCATAGAGGAACTGCTTGAGCATGGTCACCGCGAAGTCGCCGTTGGGTTGTTCCACCAGCAGCAGGTTGCGATAGGCGCGCTCGTCGCGACGAAACGCCAGGTGATCGGCATCACGGCCGTCGTCCAGCAGTTCGGCGGCGTACTCCAGCCAGTTGCGCGCCTGGCCCACCAGGTCGAGGCCGACGTTCATCAGCGCCAGTTCTTCTTCCAGCGCCGGGGCCTTGCCGCACCATTGGCACAGGCGCTGGCCCTGGATCAGGGCGCTGTCGCCGAGGCGCAGCAGGTATTCGATCAGATCGGTCTTGTTATTCATGGTCGACCTCACATGTGCCCGACTTCGGCCGGCAGCTCGTAGAAGCTGGCGTGGCGGTAGACTTTGTCGTCCGACGGATCGAACAGCGGGTCTTTTTCATCCGGCGACGAAGCGGTGATCAATGCCGAAGGCACCACCCACAGGCTCACGCCTTCGCTGCGACGGGTGTAGAGCTCGCGTGCGTTCTCGATGGCCATGGTGGTGTCGGCGGCATGCACGCTGCCGACGTGCTTGTGGTTGAGGCCGTGCTTGCTGCGCACGAAGACTTCGAAGAGGGTCCACTCGGACATTTCAGTTACTCCACATCAGGTGGCCGGATCAGGCGGCGTTCTTGTTTTGTTTTTTGCGGGCGTGGGCAACGGCGGCTTCACGAACCCAGGCGCCGTCTTCGATCGCCTTGCGGCGGGTGGCGACGCGTTCCTGGTTGCACGGGCCGTTGCCCTTGAGCACTTCGTAGAATTCGTTCCACTGGATTTCGCCGAAGTCGTAGTGGCCGCGTTCGGCGTTCCACTTCAGGTCCGGGTCGGGGCAGGTGCAGCCCAATAGCTCAAGCTGCGGGATGGTCTGGTCGATGAAGCGCTGGCGCAGTTCGTCGTTGCTCTGGCGCTTGATTTTCCAGGCCATGGACTGGGCGCTGTTCGGCGAATGTTCATCGCTTGGGCCAAACATCATCAGCGACGGCCACCACAGGCGGTTGATCGCGTCCTGGACCATGTCTTTTTGCGCCTGGGTACCGTGACGCATCATGGTCAGGAGGATTTCGTAGCCCTGGCGCTGGTGGAAACTCTCTTCCTTGCAGATGCGGATCATCGCCCGGGAATATGGGCCGTAGGAGGTGCGCTGCAGCACCACCTGGTTGACGATCGCCGCGCCATCCACCAGCCAGCCCACCGCGCCCATGTCGGCCCAGTTCAGCGTCGGGTAATTGAAGATGCTCGAGTACTTGGCCTTGCCGCTGTGCAGCTTGGCGATTTCTTCATCGCGGTCGGCGCCCAGGGTTTCCATGGCGCTGTACAGGTATAGGCCGTGGCCGGCTTCGTCCTGGATCTTGGCCATCAGTTGCAGTTTGCGTTTGAGGCTTGGCGCGCGGGTGACCCAGTTGCCTTCGGGCAGCATGCCGACGATTTCGGAGTGGGCGTGCTGGGAAATTTGCCGGATCAGGGTCTGGCGGTAGGCATCTGGCATCCAGTTCTTGGCTTCGATCTTGATTTCTGAATCGATTTTTTCCTGGAAGGCGCGTTCCTGTTCGGACATTTCCGAGAGGTCCTTGATGCGCTTTACGCCGGTTTCTACGAGCTGTGCGTACATTTTTGAGTTCCCGCCTTGAATCTGTTCTGGGGCATGGAGAACTTTATAAGCGATACAGAATTTAATATCAAACACAAAATGACGTGTCGTAATTGTTTTTTGTATCGCTTTGGGATGAATGGGGGGGAGGTCGGCGTACATATCCATTTCTTTGGTAACGGCCACTGGCGGTTTCGCCCTTACGGCGACTCACTTTTTTTTCAAACGCCAAAAAAAAGTAAGCAAAAAAAGGCTCGCCCCGAGCGTCCGGCCCCTCGCTAAGGCTCGGCGTTCCTTCGCTCCGGCATTCATCCGGGGGCATTGCCCTCCGGTTTGCTTCGCTGCACCTACATGCAATGTGTTCGACTGCGTCGAACGGCGCTGCGCGCCAATCCCCGGATGAATACCTCCACTCAGCCTCCCGAAGGGGCGGGTGGATCAAGATCAAGAGCTGCAGGCGAGCTAACGCTCGGCCTGATGAGTGGTGAAGAGCATCGGTGTACGCCGATCTGCTTTTGCTCTTCTGTGGGGGCGAGCTTGCTCGCGATGGCGGCCTGACAGCCGACCTGGTTTTTGCAGATGTCCCCAACCCCTGTGGGAGCGGGCTTGCCCGCGAAGGCGGCCTGACAGCCGACCAATTTCTTGCAGACCTACCCGGATCAACTGTAGGAGCGAGCCTGCTCGCGAAGGCGGCCCGACAGCCGACCTGATTCTGGCGGATGTACCTCGGCCCTGTGGGAGCGGGCTTGCCCGCGAAGGCGGCCTGCCAGCCGACCGAAATCTTGCAGATGTACTCGATACCTGTGGGAGCGAGCTTGCTCGCGATAGCGACCTGCCAGCCGACCAGGTACATCACAGTCGAACGAACCCAGCCAACAGGCCGGCCGGTAGGCCGCCTCGGGCGCTGTTGCGGTGTACGCCCCCTCGTGAGGCCGAGTGGAGGTTCTGCGCAGTGGGCAACCCGGCATGGATGCCGGGTTAGCCGCCCCCGGCCATGGATGGCCGATGGCGGCGGGCCCACGGAGCAGGACCGGAGCGAGGGCATGCCGAGCCTAAGCGAGGCACCGAATGTCAGGGGCAAGAGCCCTTGGTTACTTGGGGCTTTTCCAAGTGACCCGCCGTAAGGGCGGAACCCTAAGCGGCCGTTACCGCAGCAATGGATATGTACACCCGTAAAAAACACGTCGCCTGACACAAAGCCATCGCGAGCAAGCTCGCTCCCACAGGAATAGTGATCGGCGCCAAAGTCGGTAAAGCCCCGGCAAAAAAAAGCCCCGCAAAAAGCGGGGCCATAAAGGGTGCAGCAGTCATGCTTTAGGACGTTTATCCACTACGTGGCAAGCCTTGCCTTCCGAGCGCTTGATCGAATGGAACGGCTGCAAAACGATCCGCGAACTGATCCCGATGTACGTCTTGATATGCCGGCTCAATTCCCCGCAAACAGCCTTCTGCTGTTCATCGCCCAGGTGCTGGTGCTCAGCCTTGAGCTCGACATGCACATCAACGCTGTCCAGGTTGCCATTGCGATACAGATGAATCTCATAGCACTCGGCAAGTTGTTTGACTTTCAGAACCTGCTCTTCGATCTGCGTCGGAAACACGTTAACGCCGCGGATGATCAGCATGTCATCGCTGCGTCCGGTGATCTTGTCGATGCGTCGCATGGGACGCGCGGTGCCCGGCAGCAGGCGCGTCAGGTCGCGGGTGCGGTAGCGGATCATCGGCAGGGCTTCTTTGCTCAGGGAGGTGAACACCAGTTCGCCCATCTGCCCGTCCGGCAGTACTTCGCCCGTGACCGGGTCGATGATTTCCGGGTAGAAGTGGTCTTCCCAGATGGTCGGGCCGTCCTTGGTTTCGGCGCATTCCATGGCCACGCCCGGGCCCATGATTTCCGACAGGCCGTAGATGTCCAGGGCGGTGATGCCCATGCGTGCTTCGATGGCGCTGCGCAGTTCGGCGGTCCACGGCTCGGCGCCGAAGATGCCCAGGCGCAGGGCCAGTTTGTGCGGGTCGATGCCCTGGCGCTCGATTTCATCGGCGATGTTGAGCATGTAGGACGGCGTGACCATGATGATGTCCGGCTGGAAATCCTTGATCAGCTGCACCTGTTTTTCGGTCTGGCCACCGGACATCGGGATCACCGTACAGCCCAGGCGTTCGGCACCGTAGTGCGCGCCGAGGCCGCCGGTGAACAGGCCGTAGCCATAGGAAATGTGCACCTTGTCGCCACGATGGCCACCGGCGGCGCGGATCGAACGCGCAACCACGTTGGCCCAGGTGTCGATGTCATTCTGGGTGTAGCCGACCACGGTCGGTTTGCCGGTGGTGCCGCTGGACGCGTGCAGGCGCACGATGTCGTGCATCGGCACGGCAAACATGCCGTAGGGGTAGTTGTCCCGCAGGTCGGACTTGGTGGTGAAAGGGAATTTCGCCAGGTCGTCCAGGGACTTGATGTCGTCGGGGTGCACGCCCAGCGCATCGAAGCGCTGACGGTACAGCGGCACGTTGTTGTAGGCGTGGTTCAGGCTCCAGCGCAGGCGCTCCAGCTGATGCTGGCGCAGCTCGTCGATGCTGGCGGTTTCCAGCGGGTCCAGCACAGGGTTCAGCACGGCTTGGGCAATTGGCATGTTCATGTGTTCACTCGAATTGTTTTTGTGTTCCAGCCCTTTTGCACAAGGGCTTTGAGTGCATGCCCCAAGGATACCTCTCGGCTCCCCGGGAATCGCGATTCTTTAGTGGGATAGACGCTCGATGATCAGCGCGATTCCCTGGCCGACACCGATGCACATGGTGCACAGGGCGTAGCGGCCGTTCCGTTCTTCAAGCTCATGCAGGGCGGTGGTGACCAAGCGTGCGCCGCTCATGCCCAACGGGTGGCCCAGGGCGATGGCGCCGCCGTTGGGGTTGACCCGCGGATCGGTGTCGCTCAGGCCCAGTTCGCGCAGCACCGCCAGGCCCTGTGCGGCGAAGGCTTCGTTGAGCTCGATCACGTCCATGTCGGCCAGGCTCAGGTTGGCCACCTCCAGCACCTTGCGGGTGGCTGGCACCGGGCCGATGCCCATGATCCGTGGTTCAACGCCAGCCGTGGCCATGGCCACGACCCGGCCACGGGCGGTCAGGCCGTGGCGTTTGGCGGCTTCCGGGCTGGCCAGCAGCAGCGCGCAGGCACCGTCGTTGACCCCGGAGGCGTTGCCGGCGGTGATGCTGCCGCCTTCGCGGAACGGCGTGCCGAGTTTGGCAAGCTGCTCAAGGGTGGTATCGCCGCGAGGATGTTCGTCGTGCTCAACCAACTTGGCCGGGCCTTTGCGCTGGGGGATTTCCACCGGGACGATCTCTTTGGCCAGACGCCCGCTGGCCTGGGCAGCGGTAGCGCGTTGCTGGCTGCGCAGGGCGAAGGCGTCCTGGTCGGCCCGGGAGATGTTGAACTGTTCGGCGACGTTCTCTGCCGTTTCCGGCATGGAGTCGATGCCATAGGCCTTTTTCATCAACGGATTGACGAAGCGCCAGCCGATGGTGGTATCGAAGATTTCGGCCGCACGGGAAAACGCCTGCTCGGCCTTGCCCATCACCAGTGGCGCGCGGGACATGGACTCGACGCCACCGACCAGCATCAGCCCGGTTTCGCCACTGCGAATGGCGCGGGCGGCGGTGCCGATGGCATCGAGCCCGGAGCCGCACAGGCGATTGAGGGTGGTACCCGGCACGCTGACCGGCAACCCGGCCAGCAGTGCCGACATGCGCGCGACGTTGCGGTTGTCTTCGCCGGCCTGGTTGGCGCAGCCGTAGATCACGTCGTCAACCGTGTTCCAGTCCACTTGCGGGTGGCGGCGCAGCAGTTCGCGCAGCGGTACCGCGCCGAGGTCGTCGGCGCGCACGCTGCTCAGGACACCGGCGTAACGGCCAATCGGGGTCCGGACTGCGTCGATGATCAGGGCGTCATTCATTCGGGTTCTCCTGCGTCAGCACCGGGCCGCGCACTTTGTAGGATTTGCCATGGAACAGGGCGATCAACTGGCCCTGCTGGTTTTCGATGCGCACGTCGTAGTTGCCAGTGCGACCCGAACGGCTCTGCTCGATGCAGTCGGCGTTCAGCGTGTCACCCAGGCGCGCCGGGGCGATGTAGTCGATGCTGCAACCGATGGCCACGGTGGCTTCGTTGTAACTGTTGCAGGCAAAGGCGAATGCCGAATCGGCGAGGGCGAACAGGTAGCCGCCGTGGCAGGTGCCGTGACCCTGGATCATGTCGGCCTGCACCGTCATGCCCACTCGCGCGCAACCGGGGCCGGCCGAGAGCAGGCGCATGCCCATGGCCTGGCTGGCGGCGTCGCGCTGGAACAGCGATTGCGCGCATTCACTGGCCAGGGTCATGGCTTCATGGTTAGTCATGGAATGTTCTCCCTTCGGTGGCGCGACGGCGCAGCAGCAGCGACGGCCGGTAGCGTTCTTCGCCATAACTGGCTTGCAGGTTTTCCAGCGTTTCAAGAATGTGCGAAAGGCCAATGGCATCGGCCCAGGCCAGCGGCCCCTGTGGATAATTGACCCCGGCGCGCATGGCCAGATCGATGTCGGCGGCCGAGGCCACGCCTTGCAGCAGGGCGTCGGCGGCTTCGTTGGCGAGCATGGCTACAGTGCGCAGGACGGCGAGGGCCGGGCTGTCGCTGAGCAGGCTGACCATGAGGCCGGCCCGTTGCAGCAGGGCAACGCCTTGTTCGAGGGCCAGCGGTTCAATGCCTGCCGCATGGCTGATAGCGATGCGTTTGGCGTTGCCGTAATCGAACGCCAGATCCAGCAGGATCAGGTTACGCAGCCCATCCTCCCGGGCGCGCTGGCAGGCCATGCGGCCATCGCTCAGGGCCAGCACCGCGTCACCCACTCGCAGCAATCCGCGGCCGTCGCGCCGGATGACTTCGACACCTTGCTCGCTCAAGCGCGCCAGCAAACCTTGGGCGATGCCAAGGTCACCTTCGGCGATACAAGTCTCGACGCTCGCGCTGCTGCTGATTTCAGCTGCTTGCGGACGTTCGGCGCCTTGGGCGTAGCTGTAGAAACCCTGTCCGCTTTTACGTCCCAGACGCCCGCCATCCACCAGTTCTTTCTGGATCAGCGACGGCAGGAAGCGGGTGTCCTGGTAATAAGCGTCGAACACCGAGCAGGTCACGGCGTAGTTGACGTCATGGCCGATCAAGTCGGTCAGTTCGAACGCGCCCATGGCAAAGCCGCCGGCCTCGCGCATCAACGCATCCAGGGTTGAGCAGTCGGCCGCGCCTTCCTGCAGCATCCGCAGGCTTTCGGCATAGAACGGCCGGGCCACGCGGTTGACGATGAAGCCCGGTGTGGAGCGGGTGTGCACCGGTTTTTTGCCCCAGGCCTTGGCCGTGTCGTACAGGCACTCGGCGAGTGCCGGATCGCTGGCCAGGCCGCAGACGACTTCCACCAGCGCCATCACCGGTGCCGGGTTGAAGAAGTGCAGGCCGAGCAAGCGTTGTGGATGATCAAGCTGCGCGGCGATGCTGGTGATCGACAGCGACGAGGTGTTGCTGGCGAGGATGCAATGCTCGCCGCAGATGCCTTCGAGCTGGCGGAACAGCGCGCGCTTGATCTCAAGGTTCTCGACGATGGCTTCGATGATCAGATCGCAGTCGGCCAGGGTTTCGATGACTTCCACCGCTTGCAGGCGCGCAACGGTGGCGCTGCGCGACTCGGCCGACAGCTTGCCGTTCTCGACTCGCTTGCCCAGTTGTCGGTCGATGCCTTCAATCGCTTGGGCGGCTGCACCGGGACGATTGTCCAGCAGCAAGACCGGATGGCCGGCCTGGGCCGCGACCTGGGCGATACCGGCACCCATGGCCCCGGCGCCGATCACGGCGATGCGTGCAGATGTGTTCAATGCGGTCATGGCTCAGCGTCCCTTGAAAACTGGGGTGCGTTTTTCCATGAAGGCACCGACGCCTTCGCGGTAGTCCTCGCTGCGCCCGGCCAGACGTTGCAGGTCTTTCTCCAGCTCGAGCTGTTCGTCAAAGCTGTTGCTCATGCTGGCGTTCAGGCTGCGTTTGATCAGCGCCAGACCGTAGGTCGGTTGTGTGGCGAGGTGGCGGGCCAGCTTCAGGGCTTCATCGCGCAGTTCGGCGTCTTCCACACACTGGTAAATCAAGCCCCATTGCTCGGCTTGTTCGGCGCTAAGGCGGTTGCCCAGTAGTGCCAAAGCCTTGGCCCGGGCCATGCCCACAAGACGCGGCAGGGTCCAGGTGCCGCCTGAATCAGGGATCAGGCCAATCTTGCAGAACGCCTGGATGAAACTGGCCGAACGCGCCGCCAGTACCAGGTCACAGGCCAGCGGAATGTTGGCGCCAGCCCCGGCGGCCACGCCGTTGACCGCGCAGATCACCGGCAGCGGCAGGTCGCGCAACTGGCGGATCAGCGGGTTGTAGAACTTCTCGATGGACTCGCCCAGATCCGGTACGGCGCTGCCCGGCGCGACATTGCGGTCGCTCAGGTCCTGCCCGGCGCAGAAGCCGCGACCTTCACCGGTCAGCAGCAGCACGCGCACGTCCGGGTTCTGCCGCACTTGCTTGAGTGCTTCCTTCACTTCGCCATGCATCTGGGTGTTGAAGCTGTTGAGCTGGTCTGGCCGGTTGAGGCTGAGCAGGGCGACGCCGGCGTTGATGGAAAACAGGATGTGTTCGAAGTTCATGGTCTTGGCGTTCTCTTGGCAGTCGTTCGAATTCGGATGTCAGTGGCCGTTTTATTGCCCGGTGAAAGTCGGGCTGCGCTTTTCCTGGAAGGCCGCAATGCCCTCGTCGCGGTCGCGGGTGCCGGCCAGCACGGTGAAGGCGTGACGCTCGAAACGCAGGCCGGTGGCCAGGTCCGTGTCCATGGCCTTGAGCAGCGCCTCCTTGGCCAGGCGCACCGCCAGTGGCGCCTTGGCCGCAATGCTGCGAGCGATGTGCAGGGCGCGATCGACGGTAAATTCCGGCTGGGTCACTTCGCTGACCAGACCGACGCGCTGGGCCTGACGGGCGTCGATCGGCTCGCCCGTCAGCACCATTTGCATGGCCATGGATTTGCCGACGGCGCGCAGCAGACGTTGGGTACCACCGGCGCCGGGCATGATCCCGAGGTTGATTTCCGGCTGGCCGAAGCGGGCGTCTTCGCCGGCAATAATGATGTCGGCGTGCATCGCCAGTTCGCAGCCGCCGCCGAGGGCGAAGCCGTTGACCGCGGCGATCAGCGGTTTGCTGAAGCGGGTGATGGCTTGCCACGAGGCCTGGCGCGGGTCGTCGAGGATGCCGACCAGATTGCGCTCGGCCATTTCCTTGATGTCGGCACCGGCGGCGAAGGCTTTGCGGCTGCCGGTGAGCACCACGGCACGGGTGTCGGGGTCGGCTTGCGCGATGTTCAGTTCAGCGGCCAGTTCGCCCAGCAACTCGGTGGTCAGGGCGTTCAGGGCTTGCGGGCGCTGCAGGGTAATCAGGCGGACACCAGGCTCGATCAATTCGACGGCAAGGGTCAGAGGCATGGCGGATGCTCTCACGGTGCACGCTCGGCGGGGTGCCGGCTCGTTATTGGATCGGCCGCATGGGCCGGTTTTGCCCAAGTATAGCTATAACGTGATACGTAAAAGCAATACGTAAATAGATTTAATGTGTCTTATTGATGTGCGTTTTGATTTTTCATCTTCCCGCTGAAGGAGTGCTGATAGCGGGTTCTGCCTAGAAAACATTGGGTTTTATGGTGATTTTTGAGGCGTGCTGGCATTCGTCGGAAAGGTGTATTTCAAGTGATACGGTTTTTAGTCTTTGTGCTGTTAAAAGTGATGTGATACAAAATGAGTCATTATTTGCATCGCTTTGTGAAGGAAGCTTCCATGACCTGCTACAGCCTTGATGGCCTGACTCCGGTGGTTGATCCGAGCGCTTATGTGCATCCGTCCGCCGTATTGATCGGTGACGTGATCATCGGCCCCCATTGCTATGTCGGCCCGCTGGCCAGCCTGCGCGGGGATTTCGGGCGGATCGTGCTGGAAGAGGGCGCCAACCTGCAGGACACCTGCGTGATGCACGGTTTCCCCGACAGCGACACCGTGGTCGAGCGCAATGGCCACATCGGCCACGGTGCGGTGCTGCACGGTTGCCGGATTGGCGCCGATGCGCTGGTGGGCATGAATGCGGTGGTGATGGACAACGCCCGGATCGGTCCGCGTTCATTCGTTTCGGCGGCGGCGTTCGTCAAGGCCGGTTTCGAATGCCCGGAGCAGTCGCTGGTCATGGGCGCACCGGCCAGCATCAAGCGCAGCCTCAGCGATCAGGAAGTGGCGTGGAAGCAGGCGGGCACACGTGAGTATCAGGAATTGGCCAAGCGTTGCCTGGAACAGATGCAGGTCTGCGAGCCGCTGGCCGAGCCGGAAGCTGATCGCCCGCGCATCAGCGACAGGGGGTTGCGGCCCAAGGGCAGTTCCCAGTGAATACAAATCCCTTTGTAGGAGCGAGCTTGCTCGCGATGGACGTCAACGATGACGCGGGCTGTCTGAATGCCCGTGTTGTCCGGACGTTTTTCGCGAGCAGGCTCGCTCCTACAGGTGGATGCGATTAACAGGCAGAGTTTCGGTATATTCCTTTTCTTTTTTTACACGGAACGCCCATGTCGTCCCTGACTCCCTTGAACCATCTGATTACCCGCTTCCAGGAGCAGACGCCGATCCGCGCCAGTTCCTTGATCATCACGTTGTACGGGGATGCCATCGAACCCCATGGCGGCACCGTCTGGCTGGGCAGCCTGATTCAGTTGCTCGAGCCCATCGGCATCAACGAGCGGCTGATTCGCACCTCGATTTTTCGCCTGACCAAAGAAGGCTGGCTGACCGCCGAGAAGGTCGGTCGCCGCAGTTACTACAGCCTGACCGGCACCGGTCGCCGGCGTTTCGACAAGGCCTTCAAGCGGGTCTACAGCACTACGATGCCGGCCTGGGATGGTTCCTGGTGCCTGGTGATGCTCTCGCAACTGACCCAGGACAAACGCAAACAGGTGCGTGAAGAACTGGAGTGGCAGGGTTTCGGCGCGATTTCGCCGGTGGTGCTGGCCTGTCCGCGCAGCGACCGTTCCGACGTCAACGCGACCCTGCTCGACCTCGGCGCGCAGGAAGACACCATTGTCTTCGAAACCACCGCCCAGGATGTACTGGCCTCCAAGGCCCTGCGCCTGCAGGTGCGCGAGAGCTGGAACATCGAGGAGCTGGCCGCGCACTACAGCGAGTTCATCCAGCTGTTCCGGCCGCTGTGGCAAGCCCTGCGCGAGCAGGAAAACCTGCAACCGGCCGACTGCTTCCTGGCGCGGGTGCTGCTGATTCACGAGTACCGCAAGCTGCTGCTGCGCGACCCGCAACTGCCGGACGAGTTGCTGCCCGGCGATTGGGAAGGCCGCGCCGCCCGCCAGTTGTGCCGCAACATTTACCGTTTGATCTACGCCAAGGCCGAAGAATGGCTGAACGCCGCACTGGAAACGGCCGACGGCCCGTTGCCGGATGTGGGTGAAAGCTTCTATCGGCGTTTTGGCGGACTGAAATAGCACGTCATTGTTCAGGGAGTGGTGCGGTTCAGGAGACTCGAAGTATCCGATGTCGTGTGGATTGACGTAGACAATAAAAATAAGCCTGCGTGAGGCCTGACATGATTTCCACAACAGCACAGCGCCATGATGGGTTCGACCAGTGGATCCATCAGATCAACCAGATCTGTGGCGCCTTCAACGCACAACCCCTGGGCAGCGACTTTTCCGGACGTATCCGCGAATATCAGAGCGATGCGCTCAAACTCAGTTTCGTCGACGTGTGCCAGGCGCGTTTGTACCGTACGCCCCAGGAAGTCGCGGCGGGCGAGGGCGGCAAGTATTTTGCGGTGTTCCAACTCGACGGCACGGCGGGCATGGCCCAAGGCGACGACAAGGTCTTGCTGTCCCCCGGCGACATCACGCTGATCGATGCTTCGCGGCCCAGCGACTTCACCTACGGCGAAAACTCCCGGCAGTTGTCGCTGATCCTGCCATATCAACTGGTCGAGCAAACCCTGCGCTTCAATCAGGTCAAGTGCGGCCACCGGATTGCAGCAACCTCGCCCATCGCGATGCTCTCGCACCGGTTGATCCTCGATGCCACCCGCCAGCAGCACCTGACCCGGCAGGAAAGCGAAGCGACCCTGGAGGCGATTGTCAGTCTGTTGCGCCCGGCGATCAGCCAGGCCGACGATTGCACCGATGCCCATGAGCGGATCTTTCGCAAGACGCTCACCTGCATCGACGAAAACATTCGCTCCGAAGACCTGTGCCCGGAATGGCTGGCGCGGGAAGTCGGCATCTCCACCCGTGGCCTGTACCGGATGTTTGCCAAGAAAGGGCTGGTGGTCGCGCGCTACATCAAGAACCGTCGCCTGGACCTGTGCGCCGAATCCCTGCGCCAATCGGGCAAGGAGGAGAAGTTGTCGGTGCTGGGGTATTCGTGGGGGTTTTCCGATTCGAGTTACTTCTCGACAGCGTTCAAGTCGCGCTTCGGCATTGCGCCGGGGGAGTATCGCAAGCGGCATGCGTGAGATTTTGCCTGTACCTGTAGGAGCGAGCTTGCTCGCGAAAAACGTCAGGACAACGCGGGTATTCAGACAGCCCGCGTCATCGTTGACATCCATCGCGAGCGGGCTCGCTCCTACAGGTTTTTGCGTGTGCCTTATTTCGGTGAGCTGAGGTTCAACGTCGGCGTTTCATCGAAGAAATTCCACGGCTTCAAGAGCACATGCACCCATTCGGTCGGCATGATCGGCCACTCTTCGGCGCGGGCGATGTGGGTGGTGCCGGTGGTCAGCCAGACCACGTCGTCGGTGTTCTCGATGGAGTGATTGTCCTGGGTGAACTGCCCCAGGCCCGAGTCCTTGTCCGAGCGGTTCGGGTATTTGCCTTCCGGGTACTTTTCCTCCGGGTTGTATTGCGTCACCCACAGCTGCTTGTCCATGAAACTCAGGCGGTGGTAGAGCCATTCGTCCTTGCCGAAGTTGGCACCCTTGGCCACCGGGTGCGTGCCGCCGGCATAAGGGATCAGCTGATAGGAAACCGGGTTGCCGACCTTGTTCTCCTTGCTGAAGTTGGTCAGCAGGCGCACGGTCGACGGGTCGAACTTCTGCGCCGCTTGCTGTTCGGTAGTGACCACTTTGGTTTCGGTCTGCATGGTGCTGGTGCGTGGCCCGCCACGGTCGTTGGGCAACACCACCGGGTTCACTTCCACCAGCGAGTTTTGCTCGCCGTCCACGTCCATATCGAGACGGAAGTTGTAGATGTGCTGGTGTGTGGTGCCGACGATGTTGTGGTCGAGCAGGGTACCGTAGCGCGTGTCTTCCCTGGCGGTGTCTTCGTGCATGGTTTTCGATTTCACACCCTTGACCGCTTCGATACCGGTGGCGCCGGCGTCGATGCCGATGGTGCCGTTCTGCTGGAAGACCCAGTCGAAGATGTAGTCGTAGTTGCCCACGGTGCTGATCCAGCGCACCACCAGCTCACGGCGCTCGGTACTGAGGTTGGGCTGGCCCATTTCCTGGTGTTTGTATTCGGGGCCGGCGTAGCGTTCGAACACCGCCATGGCGCGCGGGATTGCGGTCGGTGCGCCGGTGTAGTCGGCGATGGTGGCGTCCAGCAGCACGGCGTTTTGCGGGGCGTCTTTGCCACGGGCAATCGGCGAGGTCAGGGTGCCCATGCCGTAGTCGCCGGAGTCGAGGTAGGCCTTGAAGTACCAACCGACGTCCGGGTCGCCGTAAGGCACGATCATGCCGCCCAGCGAGCCTTCGTACATGATCTTGCGTTTCTTGCCTTTGTCGTCGTAGGTGACGGTGGACAGGATCGGCCCGACCCGCGAATCGAGGCGAACATGGAAGTCCCAGTTCTGCCAGTGAATGCTGTTGCCGCTGATGGTGTAGTTCTTGCCCTCGGGCTCGATGATTTCCAGCGGTTTGACTGCGACGCCCTGGCGTCCGCGACCGTCATACGGCGTCGGATTCATCGGCACCGGAATGAGCGCTTCGTCTTCGATCTTGATCAGCTTCTTCTGTTCCAGGTCGACAATCGCCACCAGGCCTTCAATCGGGTGCGCCCAGTAGTTGCCGTCACCGGTGTTGAGGTAGCTGACGATTTTCAGCAGGCGCTTGTCCTGCGCCAGGCCGTCCTTGCCGTCGAAGAAACCGACAGTCAGCGGCGTGGCCACAACCTTTTTCACATCGTTGATGCCGCGCTTGGCCAGGGCCTGGGCGTATTCCGGGCTGGTTTCCACAGCCGTCTGCACCGTTGCGAAATCGTCCAGCAGCACCATGCCGTGGGCGCGTTCGATTGGTTTCCAGGACTTGAGTTCTTTTATGTCGAGGTCGACCAGGGCTTCGATCACGTGCTTGCCGTCGAGCACCACGATTGAGGCCTCACGCGGCTGGGCGACGTTTTGCCCGGTGAAGACGAAGTTCCACACCTGATCCTTCGGCGGCTCCTTGACCGAGACTTCGGTGAAGCGGAAGCCAGGCTTGTAGTTTTCCGATTTCTTGACGATGTCCACTGCCGTGGTGATTTCGGCTGCGCTCAGGGGGTTGAGCGGGTTGGGGCGGGTCTCGACGACGAAGGTCTTGTCCAGCCCGGACTGGAACACCTGGTTGATAAAGTCCTTGGACATGAACGCCGTATGGTCCTTGAACACCACCGGCACCGTCAGCTCGATACGCTTGCCGTTGAGCATCGCCACTTTGCTGTCGGGCTTGACCTTGAGGTAGACCCCGTCCTTGGCAATGGTGAACAGGTTGGCGTAATCGTCCCATTTCACCGTGGCGCCAAATTCCTCAAGACCCGCTTGCAGCGGCACCATTTCGGCGTGACCGCCGTGGGCCTGGGCATTACCCGTCCAGAACGGCAGGCCGAGGGTGCTCAGGGTGATGGCCAGGGCGAGGCGGGCCAGCGGTGTTCTCTTGGGCGATGCTTTGGGGCTGAACATGTGTGAATTCCTGGGTGAAAGCCGGGTACGGGCATTTCTGCACTTTGTTACAACCAGTCAATGGCTGCATTTGAATGCCTGCCAGATTTCTTTGGTTCCGTGCCGCAATTGAGCTTTCCTGACGAAATGCACAATGGCAAGGGGATAAAGTGCCCTGTGTGGCGGACGCAAACCATTGCTTCAAGTTAATAGGAAGCATTACTATTCACGCCCCGTCTCCACAGCACACCGCAATGACCCTCAAGCTGCCCCGCAGACACGGCTTTTTCGAGCATTACGAAGAGTTGGTTGGCACCTGGACCCGTCGCCTGAGGAATCGTCAGCAGGCCGAGGACCTGGCCCACGATACCTTCGTGCGGGTGCTTGAGTCCGATTCGGGGGTGGTGCAGCAGCCCCGGGCGTATTTGCACCAGACCGCGCGCAACATTGCCGTGGATGGTTATCGGCGTGAGGACCGGCGGGGCGCCATGGAGTCAGAGGCGATCGATCTCAGTGAGTCGCCGACCGGCGACCCGGAGCATTTCATGCACGCGATCCAGCTGGCTGATTCCATCGAACGGGCGCTCACCGAGCTGCCGGTCAACTGCCGCAAGGTGTTTGTCTGGCAGAAAATCGAGGGCCTGACCCAGGCCGAAATCGCCGAACGCCTGGGGCTGTCCAAGAACATGGTGGAAAAGTATATGATCCGCACGCTTCGGCATCTGCGCGATCGCCTGGACGGGTTGCAGTCATGACCGGCCGCGCCTTCTCCTCCCCAGCCAAACAGGAACTTCCATGATGGATACTCGTGATTGTGCGTGCGGGCAAACAGCGGTTCGCGATGACGCGGCGCAGTGGTTTGTGCGTTTGCAGGAGCCTGTTGCCGATGTCGAAGTGCGGCGTCAGTTTCAACTCTGGCTGGAGCAGCACCCCCAGCACCTTAGCGAATTCGAAGTGCTCCAGGGCTTGTGGAGCGCCGCCGACCTGGTGCCGACGGCGCGCTTGCGGGCCCTGTGTGAAACCCCGCCAGCCCTGAAAAAACGTCGTCCCGTGCTGCGTTACGCGGTGGCTGCCAGCGTGTTGGCGGTAGCGCTCGGCCTGGGTTTGTTCAGCGGCCTGAATCATCCGGCGCCTTATATCGCCGAGTTTTCAACGGCCCTGAATGAGCGACGCCAGGTGGCGTTGCCCGATGGCTCGGTGGTCGATCTGGACAGCCGCAGCCGGATTCAGGTGCGCTTTGAAAAGGATCGCCGCAACGTCGAGCTGACCGAAGGCGAAGCGATGTTCAGCGTCGAGCATGACACTGGCCGGCCTTTCGTGGTCGCGGCGGGCAGCGGCAAGGTCACGGTCACCGGCACCCGATTCGACGTACGACATGGCGCCAGCGAAACCCGGGTGGTGGTGGAGCGGGGCAGCGTCAAGGTTCAAGGTCGCGACGCCGCCGATAACGATTTCATCAATCTGACGGCAGGCCTTGGCACCCACGTCGATGCCCAGGGCAAAGTTGCCGCCGCCTATGCCGTCAACCCGGCGGAAATGACCGCCTGGCGCAACGGCAAACTGGTGTTCAACAATGCCAGCCTGGCCGATGTCGCCGAGCAGGTCTCGCGCTATCGCGAGAAGCCACTCAAGGTCGCCAGTGCAGCGGTGGGCGATCTGCGCCTGACCAGCGTGTTCAAATCCGACAACACCGATGCGCTGCTCAAGGCCTTGCCGAGCATCCTCCCCGTGGCCGTGCGCACCCTTGGCGATGGCAGCCAGGAAATAATTTCAAAATAAAATTCAGGTTTTTTTCGAGTTCATCGTCTTCCTGTTCAACTGCAACTGGTTTGCATTAACAAGCGCACACTCTTGCGATCCACAGGATTACGTTCGACGTGAAAAATTCCACCGCTAAAAACAACAAACTCCCCTGGTTACCGCTGGCCCTCGCGCTGGCGGTCAACGTTGCGCTGCCCCAGGCCTTTGCCGCCGATGCCATCCGCATCCCGGCGCAACCCTTGGGACAGGCCCTGAGTCAGTTGGGCCAGCAAACCTCGCTTCAGGTGTTCTTCAGCCCTGAACTGGTCGCCGGCAAGCAGGCTCCGGCGGTGGATGGCAACCTTTCCCCGGAAGACGCGCTGCGCCAGTTGCTGCAAGGCAGCGGCCTGCAATACCAGATCGATGAAGGTTCGGTGACGCTGATGCCGGCACCAGCATCGGCGGCCAGCGGTCCACTGGAACTGGGCGTGACTGACATCAAGGTTGTCGGTAACTGGCTCGGCGACGCCGATGCCGCCGTGGTGCAGAACCACCCCGGGGCACGAACCGTGATCCGCCGCGAAGCCATGGTCGAGCAGGGCGCGATGAACGTCGGCGACGTACTCAAACGTGTCCCGGGTGTGCAGGTGCAGGACGCCAACGGAACCGGTGGCAGCGACATTTCCCTCAACGTCGGCGTGCGCGGCCTGACTTCGCGCCTGTCGCCTCGCTCCACCGTGCTGATCGACGGTATCCCGGCGGCGTTCGCTCCTTACGGTCAGCCGCAACTGTCCATGGCGCCGATTTCCTCGGGCAACCTCGACAGCATCGACGTGGTGCGCGGTGCCGGTTCCGTACGCTACGGACCACAAAACGTCGGCGGCGTGATCAACTTCGTGACCCGCGCGATCCCGGAACAAGCCTCCGCGGAAATCGGCACCACCCTGGAAACCTCGCAACACGGTGGCTGGAAGCACATCGACACCGCGTTCATGGGCGGCACCGCCGACAACGGCATGGGCGTGGCGCTGTTGTATTCCGGCGTGAACGGCAACGGTTACCGTGAAAGCAACAACGGCAACGACATCGACGACGTGATCCTCAAGACCCATTGGGCGCCGACCGATGTCGACGATTTCAGCCTCAACTTTCACTACTACGATGCCAAGGCCGACATGCCCGGCGGCCTGACCCAGGCGCAGTACGACGCCGACCCGTTCCAGTCCGTGCGCGACCACGACAACTTCAGCGGCCGCCGCAAGGATGTGTCGTTCAAGTGGGTGCGGCAGATCGACGATCGCACCCAGGCCGAAGTGCTGACCTACTACACCGACAGTTTCCGTGGCAGCAACATCGCCTCCCGTGACCTGAAGACACTCAACTCCTACCCGCGCACCTACTACACCTACGGTATCGAACCACGGGTGTCTCACGTCTTCGATGTGGGCCCTACCACCCAGGAAGTCAGCGTCGGTTATCGCTACCTGAAAGAGGCCATGCACGAAGAGGCCAGCCGTGTGGCGCTGGTCAACAATGAGCCGGTCGTGCGTCCGGGGGCGGACGGCCATGTCTATCAGGACCGTACCGGTGGAACCGAGGCCAATTCGGTCTACGTCGACAACAAGATTGACGTTGGCAACTGGACTGTCACGCCAGGCATTCGCTTCGAGCACATCAGCACCGATTGGCACGATCGCCCGGTACTCGATAACGCCGGTAAACGGGTGCCGGAGAAAAAACGCAGCATCGAGAGCAATGAGCCGCTGCCGGCCCTGAGCGTGATGTATCACATGTCCGATGCCTGGAAGTTGTTCGCCAACTACGAAACCTCGTTCGGCGCGCTGCAGTATTTCCAGCTGGGGCAGGGCGGTATCGGTAATGAGCCCGCCAACGGCCTGGAGCCGGAAAAGGCCAAGACCTACGAAATCGGTACGCGCTACAACGATGACGTGTGGGGCGGTGAAGTGACGCTGTTCTACATCGACTTCGACGACGAACTGCAATACATCAGCAATGACGTGGGCTGGACCAACCTCGGCGCGACCAAGCACCAGGGTATCGAAGCCTCGGTGCACTACGACATGGCCGCGCTGAACCCGATGCTGGACGGCCTGACCGCCAACGCCGGTTTCACCTACACCCGCGCCACCTACGAAGGTGAGATCCCGGGCTTCAAGGGCCGTGACCTGCCGTTCTACTCCCGCCAGGTGGCCACCGCCGGCCTGCGTTACGACGTCAACCGCTGGACTTACAACCTCGATGCGTTCGCCCAGTCCAAGCAGCGCTCGCCGGGCACCGGCGTGAACGCCGATGGCAGCTTCAACGGCGACTACATCACTGAAGGCACCGCTGATGGCCAGTTCGGTGATATCCCGGGTTACGTGCTCTGGAACGCACGTGCCGGCTATGACTTCGGTCCGCAGGTGTCGAACCTGAAACTGGGGGCGGGGGTGAAGAACATCTTCGACAAGCAGTACTTCACCCGTTCCAGCGACAACAACTCGGGCATGTATGTCGGTGCGCCGCGCACGTTCTTTGTGCAGGCCAGTGTCGGGTTCTGATAGACCGAGGTGAATTCATCGCGAGCAAGCTCGCTCCCACAGGTTCCGTGTGATCCCTGTGGGAGCGAGCTTGCTCGCGATGCGTTTCAGACCTTCAACACTCTCCCGCCAATGGCAACCGCCACCAGCAACACCGCCATCAGGGCAAAGGCAAAACTCAAGCTGCTGCCATGGGCGACGAAGCCGATGACGGCGGGGCCTGCCAGTATGCCCGCATAACCCAGGGTGGTAATGGCCGGCACGGCGATGCTTTCGGGCATGACCGTCTGCTTGCCGACCGCGGTGTACAGTATCGGCACAATGTTCGAGCAACCGGCACCCAGCAACGCATAACCCACCAGCGCCGCCTCCCAGCTCGGTGCGAACGTCGCCAGAAACAAACCTGCGGCGGCGGTCAGCCCGCCGGACACAATCACCCGCGTCGCGCCCAACCGCCGTACGATTTTGTCACCGGTCAAACGCCCGACCGTCATGGTCAAGGCAAACGCCGCATAACCGAGCCCCGCATACGCGGTGTCGATGCCACGTTCCTGTGTCAGGAACACCGCGCTCCAGTCCAGCGCAGCGCCTTCGGCGAGGAACACGATGAAGCACATGCCGCCAATGAACAGGACGATGCCATGGGGCACGGCAAACGCCGGTCCCGAACTCTCGCTGCCGTAGGGCAACAGATGCGGCACGGCCTTGGCCAGCGCGATCAGCAGCAACACGATCACCACCAGCGTGGCCCCCAGAGGGGAGATCCCCAGGCCAAGCAATCCGCTGACGCCTGCCGCGCCGACAATCCCGCCCAGGCTGAACAGGCCATGGAACCCCGACATCATGTTTTTGCCGCTGGCGCGCTCGACGATCACCGCTTGCAGGTTGACCGTCGAATCCACGGTGCCCAGCCCCGCGCCGAACATGAACAATGCGGCGATCAGCGCCGGAATCGACGACACCGTCGCCAGCAGCGGCAGGGCGGCACAGATCAGCAGGGTCCCGCCGGCCGTCACCCGCCGGCAGCCGAAACGTGTGGACAGGATCCCGGCCAGCGGCATCGCCAGGATAGAACCTACCCCCAGGCACAGCAGCAACAATCCCAGGGTGCCTTCATCCAGTCCGGCCCGGGCCTTGGCATAGGGCACCAGCGGTGCCCACGCGGCGATGCCGACCCCGGCGATGAAAAAGGCGATGCGCGTGGACATCTGTTCCAGGCGCCCGGGTACGAAGGTGGTTTGGCTGTTGAGGCTGGTCATAACAATCCTTGGCAAAAAGCGTCGCGTCCTCAACGGACAGTGATCGGCCTGTGAGGGTTCGATCAGTGCCCGGAAAGTTTTACGGTCAAACAGGGCGATATGGTTGCACAGCGCCAGTGTTTTTCGCGATATGTTGAACCATTCCAATGACACACGGAGGGCGCCATGGCGCAGAGGTACGATGCACGGGGCAACATTTACATCGTGGTAACGCCCGAAGAACTGCGCCGCCAGGGCATCGACCTGCCCGACCAGGCCAGCCAGGCAGCGCAAACCCTTGAAGCCTGGGCGCTGGCCGCGATCGAGGCTTGCTGCAGCTGGGCTCCAGGCACTCAACCGTCCGGTAGCAAGGATCATCGCAGCGACGGTTTGCTGGTCGGACCGTTTCAGTCGTCGCCTCCCTTTGATCTGTTGATCGTCAACACCGACGGTACCCTGGCCGAGCGCAGTGGCAACGGGCTGACGATTTTTTCCCAGGCCCTCAGTGATCAAGGGCTGTTGCCGCAGAACGAAGCCTGTCTGCTCAGGGTTCACCACGACAAGGCTGATTCGCCTTCGCCGGGGCAGACTTCAGTGAAAGCCGCAGAGGTCGAGGGCGTGAAGGGTTTTTGGCTCGATCTGGGCCAGCCGGGATTCGGGCCGTCGGCGGTCAGTGCTCACGGGGTTGAAGCGGCGATGTTCAATGGTCGCGAACTCAGCCACGTTGAACAATTGTCGGCACTCAATAGTGCATGGTCGCACAGCCAGTTCGCGCGGGTCGGCAATCCCCATTGCGTGACGCTGGTGGAAAGTGCCGAGGACCTGCCGAGCAACGAGCAGATGCGCGAGCCGGCGCTGGGTGAGGGGCTGACGCGAATCGCCTACGCCATGCCGGTCGGCGCAGGCAAGCCTTGTCCGGCGGGAATCAACCTGCAATGGGCAATGCGCGTGTCCGAAGGACACATCGCCGCGCGGGTATTCGAGCGGGGCGAGGGGCCGACGGCGTCGTCGGGGACCAGCGCCAGCGCAGTGGCCTGTGCGGCCTGGCGGGCAGGTTGGGTCAGCGCCGGGGAGGTGAAGGTGACGATGCCGGGTGGCACGGCGCCGATCTTGCTGGCGGAAGAGTTGGGGGAGTTGAGTCGGGTCAGTCTGTTTGGTACGGCTCGAATGATCGATTGATTGTTAGATTGCCATCGCGAGCAAGCTCGCTCCCACAGTGGTTTTATGTCGTTCACAAAACCTGTAGGAGCGAGACTGCTCGCGATGGGGCCAGTCCAGTCAGCGCAAGTTTCAGCCCAGCCCACTGAACTCCACCACCGGCATCGTCCGCTTCATCAAGACCTTGCCATCGCGCACCGAGTACAGCGGCAACCCCTGGCTGCGGATCATCTCGTAATCACTCTCCGCCGACAGAATCAGCAGGTTCGCCGGCCGCCCGCGCTCCAGGCCATAGCGATCGCCGAGGTTCATGGCTCGGGCGCTATTGTCCGTCACCAGGTCCAGCGCACTTTGCAGGTTGCGATAACCGAGCATGTGGCAGATGTGCAGGCCGGCTTCGAGCACCCGCAGAATGTTGCCGTTGCCCAGCGGGTACCACGGATCGACGATGGAGTCCTGGCCGAAGCACACGTTCATGCCTGCTTCCAGCAACTCGTTGACCCGGGTCACGCCCCGGCGTTTCGGAAAACTGTCGAATCGACCTTGCAGGTGGATGCTTTCGGTGGGGCAGGAGACAAAGCTGATCCCCGAGTGCCCGAGCAAGCGAAACAGTTTGGCGCAGTAGGCGTTGTCGTAGGAGCCCATGGCCGTGGTGTGGCTGGCCGTGACCCGCGAACCCATGTCGCGGCTGCGGGCCTCTTCGGCGAGCACTTCGAGAAAGCGTGAATGCGGGTCGTCGGTTTCGTCGCAATGCACATCCACCAGGCAACCGCTGCGTTCGGCCAGGTCCATGAGAAACTTCACCGAGCTGACGCCCTGATCGCGGGTGTATTCGAAATGCGGAATGCCACCTACCACGTCGGCGCCCATGCGGATCGCTTCTTCCATCAATTCGCGACCATTGCGGTAGGACTCGATGCCTTCCTGAGGGAATGCGACGATTTGCAGGTCGACCAGGTGCCGGCTTTCCTCGCGTACTTCGAGCATCGCCTTGAGCGCGGTCAGTTGCGGGTCGGTGACGTCGACGTGGGTGCGCACATGCTGGATTCCGTGGGCGGCGAGGGTCTGGATGGTTTTCTTTGCCCGGGCCTTGGTGTCTTCCTGGGTGATGGTCGCCTTGCGTTCGCCCCAGCACTCGATGCCTTCGAACAGCGTGCCGCTCATGTTCCAGCGCGGCTCGCCGGCGGTCAGGGTTGCGTCGAGGTGGATGTGCGGCTCGACAAAAGGCGGCACCACCAGGTTGCCCCCGGCATCCAGATCGTCAGGGCCCAGGGTCGGGGCTTCGATCTGGCGGCCGATGCTGCTGATCAGGCCGTTTTCCAGGTTCAACTCATGCAGGCCTTCCTGGTTGCGCAGACGGGCATTGATGATGTGCATCGGGCAGATCCTTTTGGCGAATCGTTTAGGCAATGCTCTTACGTTAGCTCGCCAGCGGCGATTCCCGCCAGTGACATTGATCACCACCGTTCAAATGTGGGAGCGGGTTTGTTCTGGAGGATTACTGCAGGGGCAAAAACCGCAGCAGCGCCGCGACTACCGCTTCGGGCGCGTCTTCCTGAACCAGATGACCGGCGTTGGGAATCGGATAAAACCGCGATCCGGGAATCATCTGCTGCAAGGCCCGCCCGCGTTCGATGGGAATCCACTGGTCATCTTCACCCCAGAGAATCTGCACCGGGCAGCGAATCGTCGAGTACAGGCCCTCGGCCTCGCAGGTATAACGCTCGTTCATCTGCGCGATCTGCCGGTAGAACGCCGCTTGCCCCGGCTCTCCCAGCCACGGCTGAACATAGGGGGCGAGTTCGCGGTCCGGGATTTTCCGCTTGATCGCCCCGCGGATGTAAGCCGGCACGATCGCTTGCTGGATGTAATCGGGCAGTCCGCTGAAGGCGGCTTCATGCTGGCGCACATGCTGCACGAACGGCGAACCCCAGGGCGTGAGCGCCACCGGGTCGATCAGTGTCAGGCTGCGGTAATCCTTGCCGTTTAGCAGGTGCGTTCGCAGGGCTGTGGCACCGCCAAAGTCATGGGCCACCACGTCGGGGCGATCCAGGCCCCAATGATCCAGCAACTGCGTCAGCAATTCGTTCTGCACACCCAGGGACACGTCACCATCAACTTTCTCGGATTGCCCGTAGCCCAGCAAATCGAAATAGTGCACCCGGTGCGTGGTGATGAAGTGCGGGGCAATCCGGTGCCAGACATAAGAGGAGAAGGGCGTGCCATGCACGAACACCAGCGGCGGGCCGTCGCCGCGCACGGCGTAGCGCACGGAGTGCCCTTTGAAGCGGTAGGTCTGGGGCAGTGGCCAGTCAGTCATAGGTGTGTCCTCTTGGCGGGTGCGAGGCAAAAAGCATAGGCATAAAAAAACAGCCGATGAAGGCTGTTTTCTTTTTCTCTGACAAAACGCTGTTCCATTGTGGGAGCGAGCTTGTTCGCGATGGCGTTGTGTCAGTCACATCGATGTTGAATGTGGCGCCGTCATCGCGAGCAAGCTCGCTCCCACAGGGTTCTGCATTTGTCTGCCGGCTTATTCGCCGCGATAGATGCAACCGCTGGTGCAGGTCTCGTGGATACGGATCGCGCTGAGTTCCGGCAGCAGAGGCTTCAATTCCTGCCAGATAAACTTGGCCAGCACTTCGCTGGTCGGGTTTTCCAGGCCAGGAATGTCGTTCAGGTAGTTGTGGTCCAGACGCTCGTACAACGGCTTGAAGATCTCCTTGATTTCCGAGAAGTCGCGGATCCAGCCGGTGTGCGGGTCGAGGTCGCCGCTCAGGTGGATTGCCACTTTGAACGAGTGACCGTGCAGGCGCCCGCACTTGTGGCCGTCCGGTACGTGGGGCAGGCGGTGGGCGGATTCGAAGGTAAACTCTTTGAAAATTTCCACAGTATCTTCAGCTCTGTTCAGGTGGCGTTCGCCGCAGCGATTCGGGCAGGTGGCGAGTTTACCAGTTTGTCCTGACTAAAGGGTCAGCAAGCGCTCGCCCAGGCGACCGTTGGCGGCCAGTTCGAGGAATTCGTCGCCCAGGCGGCGGCTTTCGTCCATGGTCGTGCGCCAGTATTTCTGCCGGCTCGGGGCGTCGCCCATGAAACGCTTGAAGTCGTTACGGTCCGGCAGTTTGCCGTAGGGCAGGCGCGCCAGGTACTCCTTCGACGGCGCCAGCAACAGCACGTTCTGCAAGCGAACCGGGCAGGCGCGGCGCCATGGCAGGGTCTTGTCGAACCAGCCGGGAATCACCCGGTCGGTGAAATGCGGGTACAGCACGATGTCGTTGCCGCTGTAGGGCAGGTCCAGGTGGTAATCCAGCAGACCGCCGTCGCGGAAGGTCCCGGCGCCGGCGCCCGGCAGGTCGCGCACGCCTTGCATCACCATCGGGATCGAGCCCGAGGCCAGCAGGGCCTGGCGCAAGTTGCCGGCATTGAGGGCGACGAAGCGCGACGGGAAGTCATTCAAGGCATTGACTGGCGGCGCCAGGCGCGGGTCGTGGATGATCAGGCGTTCGAAGTGTCGTGCCAGCCGCGCCCGGCCGCGCAGGTTGTCGGCGATGACCGACGACAGGCCCAGCCCGAGGCGGCCGCGATGATCGTCGGCGAGCAGACCGTGGCTTTTGACCAACATGATGTTCAGGCGGTAATGGTTGTTGTCGAGGATTGAGGCATCGCGACCGTCGAGCAGGTCATTGAGCATGCGCTGTGAGCTCTGGCTGATCTGCGCCATGGTCACGCCTTTGGCAAAGTGTTGCTCGGTGTAGAGCTGCCCGAGACGCCGGATGCCCTCGGCAGCGTCCGGCAGGCAGGCGCTGGCGAAGCGCCAGGAACCAACCGATGCACCAATCAGCGAGCGTTCCCGCGGTGCCGCCGGCAGCCACTCGCCGAACAGCGCCAGGTCCAGACCCTGAATCCCCAGCGCTTTCGGACCGCCAGCCGCGCCAGGCAAGGTGCCGACGTCGGCGGCGTTCAAGCCGCTGTCACGAATGCGCGCAAAGGCACCTGGACCGGCCTTGAGGGTCAGGGAGGGGAACTTGATGTGGATGGCGGTCATTAAAGTCTCGATGTCGGGCCGACAGAAATTATAAACACGATCACTGTAGGAGCGAGCCTGCTCGCGATAGCGGTGTTGCAGTCACATCATTGTTGGATGTGCCGCCGCCATCGCGAGCAAGCTCGCTCCCACAAAGGAGGGCGGTGTTGCCAATGATGGCAATTCAGTTTCAATTAAGTTCATCCGGTTAAGGTGGCGCCCACAGGCAGTACCTGAAGAAATACGGAGACACCCATGAAAACCCTGACCGCCCTGTTCACCGCGTCGATCCTCGGCATGACCGCAAGCCTCGCCCACGCCCGGGAACTTGGCCCGGATGAAGCGCTGAGATTGCGCGACGCTGGTACCATTGTGTCGTTCGAGACACTCAATGCCAACGCGGTGGCCAGGCATCCGGGTTCCACCGTCAGTGAAACCGAGCTGGAACAGCGTTATGGCAAATACCTGTACAAGGTCGAGCTGCGCGATCCTCAGGGCATCGACTGGGATGTGGAATTAGACGCTGTCAGCGGGCAGGTTCTCAAGGATCATCAGGATTCGTAATGAAGGTGTTTTTATTCAAGCGATGCACCGGTAGCCGGATGGCGCTGTTGCTTCTGGCATTTTGCTCGGCAGTGTTGGCCCGCGACTTGGATCAGGATGAGGCCTTGAGCCTGCGTCAACAGGGCGTGATCCTGCCGCTGGAGCAACTGCTGCAGCAGGCGATGGGTCACTACCCCGGTGCGAAGCTGCTGGAAGCCGAGCTCGAAGAAAAACACGACGTCTACATTTATGAAGTCGAGCTGCTGACCCCTGAGGGCGTGGTCCGCGAACTGGGCATCGACGCCACCACCGGCCGTTTACTCAAAGACAAGGAAGACTGATCCATGCGTTTGCTCCTGGTGGAAGACCATGTGCCCCTGGCCGACGAACTGCTGGCCGGCCTCAATCGCCAGGGGTATGCGGTGGACTGGCTGGCCGATGGTCGCGATGCGGTACATCAGGGCAGCACCGAGCCTTACGACCTGATCATCCTCGACCTCGGTTTGCCCGGCGTGCCGGGGCTTGAGGTGCTGGCGCAATGGCGCGCGGCGGGGCTGGCCACGCCGGTGCTGATCCTGACGGCCCGAGACTCCTGGGCCGAACGCATCGAAGGCCTCAAGGCCGGCGCCGACGACTACCTGACCAAGCCATTCCATCCCGAAGAGTTGTTTTTGCGCATCCAGGCGTTGTTGCGCCGCTCCCATGGCCAGGTCAACCAGCCAACGCTCAAGGCTGCCGGGTTGCATCTGGACGAAGGTCGCCAGTGCGTTGTGCGCGACGGTGCGGACATTCAACTGACCGCCGCGGAGTTTCGCCTGTTGCGTTATTTCATGCTGCACCCCGAGCAGATCCTCTCCAAAAGTCACCTCGCCGAACACCTCTACGACGGTGAAACCGAACGCGATTCCAATGTGCTGGAAGTCCACGTCAACCACTTGCGCCGCAAGCTCGGCAAAAGTGTGATTGAAACCCGTCGCGGCCAGGGTTATCTGTTCGGCGGGCAAGCCCGGTGAGATCGATCCAGCGCCGCTTGAGCCTGGGCCTGATCAGCGTGATGGTGGTCGTTGGCCTGGTGCTGGCGCAAACCAGCCTGTGGCTGTTCGAAATGGGGTTGCAGCGCTACCTCGAAGCCGGGTTGCGCAATGACAGCGAGAACCTGCTGGCGGCACTGGTGCGCGGGCCGCAAGGCTTGCAACTGGATGAGCGACGCCTGTCACCGGCTTATCAACGGCCGTTCTCCGGGCATTATTTCCGCATCGATTTCGCCGACGGCCATTGGCGTTCCCGTTCATTATGGGATCAGGAACTGCCGGTGCTCGATCACCCCGGCCTGCATGGCAACTTGCAACTGGGTCCGGAAGGGCAACAGTTACTGGTGCTGCGTACGGACTATCGACGTTCGGGGTTGCCGATCTCCATCAGCGTCGCCGAGGATTACACGCCAATTCGCGAAAGCTTCCGGCGCATGCAACAGCTCGGGTTTGGTCTCGGTTTGACGGCGCTGCTGCTGATTCTGCTGCTGCAACGGATTACCGTGCGCCGGGCCTTGCGTCCGCTGGAGCAGGCCCGCGAGCAGATTGCGCAGCTTCAGCAGGGCCAGCGTTCGCAACTCGATGATCAGGTGCCGGTGGAACTGGAACCACTGGTGGCGCAGATCAACCATTTGCTGGCCCACACCGAGGACAGCCTCAAGCGCTCACGCAATGCCCTGGGCAACCTCGGCCACGCCTTGAAAACTCCGCTGGCGGTGCTGTTGAGCCTGGCTTCAAGCGAGCAACTCGACGCGCACCCGCAATTGCGCAAGGTCCTCAAGGAGCAACTGGAGCAAGTCCAGCAACGGCTCAATCGGGAACTCAATCGTGCGCGGTTGTCCGGCGATGCGTTGCCGGGCGCACTGTTTGATTGCGATGCGCAACTCCCCGGGTTGCTGGCCACCCTGAACATGATCCATGGCGAACACCTGGCGCTGAGCTACCGCGCACCCACCGGCCTGCAATTGCCCTGGGATCGCGAAGACCTGCTGGAACTGTTGGGCAATCTGCTGGATAACGCCTGCAAGTGGGCGGATGCCGAGGTTCGCCTGAGTGTGGCCGAGACTGCAGAGGGCTTTGAACTCAACGTGGAAGATGACGGCCCGGGCATTCCCGAAGAGCGTCGCGATCAGGTGTTCGGCCGAGGAACGCGGCTGGATGAGCAAACCCATGGGCATGGTTTGGGGCTGGGCATCGTGCGCGACATTGTCGATAGCTGGGGCGGCAAACTGTCGTTGCTGGAAAGCGAATGGGGCGGGCTGAAGGTCGTCATCGAGTTGCCTAAACATACTTGATGTCACACCAGGAACCCTGTGGGAGCGAGCTTGCTCGCGATGGCAATCTGTCTGACACATTGATGTTGAATGTGCTGACGCTATCGTCGGATCGCCGCCCGGAGCAAGCTCGCTCCCACAGTGGTTTTTCATGGCCGCCGATTATGAGTACACCCGGTTCCACAGGGTGAGGTGTCAGGTTTATGTGTGATGAATCTCCCGATCCTTGGTTTCCGGCATGAAGAAAATACCCAGCACCGCCGTCATCACCGCGATGACAATCGGATACCACAGCCCGTAGTAGATATCCCCCGTGGCCGCCACCATGGCGAACGCCACCGTCGGCAGGAAGCCACCGAACCAGCCATTGCCGATGTGGTAGGGAAGCGACATCGAGGTGTAGCGGATGCGCGCCGGGAACAGTTCCACCAGCCAGGCGGCAATCGGCCCGTAGACCATGGTCACGTAGATCACCAGGATCGTCAGCAGTAGCAACACCATCGGGTAGTTGGTCTTGGCCGGGTCGGCCTTTTCGGGGTAGCCGGCGTCCTTGAGGGCGGTGGCGAGGGTGGCGGCAAAGGCGTCGTTCTTGGCCTTGAAGTCGGCGGCCGGCATGCCAGTGCCCTCGAAGCTCTCGATCACTTTATCGCCAATGCGCACCTGCGCAACGGCGCCTGGCTCGGCGTCCGCGTTCTTGTAGGGGATGGCCCTTTTGGCCAGCACGGTCTTGGCCAAGTCACAGGAACTGGTGAATTTGGCCTTGCCCACCGGGTCGAATTGGAACGAACACTGGGCGGGATTGGCGACGACCGTGACCGGATTCTTCTCCTGCGCGATGAACACGTCGGGGTTACCGTATTGGGTCAGCGCGTGGAAGATCGGGAAGTAAGTCAGTGCCGCGATGATACAGCCCGCCATGATGATGCCCTTGCGCCCGATACGGTCGGACAGGCTGCCGAAAATGACGAAGAACGGCGTGCCGATCAACAGGGAGCCGGCAATCAGCAGGTTCGCGGTTTGCGGTTCGATCTTCAGCGTCTGCAACAGGAAGAACAGCGCATAGAATTGCCCGGTGTACCAGACCACGGCCTGGCCGGCGGTGCCGCCGAGCAGGGCCATGATCACGATCTTCAGGTTCTCCCAGCGTGCGAAAGATTCAGTCAGCGGCGCCTTGGAAGACTTGCCTTCGGCCTTCATTTTCACAAACACCGGCGACTCGTTGAGCTGCAAGCGGATGTACACCGAGATAATCAGCAGCAGGATCGACAGCAGGAACGGAATCCGCCAGCCCCAGGCTTCGAAGGCTTCAGTGCCCAGCGCGGTACGGCAGGCGAGGATCACCAGCAGTGACAGAAACAGGCCGAGGGTGGCTGTCGTCTGAATCCACGAGGTGAAGTAGCCGCGTTTGCCCTTGGGGGCATGTTCGGCCACGTAGGTCGCTGCGCCGCCGTACTCACCGCCCAGCGCCAGGCCTTGCAACAGGCGCAGGCTGATCAGGATGATCGGCGCGGCGACGCCGATGGTCGCATAGCCGGGCAGCAAACCCACCACGGCCGTGGAAATACCCATGATCACGATGGTGATGAGGAACGTGTGCTTGCGCCCGATCATGTCGCCCAACCGGCCGAACACGATGGCGCCGAAGGGCCGCACGGCGAAGCCGGCGGCAAAGGCGAGCAGGGCGAAGATGAAGGACGTCGTTTCGTTGACACCGGCGAAGAAGTGCTTGGCGATGATCGCCGCGAGGGAGCCGTACAGGTAGAAGTCATACCATTCGAACACGGTGCCCAGGGACGAGGCAAAAATGACCTTGCGTTCCTCCTTGGTGAGCCCGTGATGGGGCGCGCTGCCCGTGGTTGCATTGTCGATTGCTGCCATGAGTATTCTCCGTCTTGCTTTTGTTGTAGGCCGGAGTTCCCACCAACACTTACCGTACCCAGGCCCTGGGGCTGAAGTCATTGGATTACGTGGCTTGCATTCAGATTGACGCCCGAAGGCGCTGCAAGGTTCCATGAAGCATAATCGGCATGCGGCAGATATCCACTTGCCATCATTTGATTGAGCAGCACGGAAGAATAAATGTGGGAGCGAGCTTGCTCGCGATGGCGGTGGCACATTCAATATCAATGTGTCTGATAATCCGTCATCGCGAGCAAGCTCGCTCCCACAGGTATTTTGTTCGGCCAGCAGGGTTTAAACGCGGAACTGATCCATCAGGCTCTGCTGCTGGTTCGCCAGGCTATTGAGCGACTGGCTGACCCGCGCCGATTCATTGGCCTGGCCCGACAGCGACTCGGTCACGTCGCGGATGGTCGCCACGTTGTTGTTGATCTCCTCGGCCACCGCGCTTTGCTCTTCGGCGGCACTGGCGATCTGCATATTCATGTCGTTGATCACGGTCACCGCGTCACCGATCTGGCGCAGCGCCGTCACGGCCTGGCCAACCTGCTCGACACTGCCCTGGGCCTGACGATGGCTGTTGTTCATCGAACCCACCACCTCCTGGGTGCCGTTTTGCAGTTGTTCGATCACCAGACGGGTTTCTTCCACGGACTCCTGGGTACGCCGCGCCAGGTTGCGCACTTCATCGGCCACCACGGCAAACCCGCGCCCGGCCTCACCGGCGCGGGCCGCTTCGATCGCAGCGTTGAGGGCCAGCAGGTTGGTCTGCTCGGCAATCGCACGGATCACTTCCAGTACCGTGCCGATCTTCTCGCTGTTGGCCGCCAGGCCTTCGACCTGAACCATGGCCGCGCTCATGTCGGCGGCGAGGTTGTCGATGCTGGTGGTGGTGCGGTCGATCACGGTCAGGCCCTGACGGGTCGCCTGATCGGCATCGCGGGCGGCGTGGGCCGCCTGCGCGGCGCTGCGGGCGACGTCCTGGGCGGTGGCGCTCATTTCGTGGGAGGCGGTCGCCACCTGGTCCACCTGGCGGTACTGCTGCTCCATGCCGGCGCTGGTCTGTGCGGCGATGGCGGACGACTGGTCAGCGGTGCTGCGGGCGTCCTGCACCGAGCGCTTCACTTCGGCAATGATCGGTTGCAGCTTGTCGAGGAAACGGTTGAACCAGCCGGCCAATTGGCCCAGTTCATCCTGCTTGTCGTAGGCCAGGCGGCGGGTGAGGTCACCTTCGCCGCAGGCGATGTCTTCGAGCATGTGCGCCACGCCGAGGATCGGTCGGGTGACGCTGCGGGCCATCAGCCACACCAGCAGCAGACCGAGCAGCGCGGCGAGCCCCCCCAGGCCGAGCTCGACCAGGGTACCGGCGGTATTGCTGTCATCGAGTTGCTTTTTCAGGGCTTCGGCCGGGCCGACCAGGACTTTCTCCGGCACGTCGAGCAGCACGCCCCAGGATTTACCGTCGGGAATCGGCTGGAAGGGTGCCAGCACTTTCAGTTGCTGATGGCTGTGCAGGCTGGCGGTTCTGCTGCTGGCGGCGAGCATGCGCAGCAGTTCGGCGCCATTGGCCTTATCCACGGCCTCCAGGCGCTGGCTGAGTTTGCCGGCGTCCGGGCTGTAGCCGGCGAGCAGGCCGGCCGGGCTGATGATGCTGACGCTGGTCTGGCCGTCATAGAGCTTCTTGCTCGCGCCCAGGCTGACCGCTTGCAGGCTGTTGAGGTTGATGTCCACGGACAGCGAGGCGATCACCTTGCCGTTGACCATCAGTGGGAAAACGATGCTGGTCATCAGCACGTTCTGACCGTCGATTTCATAGAAGTAAGGTTCGATCACGCACGGCTTGAGCGTGGTGCGCGGGCAGGTGAACCAGGCGTTGGCCGCTTCGCCGCTGGGGCCGGTGCTGGTGTCGGCCATGTCCCTTTCCGGCAACGCCATGGAGGTTACCTTGCCCGGCGTCGGCTGCGACCAGTAGAGGGCGAAACGACCCTTGTCGTTGCTGCCAAGCTCGGCCTGACCGGCGAACAGTTCGTCCTTGCCGTCCAGCCCATTGGGTTCGAACACCAGGGACAGGCCGAGCAGGTCCGGGTTGGCTTGCAGGGCTGACTTGACCTGGCGGGTCAGGTCTTCGCGCAGGTCGAAGGCATCGAGAAAGCGCTTCTCGGCCTGGTCACGCAGGAACAGCACCTGCCGGGAGAAGCCGTGGCCGTACTGATAGGCGTCCATGAACTGCTGGCGTATCCCCAGCGCCTGGTTTTCGCCCTGGGACTCGATCCGGGCCTGGGCCGCCTCTGTCAGCATCTCCATGCTCGAGGCTTTCACCAGCTCGGAGCTGTGCTCCATGCGGTACAGCGAAAGACCCACCAGCAGGGTCACGATGCCCGCCAGGCACAGCCCGGCCAGCAGGGTGATTTTCCATTGAATGGAAAGTTGTCTGAGCGACATGGAGACGTCCTTATTCGATAAATATCTGAGACTTTGCACTGTAACGGCCGCGATTTTGGTTTCTTTATCCCGTCTATCGGCGATCAAACACTTCCCCCTGTAGGAGCGAGCATGCTCGCGATGGTCGTCAACGATGACGATGGAAACCTGATCCCCCCCGGTGCTCTCAGGTGCATCGCGAGCTAGCTCGCTCCTACAGGTCATCACATGTCGTTACATGTCGACAGCGCCGAGGTGCTTTGACAAGGAGGTGACGCTGCGGCACAGTGCGCGCCCTCTAATAAAACCCATTCCTTAATCCGCTGGTGGCTCTTCGCAGACTGCCGGACGGAGTCTTTTCGTTTGTATCGAGGTAATGAAATGAATGCAGTAATTGCCGCGGTCGGCATCATGCTGATCCTCAGCCTGTCCCGCGTGCATGTGGTGATCGCCTTGATCGTCGGTGCGCTGGTCGGTGGCTTGACCGGTGGCCTGGGAATCGAGGCGACGCTCAAGGCTTTCAACAGCGGCCTCGGTGGCGGGGCGACGGTGGCGTTGTCCTACGCCTTGCTCGGCGCTTTCGCCGTGGCCATTGCCAAGTCCGGCATGGCCCATGCGCTGGCCGACAAGGCCCTGGCCATGGTCGATCGCCAGCACGCCAGCGGCGGTGGCCAGGTCAAGTGGCTGCTGATTGGCCTGCTCTGGGTCGTGGCCATCGCCTCGCAGAACATCTTGCCGATACATATCGCGTTTATTCCGTTGCTGGTGCCGCCGCTTCTTTATGTGCTGACCAAGCTGCAACTGGACCGTCGACTGATCGCCTGCGTCATGACCTTCGGCCTGATCACGCCCTACATGTTCCTGCCGGTGGGCTTCGGCAACATCTTCCTCAATGAGATCCTGCTGGCCAACGTCGCCCGCAGCGGCGTGGACATCAGCGGCATCAACGTGACCCACGCCATGGGCATTCCGGCCCTGGGCATGGTGGCGGGCCTGCTGATCGCGTTTGTCAGCTACCGCAAGAAGCGTGTCTACGACCTGGCGAAGATCGAACAGGTCGAGCAAGTGGCGGTGCAATACAACCCGCTGAGCCTGATGGTGGCCGGCGTGGCCATCGCGGCGGCGTTCATCATTCAGTTGTTGCTCGATTCGATGATCATCGGTGCGCTGGTCGGCTTCCTGATCTTCTCGGTGTCGGGCATTGTCAAATGGCGTGACACCGACGACCTGTTCACCGAAGGCATGAAAATGATGGCGATGATCGGCTTCATCATGATCGCCGCCTCGGGGTTTGCCGAAGTGATGAAGGCCACCGGTGAGGTGCAGACGCTGGTCGAGTCGTCGGCGTCGTACATCGATCACAGCAAAGGCATTGGCGCCTTGCTGATGTTGCTGGTGGGGTTGCTGGTGACCATGGGCATCGGCTCATCGTTCTCCACCGTGCCGATCCTGGCGGCGATCTTCGTGCCGCTGTGCGTGCAACTGGGCTTCAGCCCGTTGGCGATCGTGTGCATCGTCGGCACGGCCGGTGCCCTGGGCGACGCCGGTTCACCGGCTTCCGACTCGACCCTGGGCCCGACTTCCGGCCTGAACATCGATGGCCAGCACCATCACATCTGGGACACCGTGGTCCCGACCTTCCTGCATTACAACCTGCCGTTGCTGGCGTTCGGCTGGGTGGCTGCGATGGTCCTGTAACCAATTCCCTTCTGATTACCCTGGATCAAAATGTGGGAGCGAGCTTGCTCGCGATGGCGGTGAAACAGTCAACATCTATTTGGCTGACAGTCCGCTATCGCGAGCAAGCTCGCTCCCACAGGGGATCTCCACTGCTCCGATTGACTGCGTTCAACTTTTGCCCTGGCGTGCCGTTAAAGCTTTTAACCACGCCAACAAAAATCAAAAGAGTGAACGTCATGCGCATGAGCCTCAAGGCAAAAGTCCTGTCCCTTGCCGTCCTCCCGGTGTTGCTGTTTGCGCTGGTCATCAGCCTGACCACGCTGTTCATTCTTCAGGATCAGGCGCGCAAGGAAGTCGAGCAGACCCGCGAACGCCTGCTCAGCGATGCCAAGGCAACCTTGCAAAGCTACGTGGCCGTGGCCATGACCACGATCAAACCGCTCTACGACGCCGCCGCCCCCGGCGATGAGGCGGCGCGGGCCCAAGTGATCAAGCTGCTGTCGAGCATCACCTACGGCAAGGACGGCTACTTCTTCGGCTACGACTCCAACACCGTGCGCCTGTTCAAGGCCAACAGCCCCGAGGGCGTGGGCCAGAGCTTCAAGGACAACCGCGACCCGAACGGTGTCTACGTCAACCGCGACCTGGTGAGAGTCGCCAAGGACGGTACGCACTACCTGCAATACAGCTCGCCATTGCCTGGCAACACCCAGGTGCTGGTGCCCAAGCTCGGCTACACCGAATACCTGCCGAAGTGGGACATGGCGGTCGGCACCGCGGTCAACCTCGACGGCATCGAAGCACAAGTGGCCGTGGTCGAAGCCAAGGTCCAGGAGCGGATGCAAGGCATGGTGCTGAGTATCGTTGGCGTAGCAGTCGTGGTGCTGTTGGTGATCGCTGCCGCGGGGATGCTGCTGGCCAACACCATTGTGCGTCCGCTGCATCTGATGAAAGCCAACCTCGACGACATCGCGGCGGGCGAGGGCGATCTGACCCGCCGCCTGACCATCACCAGTCAGGACGAGCTCGGTGAACTGGCCGGCTCGTTCAACCGTTTCGTCGACAAGATCCACGGCCTGGTACGGCAGATCACCGAAATGACCTCGCAACTGACCGGACTGGTGAACCAGGTGTCCGACCAGGCCAGCCGTTCGGACCAGGCCATGGAACGCCAGCGTCACGAAACCGATCAGGTGGCCACAGCGATCAACGAAATGTCGGCGGCGGCCCAGGAAGTGGCCAAGAGCGCGCAGAACGCCGCGGTAGCAGCCCAGCAGACCGACGAAGAAGGGCAGGCGGCCAAGCGTGTTGTGGCCGGCAGCATCGAGAAGATCCATGCCCTGGTGGACGACATCCGCAGCAGCGGCGTGTCCCTGGACAGCCTGCAAAAAGACGTGTCGTCGATTGTCAGCGTGCTCGGGGTGATCCGCTCGATTGCCGAGCAGACCAACCTGCTGGCGCTCAACGCGGCCATCGAAGCCGCCCGCGCCGGCGAGGCCGGGCGCGGCTTTGCGGTGGTGGCCGATGAAGTGCGGGCGCTGGCCAGCCGCACGCAAATCAGCACCCAGGAAATCCAGGGCATGATCGACCGTTTGCAGGCCGGCACCCAGTCGGCGGTGGAGGCGATGCGTCGCTCCAGCGAGGCCGGCGACGGCACCTCGGCCCAGGCCAACGAGGCGGGGGCTTCGCTGGACACCATGGCTCAGCTGATCGCGACCATCAACTCGATGAACGCACAGATTGCCAGTGCCGCCGAAGAACAGACCGCCGTGGCCGAAGAGATCAATCGCAGCGTGCACCAGATTGCCGTGGCGGTGGACAGCGTCGCCGACGAAACCCAACTCGGCGCGCAAACCTCTCGCAGCCTGGCCGACCTCGGTCAGCGCCTGGGTAGCCTGGTCGGGCAGTTCCGTATTTGACAGGTATGGTTAACAACGCGAAATGGTGTGGTTTTTATAGCTAAACAGTATTGAACAACTGTCATATTTGACAGTTGTTGCCGTTGGCTTATTGGTCTTTCATTTCAATGACATAGCGAGGTAACTGCAAACCATATAGAAACAGGGGCTAAGTATGAGGTTTTGGCAACTCTCATGTTTCATCCTGGTTGGCGGCTGTGCCGTTACCGTGACGGCACAGGCTCTGGATATACCAAGCTCAGTGGACTGGCGTACCCAGGGAGCTGTTACCAGAGTCAAGCAATTGGGGACTTGTGGCTCCGGTTATGCTTTTTCAGCGGTGGGTGCCCTGGAGGGCGCATTGTTTTTGCAAACCGAAAGACTGGTCGAGCTTTCCGAGCAGCAGATTCTTGATTGCAGCAGTGAGCAAGGTAATCAAGGATGTGATGGCGGGCTGATGGATTACACCTATGACTACGTCAAACAAAACGGTATTCAGTCAGAAGAATATTACCCTTACACAGGCAGCGGGGGACGCTGTGATGCAGGCATGATCAAGGCTGTCGCCGCCAATACGGTGACCTATACGAATATTCCTCGTGGCGACGAGGAGGCACTGCGCCAGGCCGTAGCCAAAGGGCCGGTATCGGCGGCGATTGACGCTTCCGACAACTTTAAAAAATACTCCGGCGGGGTATTGAATGATGAAGATTGCGATGAAAATGATTTGAATTACGCCGTGCTTATTGTTGGTTATGGCACCGAAGATGGCGAGGATTATTGGCTGGTGAAAAATAGCAGGGGGCCGGAGTGGGGGGAGGCCGGGTATATAAGGATGTCCAGAAACAAAGATAATCAGTGTGGCATCGCCTCTTACGCGTCATTCCCTGTCCTCGCGAAACGGATAATTCATCAAGGACTCAAGTAGTGCGCGATACGCGCTGTTGCGGTGTTGCAGTCGACCCCTACACTGAAAAGCACGGGTTGTTTTCATCTCCCCCCGACGACCACTACCCACAGGAGTCAAACCCATGACTGAGCGTATATGCGATTGTCCGAAGTGTTCCTGCAAACTCGGCGAGCACCCGATCGTGCGTCACGGCAAGCACTATTGCTGTGAAGCCTGTGCCAAGCATCACGAGCACGGCGAGGAGTGCGCCTCCCAAGGCTGCAAGTGTGCCCACTGAAAACCACGGCATACGCAAAAGTGGAGCCTAGTCCGGCTCCACTTCCAGCCTGAGGCTGTCATCTTCCAGGCGTTCGCTGTGGCGGACGGTGCCTTGCAAGCGCCGCCCTTCGACCCGCAGCACCAGGGTCTTGGCTTGCTCCAGATCTTCCGGCAGAGGCACCGGGACGCGTATGGCGAAGCAGAATGGGTCATTTTCGACCTGTTCCAGTCCGATTCGGCACTCGGTGCTCCTGGTGATGCGGCCGCTCGGCGTGTCCAGATCGTAGTCCAGTTGCACAGGGCTGTTGACGGGTGTTGCGCTCATATCCCTTCCCCCGAACCTGATGGTTACCGGATATTAGTTCGCCGGCCGCCACTTGACGTTTTCCACGCCGAATTTTTCAGCCATCGGCTTGCTGGTCTTTTGCACCTTCTCGCGTCCGAATCGGGGGATTCGCCCCACCCCCGCGTCACAACTCGCCCAATGCCAGGCTTCTGCGTTATCCATTTTTTCCAGTCGGATGATGAATGATTTCGGAGCACCATGGAGGGTGTACTCGATGACGAATAATTTTGCACTGTTCATAAAGCCCCGGTTCCTCCCTGTTGTACATAAAAGGATCGCGCGCCATCAGAAAAATTCACTCGGATTGTCAGATACCGGCGGTTGCTGGCGACACGTTCGGCGCCTCGTTACCATGAAGCCTTCCCGTACCCAATGAACATAGACCATGGCCCTCGCCGCACCACCTGACCTGAGTGACACCGATGTGCCTGTGCAACCGCTGGCTCGCACCTATCCGCGCGGGTTGTACATCGAGCCCCATGAGCACGTCTGGGGCCAGTTGCTGTATGCGATGAGCGGGGTGATGTGGGTCGAGACGCCGCATGAGGCGCTGGTGGTGCCTCCGCAACGGGCGGTGTGGTTGCCGCCCGGCGTGCCGCATGGCATCCGTGTGGTATCGGACCTGCAAATGCGCAATATCTACCTGCGGCCGTCCCTGGCGGCGACCCTGGATGACAGCGTTCAGGTGATCGAGGTCGGCGGTTTGCTGCGCGAACTGATCGTCGGGCTGGTGGAGCAGGGTAACGACGGGGCGCCCGAGTATTACGACGCGCTGGTGAGCCTGGCGCTGCTGGAACTCAAGCGGGCCAGGCGTTCGCTGCTGAAAATTCCGCTGCCGGACGATTCCGACCGGCGGCTGATGAACCTGTGTCAGGCGGTCATGGCCGCGCCTTCACTGGAGATTCCTTTCGAACAACATGCGGATAGCGCCGGAGCCAGCGTGCGCACCCTGGCGCGGCTGTTCAAGGACGGTTTGGGCATGGGCTTTGCCGAGTGGCGGCGTCAGGTGCAATTGGCGACGGCGGTGGCCGAGCTGATCCAGGGCGTACCGGTCAGCGCGATTGCCCGGGAGCTGGGATATTCTCCGAGCAGCTTCAGCGACATGTTTCGTCGTGAGCTGGGCGTTGCCCCTTCGCAGTTTCCTGCGGCGCAACGCCAGGACTGATTTCGTCGAAGCCAGGCTTTGGCCGAAATTCAGAAGCACTTGACCGATGATCAAAGGCGTCGCCCCCTAGACTTGGCGCATATCTCAATTGCCCCGGAGTCTGCCATGAACTACCTCGTGTCATTGGCCATCGGTCTGGGCGTCGGTCTGCTCTACGGCGCCCTGGATTTTCGTTCCCCCGCACCCCCGGCCATCGCCCTGGTGGGCCTGCTCGGCATGCTCGCCGGCGAAAAACTCTGGCCGATGGGGCGGGGGCTGGTGGCTGGCTGGATCTCCTGAACCCTTTTCGACTCGATGGATACGCCCATGAAAGCTCTGCAATTCGATAAAACCGGTGATCTCTCGGCCCTGCGCTACGTTGAGGTGCCTACCCCCGTTCCCGGCGCCGATGAAGTGCTGGTCGAGATCAAGGCCGCAGGCCTCAACCCCAGCGATGTGAAGAATGTGCTGGGACGTTTTCCCTACACCACCTTGCCGCGGATTCCCGGTCGTGACTTTGCCGGTGTTGTCGTGGCCGGCCCGCAGGCGATGATCGGTCGGGAAGTCTGGGGCACGGGCAAGGAACTGGGCTTTTTCGCCGACGGTTCCCACGCGCAGTTCGTCAAGCTGCCGGCCAACGGCGTGGCGCTCAAACCTACGCATCTGAGCTTTGCCCAGGCCGCCAGCCTCGGCGTGCCGTACACCACGGCGTGGGATGCGCTGGAGCGCAGCCTGGTGACGGCCCAAACCCGATTGCTGGTCATCGGTGGCGGGGCAGTCGGCAGCGCCGCGCTGGCCTTGGCCAAGGTGCGCGGTGCCCGGGTGTTGGCGGCCGCGCGGCGTCCGGAGCAGGTCAAGGATTTGCAAGACCAGGGCTACCAGACCCTGCAACTGGATAAACCCGAAGACTTGGGCGCACAGGTCAACGCGGTGTATGCCGGCGGTGCCGACGTGATTTTCGACACCACCGGTTTCTGGCTGCCGGCCTCGGTAGCGGCCCTGGCCACGTTCGGCCGCATCGCGATCATCGCGGCACCCGTGGACGGTCACGTGCAGTTGCCGGCCCTGGCGTTGTATCGCAAGGGTGGCTCGGTTGTGGGGATCAACTCGTTGCTGTACGGGGTGCAGGCGTGTGCGGCGATGCTCGAACAGTTCGGCCGGTTCTTCGATCAAGACCTGTTGCCGTTGCCCCAGGGCTTGTTCGAGTCGCCATTGGCCGAAGGCCTGGAGCGTTATGCCGAGGTGAATCAGGGCAGTGGTGACAAAGTGATTCTATTGCCATAACCGCGATCAATGTGGGAGCGAACTTGCTCGCGATGGCGGAGTATCAGCCGGCATGGATGTCGGCTGTGAAGGCCTCTTCGCGAGCAAGCCCGCTCCCACAAAGTCCGAGGCTGTGCTACGCCTTGCGCATGCCACGCTCTGCTAGAATCGGCCCATTGACCCAATGAGGTACCCCTATGAGCGAGCCGATTCGCCTGACTCAGTACAGCCACGGCGCTGGATGCGGTTGCAAGATTTCTCCCCAGGTGCTGGAAGTGATCCTGGCCGGCAGTGGGGCGCAGAACCTCGACCCGAAACTTTGGGTCGGCAATGCCTCGCGCGATGATGCGGCGGTGTATGCAATCGATGATGAACGCGGCGTGGTCTCGACCACCGACTTTTTCATGCCGATCGTCGACGATCCCTTCGATTTCGGTCGAATTGCCGCCACCAATGCCATCAGCGACATCTATGCGATGGGCGGCGATCCGTTGATGGCGATTGCGATTCTGGGCTGGCCGGTGAACGTGCTGGCCCCGGAAGTTGCCCGGGAAGTGATACGCGGCGGTCGTTCGGTGTGTGACGCGGCGGGCATCCCGTTGGCAGGTGGGCACTCCATCGACGCGCCAGAACCGATCTTTGGCCTGGCCGTCACCGGTCTGGTGGAAAAGCGCCACATGAAGCGCAACGACACCGCCACGGCCGGTTGCCTGCTCTACCTCACCAAGCCCCTGGGGATCGGCATCCTTACCACGGCCGAGAAAAAGGGCAAATTGCGCAACGCCGACATCGGCCTGGCCCGGGACTGGATGTGCACCCTGAACAAACCCGGCAGCCGTTTCGGCAAGCTCGACGGTGTGACCGCGATGACTGACGTCACCGGTTTCGGCCTGCTCGGGCACCTGGTGGAAATGGCCGACGGCAGCCAGCTCACGGCGCGCATTGAATATGACCGCGTACCGCGCCTGCCGGGGGTGGAGTATTACCTGGAACAAGGCTGCGTACCGGGCGGGACTCTGCGCAATTTCGACAGCTACGCCAGCAAGCTCGGACGCCTTCAGGAGCTGCACAAACGTGTGCTTTGCGATCCGCAGACCAGCGGTGGCCTGCTGATTGCCGTGACGCCTCAAGGCAACGAGCAATTCCTCTCGGTGGCCGCCGAACTGGGCCTGAGCCTGGAACCGATCGGTGAACTGGTCGAGCGACAGAGCAACGCAGTCGAGGTGTTTTGATGTTCGTCGACTGCACTGATTACCGCGACATCTTCCTCAACGACCGGCCAATGATGGACGCCCGCGCGCCGGTCGAATTCAACAAGGGTGCGTTTCCCGGCGTGATCAACCTGCCGTTGATGAATGACCATGAACGCCAGCGGGTCGGTACCTGCTACAAGCAGCACGGCCAGCAAGCGGCCATCGTGCTGGGGCATCAACTGGTGTCGGGCGCGGTCAAGGCCGAACGCATCCAGGCCTGGGCCGATTTTGCCCGGGCGCATCCGGATGGCCTGCTGTATTGCTTTCGCGGCGGCCTGCGCTCGCAGATTGTCCAGCAATGGCTCAAGGACGAGGCCGGCATCGACTATCCACGGGTGGGCGGTGGCTACAAGGCTATGCGAACCTTCCTGCTGGACACCCTCGATCAAGCCGTGACCCAGTGCAATTTCGTCTTGCTGGGCGGGATGACCGGCACGGGCAAAACCGAGGTGCTCACGCAACTCGACAATGCCGTGGACCTTGAAGGTCATGCCAACCATCGCGGCTCCAGTTTCGGCAAGCGCGCCACGGGCCAACCCTCGAATATCGACTTCGAAAACCGCTTGGCCGTAGACGTACTGAAAAAACGCGCCCGGGGCATCGAGCAGTTCGTACTGGAAGACGAAAGCCGTGCGGTGGGCAGTTGTGCCTTGCCGTTGCCGCTTTACCAGGGCATGCAGCAGTTTCCGATGGTGTGGCTTGAAGACAGCCTGGAAGGGCGGGTCGAGCGGATCCTGCGCGATTACGTGGTGGATCTGTGCGCCGAATTCATCGACGTGCATGGCGAGGAAGGCTTTGCGCTGTTTTCCGAGCGCTTGCTGGCAAGCCTGAACAATGTGCAGAAGCGCCTGGGTGGCGAACGTCATCGGCGCATGCTGGTTTTGATGGAGGATGCGCTGGCCGAGCAGGCCCGCAGTGGCGCGGTGGATCTGCACCGGGGCTGGATCGAAGGCCTGCTGTGCGAGTATTACGATCCGATGTATGCGTTTCAGCGGGAGAAGAAAGACGCGCGGATCGAGTTTGTCGGGGAGCGGGGGGCGGTTCTCGAGTATCTGCGTGAGCGAGTGAATCAACGAAAGTGATGTCGGTTTTACTGGCCCTATCGCGAGCAAGCTCGCTCCCACAGGGTTCAGTAGTGCTCATGCCTTCGTGATCACACTGCAAATCCAATGTGGGAGCGAGCTTGCTCGCGATGAGGCCGGATCAGGCATTACAGGTTTCAGGTCGGGCAAGTTTCGGCACCATTATCCAGGCCTTGCTTGTACACATGGCTCTGCAAGCTGGCCTTGCCGTTGTGCCAGGTCAAGGTGAGTACATACAGCGAGTCGTAGTCGCTGGACTCCCAGTCATCCGTGATGGTCATTTTCTTGCCGGTGGCGTCGCCGGCTACCTTGTTGATCAGCTCCGGCAGATAGCCGTGGGACCAGGCGGTGTAGATGACCGCATTGTGGTACTTGTCGTGGAGCAGTTCATCGGCCAGGTCACTGGTGTCATTGGCGGAAAAGTTGATGTTCACCGGCAGGCCAAGCTTGATGGCGCTGGGGCTGATGGTCATCAGTGGGCGGATGTAGCTGTAGGAATTGTCGAACTCGCCTTCCTCGACGTTCCGCGTCGGGTTCGCCGCAAACACATAGTTGGCCTTGCCGAACTTCTCCGGCAGCAGCGTGGCCAGGTCGATGGCGCGGTTCAGTCCCTGGCAATTGAGCTGGCCCAGGCCTCCGGCGGGTTTTTCCCCGTGGCGCAGGAAGACCAGCGTCTGGGTGCCATCCATCGGTTGGGCGCGACTCAGGCCGGACTCCAGCGTCAGGCACACCGCGCTAACCACCAATAAGGCGGGCAACAAAAGGTAAGCGCGATGTTTGAAGCGTTTGGCAAAATTAAACAGATTCATGTGTAAAGGGTCTTCAGCACAATTCGGTTAAGGCTGACAAACCTCTACACCACGATTGTCCTGCGTCGGGTGTTTTCCATGTCATTGAAGCCGGTCCGTCATCAAAGAGGTGGTTCTCAGAGTCCCCTGAGCCCGTTTGGTTCGATTCCGGCCGAGTGGGCGGCAATGTACCGGTAACCTTCACGGGTTTGCAGCGAAGGTTATCGACAGGATGTTGCACAATTGTGGACACGCTACACCGGATGGCGTTGAAACCGTCGTGATTTCTTTTGATCTCGCCTATCAGCGAGATCGATGGCTTCAAGGGATCGCTGAGCCGATATCTACATTATGATCGTCACTCTCAATGTCTTCGTGGATCGTGCCCATGACCGATTTGTCCGCATTCCCCATCACCCGCAAATGGCCTGCCCAGTATCCGGAGTGGATTCAGCTGTACTCCTTGCCGACCCCCAACGGCGTCAAGGTCTCGATCATGCTCGAAGAGATCGGCCTGCCGTATGAACCTCACCGGGTAGGCTTCGACACCAACGACCAGATGTCCCCGGAATTTCTTTCCCTGAATCCCAACAACAAGATTCCGGCGATCCTCGACCCCCACGGTCCGGACGACCGGCCGCTGGCGCTGTTCGAGTCGGGCGCGATTTTGATCTATCTGGCCGACAAGAGCGGGCAACTGCTGGCCCAGGAATCGGCACCGCGCTATGAAACGATTCAGTGGCTGATGTTCCAGATGGGCGGTATTGGTCCGATGTTCGGCCAGCTCGGGTTTTTCAACAAATTCGCCGGCAAGGACTACGAAGACAAGCGTCCCCGTGACCGCTACGTCGAGGAAAGCAGGCGCCTGCTCAAGGTGCTGGACGATCGTCTGCAGGGGCGCGACTGGATCATGGGCGAGCGCTACACCATCGCGGACATTGCCATTTTCCCGTGGGTGCGCAACCTGATCGGCTTCTATGAAGCCGGCGATCTGGTGGGCATCCAGAACTTCCCTAACGTCACGCGGGTGCTGGAACGCTTCCTGGCGCGACCGGCGGTGGTGCGCGGGTTGCAGATTCCAAGCCCCGTCTCCAGCTGATCCACCGCATTACCTGTGGGAGCGAGCTTGCTCGCGAAAAACGTAAGGGCAACGCGAACATTCAGACAATGCGCGTTATCGTTTACGACCATCGTCGGAGCGCCGCCCGGAGCAAGCTCGCTCCTACATCTCGTCCTCTGAAATTCAGGAAAACCCATGTCCAGTCAGTTCCCCGAAGCACGCCCACGCCGTCTGCGCCGCAATGCGAGCCTGCGCAGCCTGTTCCAGGAGACCGAGTTCAGCCTGAACGACCTGGTACTACCGATTTTCGTCGAAGAAGAAATCGACGACTTCGTGCCGATCAACAGCATGCCCGGCGTGATGCGCATTCCCGAGTCGAAGCTGGCCGGCGAGATCGAGCGCTACGCCCGTGCCGGGATCAAGTCAGTGATGACCTTCGGCGTCTCCCACCACCTGGACAGCAGCGGCAGCGACACCTGGCGCGAGGACGGCCTGGTTTCGCGCATGTCGCGCATCGCCAAGGACGCGGTGCCGGAAATGATCGTAATGTCAGACACCTGCTTTTGCGAATACACCGACCACGGCCATTGCGGCGTGCTGCACAACCATGAAGTCGACAACGACCAGACCCTGATCAACCTCGGCAGGCAAGCCGTCGCGGCGGCCCGGGCCGGTGCCGACGTGATCGCACCCTCGGCGGCCATGGACGGGCAAGTCCAGGCGATTCGCCGGGCGCTCGATGACGCCGGGTTTACCCAGACGGTGATCATGGCCTATTCGACCAAATTTGCTTCGGCGCTCTATGGCCCGTTCCGCGAGGCCGGCGGCAGTGCGCTCAAGGGCGACCGTAAAAGCTACCAGATGAACCCGATGAACCGCCGCGAAGCGATACGCGAATCGTTGCTCGACGAACAGGAAGGCGCCGATGCGCTGATGGTCAAACCGGCCGGTGCATACCTGGACATCATCCGCGACATCCGCGAAGCCTCACGCCTGCCGCTGTCGGCCTATCAGGTGAGCGGTGAGTACGCGATGATCAAGTTTGCCGCCCAGGCCGGGGCCATCGATGAAGACCGTGTGGTGCGCGAGAGCCTGGGGGCGATCAAACGTGCCGGGGCAGACCTGATCTTTACGTACTTTGCGATGGACCTGGCGCTGGCGGGGATCTAGGCACCAGCGCATATCCCCCTTGTAGGAGCGAGCTTGCTCGCGATGGTCGTTAACGATGACGCGTGTTTACTGACTAAACGCGGCGCCTTTGGGTCCATCGCGAGCAGGCTCGCTCCTACAGGGGGGATGTGGTGTTCTCAGGGCGCGCCAAAAAACGGCCGGATCCCGTGATCACGGAAATACCGTTCGATCACTTTCGGGTCCGCGCAAGTTTCGGCAATCGCCACATAGGTGTCGGGCCGCAACAGATAAAAGCCGTTGCGCCCCAGGCCCGCGGCTTCGAACGCCGGTCGCCAGTCGAACACATGCAGTGGCAAATGGTGCTCGTGGCACCAGGCGATCATCTCGTCGCTGGTGTCGCCATAGACATGCACCTGCCAGGTCAGGCACTTGAGCGACTCAAAATTATCCCCCTCGCCGTCATGGGCCCAGGGCAGGCGATCGCCACCATGCACGTGCCCGGCAACGCCCGTGCTCAGCGGCATTCCACGATAATTGAGGGTGATCTGCGACACCGTGCGAAACATGAATTCGCGAGAGGTTTCGAATGAGGTTATTTTCGGTATCAAGAACGGGGCCAGGCGTGTACGCAGCAAGTCGGCAATTCGCCCATCGGCAGTGACGAAGTTAAATACCCGGTCGGTGGTGGCCACCAGTTTGCGTGCAAACGCGATGCGCTCGGTTTCATAGGTGTCGAGCAGTCTGGCCTCTGCGCCGCCGCTCAACACGGCCGCCAGTTTCCAGGCCAGGTTGATGGCATCGCCAATCCCGGTGTTCATGCCCTGGCCGCCCGCCGGGCTGTGCACATGGGCGGCATCCCCCAGTAAAAACGCCCGGTCTTTGCGGAAGTGATCCGCCACCCGATGATGTACGCGATAGGTCGAAAACCAGTTCAGTTGCTCGACCTTCACCTTCATGTGCTCGATGGCCCTGCTGCTGACGTCCTCGAAGCGCAGGGTCTCGGCGTGTTCGGCGCGTTCGTCGCGTACCGTGCCGATCAAGCGCGCACGACCACTGCCGGCCAACGGGAACACGGCGAGGAAGTCTGCCTCGTCGAGGTCCACATGCAGTTCGCCGTTGAATGTCGGGCCGCTGCCCTGTACGTCGGCGACGTAGAAAATCTGCTGGTAAGTCCCGCCGGGAAACCCGGTCTCCAGGGTTTTGCGCACAATCGACCGGGCACCATCGCATCCGGCCAGGTAACAGGCCTGGCAGATTTCCTGCTGACCGTCGGGCAAGTGCAGCGTGGCCGTGATGCCGTCTGCGGTTTGCTCGAAGTCCGCCAGTTCGGTGTTGCGTTCCACTGTGATACCGAAAGCGTTCAGGCGCTCGATCAGCAGCCGTTCGTGTTCGTCCTGGGGGAAAATCTCGAGAAACGAGTAGGGTGTCAGGCCTTCACCGATCTGAGACAGGGGCAGGCGCGCCACGGGCTCACCCTTTACCCAGAAGTTGCCGGCCGTTACTTGATGGCCGTTTTGCACCACGGCGTCGTCCAGTCCAAGCTGGCGATACAACTCCAGCGTCCGTGCCTGGACGGCCAGCGCCCGGGACGTGGTGCCGGGGGCGGAGGTTTTGTCGACGATCCGCACGCGCACGCCGAGTTTGCTCAGCCACAACGCCAGGACCAGCCCGGTGGGGCCGGCGCCGATGATCAACACGTCGCTGCGGTGCATGAACCTGTCCTCCTCGCGGTGTGAATCAAGTATGGTCCAGTCGGGGAGGGCGGCAACCGTCGGACTGTCACAGACGTAGCCGCTGACCTGCCATTGGTCGTATGGTTGGCCCGGACCAACGGATTAGATGGAACGACATGCAAATCAGATTGATCACAAGCGTCGCAGCGTTGCTGGTATTGGCCGGTTGCGGCAGCCAACGGACCCAGGAACCGGTGGCGCGCAGCCCGGCCGAAGTGAAAGCCGAGATTGTGCGTTTGCTACCGGCCAAGGCTGCCGATCGCCAGGGTTGGGCCACGGATATCCAGGTGGCGTTTACCGCGCAAGACATCTCGCCGACTACGCAAAACCTGTGCTCGGTGCTGGCGGTGACTGAACAGGAGTCGACCTTTCAGGTCGATCCGAGCGTACCGGGCCTGGGCAAGATCTCCCGCGACGAGATCGACCGCCGTGCCGCCAAGGCACATATTCCCGGCCTGTTGGTGAGCGGTGCGTTAATGCTCGACTCGCCCAACGGCAAAAGCTACAGCAGCCGCCTGAATGCCGCGCGCAGTGAAAAGGAACTGAGCGCTGTTTTCGATGACTTCATCGGCATGGTGCCGATGGGCAAGACCCTGTTCGGCGGCTTCAACCCGGTGCATACCGGTGGGCCGATGCAGGTCAGTATTGATTTTGCCGAGCAGCAGGCCAAGGGTTATCCGTACCCGGTGAAGGGCTCGATTCGTCATGAAGTGTTCACCCGGCGCGGCGGTATGTATTTCGGCATTGCGCATCTGCTCGGGTATCCGGTGAGCTACCCACAGCCGTTGTACCGCTTTGCGGACTTCAACGCGGGTTGGTACGCCAGCCGTAACGCCGCGTTCCAGAACGCGGTGAGTCGGGCTTCCGGTATCCCGTTGGCGCTGGATGGCGACCTGGTGCGCTACGGTTCGATCATGCCCGGCACCACGGAACTGGCCGTGCGTACCCTCGGCAAGCAACTGGACATGCGCAATCCGACGATCCGGGCACAACTGGAAGAGGGGAACACCCTGGCGTTCGAAGACAGCAAACTCTATCGGCGGGTTTTCGAATTGGCCGAACGGGCCGAGGGCCGGCCGTTACCCCGTCAAGTGTTACCCGGGATCGTGCTGCAAAGCCCGAAAATCACCCGCAAACTCACCACCGCGTGGTTCGCCAAGCGAGTCGATGAACGCTACCAGCGCTGCATGGCGCGGGCAGGGCAGTAATCGCGGCGCAAAAAAAGCATAAAAAACCCGGCGGGTGAGGCCGGGTTTCCATTGAGTCCTGCGGTCAGGCACTGCATTCAGACAGCGCGGCTTTCGATCAAACGATCCGAACCACCTTCGGCGACGCGGTTTTGCAGGAGCTTGTCGGAGCCACCTTCAGCGACGCGGTTTTGCAGCAGTTTGTCGGAGCCACCTTCGGCGACGCGGTTTTGCAGGAGCTTGTCGGAGCCACCTTCAGCGACACGGTTTTGCAAGAGCTTGTCGGAGCCACCTTCAGCGACGCGGTTTTGCAGGAGCTTGTCGGAGCCACCTTCAGCGACACGGTTTTGCAACAGCTTGTCGGAACCGCCTTCGGCGACGCGGTTTTCGATCAGGCGATCCGAACCACCCTCGGCCACACGGCTTTCAATCAGACGATCCGAGCCGCCTTCAGCGACTACAGGTTGAGCAGAGTTTGCGGCGAAAGCGTTAACTGCGAAAACCGAGAAAGCGATGCTGAGGAGGGTTTGGCGTTTCATGATGGTGTGCTCCGGGGTGCTTATGGGTTGGTATGGAGCAGATGTTACGCCGGGGATTTTTTAAGAGAACTTCATTGAGATGATGGTGAACATCGACGGCAATGATAGGACCGATGCCACACCCCAAGTGAACGTGATGGTGCGATCGTCGGATGGTCGTGGTGTGGCGGGTGGTGGCTTCTACACTGGTTAGCTGGCGCGATCCTCAGCCGCGACGCTTGATGCGGCACTGCAGAGGTTACGGTATGCAAGGAGACGTTTATGTACCAGCTCTATGGCCATCAGAACTCCGGGGCGGCGGCCATCGAAGCCGCCCTTGAGCTCTGTGATGTTCCTTATCGCTTCATCGATGTCGAGACGTCCGCGGAGGCGGCCCAGGCGCTGGAGAAGCTCAACCCGCTCAAACAGATTCCGACCTTGCAACTACCCGATGGCGCTGTCCTGACCGAGAGCGCGGCGATCCTGATCCACCTCGGGCTCACCTTTCCCGCATCGGGATTGTTGCCGCAGGATCCGGCCGAACGGGACCAGGCCATTCGCGGCATGGCGTACATCGTCAGCAATTGCTATGCGGCCATCGGCATCATCGATTACCCCGAACGCTGGCTGGCCGAGGCGGATGAGTTGTCCAGGCAGAACCTCATGGAGGGCGCCCGCCGGCGCCTGCACTGGAGTTGGGAGGTGTTTGCCGATCAGTTTTCGGGTGAGTTGTACCTGGGCAGCGAAAAACCAGGGGGCCTGGATGTGCTGGCGGCGGTGATCTCGCGATGGGCGGGCAGCCGGGAACATTTGCGCAACGCCCGGCCGGGGTTTTTCGCCTGGCTGGAACGCATCGACCGCCACCCGGCACTGGCACCGGTGTTCGCCCGGCATTGGCCGGCTTGAAAACACCACTTACCCTGTGGGAGCGAGCTTGCTCGCGATGACGGCCTGACATTCGACATCAATGTCGGCTGACAGGACCCCATCGCGAGCAAGCTCGCTCCCACAGGTTTTCGGGTGAATATTGAGTCCGGCTTTATTCCCCGCGAATGTACTGTTCCAGCTGGCGAATCAGTTCAGCCTGTTCGGCAATGGCTTCCTTGACCAGGTCACCGATCGACAGCAGGCCGATCAATTTGCCGCCTTCGACCACCGGCAAGTGACGCAGGCGTCTATCGGACATGATGCCCAGGCAGGTATCCACGGTTTGATGGGTGTCGACGGTAATCACCGGTGACACCATGATGTCGCGCACCGGCGTGCCCACCGAAGAGCGGCCGTGCAACACCAGTTTGCGCGCGTAATCCCGTTCGCTGATGATGCCCAGCACTTCATCATTTTCCACCACGAGCAAGGCGCCGACGTTTTTCTCGGCCATCTTCATCAGCGCTTCGAGCACCATGTGGTCGGGTTTGATCTGGTGCACTTCCTGATTCTTCTGATCTTTGAGCTTGAGCAGTTGGGCGACGGTTTTCATGGTGGTTACTCGGGTGTTGTCGTTGTTCTTGAAGAATCGTAGACGCAAGCGTTCAGGGCAAGGGCGAAAGCGGCAGATAACACGCAAAAAACGTCATTTGGCGGTTTTTCTTTGGCAAACCCCACATTCCGGCCAACGAACCACCTGTGGGAACGAGCTTGCTCGCGATAGCGGTGGGCCAGTCAACACCAACGCTGAATGTAATGCCGCCATCGCGAGCAAGCTCGCTCCCACAGGATCGGTGCCTGCCTGACAGGCCTGCGGTAAACGGGCTATCGCTGTCGATGACGGGTAGAATCACCCTCTGAATCAGTTTCGAGGTTTGCAGTGGTGGATCTACAGCAGGGCTTCGTCCTGACCCGGCATTGGCGCGACACCCCGGCCGGTACGGAAGTCGAATTCTGGCTGGCGACCGACAGCGGTCCCCGGCGTATCCGCCTGCCTCATCAACCGTCGGTGGCGTTCATCCCGGCTGCGCAGCGTCAGCCCGCCGAAAGTGTTTTGCATGACGAGAAAAACGTCGAGCTCAAACCCCTGGCTCTGCAGGATTTCGAACATCGCCCGGTCCTCGGTCTCTATTGCCAGCAACATGGCCAGTTGATGCGCCTGGAAACCGCGCTGCGCCGGGCCGGTGTCGAGGTGTTCGAAGCCGACGTGCGCCCGCCGGAACGCTACATGATGGAGCGCTTCATCACCGCGCCGGTGCGCTTCAGTGGCACACCGGATGCCGAGGGCCTGCTGCTCGACGCGCAGATGAAACCCGACCCCGATTACCGGCCGAGCCTGAAGCTGGTGTCCCTGGACATCGAGACCACGGCTCAGGGCGAGTTGTATTCCATCGCCCTGGAAGGCTGCGGCGAGCGCCAGGTGTACATGCTCGGTCCGCCTAATGGCGATGCCAGCCAGGTGGATTTCCAGCTCGAATACTGCGATTCGCGCACCCTGTTGCTGAAAAAACTCAACGAATGGTTTGCCCGGTTCGACCCCGACGCGATCATCGGCTGGAACGTCGTGCAGTTCGACTTGCGGGTGCTTCACGAACACGCCCGGCGCCTGGCGGTGCCGTTGAAACTGGGGCGTGGCGGCGAGGAAATGCAGTGGCGCGAACACGGCAGCGGTAATCACTACTTCGCATCTGCGGCTGGCCGCCTGATCATCGACGGTATCGAGGCCCTGCGTTCGGCGACCTGGAGTTTCCCCTCGTTCAGCCTGGAAAACGTCGCGCAAACCTTGCTCGGCGAGGGCAAGTCCATCGACAACCCGTACCAGCGCATGGACGAAATCAATCGCATGTTCGCCGAGGACAAACCGGCGCTGGCCAAATACAACCTCAAGGACTGCGAACTGGTCACGCGGATTTTTGCCAGGACCGAGTTGCTCACCTTCCTGTTGGAGCGAGCCAGCGTCACCGGTTTGCCGGCCGATCGCATGGGCGGTTCGGTGGCGGCGTTCACGCACCTGTACATGCCGCTGATGCACCGTCAGGGTTTCGTGGCGCCAAACCTCGGTGGCAAGCCGCCCGAAGCCAGCCCCGGCGGTTTTGTCATGGATTCGCAGCCGGGACTGTACGAGTCGGTGCTGGTGCTCGACTACAAAAGTCTCTACCCGTCGATCATCCGCACCTTCCTGATTGACCCCGTGGGGCTGATCGAGGGGCTCAAACACCCGGATGACAGCGAGTCGGTGCCGGGATTTCGTGGCGCGCGCTTTTCCCGCACCCGGCATTGTCTGCCGTCCATCGTCGCCCGGGTGGCCGAAGGCCGGGAAACCGCCAAGCGCGAACACAACGCGCCGCTGTCCCAGGCGCTGAAAATCATCATGAACGCGTTCTACGGAGTGCTCGGCTCCAGCGGTTGTCGTTTCTTCGACACGCGCCTAGCGTCGTCCATCACCTTGCGCGGGCACGAAATCATGCTGCGCACCCGCCAGTTGATCGAAGCCCAGGGGCATGCGGTGATTTACGGCGACACCGACTCGACGTTCGTCTGGCTGCGTCGCGCCCATGGCCAGCAGGAGGCGGCGCAGATCGGCCAGGCGCTGGTGGCGCACGTCAATCAGTGGTGGCGCGAGCACGTGCAGCAGGAATACGGCTTGCAGAGCGTTCTCGAATTGCAATTCGAAACCCACTACAAGCGCTTTTTGATGCCGACCATTCGCGGTGCCGAGGAAGGCAGTAAAAAACGCTATGCCGGACTGGTCACCCGGGACGACGGCAGCGACGAAATGGTCTACAAAGGCCTGGAAACCGTGCGCACCGACTGGTCGCTGCTGGCCCGGCAGTTCCAGCAGGAGCTGTATTCGCGGATCTTCCTGCGCAAGCCCTACCAGGATTATGTGCGTGACTACGTGCGCAAGACCCTGGCCGGTGAATTCGATGACCGGCTGATCTACCGCAAACGCCTGCGCCGCACCCTCGATGACTATCAGCGCAACGTACCGCCCCATGTGCGCGCGGCGCGCCTGGCCGACGAGTACAACGACCGGCAGGGGCGCCCGCGGCAGTATCAGAACGGCGGCTGGATCAGCTACGTGATCACCGTCGCCGGCCCCGAACCGCTGGAAGTGCGTAGCGCGCCCATCGATTACGACCACTACATCACCCGGCAACTGCAACCGGTGGCGGACGCGATACTGCCGTTTGTCGACGACGACTTCTCAACCCTGATTGGGGGGCAACTGGGCCTGTTTTGAGTCCATCAGCGACAGGGTCCAGTCATCCAGGATGCCGTGGAAGTACTGGTTCAAGGCTTGCTGGAAAAGGTTGTCGGCATCGGCGACCTGGGCAAACAGGGTCATCGAGGAATGAAACTTCAGGTCGTCGGGATGACCGAAAATCCCCGCTACCGAGCGCTCCCGGATGTTCAGCACTTCCTGGGTGCAGGTACGCAGCCGGGCGCCCAGCAACGGATGATCAAGGTAGGCCAGGGCTTCCTCCCGCGAGCGGATGGCAAAGCGGCGCGACATCTCGCTGTCGCCGAGCCCGGCAAACTGCGGAAAAATGAACCACATCCAGTGACTACGCTTGTGTCCGTTGTTCAGCTCGTTTTGAACCCGGTCGAATACCGGGTCCTGAGCCTGGAGAAAACGTTGCAGATTGAACGGGTCCAGGTGGTCGGTGCTTCTCATGGCGAAGCTCTCTGACAGGCTGCGGTGGTTCAGACCATGGCCAGCCGCTGTTTGCGTTGTGGCGCGTGAAACGCTTGGTCCAGCGCCTCCAGATCCCCGGGCTCAAGCTGCAACGTGGCGGCCTGGGCGTTGAGGCGTACATGTTCGAGTCGGACCGCCTTGGGGATGGCGATCACTCCTTCCTGACGCAGTATCCAGGCCAGTGCCACCTGAGCCGGTGCGACGCCGTGACGGACAGCCACCTGCTTGAGCGCGACGTCCAAGAGCATTTTACCGCCTTGGCCAATCGGGCAGTAAGCCATGACCGGCAACCGCCGTTGTTGGCTCCAGGGCAGCAAATCAAATTCTATGCCCCGTTGTTCCAGGTTGTAGAGCACCTGATTGGTGGCACAGGCCGGGGCGTCCAGTTCCAGCAGGTCGTCGAGGTCGAAGTTGGACACGCCCCAACGGCCAATCTTGCCGGCTTCGCGCAGGCGCTCGAAGGCGTCGACGGTTTCTTCCAGAGGATACTGACCGCGCCAATGCAGCAGATACAGGTCGATGTAATCGGTGCCAAGCCTGCGCAGGCTTCGCTCGCAAGCCTGGGGAATGCCCTGGCGACTGGCGTTGTGCGGGTACACCTTGCTGACCAGAAAGACGTTGTCGCGCTGGCCGGCAATGGCATCGCGCACCACTTCCTCGGCACCGCCTTCGGCGTACATTTCCGCAGTGTCGATCAGGGTCATGCCCAGCTCGATACCCAGGCGCAGTGCCGCGACTTCTTCCGTGTGCCGTGAACGGTCTTCGCCCATCTGCCAGGTCCCCTGGCCGATGACCGGGACCCTGGTGCCAGCCAGTTCAAGCGTGCGCATGCAAACCTCCTTTATGAATGCCGATGGTTATTTCAGTGGGCAGCAGAATAGTCCATCGGTTCCGCCGCAGGCTGCGAACTCTTGAGCTGCACCTTGCCGGTGATCGATTGCTCTGTGCCGATACTGCACTTTTTCGAAATGTCCGGCTCTATCCATGGCAGCCTGCGGCGATCCCCTCCGCCGGCCCAAGTCCAAGAACCCATGGCTCGAGTTTCACCCACGATCACCACTAGAATCCGCCGTCATTGCCTGCTGCTTGCAGGTCTGTCGATGCTCTACGTCACCGGTTGCAGCCAGCAGCAGGGCGGCGACATCATCAACCAGATGCGCGAAGGCAAACCCCAGGAGTTCCTGCAGACCAGCGTCGACCGCATGGCCACCCTGACCATGCGCGACAACCTCAACAGCCTTTACCTGCTGATGAGCAAGCTCTATCTGCGTAACCCCGACGAGCTGAAAAAATCCGGTTTCCTCGATGCCCGCACCGCTGGCAAGCAAGTGCGCATGACCATTGAGCTGCAGCAACCATTGCCGACCCTGGGCGGCAAAAAGGACCTCGCGGCCCTGCGTTTTGCCATGAGTCCGGAGTTTCTGGGCGACCGGGTCGGGGCGTTCATCTATGCCATCGGCAGCATGCTGGTGACCGCCCACGGCAATCGCCTCGAGTTCTACATGACCGACACGATCAACCCGGTATTTGTCAGCAATGCCGCGCGCAATATCGAAATCGCCACCTGGATCCTCAGCCAGCGACAGAACAAAGAGGGCCAGCCCTTGCTGTTCTCCAACGAAATCTCGGAGGAGGGCAGCAACCTGAGCTTTGCCGTCGAGTTCGGCAAGATCGTCGCCCGGCTGGACCTGCTGACCCGGATGCTCGACGAACGCTACCGGCGCATCGGCGTGAACTATGCCCAGAGCCTGCTGTTCCTGAATTTCCTGCCGGTGCAGTGAGCACGACACATATTCCTTGTGGGAGCGGGCTTGCTCGCGAAGGCGTAGTGTCAGGCAGCATTAATATCGACTGACCCACCGCTTTCGCGAGCAAGCCCGCTCCCACAGGGGGAATTGAGTTCAGGGTATAAAGATAGATCGCATCGATATAACTGGTTATAAGAAATATCGCTATGCTGCGGGCCAGATTTCCCCTGCGATCTTTGTGGAAGTATTCATGGATTTAGTGAACATCGGGTTGGTCGTTGCCGGGCTGGTTGTCGGCTTCATCGTCGGCATGACGGGCGTAGGTGGCGGGTCGCTCATGACCCCGATTCTGCTTGGATTCGGCATCAACCCGGCGACGGCGGTCGGTACCGACCTGCTGTACGCCGCCATCACCAAGTCCAGCGGCGTACTGGTTCACCGCAAGAACAACAACATCGACTGGGCGATCACCGGCTGGCTGACCTTGGGCAGCGTGCCCGCGGTGGCGTTGACGCTGTGGTTCCTCAGTACCCTGCACAGCGCCCCCGAGTCGATGAACGCGATCATCAAGCAAGCCCTCGGGTTCGTGTTGTTCGCCACGGCTCTGGCGATCCTGTTCAAGAAGCGCCTGCTCGACTTCGCCCACAAACGTGCGGGTGGCAACTACAACCCCAGCGGATTACGTTTGAACGTGATGACGGTCATCACCGGGCTGGTCCTTGGCGCCATGGTCGCGCTGACGTCCATCGGTGCCGGTGCACTGGGCACCGTGGCACTGTTCATTCTCTATCCGATGCTGCCGACCCGCCGCCTGGTAGGGACTGAAATCGCCCACGCCGTGCCGCTGACCCTGGTCGCGGGCCTTGGCCACGCCAGCATGGGCAACATGGATTGGCACGTCTTGGGTTACTTGCTGGTGGGCTCGTTGCCGGGGATTTACCTGGGCAGTCACCTGACCGGGCGCATCTCCGATGAATTGCTGCGCCCTTGCTTGGCGACCATGCTGTTGCTGATCGGCTACAAACTGGCGTTCTGATTCAAGCCGCCACGCCAGCTTCATTCGCGGGTGAATATTTCCAGCAGATGCCCGTCCGGGTCATCGAAATACACCCGCCGTCCTCCCGCGTAATCATTGATCTCCCTCAGTCGCTGCTTGCCCGGGTCGGCCCACCATGGCTGACCGTTGACTTGCAGGCGTGCGAAGGCCGCATCGAAATCCTCATCGCCAATCAGGAATGCGTAGTGCTGAGACGCAATCGGCGGCTCGTTGTCGTAGAAATCCAGTGATACGCCGTTATCCAGTTTGACGATCAGCATGGGGCCGAAGGGCTCGGGGGCAGACAGGCCAAGGAGGACCGTCAGGAAATTCGCCGAAACCTGCTTGTCCCGGCACCAGACGATGGTGTGATTCAACTGAGTACTCATGGGCAAGTCCTCACAAGGGATCAGGCTGGTTGCCATGAGTCTTCAGATTAGCCCAGTCTGTTGCGCAATGACCGCCCTGACCTAAGCTTGGGGCAAGGCGAACAATATTTGCGGTATGTCACCCGGAACGATCGCCGCGATGCGCAATCATTAGAGCGTGAATATCAAAAGGAGATGCGCATGCTCATCAGGTCACTGACTCTGGCTACTTTGCTGGCGATTGCCGGCACCTCGTTCGCCGCCGATGGCGACTCACCGCTGGACATGGACAAGGGCAGGGCCCGGCCACTGATCGTCATCGCTCCGAGCACGGTTGACCCGACCTGGGTCAGCCTGAAAAAGTCCCTGGATGAGCCGGCTAACCGCAAGGGCTTCACCGACCGCAACATGGTGCTCTACACCGTACTCAACCTGATGGGCCAACGCGACGGCAAGGACCTCGGGCCACAGGACACGGCGGCGCTGATCCGCTCGCTCAAGCTGGGGGCCGGCGCCAAGACCAAGGTGATTCTGGTCGGCAAGGACGGCGAAAAGAAACTTGAACAATCGGACGCCATCAAGCTGGAAGATGTTTTCAGCGCTGTCGATCAGCTGCCGGTGGCCGAGAAAGAATTTACCGCGACCGTGGCCGCTCCCGTCACTGAAGCCGAGCCGGCGGCAAAAGGCGCCAAAGGTACAAAACCTGGCAAACCGGCCAAGCCCGCCAAGCCGCCTGAAATGCCGGATGATTGATCCTCTATCTGGCGACGATGGCAGGCTTTTCTGTGGGAGCGAGCTTGCTCGCGATAGCGTCGTAACAGTCGATACAAATGTTGAATGTCAGACCTCCATCCTCGGAGCGCCGCCCGGAGCAAGCTCGCTCCCACAGATGGATCAGCAACTATCGGGCAAGGGCACTCAGTATCTGATGAGCGATCCTGACCCGCTGCGCATTGGGATAATTCTTGTTGGCCAGCATCACGATGCCGATGTCCTTCGAAGGCACGTACGCCACATAAGCACCAAAGCCACCGGTTGAACCTGTCTTGTTGATCAGCACGTTCTGCGGCTGCGCCTGCGGCGGGTTCAGCCACTGGACTTCATGGGCTTGCATGGCCATTGGCGTGGAGTTGCCGTCCAGCAAGCGATCCAGTGTGATCGGGTATCGATACATCTCCCAGCCCAGGCCCTGGGTCATATCGCCTACGGTGTAGTAACCGCTGTGAGTCAAGGCGATGGCCTGCTGCAACGGCTTTTCCAGGGACGCCAGTTTCATGTTCGCGCCGACATAGCTCAGCAAGTCTGCGGCGCTGGTCTTCACCCCATACGCCTCGGAATTCAGCGCGCCCGGACCCACCCGTACCGGTTTGCCGTCCTTGTTGTAGCCCTGGGCGTAGAGCGCCATCTGATCCTGCGGCACATGCACATAGGTGTGCCGCAAGCCGAGTTTTGGCAGCAGGGTCTTCTCCATCAGGTCATCAAACGGCTGGCCCATGCTGTGGGCGGTGAGGTAGCCGAACAGGCCCAGACTGGGGTTCGAATACAGTCGGTGGCTGCCGGGGGCGTAGAGCGGTTTCCATTGTTTGTAGTAGCCGAGCATTTTGTCGGCCGAATCAGATTCAGCAGGAAATTGCAGGGGTAAACCGCCAGCGCTGTAGGTGCCCAGTTGCAGCACACTGATGTGGTCGAAAGCACTGCCGCGCAAGGCCGGCAGGACCTGGCTGGCCTTGTCGGTCAGGGACAGCTTGCCGGTGGCTTGGGCGTAGGCGGCGAGGGTGGCGGTGAAGGTTTTGCTGACTGAGCCGATTTCGAACAGGGTGTCCTGTGTGACGGGATTACCGGTTTCTATCGAGGCGACGCCATAGTTGAAGTAATGCGCCTGGCCGTTGACGGTGATCGCCACGGCCATGCCGTGGATACCCTCGGCCTGCATTACCGGTTGTACAGCGGCGTTCACCACTGTCTCGACTTGATCCTGTGCAACGCACTGGGCCGCGGCGAATATCGCCACGCCAGCGGCGATGGTTTTCAGCCTGTCCATATTGGTTTTATCCGTCGTTGATTCAGTTGCGCGTCATTTTAGGGGCTCAAGCGCCATGCTCCGAGCGCTTTTTAAAATCGGCCGCCATCAGGCGGCCACGCGCAACCCTTGATTCAACGCGCTTGGCGATTCAACGCACCAGGCAAGGCCGCTTGTTGTCGAACTTCCAGCCGGGAATCAGGAACTGCATCGCCACGCTGTCATCCCGCGCCCCCAGGCCCATGCCTTTGTACAGCTCGTGAGCCTTGGCGACCTGATCCATATCCAGTTCGACCCCCAGCCCCGGTTTCTGCGGCACCTGCACGCAGCCGTCGACGATTTGCAGCGGGGCCTTGGTCAGGCGCTGGCCGTCCTGCCAGATCCAGTGGGTGTCGATGGCGGTGATCTCGCCCGGCGCGGCTGCCGCGACATGGGTGAACATCGCCAGGGAAATGTCGAAGTGGTTGTTAGAGTGCGAACCCCAGGTCAGGCCCCATTCGTGGCACATCTGCGCCACGCGCACCGAACCCTGCATCGTCCAGAAGTGCGGGTCGGCCAGTGGAATATCGACCGACTGCAACTGGATCGCATGGCCCATCTCCCGCCAGTCGGTGGCGATCATGTTGGTCGCGGTTTTCAAACCCGTGGCGCGACGGAATTCGGTCATGACTTCTCGACCCGAGTAACCGTTTTCTGCCCCGCACGGGTCTTCGGCGTAGGCCAGCACGTGGTGCTGATCGCGGCACAGGCGGATGGCTTCTTTCAGTGACCAGGCGCCATTCGGGTCGAGGGTGATGCGCGCATCGGGGAAGCGTTCGGCGAGGGCCGTGACCGCTTCGATTTCGGCGTCGCCGCTGAGCACGCCGCCCTTGAGCTTGAAGTCCTTGAAGCCATAACGCGCGTGAGCCGCCTCGGCCAGGCGGACCACCGCATCGGCGGTCATGGCTTTCTCGTGCCGCACGCGGAACCAGTCGTTGTCGGCGTCCGGTTCGCTGCGGTAGGCGAGGTCGGTTTCGTTGCGATCACCGACGTAAAACAGATAGCCGAGCATCTTCACTTCATCGCGCTGCTGGCCTTCGCCGAGCAGGGCGGCCACCGGTACGTCCAGGTGCTGGCCGAGCAAATCGAGCAATGCGGCTTCCAGGCCGGTGACGGCGTGAATGGTGATGCGCAGATCGAAGGTCTGCAAACCACGGCCACCGGCATCGCGGTCGGCGAAGGTCTGGCGTACCTGATTAAGGATTTTCTGATAAGTGCCAATCGGGCTGCCGACCACCAGGCTGCGCGCGTCTTCGAGGGTCTGGCGAATGCGCTCGCCCCCCGGCACTTCGCCAACGCCGGTGTGGCCGGCGTTGTCCTTGAGGATCACGATGTTGCGGGTGAAAAACGGGCCGTGGGCGCCGCTCAGGTTGAGCAGCATGCCATCGTGGCCGGCGACCGGAACCACTTGCATGCTGGTGATGACCGGGGCTTTTGCGGTGTCTTGTGGGTTCATTTTCCAATCCTTAAAAAGCAGAATTCAGGCGTGGTCGGGAGCGGGTTTGCCCAGCGCCACGGCAGGTGCGGGTTTCGGTGTGTTACGGGCAGCAAACACGATGATGGCGGCGATGATTGAAGTCGCGGCCAGGCCGTACAGCCCGCCCTGAATGGAACCGGTGCGTTCTTCCAGCAGGCCGAAAGTGGTCGGCGCAACGAAGCCGCCGAGGTTGCCCACCGAGTTGATCAACGCGATGACGCCAGCGGCAATGCGCGCATCCAGATAGGCCTGGGGAATCGGCCAGAACAGCGACGAGGCCGATTTGAAGCCCAGTGCTGCAAAGCAGATGGCGACAAAGGCGAAGACCGGCCCGCCGGTGGTGGACATGAACATCCCGGCCGCGGCGATCAGCAGGGCAGTGGCGACCCAGGCTTGCTGGTGTTTCCATTTGGCCGACAAGGAAGCGAAGGCGTACATGCCGACAATCGACAGCAACCACGGAATCGAGTTGAACAGCCCGACCTGGACATCGCTCAGATCGCCCATCTTCTTGATGATGCTCGGCAGCCAGAAGGTCGCGGCGTAGATGGTCAGCTGGATAAAGAAGTAAATCAGGCAGAACAGGATGATCTGGCGATCCTTGAGCAGTTTGCCCAGCGACGGCTTGATGGGCGTGGCGGCTTCCCGGGCCAGTTGTTCGTCGTCGATGGCCTTGACCAGTGCGTCCTGCTCTTCGCGGCTCAGCCATTTGGCGTCGTGGGGCCTGGAGTCCAGCCAGAACCAGACGAACACGCACAACCCCACCGAAAACATGCCCTCGATGAAGTACATCCACTGCCAGCCGTGCAGGCCCAGTCCTTCGATTTGCAGGAGCAAACCGGACAGGGGGCCTGAGATCAGTGACGCGACCGCCGAGCCACTGAGGAAGATGGCAATCGCCTTGCCTCGCTCCACGCCGGGCAACCAGCGGGTGAAGTAGTAGATCACCCCGGGAAAGAACCCGGCTTCGGCCACGCCCAGCAGAAAACGCAGGATGTAGAAGTGGGTTTCGTTCTGGATGAACGCCATGCCCGCGGCGACCAGGCCCCAGGTCAGCATGATCCGGGTCAGCCAGATGCGTGCGCCGACTTTCTGCAGAAGGATGTTGGAGGGCACCTCGAACAGTGCATAACCGATGAAGAACAGACCGGCACCCAGGCCGTAGGCGGCCGCGCCAATGCCCAGGTCGTGCTCCATGTGGGAGCGGACGAAACCGATGTTCACGCGATCAATGTAATTGACGATGAACATGATGACGAACAGCGGCAAGACGTGTCTTTTGACTTTGGCGATGGCGGACTTCAGCGCTGAATCGGCGTCGTCGTGCATCCCGGAGATGGATGTATTCACTGCGTTTTCTCCCACTCGTTATTTTTATGCGGGGTGAAGCTGGGTGTTGCGTTGTTGATAGACATCATACAACTAGGTTTTTTGAAGTTGCAACCATGCTTGTCCAATGAAATGGCGACAATTCAGAGGTTTTTAATTCTGTTGGTGGTGTTGAGTGGCCTTTTAAGCGATTAAATATGGGCTTCTGTTGAGTGTTGTCATACAAGTTGAGCGAGATTTTTCGGAATTCCCGTCCGGCGCGGTGCTACGATTCGATAGCCCTGATTTCGGACACGCCCATGCAAGAAGACCTCGAAGCACCTGCCCGCAAGCGCAGCCACAACCTGGCCCATGACCTGGTGGAGAAACTGACCCAGCGCATCCTGCTCGGCCAGATGTTGCCCGGCGACAAGCTGCCGTCGGAAAACACCATCGTTCAGGAGCGCGGGGTCAGTCGCACGGTGGTGCGCGAGGCGATCTCGAAGTTACAGGCCTCGGGGCTGGTGGAAACCCGGCATGGGATTGGCACGTTTGTGATCGAGCGCGCTCCGGAGCAGGGGCTGCGGCTGAATGTCGATACGGCGTTGGGGGTGCGCAGTATTCTGGAGTTGCGCATGGGTCTGGAAACCCAGGCGGCGGCGCTGGCGGCAACTCGCCGCACCGATCTGCAACTGGCGCAGATGCGTGAAGCGCTGGACGACTATCAAAACCTGCTGGCCAACAACGACAGCTGTGTCGAAGCGGACCGGCGTTTTCATCTGCTGATCGCCGAAGCCACCGGCAACGTCTGTTTCACGGAAATCATGCAGCACCTGGGCAGTGCGATGATCCCGCGCACCCGGGTCAATGCCGCCGAGCGTGGTGCGGTGGACTTGAGCAAGCTCGGTCAGTTGGCCAACCTGGAGCACGAGGCGATTCTCAACGCCATCAAACGCCAGGACCCGGACGCGGCGCGGGCGGCAATGTGGCTGCACCTGACCAACAGTCGCGACCGGTTTTCGCCCAGCTGATGGTCAGTGATACCGCGTTATCGTTCATCGCGGGCAAGCCACGCTCCCACACCGATTGTGTGAGCACCGCATTTCCCCTGTGGGAGCGAGCTTGCTCGCGATAGCGCCAGACCTGACAGCGAAAACCTGAGTCAGACCCTGACAGTTTGAACAACCACAACCCGCCGCTCCAGATTCAACGCCAGCACACTCGCCAACACCACCAACCCGCCGACCACGATCAACAGCGTCGGCCGTTCGCCGAGCGCATAGGACGCAATCACCATCGCCGTCGGCGGCGTCAAATACAGCGTCATCGTCGCCCGGCTCAAATCGACATGCGCCAGCACATAAGCCCAAGCCAGGTACGCCAGGGCACTGGGGAATATCCCCAGGGCAATCACCGCAAACTGCACGCGCAGCGGCGCCTGGGCGACTTGATCCGCCAGACCGGGCAAGTAGACCAGCAACAGCACCGTCCCGGACCACACCGTGTAACACACCAGCGTCAGCCCGTCGTATCGCCCGGTGTGATGCTTTTGCAGGGCAAAGTAGAGACTCCAGGACACCGCCGCCAGCAGGATCAGCAAGCCGTGGGCATCAATACTGTCCAAGCCATGATCGCCTGCCACCACAATCATCACGCCAAACAACCCGAGCAGCACACAACCCCAGCGCCACAGGCTCACCTGATCCTTGAACACGAAGCGCGCGATCAACGTACTGAACAGCGGGGTGGTCTGGGCCAGGACGCTCGAAGCGCCAGCGCTGACACCCTGCTGTCCGAAGTTGATCGCCACGTGGTGCAGGCTCACGGCAAAGAAGCCCAAGCCGAACATCAGGGGCAGATCTCGCAGGCTCGGCAGGCGAATGCCCTTGAACATCGCGACCACGGCCATGAACACAGAGGCCAGCAGGAAGCGCAGGAGCGCCAGGTGCACCGGGTCATAGGCCTGCAAGCCGATATGGATGCCGGTCGGGGAGTAGCCCCAGCACGCCACGACAAACGCCATGGCCAGAATGATTTTCCAGGGTGAAACGGGGGAGGGTGTGAGCGGCGTCATGGTCGTGCACCTGTGGGTGGATGCACCGAGTATCAGAAAGCCGATCGTTCGCCACAACTGACTTATACTGCGCTAACCGTTCACTATAGGTGATGTATGGAGCTGGCTCAGATTCGCATGTTCAAGACCGTGGCCGATGTCGGCAGCATCGCCCGCGCGGCCGAGCTGTTGCATTGCGTGCCGTCGAACATCACGGCCCGGATCAAGGCCCTGGAGGCCGAACTGGGTGTCGCGCTGTTTCTGCGTGAGGGTCGAGGGCTGCGCATCAGCCCGTCGGGGCAAACCTTCCTGGCCTATGCCTCGAAAATTCTTGCCCTCACCGCCGAGGCCAAGCGCGCGGTCGATCCTTCGGCCGAACCCTCGGGGCCGTTGCGCATCGGAGCCATCGAGTCGTCGGCCACCGGGCGATTGCCGCGCCTGCTGGCGAAATTCCACAAGCGTTTCCCGCAGGTGGCGCTGGAGCTGACCACCGGCTCCTGGGGGCAGTTGCTCGACGACACACTCAACCACAAGCTCGACGGCGCCATCGTGGCGGTGGATGTCGAGCGTTCGCATCTCAAGCGCACGCCGATGTACCGCGAGGACTTGCTGCTGATCGCCTCGACCTCCCTGGGGCCGCTGCGGGACATCAGTGATTTGCAGGACCAGACCGTGTTCATGTGGCCCCAGGGCTGTCCGTACCGGGCGGCGCTGGAGCATTGGTTGTTGCGCAAGGGGCAGGCGCTGCCGATTGTCAGCCTGGCCAGTTATGGCGCGATTGTCGGTTGCGTCAGCGCCGGGGCCGGCGTTGCGCTGGTGCCTAAGGGGATCTTTGACCAATACGCCAAAGGTGCAGGGTGCGCAGGGTTTGAGTTTCCTGAGCTGACCGCCGTCGATAACCTGTTTTACTGGCACGAAAACGCCGGGGTGCACCCGGCGCGTGAGGCGTTTGTGGCGATGCTCCGCGAGGAATTTGCGTAATCATTGATCGCTGTAGAAATGGGGTAAGGCAGCGTTTGTGGCGAGGGGGCTTGCCCCCGATCGGCGGCGAAGCCGTCGTAATCCCGACGAAAGTACTTGTACAGAAAAACCGCGTCTTCTGGATTTAGGGCTGCTTCGCACCCCAGCGGGGGCAAGCCCCCTCGCCACAGGTTCACATGGCACTGTTGCTGATGTTCAGCCCCTCACATCCCGCATCAACAACCCAAACTCCAGATCCACCGCATCCGGTATCGGCAAATACACCGTATGCCCATCCCCCGGCGCAACGTCGATCGCTTCACCCTTGGCGTTCTGCAACTGATGCAGATCGAAGTGGAAGTTGCCCTTGGGCGTCATCAGCTCCATGTGATCGCCCAGGCCGAAGCGGTTTTTCACCTTGACCTCGGCCAGGCGATCCCGCCGCTGTCCGGTCAGTTCACCGACAAACTGCTGGCGCTCCGACACCGAGCTGCCGTTCTGGTAGTTCTGGTATTCGTCATGCACATGCCGGCGCAGAAAACCTTCGGTGTAGCCACGCTGGGCGAGGGACTCCAGGTCGGTCATCAGGCCGCGGTCGAAGGCCCGGCCCGCCACCGCATCGTCGATGGCCCGGCGATAAACCTGGGTGGTGCGCGCGCAATAAAAGTGGGATTTGGTCCGGCCTTCGATTTTCAGGGAGTGCACGCCCATGTGGGTCAGGCGTTCGACATGCTGCACGGCGCGCAGGTCCTTGGCGTTCATGATGTATGTGCCGTGTTCGTCTTCGAAGGCGGGCATCTGTTCGCCGGGACGATTGGCTTCCTGCAACAGGAACACCTGCCCGGTGGGCGCGCCGATGCCCAGGGTGGGTTCCGGCTGATACTGCTGCACGATCTCGCCGAGCGGGTTTTCCGTGGCCGGTTGCGCCGAGTATTTCCAGCGGCAGGCGTTGGTGCAGCTGCCCTGATTGGCGTCGCGCCTGTTCATGTAGCCCGACAGCAGGCAACGACCGGAATAGGCCATGCACAATGCGCCGTGCACGAACACCTCCAGTTCCATGGCCGGCACTTGCTCGCGGATCTCGGCGATTTCTTCCAGGGACAGCTCTCGGGACAGGATGATCCGGCTCAAGCCTTGCTGCTGCCAGAACTCGACACTGGCCCAGTTCACCGTATTGGCCTGCACCGAAAGGTGGATCGGCATCTGCGGGTAGTGTCGGCGCACCAGCATGATCAGGCCGGGGTCGGACATGATCAGCGCATCCGGGGCCATGGCGATCACCGGTTCAAGGTCCTTGAGGAAGGTCTTGAGCTTGGCGTTGTGCGGCGCGATGTTCACCACCACGTAGAAGCGCTTGCCCCGGGCCTGGGCCTCGCGAATGCCGAGGGCCAGGTTGGCGTGGTCGAATTCGTTGTTGCGCACCCGCAGGCTATAGCGCGGCTGGCCGGCGTACACGGCATCGGCGCCGTAGGCGAAGGCGTAACGCATGTTTTTCAAGGTGCCGGCGGGGGCGAGCAGTTCTGGCGCGGTGAGGTTCATGGCGGTGTCGGTCGCAAAAGCCGCACAGGGTAAATGCCCTGTGCCAAGGGTTTATTGACCTGGATCTATGCCTGATCAACAAACCGATGGCACTCGCGCGAGCCGTGGCGGACTAAACATCAAGGCGAAAGTTTTTCGTCCTGACTGGCTGGCACGGATCGGACATGAACGAAACGAACCCACAAGACAAATCGCTGACGGTATTGCTGGTGCTGGTGAGCGCTGCCTTCATCTGGATCCTGCTGCCGTTTTACGGCGCGGCGTTCTGGGCGGTGATCCTGGGCATCCTCTTTGCGCCACTGCAGGGCCGGCTGCAAGTGAAGTTCGGCTGGCAACGCAACCTCACGTCGCTGTGCACATTGAGCATTTGCCTGGTGATTGCGATTCTGCCGGTGATCATCATCAGCGCCTTGCTGGTTCAGGAGGGCGCGTCACTCTACAAAAGCGTCGAGAGCGGCGAACTCGACATTGCCGGGTATGTGTCGCAGTTCAAGCACAGCCTGCCGCCGTATTTCCAGCATCTGCTGGATCGCTTCGGCATGGGCGAGTTGAACGGGCTGCGCGAGAAAATCGTCAAGAGCGCGATGACCGGCGGGCAGGCGCTGGCCTCTAAGGCGTTCAGTTTCGGCCAGGGCACGTTCGAGTTCATCGTCAGCTTTTTCATCATGCTGTACCTGCTGTTTTTCTTCCTGCGTGACGGTGCGGAACTGGCGCGCAAGGTGCGTGCGGCGGTGCCGTTGCAGGAACAGCAGAAACGCCGTTTGCAGCTCAAGTTCAATCGTGTGGTGCGGGCCACGGTGAAAGGCAACCTGCTGGTGGCCGTCACCCAAGGTGCGCTGGGCGGACTGATTTTCTGGTTTCTGGACGTTCCCAGCGTGTTGCTCTGGGCGGTGTTGATGGCGTTTCTGTCGTTGCTGCCGGCGGTGGGGGCGGGAATAGTCTGGGTGCCGGTGGCGGCGTTTTTCCTGCTCACCGGGGCGATCTGGCAGGGCGTGGTGCTGGTATTGTTCGGGGTTTTGGTGATCGGTCTGGTGGACAACCTGCTCCGGCCATTGCTGGTGGGCAAGGACACCAGGATGCCGGACTACATGATCCTGGTCTCGACCCTGGGCGGCCTGGCGATTTTCGGGCTGAACGGTTTTGTCATCGGCCCGTTGATCGCGGCCCTGTTCATGTCGAGCTGGGACATTTTCATCGAAACCAAACCGCGGGTGCAGCTGCCTTAGGCGCTGAACCTGCCGGACTGGCCGCTGCCGATGCGTTGCGACAGCTCACGGGCGGCGGGCAGCGAAGTGAGCGGGCCGCTGATCTGTACGCCGTCCTGCACCAGGTACCAGCAGGCGAGCATGCCCAGCTCTCTGAGCTGTGCGGGGACGGCGCTGCCGATAACGGACATGATCTGAACCTTGGACATGAAAAGTACCTCCATCAATCTGTGGAGTTACTTTAAGGTCCGGGTACCTTGAGGGGTAATCAACGTTTTCGATAGTGGTCATTGATGCCAGAGGGGGTAAACGACCGTTGGTCGGTCAGCTGACTACCTGATCGAGCATATGCACCACTTCCTGCTCGTTGAGCAGGCCCTTGCGCACCAGGCTTTGCGTCAACAGCGAGAGAAACTTGGCGCTGCGATGACCTTCCAGGTGCTTGAGTTCGGTCAGTGCGTTGTAGACCTTGCTGGAGGTGCACAGACCGACGATGCGGTGCGGGTTTTGCGTTGGCATGTGGTCGTCCTTGTTGTTATGAACCTGTTTTCGACGGACAGCACCGAGCTTGCGGAACTGACATGACAAAAATATGACCGTTTTGTGCCGCGGGGCAGAAATCGGGTCAAGTCCATCTTGCCTGTTTCTGCCACGGACACTGTCCCGATAGCGACCTTGGCGAGATTTATCCAGACCTTGACCGACAAATGGGCATAAAAAGGTATGGTCAGGGGTTCTGTAGGAGCGAGCTTGCTCCGGGCGGCGTTCCGACGATGGACTCAAGATCGCTGTGTTTTAGTCAGTAAACACACGGCATCGTTAACGACCATCGCGAGCAAGCTCGCTCCTACAGTGGATCAGGCCGGTTGAGTCTGTTACCAGCGACCGTAATGTCGGCCGTAGTAGCCGCGTGGCGGGCCGTAGTAACCACGGGGTGGTCCGTAGTAAACCGGGGCCGGACGGTAGTAGATCGGTTGTTGCACGTAGACCGGGGCCGGTTGGTAGTAAACCGGAGGCGGTGGTGCGTAATAAACCGGCGCGGGCTGGTAGTAGACCGGTTGCGGCGCGACATAGACCGGGCGGTTGGCGTTGATCAGAGCCGAGCCGACGATGGCAGTACCGACGATCGCTCCAAATACCGCCGCGTCATTACCATGCCCGGCTTGCGCCTGACCTGCGATAGCGAGGGTGCCGATCAGCAAGGCTACTGTGGGGACTTTACGGATCATGATAGTACCTCGGTTCTTCAACCCGGCGCTTGTGTCTGCAATAGACCCAAGGATTGTCGCGGGGATACTTCTAAGACAGCGTTTTTCTGAAAAACAGCACGGCCGCGAGGTAAATTTTGTGTAAGGTCTGTACCGACTTTCTTACCGACCCGTGTAGGCCCGTGCGAACACGCTTACATGATCGATCAGAACCCGATGGAGGGCTAATCCCGTCCATCCGAAAAGTGCATTTGAAGGAGCTTGCCCATGCAGATGAACCCCAACAAAGACACTCAGTTGTGCATGTCCCTTTCAGGACGCCCCGGGAACTTTGGCCTGCGTTTTCACAATCATCTGTATGAACAACTGGACTTGAATTTTTACTACAAGGCCTTTGCCAGCCAGGACCTGACGGGTGCTGTTGCCGGCATTCGCGCCCTGCGGATTCGTGGTTGTGGCGTGTCGATGCCGTTCAAGGAAGCCTGCATTGCCCTGGTGGATGAACTCGACGCATCTGCCGCCGCCATTCAATCGATCAACACCATCGTCAACACCGACGGGCATCTCAAGGCCTACAACACCGACTACATCGCCGTTGCCCAGTTGCTGGAAAAACACCAGGTGCCCAAGGACTCGACCTTTGCCTTGCGCGGCAGTGGCGGCATGGCCAAGGCCGTGGCGAGTGCCTTGCGCGATGGCGGCTATGAAAACGGCCTGATCGTGGCCCGCAACGAGCGCGCCGGGCAGGCGCTGGCGCAGTCTTTGGGGTATGAGTGGCAGGCCGAACTGGGGAGTCGTCGCCCGCAGATGCTGGTCAACGTCACCCCGATCGGCATGACGGGAGGACCGGAGGCCGATCAACTGGCCTTTGAGCCTGATGTGATCGAAAAAGCGGAAACTGTCTTCGATGTGGTGGCGATACCCTCGGAAACACCGCTGATCGTGCGTGCCCGTGCCGAAGGCAAGCGGGTCATCACCGGACTGGAAGTGATCGCGATCCAGGCACTGGAGCAATTTGTGCTCTATACCGGTGTACGGCCGACGGACGAGCAATTCCAGAAGGCCGTGGCGTTTGCCCGCAGCTAGGAGGTGTCCATGCATCCCCCCATTCTCAATCTGGATTCGGTCGAACTTGAGCCGCTACCCGAAGCGTTTGCGCCGACCGGTGAAACCGCCGGTCGCTATCAACAGCGCCTGGCCCTTGTCGGTCAGCAACTGGGGGCGCAAAAACTGGGTTATCGCCTGTATGTGCTGGAGCCAGGCATGCGCGGCAGTCCGTTTCACAGTCATCGGGTCAATGAGGAAATGTTCTACGTGGTGGCCGGGGAAGGGCAGGTTCGCCTGGGATCCGAACGGTTTCCAATCCGTGCCGGTGATGTGATCGCCTGTCCACCGGGTGGGCCAGAAAAGGCGCACCAGATCATCAATACCAGTAACGGCGAGTTGCGGTATCTGGCCGTCAGCACCCAGCAATCACCGGAAATCTGTGAATACCCGGATTCCGGTAAATACGCCGTGATGGATGACTTCAAGGTGGATGCCGAGGGTAATGCGTCAGGCTTTGTTGCGGTGGCCCGGCAGGCGGACGGGGTGGATTACTGGGACGGCGAGTAACCACACGCACCGTCAAACCACTGTAGGAGCGAGCCTGCTCGCGATGGACGTCGACGATAACGCGTGCTGTCTGAATGAGCGCGTCGTCTGAACGTTTTTCGCGAGCAGGCTCGCTCCTACAGGGATTGTGTCAATCACACATGCCCGTCGGTCCACGATCCATTGTGGGAGTGTTGTGTCAGGTAAACATCCAGGTTATTCGAGCCGGGCAAGTCTTTCTTCCAGCGCCGCAATTCGCGCTTCCAGTTCTTCGATCCGTTCAACCGAAACCCCGCTGCCGCCACGCTCGGCCGGGTTTTGCCGTGCCGCCATGATCGCTTCGATATCCGCCGGGTCGCCCAGGGCGTGGGTGTAACGGTCTTCGCGTTGGCCGGCCTGACGCGGAATCAGCACGGCCAGACCCCGGGCAATCAGGCGTTCGAGTTGATGCACCACCTGTTCGGTGTCTTCGAATTCATGCATGCGGCCGCTGCGGGTTAGCAGTTCATTGACGGTCTGCGGGCCGCGCAGAAACATCAGCCCGGTCAGGATGACCTGCGCCGGTACCAGTTCCAGGGCCTTGTCGACCTTGTGTTCCCAGCGGTCGGCGCGGCTGCCCATCACCAGTCTGGCGAAGCCGCGTCCTTCGAGGGCGCGCAGGCTCTGACCGACCTGGCCCGGCGTCAGGTTCATCACTGGCTCGCGGCTGGTTTTCTGGTTGCAGGCAATCACCAGGGCATTGAGGGTCAGGGGGTAGGTTTCCGGGCTGGTGGCCTGTTTCTCGATCAACGAACCCAGAATGCGGATTTCCGTGCTGCTGAGCCGTGGCTCGTCGAAAGTCGTCTCTTGCTCAGTGCTCATGGTTCTGCATCCTTAGCCGATTCATGTTTTTCACTTGCGTAGGCGCACTTTGACATCGCCCGTTCGGACTAGGCAAGGCTAACGATTCTGCCGCGTCCGGGCGGCGCCAAACTTCATGCTCAAAGGGGTGTTGCGCCACGCGCGCCCCGCCAAACGAGCAGAAGGCGCCGCGATGGAGTTTGCATTCAGCGACGAACAGGAAATGATCCGCGCATCGGCCGAGGGTTTCCTCGCCGATGTCTCGGATTCTGCCGCCGTGCGCGCGGCAATGGTCAGCGAACGGGGTTTCGACGAAGCCCTCTGGCAGCGTCTGTGCCAGGAAATGTACTGGCCGGCCATTCATATCCCCGAAACCTATGGGGGCCTGGGCCTCGGCTTTGTCGAGCTGACGATCCTGCTGGAACAGATGGGCCGGCGCTTGCTGTGCTCGCCATTTTTCGCCACCGCCTGCATGGCCACCCCTGCGCTGTTGCTGGCGGCCAATGATCAACAGAAGCAGCGCTGGTTGCCGTCGATTGCCGATGGCAGCGTGACCGCGACCCTGGCGTTCAGCAGTGCCAACGGCTGGTCCGCCGACGATGTCCAGGCAACGGTGGTGGCTGAGGGCGACGGGTTCGTCCTCGACGGCACCCTCAAGCATGTGCTCGATGGCCATGGCGCTGACCTGTTGATCATTGCCGCACGGCAACCCGGAACCACTGGCGAAAAGGGCATCAGCCTGTTTGCCGTGAACGCCGTATGCGCAGGTATCGAACGGCAAATGCTGCCGACCATGGACCAGACCCGGCGCCAGGCGCGGATCCAGCTCAAGGGCCTGTACCTTGAAGCCGACTGCCTGCTGGGTGAGCTCGGGAACGGCTGGTCGCACCTTGAGCGAGTCCTGCAACTGGCCTGCATCGGCCTGGCTGCCGAGCAGACCGGCGGCGCGCAGCAGGTACTCGACCTCAGCGTGGCCTACATGCAGGAACGCCAGCAGTTCGGTCGCCCGATTGCCAGTTTCCAGGCCCTCAAACACCGCGCCGCCGACATGATGCTGCAAGTCGAATGCGCCCGTTCGGCCAGTTATTACGCCGCGTGCGTGGCCCAGGAAGTCCTCGATCCCCAGGGTGATCCGCAGGTCGCGGCCGAACTGCCGCTGGCGGCGGCGCTGGCCAAGGCGCAGTGCTCCGAGACCTACTTCTCCTGCGCGTCCGAATCAATCCAGCTACACGGCGGCGTCGGTTTCACCTGGGAATACGACCCGCACCTCTACTTCAAGCGCGCCCGCGGCAGCGAGAGCTTCCTCGGGCTACCGGCCTGGCATCGCGAGCGCATTGCTTCGGTGATTCTGGGAGAGCAGCCATGAAAATCAGTTTCAGCGAGCAGGACGAACGCTTCCGTCGGGAAGTCGCCGACTGGATGTGCGCCAACCTCTGCGGCGAGTTCGAAGCCCTGCGTTTTCGCGGTGGTCCAGGCGATGAGCACATGTTTCCCGAAGAGCGCAAAGCCTGGGAGCGCAAGCTTGCCGAAGGCGGCTGGACCTGCGTCGGCTGGGCGCCGGAGCATGGCGGGCGCGGCCTGTCGATCACCCAGCAGGTGATCTTCAACGAAGAGTACGCCCGCGCCGGCGGCCCCGGCCGCATGGGGCATATCGGCGAAGGCCTGGCCGGGCCGACCATCGCCGCATTCGGCACGGTCGAACAGCAACAGCGTTTTTTGCCGGGGATCGTCAGCGGTACGTCGTTCTGGTGCCAGGGCTATTCAGAGCCGGGCGCCGGTTCCGACCTGGCCAACGTCAAGACCCGCGCAACGCTGGATGAAGCCACCGGCAGTTGGATCATCAATGGCCAGAAAGTCTGGACCTCCCTGGCCCACGAATCGGACTGGTGCTTTGTCATCGCACGCACCGAACCGGGTAGCGTCGGCCATCGCGGCCTGTCGTTCCTGCTGGTGCCCATGGCCCAGACAGAAATAACCGTGCGACCCATCGAGCAACTCACCGGCACCTCGGAATTCAACGAAGTGTTCTTCGACGATGCCCGCACCGATGCCACCAACATCATTGGCGCGCCGGGCGAAGGCTGGAAGATCGCCATGGCACTGCTGGGCTTCGAGCGGGGTGTGTCGACCCTCGGCCAGCAGATGCAGTTCCAGAACGAACTCAACGAAATCATCGCCATCGCCAAGTCCAATGGCGCCGACCGCGATCCGATCCTGCGTCAGCGCCTGGCCGAGGCCTGGAGCGGGTTGCGGATCATGCGCTACAACTCGCTGCGCATGCTCTCGGGTAGCCAGGACGGTTCGCTGCGCAAAGAGGCGACCATCTACAAGCTGTTCTGGTCGACCTGGCACGCCAGCCTCGGCAAGTTGGCGATGGACGTCCTCGGCGCCGAGGCGGAATTGCTCGAAGCCGCGCCTTACCAGTTGACCCGTTTGCAGTCGCTGTACCTGTTCAGCCGCGCCGACACCCTCTACGGCGGCAGCAACGAAATCCAGCGCAACATCATCGCCGAGCGTGCCCTGGGCATGCCCAAAGAGCCGCGTCCGCGCACCTGAAAGGAGAGAGTTCATGTCTGTACCTCAATATGTTGAAGGTCGCGGCCTGCTGCGCGGCAAGTCGGTGCTGATCACCGCCGCCGCAGGCGCCGGGATCGGTTTTTCCGCCGCCGTGCGTGCCGCCGAAGAAGGCTGCCGTGCGCTGATGATCAGCGATATCCATGAAGGCCGGTTGGCCGAAGCGGTGCTGAAAATCCGCGAAACCACCGGGCTGCAACACGTGTTCGGCCAGGTCTGCAACGTTGCCGACGAAGCCCAGGTACAGCAGCTGATCGCCTGCGCCGAGCGTGACCTGCAAGGCGTCGACGTGTTGATCAACAACGCCGGGCTTGGCGGCTCGCGCTTGCTGGTGGACATGGCCGATGAAGAGTGGAATCGGGTCATCGACGTGACGCTCACCGGCACCATGCGCATGACCCGCGCCATGCTGCCGAAAATGATGGAGCGGCGTGCCGGAGTGATCGTCAACAACGCCTCGGTGCTGGGCTGGCGCGCGCAGAAAGAACAGGCGCACTACGCCGCCGCCAAGGCTGGCGTGATGGCGCTGACCCGCTGCGCAGCGGTCGAGGCGGCTGACTACGGCATCCGCATCAACGCGGTCAGCCCGAGCATTGCCCTGCACGATTTCCTGCGCAAATCCGCGCCCCAGGCAGTGCTCGATCAACTCGCCGCCAACGAAGCGTTCGGCCGCGCCGCCGAAGTCTGGGAAGTGGCAAACGTGATGATGTTCCTGGCCAGCGACTACAGCTCCTACATGACCGGCGAAGTGTTGTCGGTGTCCAGCCAGAGGGCGTGACCATGCCACGTATTTTCGACACGCCGATGGCCTTGTTCGACGCCGTGGGCGAATCACTCGGCGCCAGCGACTGGCTGTTGCTGGAACAGGACCGCATCGACCGCTTCGCCGACGCCACCGGCGATCACCAGTGGATTCACGTCGATCCGCTCAAGGCTGCCAACGGTCCGTTCGGCGCCTGCATTGCCCACGGCTACCTGAGCCTGTCGCTGGTCAACCTGTTCTTGCCGCAGATCGTCGAGGTCCGTGGCCTGGCCATGGGTGTCAATTACGGCTGTGAGCGGGTGCGCTTCCCCTCGGTGGTGCGCGTCGGCTCGCGGGTGCGCGGCAGTGCGCAACTGATCGCGGTCGAGGAAGTGAAGGGCGGCGTACAGGCGACCATCCGCGTCAGCGTCGAAATCGATGGCGAGGAGCGTCCCGGCTGCGTGGTCGACACCATCAGTCGCTATTACCCGGCCTGACCTTCAACAGCATTTTCGAGGAATCCAGCATGAAAGAAGCCGTCATCGTTTCCACCGCCCGCACCCCGATCGGCAAAGCCTTTCGCGGTGCGTTCAATGACACCGAAGCGCCGCAACTGGGCGGACATGTGGTGCGCGAAGCCGTGCGCCGTGCCGGTATCGAACCGGGTGAAGTGGACGACGTGATCATCGGCGCCGCCGCGCAGCAGGGTACGCAGTCCTATAACCTGGGGCGCCTGTGTGCGATTGCCGGTGGCTTGCCGGCATCGGTTGCCGGGATGGCCGTCGAGCGCCAGTGCTCGTCGGGCCTGATGAGTATCGCCATGGCCGCCAAGGGCATCATGTGCGACGAAATCGACATCGCCGTGGCCGGTGGCCTGGAGTCGATTTCCCTGGTGCAGAACAAGCACAAGAACCTGTATCGCAATCAGTCGGGTTCGGTGATCGAGCTGGACCCGCACGCCTACATCCCGATGATCGAAACCGCCGAGATCGTCTCCGCGCGCTACGGCATCTCCCGCGACGAGCAGGACGAATACAGCTACCAGAGCCAGCTGCGTACCGCACAGGCCCAGAGCGCCGGACGCTTCGACCGGGAGCTCGCGCCGCTGGCAAGCCGCAAGGCACTGTTCGACAAGGCCACCGGCGAAACCAGTTATGAAACCGTCACCTTGCTGCGCGATGAGTGCAACCGCATCGACACCACTCTCCAGAGCCTGAAGGCGCTGGAGCCAGTGTGGCCGGGCGGTCAGTGGAGCGACAAGGGTCGTTTCATCACCGCCGGCAACGCCTCGCAGTTGTCCGACGGTGCGTCGGCCTCGGTGTTGATGAGCGCGAAAATGGCCGAGAAACGTGGCCTGGAACCGCTGGGGATCTATCGCGGCATGGCCGTCGCCGGCTGCAATTCCGACGAGATGGGCATCGGTCCGATCTACGCGATTCCGAAACTGCTCAAGCGTCATGGCCTGACCATGGACCACATCGGCCTCTGGGAGTTGAACGAAGCGTTCGCCTGCCAGGTGCTGTACTGCCGCGACACCCTGGGCATTCCGGCCGAGCGCCTGAACGTCAACGGCGGGGCGATCGCCATCGGCCATCCGTTCGGCATGTCCGGGGCGCGGATGGTTGGCCACGCGTTGGTCGAAGGCCAGCGTCGCGGCTTGCGTTACGTGGTGGTGAGCATGTGCATCGGTGGCGGCATGGGCGCTGCTGCTCTGTTCGAGGTGGTCTGAATGATCAGCGCACAACATATCCAGACGACAATGGCGCGTTACGTGGAATTGGTGGATGCCGGCGACATCGACGGCATCCTCGCGCTCTATGCCAAAGACGCCACCGTTGAAGACCCGGTCGGCCAGGCGCCGTTGCAGGGCATCGACGCTATCGCGCGCTTTTACCGTGAAGGACTGGGGGCGATGAAAGTCTCCGCAACCCAGACCGGCCCGGTGCGTGCGACGCTCAACGGTTGCGGCGCGATGCCGTTCCGGGTCGACATGGAGTGGGGTGGGCAACCGTGCTCGCTGCATGTGATCGACGTGATGGAATTCGATACCGACGGCAAAGTCCGCTCGATGAAAGCCTACTGGAGTGAGGTCAATGTGACGACGCGAGGTGCAGCATGAACCTGGAGCAGCGGATCGCCCGCCTGGAAGCGCTGGAGGATATTCGCCAGCTCAAGCATCGCTACCTCAACGCCTGCGACCTCAAGCAGGTCGAGGTGATTGCCGACTGCTTCGCCGAAGGTGAAGTGCTGATCGATTACGGCCCGTTGGGGATCTTTCGTGAGCGCAACAGTTTTGTCGCGCTGTACCGCGAACTGGCCTGCCATGAGCGGGTGATCGACCTGCATCACGGCGCCAACCCGGAAATCGATGTGCTAAGCGAAGATGAAGCCCAGGGCCGTTGGGCCCTGTGGTATTTCAACCTGGATGGCGAGAGCGGGGCGACGCGGCAGTTGGGTGGGTTCTATCAGGACCGTTATCAGCGTATCGCCGGAAAATGGAAGATTGTCGCCACCCGTTTTACCGCTCACTCGGAAGTGGCACGTTCCTGAAGGTTGCTCACTCCAGAGGTGGCTCCTGTAGGCGCGAACCTGCTCGCGATGGCGGCATGTCAGGCAGCATCAATGTTGGATGTGCCGACCTCATCGCGAGCAAGCTCGCTCCCACAGTTTTTGTGGTGACGCCGGCATTGCGAGCACACCCCAATCCCCTGTGGGAGCGGGCTTGCTCGCGAAGGCGGCATGTCAGGCAACATCAATGTTGAATGTGCCGACCTCATCGCGAGCAAGCTCGCTCCCACAATTTTTGTGGTGACACCGGCATTGCGAGCCCCCAATCCCCTGTGGGAGCGAGCTTGCTCGCGATGGCGGCATGTCAGGCAGCATCAATGTTGAATGTGCCGACCTCATCGCGAGCAAGCTAGCTCCCACAGTTTTTGTGGTGACGCCGGCATTGCGAGTACACCTTAATCCCCTGTGGGAGCGAGCTTGCTCGCGATGGCGGTGTATCAGGCAGCATTGATATTGGATGTGCTGACAGCCATATCCGGATTCTGCGTTCGGCCGGTTTCGTAGTAGGCCTTGAGGTTCTCGGCAATCTGCCGAACGACCTTGTTGAAAGCCTTGGCCAGCAACCCTTCAAACAGCTTGCCACCGCGCAGGCTGTAACTCATTTGCAGAGTGATGCGGGTCGCGTTGCCTTCGGCTTGCAAGGCATAACTGAAACTCGCCTGGCGAAACGGAAAGGGCGAGTCATTGCCGCCCTTGTGCAACCGCAGCACGAACCCCGTGCCTTCCTGCCACTGCACCACGCTTTCATCCAGATACTGACCGCCCTTGCGCAACACCCGGCGACTGGCGCCGATACCTTCCGTTGCGCCAGGATGAAACTGGCAACCGGTCAGGCCTGGTACGTAGTGCGGGGCAAGGCTCAGGTCGCGTAGTCTGGTCCAGGCGGCTTGTCGCGTGAGGTTCAGCACAACGCTGTGGCTGGCTACGGGCATGTCGAAAGTCCTCTTATGGATGGGATTGAGCCGCATCGAGAAATGCCGGGCGTTCTCCCGCGCCATGCACCGCGATGTCCGCGCCGCTGACGTAACGGGCCAATGTCGATGCCAGGTACAGGCAGGTGTCGCCAATATCCTCCGGGGTCGCCAGGCGTTGCAACGGAATGGTCGCGGCCACCCTGGCAATGCCCGCGTCGTCACCATAATGCATGGCCGCCTGCTCGGTGAGAATCAGCCCGGCGGTCACGGCGTTGACCCGCACCTTGGGCGCCCATTCCACCGCCAGCGAGGTCGTCAGGTTGAGCAAGCCGGCCTTGGCCGCACCATAAGCGGCGGTGCCGGGGGAAGGGCGGGTGGCGCTGACGCTGCAGATGTTGATGATTGCGCCACCGTCGGCCTGGGCCTGCATCACCTGGTTGGCCTGCTGGCACAGGTTCAGTGGCGCAATCAGGTTCAGGCGGATGATTGCCTCGCTGAAGCGCGGCGAAGCCGTGGCGGCGTCGGCATTCGGCGAACCGCCGGCGTTGTTGACCAGCACATCGAGGCGGCCGAAGCGCTCGACGATCTGCGTAATCAAGCGCCCGGACTGCTCGACATCCCGCAGGTCGCAGGCCACGAACACCGCCTCGCGCCCGGCGCTGGCCGGCAAGGTTTGTGGTGCTTCGCGACCGCAAATCACCACCTCGGCACCACAGTCCAGAAAGCGCTGGCTGATGCCGCGACCCACACCTTTGCCACCTCCGGTGACCAGTACCACTTTGCCGCGAAAGTCCATTGGATCAAGCATGGGGTGTCTCGTTCTGTCGCTCGGGAATGTAACCGATGCTAGGTCTGCAACCCCGGCAGGCCAACGTCCAAAGGGACTAGAGATTGTCTGTAGGAGCGAGCCTGCTCGCGATGGACCTGAGAGCACCGCGGGGTGTCAGGTATCCAGCGTCATCGTTGGCGATCATCGCGAGCGAGCTCGCTCCTACACAGTGCAGGTGCGTAGTCCTGTCGGACGATGTTGATTGTCCGGGCCCTCGGAATAATCCGGCGACAACAACAGGCCGGGAGGACACCTTATGGGCGCTTCAGCGCAAGGGCACTTCGTTACGCTGCCGGATGGTTTGCAGCTGCACTACAGAGACATCGGCAACGGCGAGCCGGTGATTTTCATCCATGGCAGCGGACCGGGTGCCAGCGGTCACAGCAACTTCAAGCAGAACTACCCGCTGTTCGCCGAAGCTGGTTACCGGGTGATCGTCCCGGATTTGCCCGGCTACGGCGCTTCAGACAAGCCCGACACCCTCTACACCCTGGACTTTTTTGTCGCCGCCCTCAGCGGTTTGCTCGATGCCCTCGACATCCAGCGTTGCGTGCTGGTCGGCAATTCCCTGGGCGGCGCGATCGCGATCAAACTGGCCCTCGACCAACCGCAGCGTATCAGCCGTCTGGTGCTGATGGCGCCCGGTGGCCTGATGGAAAAAGAACAGTATTACCTGCAGATGGACGGCATCCAGAAAATGGGCGCGGCTTTCGCCAAGGGTGAGCTGAACGATGCGGCGGGCATGCGTCGCCTGCTGGCCCTGCAACTGTTCGACGAAACCCTGATCAGCGACGAAACGGTGAACGAGCGCGTCGCCGTGGTTAAGCAGCAACCGGTGTGCGTGCTGTCGACCATGCAGGTGCCGAACATGACGTCGCGCCTGGGTGAATTGCAGTGCCCGATCCTCGGTTTCTGGGGCATGAACGACAAGTTCTGCCCGTCCTCCGGTGCCCAGACCATGCTTGAACACTGCACCCAAATACGTTTCGTGATGCTCAGCGAGTGCGGGCATTGGGTCCAGGTCGAGCACCGTGACTTTTTCAACCGCCAGTGCCTGGCGTTTTTTCAGGAGGCCCGTGGATGAGCGTGCAATTGCGCCGTGAGTTCGGCGAAGAGCTTTATCAGGCGCTGCTCAGCGGCTCCACCCTGGCGCCGCTGACCGAACGCTGGCCGTCGATCAGCATCGAAGACGCCTATCACATTTCCCTGTACGCCATTGAGCGTCGGGTGGCGGCCGGTGACCAGATCGTCGGCAAGAAAATCGGCGTGACCTCGGCGGCAGTGCAGCAGATGCTCAACGTGCATCAGCCGGATTTCGGCTTCATCACGCGACAGATGTCGTTCGATGACGATGCGCAAATTTCCCTGTCCGCCAACAAACTGATACAACCCCGTGCCGAGGGCGAGATCGCCTTCAAGCTCAAGCATGACCTGGTCGGCCCCGGCATCACCGAAGCCGACGTGCTGGCCGCCACCGAATACGTGATGCCGTGCTTCGAGATCGTCGACTCGCGGATTCACGACTGGCGCATCCGCATCCAGGACACGGTCGCAGACAACGCTTCTTGCGGAGTGTTTGTGTTGGGCGACAGCAAGGTGGATCCGCGCGAACTGGACCTGCCGAATTTGCGCATGCGTGTGTTCAAAAACGCAGAGCCCCTGAGTGAAGGCCTGGGTTCGGCGGTGCAGGGCAACCCGTTGACGGCGGTGGCCTGGCTGGCCAATACCCTGGGCGCCTTCGGCATTCCGTTCAAGGCCGGGGAAATCATCCTGTCCGGCTCGCTGGTACCGCTGGAACCGGCCCGTGCCGGCGACCGTTTTGAACTGACCATTGATGGCCTGGGCAGTGCCCGGGTGTCTTTCTGCGCCTGACTTTTGGAGTTTGACCCCCATGAGCAAAAAACTCAGAGCGGCCATTATCGGCCCGGGCAACATCGGCACCGATCTGCTGATGAAAATGTGCCGATCGCAATGGATCGAGCCGGTGTGGATGGTTGGTGTCGACCCTGAATCCGAAGGCCTGAAACGTGCTCGGGAAATGGGCATCAAAACCACCGCCGGCGGTGTCGATGGCTTGCTGCCTCACGTCCTCGACGATGACATTCGCATTGCCTTCGATGCCACCTCGGCTTACGTACACGCGGAAAACAGCCGCAAGCTCAACGAACTCGGGGTGATCATGATCGACCTCACGCCGGCGGCCATCGGTCCGTACTGCGTGCCGCCGGTCAACCTCAAGGAGCACGCGTCGAGCCTGGCGATGAACGTCAACATGGTCACCTGCGGTGGCCAGGCGACCATCCCGATGGTGGCGGCGGTGTCGCGGGTGCAGCCGGTGAGCTACGGCGAGATCGTCGCGACGGTGTCCTCCGGTTCGGTGGGCCCGGGCACGCGGCAGAACATCGACGAGTTCACCCGCACCACCGCTGGTGCGGTGGAGAAGATCGGCGGCGCCCGACGCGGCAAGGCGATCATCGTGATCAACCCGGCCGAGCCGCCGCTGATGATGCGCGACACCATCCATTGCCTGACCGATGACGAGCCGAACCAGGATGCAATCCGCACCTCGGTGCTGGAGATGGTCCGTGAAGTGCAGCGCTATGTGCCCGGCTACAAGCTGATCAACGGGCCGGTGTTCGACGGGCGCAAGGTGTCGATTTTCATCGAGGTCGAAGGCCTCGGCGATTTCCTGCCCAAGTCCGCCGGCAACCTCGACATCATGACCGCCGCCGGTTTGCGCACGGCCGAGATGTTCGCCGAAGAAGCCCACAAGGGCACCCTGCAATTGCCTGCCCGTTGAGTGGAGAATCGCTATGAATTTGCAAGATAAGAGCGTCCGTCTGCATGACATGAGCCTGCGCGACGGCATGCACGCCAAACAGCACCAGATCAGTATCGAACAAATGGTCTCGGTGGCCACCGGTCTCGATGCGGCCGGTGTGCCGCTGATCGAAATCACCCACGGCGATGGTCTGGGCGGTGCTTCGCTGAACTACGGTTTCCCGGCCCACAGCGACGAGGAATACTTCTCTGCGGTGATTCCGAAGATGAAACAGGCCAAGGTTTCGGCTCTGTTGTTGCCGGGGATCGGTACCCTCGACCACCTGAAAATGGCCCACGAACACGGCGTGTCGACCATTCGTGTGGCGACCCACTGCACCGAGGCGGACGTGTCCGGCCAGCACATCGGCATGTCGGCGAAGATGGGCCTGGACACCGTTGGCTTCCTGATGATGGCGCACATGGTCAGCCCGGAAAAACTGCTGGAGCAGGCGCGGTTGATGGAAAGCTACGGCGCCAATTGCATCTATTGCACTGACTCGGCCGGCTACATGCTGCCCGATGAAGTGACGCAAAAGATCGGGGCCCTGCGTGCGGGGCTGAACGCCGGGACCGAAGTCGGTTTCCACGGTCACCACAATATGGGCATGGCCATCGCCAACTCCCTGGCTGCCATCGAGGCCGGTGCTGCACGGATCGACGGCTCGGTCGCTGGTCTTGGCGCGGGGGCGGGCAATACGCCGCTGGAAGTGTTCGTCGCGGTGCTGGAGCGCATGGGCGTCAACAGTGGCGTCGACCTGTACAAGATCATGGATGTGGCCGAAGACCTGGTGGTGCCGATGATGGACCAGCCGATCCGCCTCGACCGCGATGCCCTGACCCTGGGTTACGCCGGGGTCTACAGCTCGTTCCTGTTGTTCGCCAAGCGTGCCGAGCAGAAGTACGGCATCGCTGCTCGCGAACTGCTGGTGGAGCTGGGCCGACGCGGAACTGTGGGTGGCCAGGAAGACATGATCGAAGACCTGGCGCTGACCCTGTCGCGGGCCAGGGGTGTACTGCCGACCTGATTAATGCGGCAACGAAAAAACCACCGATCCGGTGGTTTTTTTATGGCCGGTGGAAACCGTGCTCAAGGCAGCAGATTGCGCACCACAGGCGGGTAGCAGTTGATGGCCGAGCTCGAACAGCTGAAGTAAGCCGTGGTCGGTCGGTAGGCTTCGTTCTTGAACAGCTGGCACAGACTGGTGGAAGCACCCGCACAGAGGATGATGAACAGAGCACAAGTCGTTTTGCGCATGATGAGTCTCGACACGGTTTTATTGTTGTAGAGACAGGTTATGGCTGCAGCGCGCGAGTCGCCTCGTCCGAATGGACTAGCCGACCAATTTGAAACTGCCCCTTCCGTTGTGGGTGTTTGATCCCCTGTGGGAGCGAGCTTGCTCGCGATGGCGGCCTATCAGGCGACATGGGTGTTGGATGTGCCGGCCTCATCGCGAGCAAGCTCGTTCCCACAGGTTTATTAGGCGTTCCCGGGATTTGCGTCTGGCCGCGATCCGGTGGGAGCGAGCTTGCTCGCGATGGCGGCCTATCAGGCGACATGGGTGTTGGATGTGCCGGCCTCATCGCGAGCAAGC